>DASXAG010000091.1:0-4346 GCA_036406835.1 Thermoanaerobaculia bacterium
GGGAGGGACGCGATGTCCGATCAGCCACTCACGCGCTGCGACTTCGACAGCTCCGACCTGCTCGTCAAGCTGGACCTGACCCTTCCGGGTCACGTCGACGCGATCTCACCCGTCGTCGAGCGGGTGATGCAGATCGTGACCGCCATGGGCTGCGCCGCCGGCAAGGAGTTCGAGATCGAGCTCGCCCTTCGCGAGGCGCTGGCGAACGCGGTCGAACATGGGAGCGGCCACGATCCGAACAAGGAGATCCAGTGCTGCGTGGCGTGCGACCACACCCGGGGGATGCTGATCGTGGTGCGCGACCCCGGTCCGGGCTTCGACCCGGCGCAGATCCCGAGCCCGATCCGGGGGCAGAACCTCTTCTCGACCGGCGGCCGCGGCATCTATCTCATCAACCAGCTGATGGACGAGGTCCGCTACGAGCGCGGCGGGACCGAGATCCACATGGTGGCGCGATCCGCGAAGGCGGAAGCCGGCGGCGTGAACTGATCTCCCGGGCCCGGAGGACGCCTTGAGAAATCGGGTCGCGCTCGCCGTCGTCGGCTTCCTCGCGGCCGCGATCGGATCCGCCGCTCCGGAGTCGTTCACCGTCGGCACTGCCTCCGCGGAGCGCGGCGACAAGGCCGCGGGAGTTCTTCGCGTGCCGGCCGGCTCCGACGCGGGGCTCGACATCCCGGTGGTCGTCGTCAATGGGGAGAAGCGAGGCCCGGTCCTCGCGCTCGTCGCCGGCGCCCACGGCACGGAGTACGCGTCGATCGTCGCGCTCGAGGAGCTGATCGAGAACCTCGACCCCGCCGAGATCTCCGGCACCGTGATCGTCGTGCCCCTCGTCAACGTCCCGTCCTTCGAGCAGAAGGTCCCGCACGTCAACCCCGTCGACGGCAAGAGCATGAATCGTTTCTATCCAGGCAAGGCCGATGGGACGCAGACCGAGCGCGCGCTCTACGCGATCACGAAGGAGGTCGTGGAGCGGTGCAACTACCTGATCGACTACCACGGCGGCGACCTCGACGAGGATCTCCGGCCCTACAGCTACTGGGTCAAGACCGGGAACCACAACCAGGACGCGATGTCGCGGCGCATGGTCCTGGCCTTCGGGCTTCCCACGATCATCGTCTCCGCGGACCGGCCGGCGGATCCCGCCGCGTCCAAGTACCTCGACGCGACGGCTGCGACGCGCGCCAAGCCGTCTCTCACGGTCGAGGCCGGGCACGCGGGCACGGTGGAGCCGGGCGACGTCAGCGCTCTGGTCGACGGGACGCTCTCCGTCATGCGGCTGCTCGAGATGCTCGACGGAGACCCGGCGATGCTGGAGAACCCGGTCTGGATCGAGGCCGTCAAGACCGTGGCGAGCGAGCAGACCGGAATCTTCTATCCCCTGGTCGAGCGCGGAGCCTACGTCGCGAAGGGCATGCGGCTCGGCTACGTCACGGACTACGTGGGCAAGCGGATCTCCGAGGCGCGCGCACCGGAGGCCGGCATCGTCCTGTACGTCTGCTCGGTGCCGTCGATGAAGAAGGGCGACACGATCGCCAACATCGGCGTCGTTGCCGCTTCGCCCCCGCCTTGACCCTCGCGGCAGGCGCCCGCCTCGGTCCCTACGAGATCCTCGCGCCGCTCGGCGCCGGCGGGATGGGAGAGGTGTATCGCGCGCGCGACGAGCGGTTGAAGCGCGACGTCGCGATCAAGGTGCTGCCGCCGACCTTCTCGAGCGACGCGGATCGTCTGCGCCGGTTCGAGCTCGAGGCGCAGGCGGCCGGCGGCCTCAACCATCCCAACATCACGGCCGTCTACGACCTGGGCACGCACGACGGCGCGCCGTACGTCGTGCAGGAGCTCCTGGAGGGCGAGACGCTGCGCGCGGAGCTCGCCGGCGGCCGTTTCTCGCCGCGCAAGGCCATCGACTACGCCCTCCAGATCGCGCACGGCCTGTCGGCGGCGCACGACAAGGGCATCGTCCACCGCGACCTGAAACCGGAGAACGTCTTCGTCACGAAAGACGGCCGCGTCAAGATCCTCGACTTCGGTCTCGCCAAGCTGACGCAGGTGGACGCCGGATCCGGGCCCCAGACCAACCTGCCCACCGCGACGGCGGCGACCGAGCCCGGGATGGTGATGGGGACGCTCGGCTACATGTCGCCGGAACAGATCAAGGGCAAGCCTGCCGATCCGCGCTCCGACATCTTTTCGTTCGGCGCGATCCTCTACGAGATGCTCTCGGGGAACCGGGCGTTTCACGCCGATTCCGCCGGCGAGACGATGGCCGCGATCCTGAAGGAGGATCCGCCGGATCTGTCCGTCACGAACCAGAACATCAGTCCCGGTCTCGAGCGCGTCGTGCGGCACTGCATCGAGAAGAACCCGGAGCGCCGTTTTCACTCGGCTCACGATCTCGCGTTCGACCTGGAGGCATTGTCATTGTCCGGCGCGCCGGCGACCTCGTCGGCGGGCGTGTCGATGGCTCCCCGTTCCCGCTCGAAGTGGATGCCGATCGCGGCGGGCCTCGCGCTTCTTCTCGGCGTGGCGCTCGCGTCGTTCTTCGCGGGGCGCCGCACGGGACCGGCCGGCGGCGTGCAGAACGTACAGTTCGCGCCGCTCACCTATCGAACGCTGCCGATCTTCCGCGCGCTGTTCGCGCCGGACGGACGCACGGTCGTCCTGAGTCAGGCTCGCGAGGGCAACCGCTCCGAGCTGTTCACCCTGTCCCCGAACTACCCGGAGCCGCGGCCGCTCGGCGTGCCGGACTCGCAGCTGTTGTCGGTTTCCTCGAAGGGCGAGATCGCGCTCCTGGCTCGCGCCAGGTACATCCACCACCGCGTCTTCACGGGCACGCTGGCCCGCATGCCGCTGGGCGGCGGGGCGCCGCGGGAGGTCCTCGAGGGCGTGCGCGACGCGGACTGGTCGCCGGACGGAGAGGGACTCGCGATCATCCGCGAAGTGGACGGGAAGGACCGGCTGGAGTATCCGATCGGCAAGGTCCTCTACGCGACCGGCGGGTACCTCAGCGACCTGCGATTCTCGCGAGCGGGGGATCGGATCGCGTTCCTGGAGCATCCCATACGGTGGGATGACCGCGGCGGCGTCGCCATCGTGGACCTCGCGGGAAAGAAAACCTCTCTGGTCGGCGGATTCTGGGGCATCGAGGGAGTGGCCTGGACGTCCGACGGGCGCGAGATCCTCTTCTCGGCGGGGCCGGGTTACCCGTCTTTCGAGGTTCATGCGGTGACACCGGCAGGCAAACACCGGATCGCGCTGCCGAGCGCCGGGGGTTTGACGATCTTCGACGTCTCCCGCGAGGGCCGCTGGCTCGGCGCACGGGAGAGCCTCCAGTACAGGATCTGGTGTGAGGCGCCCGGGGCGAAGGCCCAGCGGGACCTCTCGTGGCTCGATCTCTCCCGGGGGGAGGCCCTGTCGCGAGACGGTCGAACGATCCTGTTCTCCGAGTTCAGTGGCGCCGTCGAAGGGAACTACGCCGTGTGCATTCGAGGAACCGACGGCTCCTCGGTCGTGCGCCTGGGAGAAGGCGCCGCCCAGGATCTTTCCCCGGACGGCGCCTGGGCCCTGGCCGTCGTGCCGACCTCGCCGAACCGGGTGGTGCTCTATCCGACGGGTGCCGGAGAGCCGCGTCGCCTCGACGGCGGGGACGTCCAGGACTACAGCTGGGGTCGCTTCTTTCCGGACGGGAAACGCGTGCTGGCCTGCGGCGCCCAACTCGGACACGCCACCCGCTGCTACGTGTTGGACGTCGCGGGGGGCAAGCCGCGGGTCTTCACGCCCGAGGGGACCGAGTCGGGTTGGGTCTCCCCGGACGGCGCGCTCGTGCTCGTGCGGGGGAGCCGCGGCGAATTCCAGCTCTACCCGGCGAGCGGAGGCGAGCCTCGCGGCGTGAGCGTCCTCGCGGCGGACGACCTCGTGGCGGGTTGGACCGCCGACGGCCGCGGCGTCCTGACCAGCAACGTGTCGGAAGTGCCCGGGCGTCTCGTGCGCATCGACCTCGCCACGGGACGGCGGGAGCTCGTCCATCCCCTCGCTCCGCCGGATCTGGCGGGTGTGGTCAAGATCTACGCGGCGTTCACCGCGACCGACGAGAACGTGTACGCCTACACCGCCATCCAGCGGAGCGCCGATCTGTTCCTCGTGGACGGGGCGCGATGACGCTCGCGGCGGGCGCGCGCCTCGGACCGTACGAGATCCTGTCGCCGCTGGGCGCGGGCGGGATGGGCGAGGTCTACAAGGCGAGGGACACGCGGCTGGAGCGGACGGTCGCGGTGAAGGTGCTGCCGTCGCACCTCTCGGCGTCTCCGGATTCGCGGCAGCGCTTCGAGCGCGAGGCGAAGACGATCTCG
>DASXAG010000092.1:0-132156 GCA_036406835.1 Thermoanaerobaculia bacterium
CACCCCTTCCCGGGCCCCGGGCTCGCGGTGCGGATCCCGGGAGAGGTCACGCCCGAGAGGGTCGCGCTCCTTCAGAAGGCGGACGCGATCGTGCTCGAGGAGATCCGCAAGGCCGGCTTGTACGACGCGATCGCGCAGGCGTTCGCGGTGCTCCTGCCGGTGCGCTCGGTGGGCGTGATGGGAGACGCGCGGACGCACGAGTTCGTGCTCGCGGTGCGCGCCGTCCAGACCACCGACTTCATGACCGCCGACTGGTTCCCCATGCCGCACGACGTGCTGGACGCGATCGCGACGCGCGTCGTCCGCGAGGTACGCGGGATCAACCGCGTCGTCTACGACATCACGAGCAAGCCGCCGGCCACGATCGAGTGGGAGTGACGGCGCGCCGTCATCCTGAGGCGCGTGAGCGCCGAAGAATCCCGTCCCTTTCAGCCGGACTCCAGCTCCCGCCGGATCGTCTCCAGCCCCTCAGCGACCGTCGCCGGATCCCCCCCGAAGGCGATGCGGAAGTGCGCCGGTGCGCCGAAGAAGTGCCCCGGCGCGACGGCGACGCCCGTCTTTTGGAAGAGCCGCTCGACGAAGGGCGCCGAATCGGAGACGCCGCGGATCCGCGGGAACGCGAGCGTGGCCCGGGGCGGCGCGCACTCGAGTAGCGGCGTCGCGGAGAGAAATTCCCGGACCCGCGCGAGGTTCTTCTCGACGAGCGCGCGCGAGCGGGCCGCGAGGGCGTCGAGTCGGTCGAACGCGAGCACCGAGAGGCGGTCCGCGGGAATCGGGCTCCAGACGTCGACGACGTCGCGCGCCCGCCGGATCTTCCGCGCGAGCGCGTCCGAGGCGAGGGCCCAGCCGCAGCGCAGCGACGCCAGCCCGTAGGCCTTGGTCAGGCTGCTCGTCGAGACGCACGCCTCGGACAGCGTCGCCGCGGGCGCGGGACGCTTCTCGGCGTCGAGGACCACGTCGCGATAGACCTCGTCGACCAGGATCCGCAGACCCCGCCTCTCCGCCAGGCGCACGAGCTCCCGCATCCGCTCCGGCGCGATGAGGACGCCGGAGGGGTTGTGCGGGTTGGTCAGCACGAGCAGGCGGGTTCGGGGCGTCAGCGCCGCCTCCACGATCGCCGGGTCCACGTCGAAGCCGTCCTCGAAGCGGCGGGCGAAGTGAGCGACCCGGCCGCCGAGCGTTCGGATCGCGCCCGGCAGGGGGTCGTAGAACGGGCTCTCGACGAGCGCCTCGCCGTCCGCCTCGAGCAGCGCGGCCAGGGCCAGGAAGTTGGCGCCCGAGCAGCCGCCTCCGGTCGCCACGCGCGGCGGCTCGACCCCGTGGGCGCGGGCGATGCGCGCGACCAGCGGCGGGTAGCCCTCGGGGCTCTCGCCCGCCAGATCCACCGCGTCGCGCGCGTCGGGCAGGTCCTCGAGCGAACAGGCGAGCAGGTTGCTGCCTGCGAGGTCGATTCTCGGGCGCGGCCGCGACTTGGCCCACTCCATGTAGGGCGCCGTCGCGAACATCAGTCTCTCCCGGCCGCCGACTTCGACGCCATCCGGCGGTCGTAGTAGACGTAGACGGGGATCCCCGCCGCGAGCAGCGCGGCGCCGACCGCCGACCGCTTCGGATTGCTCTGAATCGCGCTCGCGACCACGAGCAGCGCGGCCGCGACGAAGAGCGCGGGGACGAGCGGGTGGCCGGGCAAGCGGAAGGCGCCCGGATCGCGCGCCTCCACCGGGTGACGCCGGCGGAGCCGGAATACCGCGGCCACCGTCAGGCCGAAGAAGATCCAGTCGCCGAAGACGACCGAATCCACGAGGTCGCCGTAGGTGCCGGTCAGCACGAGCACGATTCCCCACGCGGCCTGCAGCCCGATGGCGAGCGCCGGAGTCTGGAAGCGGGGATGGAGGCGGCCGAGCGCCGGGAGGAAGACGCCGTCGAGCCCCATCGCGTAGTAGATGCGCGTCTGCGCCAGCAGCGTCAGGTCGAGGAAGCCGAAGGCGGAGACGGCGATCGCGGCGGAGATGAGGCGGTCCGCGCCCGGACCGAAGATGCGCGAGACCGCGGCGGCGGCGGGCGTCGGGGTGGCCGCGAGGCCGGCGCGCGAGAGGACCGACAGGTAGACGACGTTGGCCAGGACGTAGACGGTGATGACGATCGCCGTCCCCGCCATGAGCGCGCGCGGGAGCGTGCGGCGCGGCTCGGTCGTCTCCTCGGCGAGGAGGTTGACGCTCTGCCAGCCGCCGTAGGCGAAGAGGATCGGCACGAGCGCGGTGCCGAACGCCAGGAGCGAGAACGGGACGGCCGCGGCGGGAGCGGCGGCGGCGGCCGGCGGAGGCGGCGGCGCGGGGTGCAGCAGCAGCCCTCCGCCGATCAGGACGGCGAGCGCGCCGAGCTTCAGCACGACGAGCACGTTGAGCAACCGGCTGCCCGGCTTGACGCCGACGACGTTGACGGCCGCGACCACGGCGATGGCGATCGCCGCGGCGGCGGAGACGCGCGAACCGGAGGAGTCGCGCCCCAGCAGGCGCAGGGTGTACTGCGAGAACGTGATGGCGACGGCGCCGAGGCCCCCGCCCTGGATCATCAGGAGCGACGCCCAGCCGAAGAGGAACGCGATGAGCGGGTGGTACGCCTCGCGGAGGTAGACGTACTCGCCGCCCGCCTTCGGGAAGAGCGTCGCGAGCTCGGCGAAGGCGAACGCGCCCGCGAGCGCGATCCCGCCCCCGACGAGCCACGCGAGGAGGACCAGGCCGGAGGAGGGCAGGCGCTGGGCCACGACCGACGGGAGCATGAAGATCCCCGAGCCGATGATCCCTCCGACGACCACCATGGTCGCGTCGAAGACGTTGAGCGCGCGGCGGAAGGCCATGGGAGGGCTCCGGTCCGGCGGCCCGTCAGGCCTGGGGCCTCGCCCGCACGCGCTGGATGCGGATGCCGGCGAGGCGTCCCTCGACGTCGAAGTCCCACCGGAGCTCCAAATCGCCCACGATCCGGCAGGCGTGGCAGCCGTCGTGCAGCGTGTAGGGGACCGAGAAGGCCTGGCCGCCGTTGTGAAGCCGCATGGGGCGCGGGCCGTGCGCTCCCGATCGCCGGCCGGGGAAGACGGTCACGTTGGGATACGTCCGGGCGAGCGCGGCGTAGTCCGGGTTCGCCGCGAGCTGCGCGCGGTCGAGGCGCGAGAGGTCGTCCACGTCGAGCAGCGGCGGGGCGCCGTTGACCAGGAAGCAGAGCTGGTTCTCGTTGGCGCGAAACGGAAACTCGGCGTAGGCGAGGCCGACGCGGCCGGAGTCGTCGAACGCGCGGAGGTATCCCATGCCGTCCACGCGCCTCGCGAAGGCGAGCGCCGCGGGTGGCGCGCCCGCCTTCCGCATCGCGTCGAGGAAGCAGGACGTGAAGGCGTCGCCCTCGCGCCCGTCGCACGCCTGGTGAAATCTCTGGAGAAAATTCGCCGGCGGCGCCCAGACCGCGTCGGCGCCGACCGGCGAGGTCGCCGACGGCACGAGGAGCGATTGCACAAGGATCAGTGCGCCGAGTCCGAGCATGCGATGCGAGGATGCTACCTCGTGTAACATCCAGATCCGTGCCCGGCGACTTCGTCCACCTCCATCTCCACAGCCAATACTCCCTCCTCGACGGCGCCAACCGCCTGCCGGAGCTCTGCAAACGCGTCGGCGAGCTCGGGATGGGCGCGGTCGCGGTCACGGACCACGGGAACATGTTCGGCGCCTTTCACTTCTTCCACGAGGCGCTGCAGAACGGCGTGCGGCCGATCATCGGCGTCGAGGCGTACATCGCGCCGGCCGACCGGCGGAACCGCGACGCGCAGGCCGCGAGCGAATCGGGCGAGGGCTACGCCTACCACCTGACCATCCTCGCCGCGACCCAGAAGGGCTACCGCAACCTCGTGCGGCTCGTGTCCGAGGCCTACCTGAGTGGCTTCTACCACCGCCCGCGCATGGACAAGGCCCTGCTGGCGGAGCACGCGGAGGGTCTCATCGGCCTCTCTGGATGCCTCAAGGGCGAGGTGGCCGGGTCCCTCTCCCGCGGCAATTACGCCGCCGCGAAGAAGGCGTTCCTCGAGTACGAGGAGATCTTCGGGAAGGGCAACTTCTACGTCGAGCTGATGGACCACGGGCTGCCGCAGCAGACGGCGATCATCCCGGAGCTCCTGCGGCTCTCGTCCGAGACGGGCGCGCCCGCGGTCGCGACCAACGACAGCCACTACCTGCGCCGCGACGACGCCTTCCCGCACGAGGTCCTGCTGTGCATCGGCATGGGAAAGACGCTCGAGGACGAGCGCCGGATGCGCTTCTACAACGACGAGTTCTACGTCAAGGACCCCCAGGAGATGAAGGCCCGCTTCGCCGGCTGGAGCGTCGAGGCGGTCACCAACAGCGTCGCGATCGCCGACCGCTGCGCCGTCTCCTTCGACACCGACGGACTGCACCTGCCGACCTTCACCGCGCCCGACGGCCGTCCGCCGGCCGACTACTTCCGCGACCTCGCACGCGAGGGCCTCGAGCGGCGCCTGTCCGAGGAGGCCGTGGCGGGGAGCCCGGGCGGCGCGATCCCGCCCGAGAAGTACCGCGAGCGGCTGGACTACGAGATCGGCGTCATCGAGAAGATGGGCTTCCCCTCGTACTTCCTGATCGTCTCCGACTTCATCCGCGAGGCGCGCGAGAAGGGCATCGCGGTCGGGCCGGGCCGCGGCAGCGCCGCGGGCTCGATCGTGTCGTGGGCCCTGCGGATCACCGAGATCGACCCGCTCCGCTACGACCTGCTGTTCGAGCGCTTCCTGAATCCCGAGCGCATCTCGATGCCCGACATCGACATCGACTTCTGCCAGGCGCGCCGCTCCGAGGTCATCGACTACGTGACCCGCAAGTACGGGCGGGAGAGCGTGGCGCAGATCGTGACCTTCTCCCAGCTCAAGCCCAAGCTCGCGGTGCGGGACGTGGCGCGCGTCCTGTCGCTCCCCGTCGCGATCGGCGACCGCATCGCGAAGCTCGTGCCGGACGGCCCCGACGTCAACTTCGAGCGCGCCTTCCGTGACTCGCCCGGGTTGAAGGAGGCGATGGCCACGGACGAGTCCATCGCGCGGGTCGTCAAGATCGCGGAGCGGCTCGAGGGCCTCTCGCGCCACGCCGGCATGCACGCGGCCGGAGTGGTCATCGCGCCGCGGCCGATCATCGAGTTCCTGCCCCTCTACCGGACGAGCAAGGACGAAATCACGACGCAGTTCGACATGAACGCCGTCGAGAAGATGGGCCTGCTCAAGATCGACTTCCTGGGCCTGATCACGCTCGACGTGCTCGAGGCCACCGTGGCCGCCGTGCGCGAGCGGGTGGGCGTGGAGCTCGACCTCGACCGCGTCGTCCTCGACGACGAGCCGACCTTCGAGCTCTTCCGCTCCGGAAAGACCGCGTGCGTGTTCCAGTTCGACTCGGGCGGCATGCGCGACCTCCTGCGCCGCGCGAAGCCTCGCGTCTTCGCCGACCTCGCCGCGCTGAACGCGCTCTACCGCCCCGGCGCCCTGGACGCGGGCACCGTCGAGGACTACGTCCGCCGCCGCAACGGGACCGCGCGCGTCAGCTACCCGCTGCCCGAGCTCGAGCCGATCCTCTCCGAGACCCTCGGGATCCTGGTCTACCAGGAGCAGGTCATGCGCATCGCGCAGGTGGTCGCCGGCTACTCGCTGGCGGAGGCGGACCTCCTGCGGAAGGCCATCGGCAAGAAGAAGCGCGAGATCATGGTGGCCGAGGGCGAGAAGTTCATCCGCCGCTGCGTCGAGCACGGCACGCCGAAGAAGAAGGCGCAGGAGCTGTGGTCGCTGATCGAGCCCTTCGCGCGGTACGGCTTCAACAAGTCGCACGCCGTGGCGTACGCGCTGGTCGCCTACAAGACGGCGTACCTCAAGGCACACCACCCGATCGACTTCTTCGCGGCCAACCTCTCGGCCGAGATCGGGTCCACCGACGGCATCGTGAAGGTCCTGGGCGATTGCCAGGAGTCGGGCATCGCGGTGCTGCCTCCCGACATCAACGAGTCGGCCACGAGCTTCGCGGCGGTCGGGGACTCGATCCGGTTCGGCCTCGCCGCGATCAAGGGCGTGGGCGAGGCGGCGGCGCAGGCGATCCTCGAGGAGCGGCGCGCGCGCCCGTTCGCCTCGTTCACCGACTTCGCGATGCGGCTCGATCCGCACCTGGTCAACAAGAGGACGCTCGACGCGCTCATCGCCGCGGGCGCGTTCGACTCCTTCGGCAAGAACCGGGCGACGCTCGCGGCCGCGTCGGAGAGGGTGGTCGCCCGCGCGGTCCGCATCCGCGAGGAGACGGAGCAGGGGCAGTCGAACCTGTTCGCGGGCTCCGCGGCGGAGGAAGGGCCGCCGCGGGACGACTTCCCCGAGCAGCCCGACTGGGCGCTCGACGAGAGGCTCAAGGGCGAGAAGGACACGCTCGGCTTCTACGTGACGGGGCACCCGCTGACGCGCTTCGCGAACGAGATCGACCGATTCGCGGACGTCCGGATCGCGGAGCTCGCGACCCGCGTCGAGCAGTCCGTCAAGATCGGGGGCGTCCTGGTCAGCCTCAAGAAGCAGAAGATCAAGAAGGGCCTGAACGAAGGCAAGACCATGCTGAAGGCGGTTCTCGAAGACACCAGCGGAAGCGTCTCGGTCGCGATCTTCGCGAGCCTCTACGAGAAGGTGCAGGGCTGGGTGCGCGACGACCTGCCCGTGCTCGTGACGGCCACACCACGGGAGTCGGGCGGAGCGCTCGAGCTGACGGTGCAGGACATCACGCCGCTCGAAGGCATCCGCGAGCGCCGGGCCCGCGAGCTCGCGATCAAGATCAACCTCGCCTATGCCGACGAGAACGTGCTGGCGCGTCTCCAGGAGCGGCTCCGCCTGCACCCCGGCACGACCCCCGTCTCGTTCCGGCTCGTCCGGCCGGGCGAGTTCGAGGCCACGCTCAAGGCCGCGGACTCGATGCGGATCAAGCCGTCCCCGAGCCTGACGCACGAGATCCAGGCGCTGGCGGGGGAGGGGTCGGTCGAGTACGTGTTCTGAGCATTCCCTCAGGCTGTCTCGCCTTCCGGCTCCCACGCGGAAGGTCCTGGCGGCCGCGCGCTCGCTCGCGAAACGACGAGGCGTACGGCTCTATCTGGCAGGCGGAGTCGTGCGCGATCTCCTGGCGGGTCATCCGGTCCGCGACGTGGACCTGGTGGTCGAGGCCGACGCGGCCGGCTTTTCGCGGGAGCTCGCCGGGAGTCTGGCCGCGGCCGCGCGCCCGCACGACCGCTTCGGCACGGCCGTGCTGACGCTCCCGGGCGGGGATCGGCTGGACGTCGCCGCCGCGCGCCGGGAGGCGTACGCTTCGCCGGGAGCGCTGCCCACGGTGACTCTCCCCGCGACGATCGCGGAGGACCTCGCCCGCCGCGACTTCACGGTGAACGCGATGGCGCTCGAGCTCTCGCCCGGCCGCCGTCTCGTCGATCCGTACGGCGGCGTCCGCGACCTCGCGCGAGGAACGCTGCGCGTCCTCCACCCGGCCTCGTTCGCCGACGACCCGACCCGGGCGCTCCGGGCGGTCCGCTACGCCAACCGCTACGGGTTTCGTCCGGACTCTCAGACGCGGCGCGCGCTCGCGCGGGCGGTCGAGACGGGCGCCTTCGACGGCGTCTCCGGCGACCGGCTGCGGCGCGAGCTCGTGAAGATCTTCTCGGAACCCGGCCGGGCCGCGGCGGTGGGACTGCTGCGGCGTCTCGGTCTCGACGCCGCGATCGCGCCGCCGCTCGCGAAGGCGACGGGAGAGGCGGCGCGCCGGAGGCTGCGAAGAGTCGAGGCGCTCGCCCGCGCCGAGCCGCTGGCCGGCTGGCTGGCGTACCTGCTCGCCTGGGCCGGCGAGCTGGGCCCGGCGGACCTGGGCCGGCTGGCCGACCGACTGGGCCTCGCCGGGAGCGAGCGGGCGCGGCTCCTGGGCTGGCCCGCGACGCGGCGGCGGCTCGGCAGGGGACTCGCGCGCCTTCGCGTCTCGGAGATCGCGCGGCGGATCGGCGGACTCTCGCCGGACGAGCTCCTCGCGGCGTCCGCGCGGATGCCGGCGCCCGACCGGCGCGCGCTCCGAATCGCGCGGCGCCGTATCGACCGCGGCGGGCCGTCGCTGCGCGGTGCGGACCTGATCGCCGCGGGCGTCGCCCCGGGCGAGGCGATCGGAAGAGCGCTCTCGCGGACCCGCGACGCGATTCTCGACGGAAGGATCACCCCGCGCGAGGCGCTCGCGTTCGCCCTCCGTCTGGCGGAGAAGTCCGCCGCGGGAGCGCGAGGATGATCGCCCTCCTCGCGGCCGTCGTCTCCCTGGTCGGCCCGTTTCCCTCGGAGACTCCGGCGCCGGCGCCGGCTCCCACCACCCCGCCCGGTCCCACCTACTGCATGGAGTGGATCCGTCAGTCGAACGAGGGCTACGACCGCCTCACGCTCTTCCGCGACCGCATGCTCGTCTGGAAGACCTCGCGCCACGGCCACGAGGAGGTCAAGCGCGAGCCGCTCGAGGCGGCGGAGGCGCAGTACTACTGCGGCTTCTTCGAGAAGAACGAGTTCTGGGCCCTCCCCGCGGACCTCCGGACGCGGCTCGCGAGCGAGTTCGCGACCGAGTCGCTCGTGACGCTGGCGCGCGCCGACGGCGCCCGCAAGACGATCCGCTTCGACGAGCTCTCGAGCCACACGGCGGACTCGGCGGCGCTCGTGGCGGCGCTCGAGGGGCTCAAGGGGATCTTCCTCAGCCCGCTCTCGCCGGCCTCGCGGTACACGGCCGACGCGCTGCCGCCGGGAACGCTGCTCCGCCGCTTCGACGGCTCGGTGTTCCGCGTGCAGCGCCTCGTGAAGGAGACGGGCTTCGTGGAGCTCGTCGGCGTCAACGAGCCCTACTCGCAGTGGGTCAAGATCGAGGAGCTGCGGTACCAGTTCTCGCCTCCCGAACGCGCGCCGTGACCGGGCGGAGCGCACGCCGCGGGCCCGATTGCGTCCGCATCCAGGCGGGACGCTGGAAGGGGAGAGCGCTCGCGGTCCCCGCCTCGGCCCGTCCGACGTCGGGGCGGGCGCGGGCGGCGCTCTTCAACATGCTTTCCGATCGCCTTCCGGGGGCGCGGGTCCTGGATCTCTACGCGGGTTCCGGCGCGGTGGGGCTCGAGGCCGTCTCCCGTGGAGCGGTCCGTGCGGTTCTGGTCGAGCCCGACGCCGGATCCCTTCTCCGCGACCTCGCGCGCTGGAAGATCCCCGAGGAGGAGGTCCTCGTCCTGCGCGAACCGGCGGCTCGCGCCCTGTCCCGGCTCTCGGCGAGCCGCGAACGTTTCGACCTCGTGTTCGCCGATCCGCCCTATGCGGACGCGGCGCGGCCCGACGAGCTCGCGGGAATCGTGGAGGTCCTCGACCCGAAGGGCATCGCCGTCGTACAGACCGACGCCCGATCCCGCGCCCCGACGATCCCGGGCCTGAGGGCGACGGCGAGCCGCGCCTACGGCCGTAACGTCTTCCATTTCCTGGGGGTTTTTGACGCGACGGCGAGGAAATGCTAGCCTTCGCGGTTCTTGGCCGATAACCCGGCGACTCATAGGCAAGCAGAGGAGTCGATCCATGCTTCAGAACGGTAGACACTTCTTCACGTCGGAATCCGTGACCGAGGGCCACCCCGACAAGATCGCCGACCAGATCTCGGACGCGGTCCTGGACGCGGTCATGCGGGACGACCCGACCGGGCGCGTCGCCTGCGAGACGCTCGTCACGACGGGTATCGCGTTCATCGCGGGGGAGATCTCGACCCGGACCTACGTGGACCTGCCGTCGATCGTGCGGCAGACGATCAAGGAGATCGGCTACACCCGGGCCAAGTTCGGATTCGACTACGAGACCTGCGCGGTCGTCTCCTCGATCGACCCGCAGTCGCCCGACATCGCCCAGGGCGTCGACACGGGCGGCGCGGGCGACCAGGGAATGATGTTCGGCTACGCGGTTCGCGAGACCGAGGAGCTCATGCCGCTGCCGCTCACCCTGGCCCACCGGCTCGTGCAGCGGCTCTCGCAGGCGCGGCGCAAGGGCGAGCTCGACTTCCTGCGTCCCGACGGCAAGTCCCAGGTCACCGTCGAGTACGAGGGCAGCCGCGCGATCCGCGTCGAGACGGTCGTCGTCTCGACCCAGCACGCGGAGGCGATCCAGCACGGCGCGCTCAAGGAGGCGATCATCGAGGAGGTGATCCGCCCCGTCATTCCGGCCTCGCTCCTGACCCACGACACGAAGTTCCACATCAACCCGACCGGCCGCTTCGTGATCGGCGGGCCGCAGGGCGACACCGGCCTGACGGGCCGCAAGATCATCGTGGACACCTACGGCGGCAGCGCCCCGCACGGCGGCGGCGCGTTCTCCGGCAAGGATCCGACGAAGGTCGACCGCTCGGCGGCGTACATGGCCCGCTACGTGGCGAAGAACCTCGTGGCGGCGGGAATGGCCGAGCGCGCGCTCATCCAGCTGGCGTACGCGATCGGCGTGCGCGACCCCGTGTCGGTCCACGTCGAGACCTTCGGCACGGGCCGGCTGCCCGAGGACAAGATGGTCTCGATCATCCGCGAGCACTTCGACCTGACGCCGAAGGGCATCATCGAGACGCTCAACCTGCGGCGTCCGATCTACAAGCAGACCGCGGCCTTCGGCCACTTCGGCCGCCGGCTGCCCGAGTTCACGTGGGAAAACACGGATCGCGCCGAGGCGCTGTCCAAGGCGGCCGGCGTGGAAATGGCCGCGCCGGTAGGAGGCTGATTCCATGGCGACCGCGGTTTCCTCGGGTACCCAGTACGACGTTCGCGACCTGGCGCTGGCCGGGCGCGGGAAGACCCGAATCGAGTGGGCCGATGCGAGCATGCCCGTGCTGCGGCAGATCCGCGAGCGATTCGCGAAGGAGAAGCCGCTCCAGGGAGTCCGGCTCTCCGCCTGCCTGCACGTGACCAGCGAGACGGCGAACCTGGCGCGGACGCTGACCGCCGGCGGAGCCGACCTCGTGCTGTGCGCCTCGAACCCGCTCTCCACGCAGGACGAGGTCGCGGCCTCGCTCGTCGCGGACTACGGCGTCAAGGTGTACGCGATCAAGGGCGAGGACCACGCCACCTACTACGACCACATCCGCTCCGCCCTCGCGCATCGCCCGAACATGACGATGGACGACGGCGCCGACCTCGTGTCGTCGCTGCTCTTCCTGGCGCTCGGCCGCGACGGCGAGTGCGATCCCGTCATCCGCCAGTGGGCGAAGTCGCTCCCGGCCAACGAGCTCAAAGCGCTGTTCGACGGCGTCATCGGCGGGACCGAGGAGACGACGACGGGCGTCATCCGCCTGCGCGCCATGGAGAAGGCGGGCGTCCTGCGCTTCCCGGTCGTCGCGGTCAACGAAGCGAAGACCAAGCACTTCTTCGACAACCGCTACGGCACGGGCCAGTCCACGCTGGACGGCATCATTCGCGCCACCAACCTGCTCGTGGCCGGGCTCAACGTCGTGGTCGCCGGCTACGGCTGGTGCGGGCGCGGCGTCGCCATGCGGGCCCGCGGGCTCGGCGCCCAGGTCATCGTGACGGAGCTCGACCCGACGAAGGCGATCGAGGCCGCGCTCGACGGGTTCCGCGTGATGACGATGGCGGAGGCCGTCTCCGACGGCGACATCTTCGTGACGGTCACCGGCAACAAGGGCGTGCTGCGCGAGGAGCACTTCCGGGCCATGAAGGACGGCGCGGTCGTCTGCAACTCGGGCCACTTCAACGTCGAGATCGACATCCCCGCGCTCGAGAAGCTGTCGCGTGAGCGCCGGCCGATCCGCGAGTTCGTCGAGGAGTTCCTCCTCCAGGACGGCCGCAAGATCAACCTTCTCGCGGACGGACGGCTCATCAACCTCGCCGCGGCGGAGGGCCACCCGGCGTCGGTCCTGGACATGTCGTTCGCGACCCAGGCGCTGGCCGCCGAGTTCATGAAGAAGAACCACGCGACGCTCGAGAAGAAGATGTACGTCGTGCCCGAGGAGATCGACCGCGAGATCGCCCGGCTGAAGCTCGCGTCCATGGGCGTCACGATCGACACGCCCACTCCCGAGCAGCAGAAGTACATGAGCTCCTGGGAAGAGGGCACGTAGACTCTTCCTCGCGATGGCTCTGGTCGACGTCGACGCGCTGACGGGGCCGCCTCCCGACGGCGCCGCCGGCGACACGCTCGCGCGCGCCCTCGAGCAGGGCGGCATCCTCCTCTTCCGTCGGCCGCCGTTCCCGATTCCCGACGAGGACCGCGACTTCCTCCTGTCCCGGCGGCAGGGCGGAGGCCGTCTCCACAAGAACATCGCCTATCGGCCGGCGCGCGACCGCGTGACGGGAGCCGCGGGCTCCCGCGCCGACGTCGAGCGCCTCCACCGGATCCTGCGGACGTACTCCCGGGCCACACTCGAGTTCCTCGCGCGGCGGTTTCCCGGCTATGCGCGCTCCTGGCACGTCGACTACGCGAGCTTCCGGCCGATCGAGGAGGAGGGGCGGAGCCTGCCGCAGACCTCCCGCAACGACCTCATGCACGTCGACGCGTTCCCCACCCGGCCCACCCACGGCAATCGGATCCTGCGCTTCTTCACGAACATCCACCCGACCCGCGCGCGCGAGTGGGTCTCCGGGGGAACGTTCGACCGGCTCGCGCCGCGCTACGCGGTCGACTCCGGCCTCCTCGCCGACGCGCTGCATCACGCGCGGCCCTCGGCCGCGGCGCGTCTGCTGCGGGCGGTCGGCGCGCGCCGCGAGCTGCCGTCCGCCTACGACGTGTTCATGCTCCGCTTCCACGACTTCCTCAAGAACAACGCGGAGTTCCAGGCGGGGGAGAAGGAGACCTTCTCCTTTCCGCCGGGCTCGAGCTGGATGGTCCTCACGGACATGGTCAGCCACGCGGTGCTCTCGGGGCAGTTCGCGCTGGAACAGACCGTGATCCTCTCGCGCGAGTCGCTGGTCGCGCCGGAGAGCGCTCCGATCGCGATCCTCGAGCGGCTCGCCGGAACGCCGCTGGCGGCCCCCTCGATCTCCTGACGCCTCCGCGGCGTCAGGTCCGCATCCGCAGCAGGAAGTAGACGCCCGCCAGGCCGAAGAGCACGTTGGGCGACCACGCGGCGAGGGCCGGCGGCAGCGCCCCGACGTCGCCGAGCTTGGTCAGGAAGGCCGCGGCGATCAGCGCCAGGATGCCGAGCACGAGCCCGACGCCGATTCCCGCGAGCGCACCGCGCCTGCCGACGCGAAAGGCGAACGGCGCCGCGAGCAAAGCCATGATCGGGAGCATCGCGGGTTGAGCCAGCTTCGTCTGGAGCGCCGTCTCGAGGTTGGCGGTGGGGTAGCCGCCGGCGCGGAGCCGGCGCGTGAGGCGCTCGAGCTCCCGAAACCGCATCTCCTCGGGGCGGCGCCGCACCGCGCTCACGGCCTGGGGCGGGTCGCCCGCGATGCGCTCCTCCAGGAACGGACGAAACGCGATCGGCTCCTCGTCGCCGAAATCGCGGCTCCAACCCTGCCGCATGAGCCAGGACTGGCCGCCCCACGAAGCCTCGCGCGCCGCCGTGCGGCGAGCCAGGTGGAAGGCGCCGTCGAACTCGAACACCGAGACCGAGTAGAGCGTGTTCTGGTTGGCGTCGCCCTCCTCGCGGTGCCAGATCGCGCCGTTCGACGCGAGGTACCAGTTCTGGGAGCCGATGCCCTTGCCGGCGGTGTCGCGCCCGTAGATCTCGTTCTTGTAACGGGTCTGACGCTGCTCGGCGAAGGGCAGCAGGTACTCGGAGAGCGCGTACGCTCCGAGCGCGGCGACGGCCGCCACGACGAGGACCGGCGCCGCCAGCCGCTGCAGCGAGACGCCCGAGGCGCGGAAGGCGGTGTCCTCGTTGTTCTTGGACAGGATGCCCAGGCCGATCAGCGTCGCGAGGAGGACCGCGAAGGGCGCGATCTGCATTCCGATCGAGAAAAGGAAGTAGCGGTAGTAGCCCAGGATGGCCTGCGACGAGGGGTGGTGGCGCGCGATCTCGTCCACCTTGTCGGCGTAGTCGACCACGACGGCGAGGACGAGCGCGGACGCGAACACGAGCGCGAGCGCCGAGAAGAACCGCACGAGCACGTAGCGGTCGGCGGCCGAGGCGAGCCGGGGAATGCCGGAGCGCCCGCGGGGAGGCGGGGCGGCGGCAGCCGCGGCCGCGGTGTCGCGCGAGACCTCGCGGACCGGGCGGCGCGGAATGGGCGCGCGCCAGGACCTGGGGCGCAGCGCGGCGAGGGCGCCGACGACGATCAGGAAGAGGTTGGCGGCCCACATCGCGAGACCGGGGGACACGCGGCCCTCGGACGCCCACGTCTCGCCCGTGGTCAGGAAGACGTAGTAGATGACGATGATCCCGAGCGACAGCGCGAAGCTCGCGCCGCGCCCGCCGCGGCGGAAGGAATCCGCGAGCGGGATTCCGACGAGGGCGAAGGCGAGGCACGCGAAGGGGATGGCGAACTTCTTGTGGAACTCGACCCACGCGGTCCGGCGGGCCTCGGGGGTCGGCGCCTGGTGGGCCGACCTCCAGAGCTCCTTCAGACCCTGCGAGCGAATCCCTCGCGAGGCGGTCACCCGGCCGAGCGGCGTGCCGCCGAACTCCCCGGCGAGGAGCAACCGCTGCGACTCGTTGCGGCTGATCCGGTAACGCGTGGAGTCCTCCGGGTCGACCTCGTGGACCGTCGAGCCGAAGAGGTCCAGCCAGAGCTGATCGCCCTCCAGCGCCAGCGCGCCGCGGCGGGCGACGATGATCCGGTTGGGCGGCTCCGCGGCGTCGCCGAGGATCAGGAAGATGCCCTCGAAGGAGCGTCCGTCCGGAGCGCTGCGGTCGAAGAAGAGCGTGACGCCCGGCCGCGGCTCCCGGAAGGTGCGGGGCGCGACGACGTTGACGATCGAGGTGGCGGCGAGGCGGGCCATGGACCGCTCGAGGAGCGTGTTGGCGGGCGGGAGCACCACGTTGTAGAGGAAGAGAACCCCGAGCGAGAGCGCGGCCGCGGCGGCGACGACCGGCCGGTAGAGCGAGGCGGATCCAACGCCGCAGGACCGGAGGGCGACGAGCTCGGAGTCGGCGCCCAGCCGGCCGAGGCCGACCAGGACGGCCAGCAGGAAGGCCATGGGGATCGTCAGGACGACCATCCACGGCAGGGACAGGACGGCCAGCCGGGCGACGTCGAGGAACGAGGCGCTCCGACGGACCGCGAAGTCGGCGAGAAACAGGATCGTGCGGATCAGGAGGATGAACGTGTACGCGGCGAACCCCAGGAGGAACGGAGGCAGGAGCTCCCGGAGGATCGACTTCGAGATCAGCCGCATCTATGACGAGTGTAAAGCCGCCCGTCCGCGTCGCCGGGCGCCCGGTTGAGCCGCCGCGCGCCTTGACGGGCGCGCGGCTCCCGGTTGTCCTAAGTCGCCGAGGAAGGGGGGGATTATGTAAAGCGCAGAACGGAAGCTCCGGCAGCCGGTGTCTGGTGCGCTTTGCATAATCCCCAGGCGGGTAGCCCATAAACTGGATTTAACATAATATATCTTATCGGACTCTACAGGTCCGCCGGCTTGTGCTCGCGGATCAGGCCGAAGTCCGAGAAACCGAGACGCCCGTAGAGGCCCGGCGTGGCGGGCGCCGCCTGAAGGACGGCGGTCCCGTACCCCGCCGATCGGGCGTCCGCCAATGCCCCGGCGAGAACCGCGGCTCCGATGCCGAGGTTCCGGTGCGCGGCTCGGGTCGAGAGGTTGTAGATCCCGACGACGCCGGCGGCCAGGGTCGTCTCGACGGCCGCAACGTGCTGCTCCCCGATAGAGGCCAGGAAGAAGCGCTGGGGCGAGGCGGCCGACACGAGCTCCGTTGCGCCCCTGCGGTAGTAGGCCTCGACGACCGTGTCGGGCGGGTCCCAGTTCTCGGCGTTGATGCGGGCGAAGACCGCGAGCTGCTCCGGGCTCGTGACGCGCTCGATACGCAGCCAGGGTTTGCGCCATCTCCCCGGATCGAAACCGGAGTCGAGGGCGGCCGACATGGCGACCGCCGACTCGGCGGCCGGCAGGCCCAGCTTCTCGAGGCGCGGTCCGAGATCGCCCGGAAGATCGCCGGGCGCGACCCACCACGAGAAGGGCCGGCTCGCGGAGGCGAAGTGGTCCACCACCCGGCGGACCATCTCCTCGACGCCGTCGGGTTGGAGTCTGGCCGCACAGACGATGTTGAACGTGTCGGTGTCCAATGCCGAGTCGATGAGGGTGAGCTCGGGATCGGTCTCGACCCGGACATCTGTCAGCGAGGGGGAACACCGGCTCGCGGCCCAGCTCGCGTGGGCTACGAAATTCGCGGTGGCGGCCGACTCGAGGTTCGTCGCGACGCTCGCCCCTCCGTCCGCGGTTTACCGCTTCCTGGAGAGCTCGAGCTCGCCCGATTCGAGCTGCTTGATCACGCCGCGGAGCGCCTCGATGAGCTCCGCCTTCGCGACGCGGGTCTTATGGAAGGCGATGTTCAGCCGGAACGGTCCGTCCTTGGGGCCGTAGACGAAGTGGAACTCCCGCCGCTTCTCCGTCTCCCCCGCACGTCCCTTCTTCTGGTCGCGGATGTCCTCGCGCGTGGAGCCTTCGCGGACCATGGCGATCGCGGCGCGCATCTTCTCGGGGTCTTCGAGGCGCGCGATCTCGAGGAGCACCGAGCGCGCGTCGATGTCGGCGCGCCGACATTCTTCGCGCACGTCCTCCGGGATCTCCAGGAGCGAGAGCGCCTCGGTGATCGAGACGCGAGACTTCCCGATCGCCGACGCGATCTTCTGCTGCGTATAGCCGTGAGTCTCGGCGAGCGTCGAGTAGCCCATCGCCTCCTCGAAGGGATGCAGGTCACGCCGGTGCAGGTTCTCGATCAGCGCGATCTCCATCACCTCGTTGTCGGGCACGTCGAGCTCGATGCACGGGACCTCGGCGAGGCCCGCCTCGAGAGCGGCGCGGAAGCGTCTCTCCCCCGCGATGATCCGGAAGCGGCCGCTTCGAAGGGGCCGGACCAGCAGGGGCTCGAGGACGCCCTTCGACTCGATGGACGCGACGAGATCCTTCAAATCGCCGACACTGCGCCGCGGCTGCTCGGGATTGGTCTCGATCTCCTCGATCGGGATCAGCCGGCCGAGAGAGCCGCCGAAGCGCTCGGAGAGCGAGTCGACGAAATGGGCGTCGTGCTGCATGCGGGATTCCAACGGGAGACCGCGGCGCTTAGACACGGGAAAGGACCTCCTCGGACAGAGAGTAGTACTCGGCGGCGCCGGAGGAGCGCGGGGCGAACGTGAAGATCGACTCCCGGTGTGCGGGGCTCTCCTCGAGGCGCACGCTCTTCGAGATCGTGGTCTTGAAAACCTTGTCCCCGAAGACCGACACGATCTGGTCGTAGACGTCCTTTCCGATCACGGTGCGCTTGTCGTGAAGGGTGATGACGACGCCCAGGATGCGCAGGCTCGGGTTGGGACGCGCCTTGATCTTGTCGATGGTCTCGAGCAGGTCGTCGGTCCCCTCGAGGGCGAAATACGAGGACTGGATCGGGATCAGGATGTGCGACGAGGAGACCATGGCGTTGACGGTGATCATTCCCAGGGTCGGCGGCGTGTCGATGAGGACCGTGTCGTAGGCGTGCCGGACCTCCTCCACCTTGTCCCGCAGCCGGAAGTGGCCGTCGATCTCACCCGAGAGCTTGGACTCGATCTTGGCGAGCGAAATCCGGGCGGGCGCGACGTCGAGCTTGGGGATGTCGGAGGAGCGGATCACCTCGGGAAGACGGACCGCGGGGTCGACCAGCACGTCGTACATGGACTTCTCGACCGAGCGCCGGTCGACGTAGGACATCGTGCTGTTGCCCTGGGGATCGAGGTCGATGAGAAGGGTCTTCATGCCCTTCTGGGCCATCGCGGCCGCGAGGTTGATTGCCGTGGTGGTCTTCCCGACACCGCCCTTTTGATTGGTAATCGAGATGATCACTGAGTCCGGAGTATAGGTCGGTGAGCGCGCCTGGAGGCTCCGTTTTTTTAACGGTCGTACGCAGCCGACCGCTGGAGGTCCGAGCTACATGCGGTACTTGCCGAGCTCGTCGGCGCTCGCTTCCTCGAGCCACTTGCGGAGACGGTCGGGGTCCTGCTCGGAGCCCTCGCTGCGCAGGTTGCGGCTCTTCTCGAGCACCAGCTCCTCCACGAAGATCTCGGCGTTCGAGCGGAGGGCCAGCGCGATCGCGTCGCTCGGGCGGCTGTCGACCGACAGGGTCGAGTCGCCGCGGATCAGGTGGATGCGGGCGAAGAAGGTGTTCTCCTTGAGCTCGTTGATGACGATCCGCTCGACGCGGGTGCCCAGCTCCGTCAGCAGGTTCTTGAGGAGGTCGTGGGTCATGGGCCGCGGCGTCGCGACCTTCTCCATCTCGAGGGCGATGGCGTTGGCCTCGAAGATCCCGACCCAGATCGGGAGGAAGAGGCCGTTCTCGGCGTCCCGGAGGATCACGACCGGCATGTTCGATACCGGGTCCATCAGGAGGCCCTTGATTTCCATCTTGATCATGACCGTTGGCTCCCGTGAAAGGCTAACCCCGAGACCCCTGAACCTATGCCGCCAGGACTCCGATGAGCGAGTTGGCCAGCCCGCGAGTCACGCGGACTCGCGCGTAGCTGCCGGCGCCCGGAGCCGCAGTCCCCGGAACCGGCTCCAGGTGAACGATCCTGTTGCAACCGGTGCGCCCGGTGGCCTGGCCGCGGCGGTTTGAGCCCTCGACCAGGACCTCCAGCTCCCGTCCGACCAGCGCCTCGTTGGTCTCCCGTTGGAGCTCCGTCTGGAGATCCAGGAGGCGGGCCAGCCGCTCGGCGGCAGCCTCCTCCGGCACCTCCGTCTCGCTCCCCCACCGCGCCGACGCGGTGCCCGGGCGCGGCGAATAGCGGAAGGCGTACAGGTTGGAGAAGCGGGCCGCGCGGATGAGGGCGAGCGTGTCCCGGAAGTCGGCCTCGGTCTCTCCGGGGAACCCCACGATGAAGTCGGAGGAGATCGCGATCTCCGGCGCCGACCGCCGCATTCGGGCGATCGTGTCCAGGTACTCGGCGGCCGTGTAGCGCCGGCTCATGCGCCGGAGCACCGCGTCGGAGCCGGACTGGGCCGGCAGGTGGAGGTAAGGGGCGACGGCAGGAGTCTCCGAGATCGCGGCGATCAGGTCCTCGTCGAGGAGGCGCGGGTGCGAGGTCAGGAATCGCAGGCGCCGCACCCCTTCGATCCCGCCAGCCCGGCGCAGGAGCTCGCCCAGGCCGAAGCCCCCGGCGGGGTCCCGGTAGGCGTTCACGGTCTGCCCGAGGAGCGTGACCTCGGTGTAGCCGAGCGCGACGAGGTGGCGGATCTCCTCGAGGATCTCGCCGCTCCGCCGGCTGCGCTCCCGGCCCCGGGTGAATGGGACGATGCAGAAGGTGCAGAACTGGTCGCAGCCCTCGATGACCGTGACGTACGCCTGGAACGGCGAGCCGCGGGAGATCTCCCGGAACTGGTAGACCGGGTCCTCCTCGGGCAGCTCGAGCGCCAGGGATTGGCGGCGATCGCGACGCGCGGCATCGACCATCTCGCCGATGCGCTCCACCTGGCCCGTGCCGGCGACGAAGTCGATCCACGGCGCGCGCTCGAGGATCTCCTGCCCTGAGACCTGGGCGACGCAGCCCGTGACGCCGACGACGAGATCGGGATGCTCGCGCTTGCGCTCCGCCAGCACGCCGAGCTCCGAGAACAGCTTGTGCTCGGACTTCTCCCGGACCGCGCAGGTGTTGAGGAGGACGACGCCGGCCGACGATCCGTCTCCCTCGCCCGCGCGCCGGAGCCCCCGGGCCTCGAGCTGGCCTGCCATCCGCTCGCCGTCGAGCACGTTCATCTGGCAGCCCCACGTCTGGACCTCGAAGGTCTCGGGATGGAGCGGAAGCCCCGCCGGAGCGGCGTGAGGATCGGTCTCGGCGCTCATTCGCGGATCCATCCGGGCAGCGCCCCGGCGCGGCGCGCCTTCTCGGGGAGGTCCGCCAGCTCCTGCTCGGCGGCGAGGAGGTCGCGCTTCGCGTCTTCCAGCTGATCGCGCATCTTGTCCCAGGCGGGCTTGATGACCCGGTCGCGGTATTGACCGTCGTCCCACGCATAGAAGTCGTTCTCGAGCTTCTTGGTCCCGGCCGTGAGCTCGGCCACGTGCGCCTTTCCGTCGGCGACCCGCTTGCGAGCGGCCTGGGCCGCGGCGCGCCACTGCGCCTCGTCGGCGGCGGGCGCCGCGGGAATTCCCGTAGGCGGCGGGGCCACCTCGGTGACCGGCTCGGGCGACGGCGCGGAAGGCGGGGCGGGCGGAGCCGCCGGGGAGCCCGCGTCCGTCGGACCGGGTGCGCCCCTGGCCTTGCCCGCGGCGTGCGGCGAGGCCTTCGCCGTCGAGACGCGGCCTTTGTCGGGATTGGTCACGAGCGAATGGTTGTCGATCGTGATCGCGCTCTTCTCACGGCTGGGGTTCTCGTTCTGCTCGCGCGTCTCCCGGGCGGCGCGCACGGGATCGGCCGGGGCCTGCTCGGCGTCTTCCGCGGGCACCGGGGTGTTTCGCGGACGCCCGAATCCCCCCGAGAGCCGCGGGCGCGGCGTCGGCGTCTTCGCGGGCGTGCCCTCGGCCCGGACCACCGCCGCGGTCCCGGCCGCGACGAAGAGACCGAGCGCCAGCGCACACGCCGCCGCCCCGGGCCTTCTCATGGCGCGGTCGTGCCGGCGCGGCCGTAGGCGTCCTCGAGCCGGACGACGTCGTCGAGCTCGGGCGAGGAGACCTCCAGGATGCGGCACGGCTTCTCGGCGCGCATCCGATGGCGCACCCCCGGACGGATGCGGTGCGCGTCCCCCGGACGCAGCGTCAGCTCGCGCAGAGTGCCGTCCACCTCGACCGTCAACGCCAGTTCTCCCTCGAGGACGAAGATCGTCTCGTCCTTGCGTTCATGGTACTGCAGCGAAAGCCGGTGGCCTGCGTCGATGTGGAGGATCTTCCCCGCGTAGCGCTCGTTCTCGGCGAAGATCTCCTCGCGGCCCCACGGCTTCGGAACGATTCTCATGAGCGCTCGCTCCCGAAGAGGCGCGTCACCTCCGACGCGTCCGAGGACTCGAGCGCCTTTTCGGCGAGCCCGCGCAGGCGCGCCGCGTCGACCGCGCAGAGATGCTCCTTGACGCGCGGGATCGCGACCGGCGTCGCCGAGAGGTCGCGCAGGCCGAGCCCGACGAGCACGGCGGCGCCGACCGGATCCCCCGCGAGCTCGCCGCACACCGCGACGGGCCGTCCGCCGCCGCTCCCCGCGTCGACCACCATGGCGATCAGGCGCAGGATGGCCGGATGCAGAGGCCGGTAGAGCGGCGAGACGTCGGGATCCGCGCGGTCGACCGCGAGGCCGTACTGCGTCAGGTCGTTCGTGCCGATCGAGAAGAAGTCGGCCAGCTCGGCGAGCCGGTCGGCGAGGAGCGCGGCGGAAGGGACCTCGACCATCACCCCCATTGCCGGAGGCTCATCGAGGCCCGCCCGGTAGGCGGCCTTCTGGAGCAACGATCGCGCGGCCGCGATCTCCGAGAGCGAGGTGACCATCGGCAGAAGAATCTTAAGCTCGCCGCGCCGCGAGGCGAGGCAGAGCGCGAGGAGCTGCTCGCCGAAGAGCTCGGGATGCGCGAGGCAATAGCGCAGCCCTCGCAACCCGAGCGCGGGGTTCTCGCCGGGAGCGGGTCCGATCCCCTTCTCCCCGCCGAGGTCGTACGTGCGGATCACGGCGGGGTGCGGGGCGGCCGCCTCGAGGAGAGTCTCGTACGCCGCGCGCTGCTCCTCGACGCCGGGTGAGCGCGGGAGCGCGCGCAGATACAGGAACTCGGAGCGGAAGAGCCCGATGCCCTCCGCGTGGAAGCGCTCGAGGGCCGGAATCTCCTCGGGCAGCTCCAGGTTCGCGCGGATCGCGACCCGCTCGCCGTCGCGCGTGATCGCGCCCTTCGCGGTCCGCACGCGGATGCGGCGGTCGCGTTCGCGGGCCTCGCGGACCTTGAGGAGGCTCGCGCGGATGCGCGGACGCGACGGGTGGATGTCGACCAGGCCGCGGTCGCCGTCCACGAGGATCGCGCGCTCGGGCGGCACGGCGTCGCAGAGACCGGGGATGCCGACGACCGCCGGCAGCCCGAAGGAGCGGGCGATGATCGAGGAGTGCGAAGTGGGACCGCCGCGCTCGAGGGCGAGCGCGCGGACGCGCCGGGGATCGAGCCGCGCGGCGTCCGCCGGCGAGAGCTCGTCGGCCACCAGGATCGAGTCGCGCGGCAGCTGTCCGGGCCCGGGCCGTACCCCGCCCGAGAGCTGCGCCGAGATCTCGCGCCCCACGTCCGCCAGGTCGGCCTCGCGCTCGCGCATGGCCGCGGAATCGGCCGCGGCGAGGCGCTCCGCGAGCTCCCGCGTGACCTCCGCGAGCGCCCACTCGGCGTTGACCCGGTCGCGGCGGATGCGCTCGACCACGGCGCCGAGGTAGGTCTCGTCGGTCGCGATCAGGCCGTGGGCCTCGAGGATCGCCTTGAGCTCCGAGCCGATCGCGCCCGTGACCGCCTGGGAGTGGCGCGCGAAGCTCGCGGCGGCCTCCGCGGCCGCGCGGCGGAGACGGCGCTGCTCGGCGGCGACCTCGTCGGCCCCGATGGCGCGGCGCAGGGCCGGCAGCCCCGCGAAGCGGATGACGACCGCGCGGCCGACCGCGAGCCCCGGTGAGACCGAGAGGCCCTGGAGCATCGGCAGCCTTGTGGCTACTCTTCCTCGTCGAAGCTGCGCGCGATCAGGTCTTCGACCGCCGCGAATGCGTCCTTCTCGTCGTCGCCCGAGACCGCGAGGGTGATGTGCGTGCCCTGCGAGGCCGCGAGCAGGAGGATGCCGAGGATGCTCTTCCCGTCGACCTCCTCGCCGTTCTTGCGGATCTTGACCTCCGAGCGGTAGCGGCTGGCCGTCTGGACGAACTTGGCCGCGGCGCGCGCGTGGAGCCCGAGCCGGTTGCGGATCGACAATTCCCGTTCGATCACGTCTTCTGTTCTTCGGCGACCACGGCGTCGGGGGCCGGGGCCGCCGCTTCCTCCGCGAGAAGGTCCGAGGCCACGTAGATCGACCGCTGTCCCCGGTCCTTGGCCACGTGCGCGACTTCGGTGACCGGACGGCCGCTCTTCTGGAGCGCGGCGCACTTGAGGACCATCGGCAGGTTGACGCCGGTCACGATCTCCACGCGATCCTTGCGGAGGAACGGGAGCGTGAGGTTGGTCGGGGTGCCTCCGAACATGTCCGTCAGGATGATCGCGCCCTCGCCCTCGTCCGCCTGGGCGAGTCCCCGGCGGATCTTCTCCCGGGCGTCCTCGCCGGTCTCGCTCCATTCGAGGGCGACCGCGACGATGCGCTCCAAGCCGGGCTGGATCGTCAGCGCCGCGGAGCGCAGCTCCTCCGCCAGGCGGCCATGGGTCACCAGCAGCAGGCCAATCATTCGCGGGTGCCCATTATCTCACTCGCGGGTGGCGTCCCGGTGCGAGACGACCACGGGATAGCCCCGCTCCTTCAGGAGGCGCGAGAGCTGCTCGGTGACGTAGACCGAGCGGTGTTTGCCGCCGGTACAGCCCACGCCGATCGAGAGATAGCTCTTGTGCTCTCGGTCGAACTTCGGCAGCAGATAGTCCAGAAACTGCACCAGCCGCTCGAGGAAAGCCGGTGTCTCGGGGTCCTTCTCGATGTACGCCGCGACGGCCGGGTCGTGGCCCGTTTTCGTGCGGAGCTCCGGCACGAAGTGCGGGTTCGCCAGGAACCGCACGTCGAAGAGGAGGTCGACGTCGTGCGGAATGCCGAACTTGTATCCGAACGAGGTCGCCGAGATCACCATGCCGGCGCCCTCGGGATCGCCGACGAACGTCTTCTGCATGAACGAGCGCAGCTCGTGGACCGTCATCGCGGAGGTGTCGACCACCACGTCGGCGACCGCGCGCACGTCCTCGAGCAACGCGCGCTCGCGGCGCAGCGCCTCGAGGAGCGACGACGCGCCCGCCAACGGATGGGGCCGGCGCGTCTCCGAGAAGCGGCGGATCAGGGACTCCTCCGACGCGTCCAGGAACAGCAGGCGCGTGCCGGGGACGCGCCGCCGCACGCGCGCGAGGATCTCGGGGAACCGCGCCGCGAAGTCGGGATTGCGCACGTCCAGGATGATGCCCACGCGCTTCGCCGTCTTGTGCTCGAGGAGCGGCTCGACGAGCTCGAGCGGCAGGTTGTCGACGCAGAAGTAGCCCATGTCCTCGAGGCACTTGTTGACGTAGCTCTTTCCCGAGCCGGACAGGCCCGTCACGATGACCAGACTCTCGGGGACCGAAGGCAGGGGCGCCGGGAGCGAGCTCATGTCCGGCGCACGTCCTCGACCTCGGCGGCGTTCTTGGCGATCTCCTCGTCGACGCGGCGCGCGAATTCCTTGGCGGCGTCGTAGCCCTGCGTCTTCAGCAACTCGTTGCGCGCGGCGATCTCGATGAGGAGCGCGAGGTTCCGGCCCGACGCGACCGGCAGGCGGAGCAACGGGCGCTCGCGCTCGAGGATCGAGTAGGTCTCGCCGTCGAGCCCGAGGCGGTCGTATTTCTTGGTCGGGTCCCAGCGCTGCAGCTCGATGACGAGCTCGACCGATTTCGAGGCGCGGACCGCGGAGACGCCGAAGAGGTGCTTGATGTTGATGATGCCGATCCCGCGAAGCTCCATGTGGTAGCGGATCATCTCCGCGGCGCGGCCGACCAGCGCACCGTTGGGATAGCGGCGGATCTCGACGGCGTCGTCGGCGACGAGACGGTGGCCGCGGTGGACGAGGTCGAGCGCGCACTCGCTCTTGCCGATGCCCGACTCGCCCAGCAGCAGCACGCCCATGCCGTACACGTCGACGAGGACCCCGTGCAGCGTGGTCGACGGGGCGAGCTCGTCCTCGAGGACGCGGGTGATGGACTGGATGACCACGGAGGTCGTGCGGTCCGAGACGAGCAGCGGGATGCCGCGGAGCCGGCACTCGCGCGCGATGTCCTCCGGGGGCGCCTGGCCCTTGGTGATGACGAACGCGGCGATCGGCAGCTCGCAGATCGAGGCGATGCGCTCGCGGCGCAGCTCGGCCGGCATGGTGTCGAGGTAGTTGAGCTCGCTCTCTCCCAGGATCTGGATCCGGCCCGGTTTGATGTAGGGCAGGAAGCCCGCGAGCGCGAGCCCGGGTCTCTGGATGCGTCCCCACGCGATGGGCCTCGAGAAGCCGGACTCCCCCGCCACCACGCGCAGCTCCAGCTCCTCGACCGCCGGGGAGCGGAGGATCTCCGCGGTGAGCTTCGGCGTGCGCGGGAGCGGCGGCTGGCCGTTCACGGCGACACCGCCTGGGGCAGCCCGGCCTCCGCCGCGCGCACGGCCTCGCGCATCTCTTCGGTGCCGCCGGCGTCGCGCAGGCGCTGGGCGACTCCGGGAACGCGGAGCATTCGCGAGACCCGGGCGAGCGCCTGGAGGTGCGCCGCGGCGCCGTTCGTGGGCGACACGACCAGGAAGATCAACGTGATCGGTTTTCCGTCGGACGCGCCGAACTCGACCGGACGCTCCGTCGAGGCCACGGCGACGGCGGGACGGTCGATGCCGGCGAGCTTGCAGTGCGGGATCGCGATGCCGTCGCCGAGGCCGGTGCAGCCGAGCTTCTCGCGGTCGAGAAGCCGGGTCGCGAGCTCGGCCGCGTCGGGCACGGCGCCCTGCGCGGCCACGCGCCGCGACAGCTCCTCCAGGACTTCCTCGCGCGTGTGCCCCGGGACGGCGCGAAAGACCAGCCTCGGGTCGATCGCGCCGTCGCGGCTGGCCGCCGATTCGGCCGCGCCCTCGGTGCCGATCAGCATTCCGGCACGATCAGGCCGAGGTCCCCGTCCCCGCGGCGGAAGAGGACCGAAACGCGATCGCTCGAGGAGTCGCGGAACACGAGCACCTCCTGGCCGGAGGACTCGAGCGCGAGCGCCGCCTCGTCGACGCTCATCGGCTTCACCGCGCTCGGGATCGTGCGGACGACCCGCGCCCGGACCCCGGACGCGGCCCCGGCGGCGGATCCCGCCGCGCGCCAACCCTTCGGGAGGAAACGCGCCCAGCCCCGATGCTTCTTGTCGCGGCGCTTCTCGGAGTCGCGCATGGCCTGCGCGTCGATCTTCTCGAACGCCGCGGCCACCGCCGCGCGGGGATCCGCCGTCTCCTCCTGGGCCTTCCAGCGCCGCCGCCGGTGAATCGCGATGATCTCCGCCCCGAATCGGTGCTTCTCGTGCGAGAGCACGACGCGGACGTCGGCCGGGCCGCCCAGGTGGCGCTCGAGCCGGTGCGTGCGCTCCTCCGCCAGTTGCTTCAACGACGCGGTGACTTCGACGTTGCGCCCCGTGCATTCGACGGCCATCGGTCCCTCCTAAAAGCTTTGTTTTCTCTGGGAGGAAGAGGGGATGCGGAGCTCCTCGCGATACTTGGCCACCGTCCGCCGCGCGATCTGAATCCCTTCGGCCCGCAGCCGCTGCATGATGCGCGCGTCGGAGAAGGGCCGGCGGGCATCCTCCTCCTGCACGATCCGGGAGATCTTGTTCTTGATCGACAGCGAGGAGACGTCGTCGCCGGACGACGAGTCGATCCCGCTGTGGAAGAAATACTTCATCGGGAAGAGCCCGCGAGGCGTGTGGATGTACTTGTTCGAGACGACGCGGGAGACCGTCGACTCGTGCATGCCGATGTCGTTCGCCACGACCCGCAGGACGAGCGGACGCAGGTGCTCGATACCGTGGTCCAGGAACGCACGCTGGTGGCGCACGATCGAGTCGGCGACCTTGTAGATGGTCCGCTGCCGCTGGTCGAGGCTCTTGATCAGCCACACGGCCGAGCGCATCTTCTCGCGCAGATAGTTCGCGGCCTCGGCGCCGATCGCGCCGTTGCCGCCGCGGAGGAGCCGGCGGTACGCGCCCGAGATGCGGAGCTTGGGCAGTCCGTCCTCGGAGAGCTGGATGACGTACTCGTCGCCGATCTTGCGGACGAAGACGTCCGGCTCGACGTAGATCGTCCGCTCGCTCGAATACTTGCGTCCCGGCTTCGGCTCGAGGTTCTTGATGATCTCGACCGCCGCCTGGACCTCGGAGATCCCGACGTTGAGCGTCTTCGACAGCGCCGCGAACTGGCGGTTGAGGAACTCGGGCCAGTGCTTCTGGATGATGGTCTCGATCAGCGCGTTCTCGATCCCGAGCGCCTTCAGCTGGAGCATCAGGCAGTCGGGGAGGTCGAACGCGCAGACGCCGGGAGGGTCGAAGGACCGCACCAGCTCGAGCGCCGCCTCGACGTCGCCCTCGCTGTCGGCGTGCTCCGCGCGAACCTCCTCGCGCGAGACGCGGAGGTAGCCGTCCTCGTCGATGTTGCCGATCAGGTACGCCGCGACCTCGCGCACCGAGGGATTCGCCTCGGACATCGAGAGCTGCCACGTCAGGTGCTCGGGCAGGCCCTCCGGACGCGTGAGGACGTTCTCGAGCGAGTACTCCTCGGGCTCCTCCTGGTACTGGCGCGGGTTGTACGCCGAATCGAGGTAGTCCGAGAAGTAGGAGTCGAAGTCGATTTCGTCGAACGAGTCGCGGTCCTTCTCCTCGGCGGGGGTGGCCGCGTCGGCGGGCGGCGCCGCCTCCTCGGTCTCGGGCGTCGCCTCGGTGCGCTCCGTGGGCTCCGCCTCCTCCTGATCCTCGAGGATGGGGTTCTCGACCATCTCCTGCGTGAGGACCTCCTGGAGCTCGAGCCGTGACATCTGCAGGAGCTTGATCGCCTGCTGCAGCGACGGCGTCATGACCAGCCGCTGCGAGAGTCGAAGGTTGAGCTTTTGTTCCAGGGCCATAGAGACGCCGCCCCTCAGTGGAGCCGAAATCCCTCACCGAGATAGATCTTTTTTACGACGGCATCGCTCGAGAGTGCAAGGGGCGTGCCGGAGCGCAAAATCTCGCCGCCGCTGATTATATAAGCCCGATCCACGATGCTCAACGTATCGCGGACGTTGTGATCCGTGATCAGGACACCGATGCCGGAAGAGGCCAGCCGCCGCACGATTTGCTGCAAATCCAGCACCGCGATGGGGTCGATTCCGGCGAACGGCTCGTCCAGCAGGACGAAATAGGGCGAGAGGACGAGGCAGCGGGCGATCTCCACCCGCCGGCGCTCCCCGCCCGAGAGGGTGTAGGCCTTGTTGCGGCGGAGCTTCTCGAGGCCGAACTCGGCGAGCAGCGCGTCGCACCGCTCGGCGCGCTCCGCGCTCGGGAGGTCGAGAGTCTCCAGGATCGCGAGGAGATTCTCCTCGACCGTCATCTTTCGGAACACCGACGGCTCCTGCGGGAGGTAGGAGATCCCGGCGCGCGCGCGGCGGTACATCGCGAGCTCGGTGACGTCGTCCTCGCCGAGGCGGACGGTCCCGGCGTCCGGACGCACGAGGCCGACGACGATGCCGAAGGTCGTGGTCTTCCCCGCTCCGTTCGGGCCGAGGAGGCCCACGATCTCGCCGCCCGCGATCTGCAGCGAGACCTGGCGCACGACCGTGCGTCCGCCATAGGCCTTGAGGAGGCCTTCGGCCGAGAGGACCGGCCGCTCTCCGGATCTCGAGAGGCTCTGGTTCAATCTTTGTCGGTCCGGTGAATCGTTTCGGTCTTTCCGCCCTCGGGCGCCGTGATCTCGACGCTACGCCCCCGGTCGGTGATCGTCAAGATGGCCCCGGCGATCTGGTTGCCGGCGGCCTCGACGACGCGCGCGGGCGAGCCCCACAGGACGGTCTTGCCGAGCTTCGGGTAGTCCAGCGCCTTCTCCGCGGTGGCGGAGCGTCCGAGGGTCCGGTCCACCATCTTCACGTCGCCGGTGATCTCGACGCACTCGACGCCGCGGTCCTTCTCCTCGTCCTTGCTCATCCACGCCGTCGACTCGCCGCCCGTGGCGTGCAGCCCGCCGCGGGTCATCGTGACGCCGCCCTGGAAGCGGGCGCTCCTGTCGGACTCGCGGTAGACCATCTTCTGCGCGAGGATGATCGACGCCGCCTTGTCCTGCTTGTCCGAACCGTCGTGCGGCGCGCCGGGCGCGGGCGTCTTCGAGGCGCCCTTCTCGGGCGCCTTGCCCGGACTCATCACCGCGCGCACGTTGTGGACCGCGGTCACCGTGCGGTCGGCGTCGGAGAGCGTGATGTCGTCGGCGAAGAGCGAGGAGGTGTCCTGCCACAGGGACGCGGAGCCGGAGAGCGTGGCGAGATGGCGCTGATCGTCGAGCGCGATGCGGTCCCCCTGCCCGTAGGTCGGCCGCTTCGGGTCGCCCACGAACGTCGGAGTGCCGGCGCGGTTGGGCTTGTCGGGATCCGGCGCGAAGACCGCGCGCGCCTTGCCCTCCGCGCGGACCTGCTGGAGCGGCCGCTCGATCTCGATGCGCTCGGCCGAGATCCGCGAGTGCCCGCTCTCGATTCGAGCGGCGCGCGCGGCGTCGCCGGTCAGCACCCAGATCCCTCGCGACCCGAGCTGCGCCGCCTTCGCCGATTGCGCGCGGCGGTCCGGGAGCTCGTCGAGCCGGACGTTGCCGTCGAGCGTGGCGTTCTGCGTCTCGCCGTCCTCGCCGAAGCCGAGGCTTCCCGAGTCGGCCTCGGCCTTGCCGTCCACCGATTCGATCCGGACGCCGCCGGTCGCGCGCGCGGCGCTCGCCTTTCCGTCCGCGAAGAGCAGGTCGATCTGGGGCGCCGTGAGCCGGCGCTGCGGCTCCGTCATGCGCGCGGGCGCGCCGCGCAGGGTGAAGCTCTTCGCCTTTCCGTCGGCGTCGAAGCTGACGAGGCTCTCCTGGCCCTCGTACTGGCGCTCGACTTTCGAATGGTTCTCCCCTCCGGGCGGGCCCGGCTTCGGCGTGGTGCTCTTCGGCCCGACCGAAGCGGCCGCGCCCTCGGCGGAGAGGACCCCCCGGACGTTGCCGGTCGCGCGGGCCCACTCCGGATGGTGCTTTCCCGTCGTGCCGAGCTTGATGACAAGGTGGTCCGACGCGAAGCGGTCGCCGGTCCGCGAGGCGGCGTCCGCGTTCTCGAGCTCGAGGATGCCGTCGTCGCGGCGGTAGAGCGCGGTGCGCGCGGTCAGGCGCGACAGACCGCCGCTCTCCTCGCCGGAGCCCGTGCCCTGGACGGGTCCCGCGAAATGCACGACCCGCTCCTTCAGGTCGTACTTCGCGGAGGGCGCGACGATGTCCATCGAGCCCTGCGTGAAGTGGACCTTGCCCGGGGCCTCGAGGAGCCGCGCCGCCGGATGGAACTGCGCCTCCTCGGTCTCCGCGAGCCCGCCGTCCTTGTCGGTCCAGCGGACGTTGCCCATGAGCTTCGACTCGCGGCTGCGCTCGTCGTAGGTGGCGCGGTCCGAGAACACCGTCACCGGCTCGCCGTCCTCGGGGTAGGCGGTCAGGGTCACCTTCTCGCCGCTGTAGAGGTTGGGCGGAAGGCCCGCGCCGGGCCCGTATCCGACCGTCCGATCCGCCTGGATGCGCAGCAGCGATTTGCCGCCGACGGTCTCGGTGAAGTCGAAACCGTCGAGGAGCGTGGTCGGCTCCCCCGCCGCGTCGACGCCGGGAGCGCTCGCCGGCCGGCCCTTGCCCGCCGAGGCCGGTGGCCGCCGTCCCGGCCGGAACGAGAGCGCGAGGACCGCGACGAACGCCGCCGCGGCGACGAGCACCAGGAGCTCGAGGCGGCGGATCCTCACGCGCAGAGGCTCCGGGGCCGCGCGGCGAGGACCTCCGCCTGGAGACCCCAGTCGCGCTGCGCGGCCAGACGGTAGTGGATCTCGAACGGCGCCGCGCCCGCCGCGAGGCGCGCGAGCTCGGGATCCGGACTCCAGGCGACGGCGCGGAGGTGGCCGCCCGGTCCGGCGAGCCGGAGCTTGCCGCGCAGCCCGCGCTCGCCGACGGCGGCCCACGGTCCCGCCGCGAGGGCGCCGCGCGCGAGGAAGACCGGGCGCGGGTTGCCCGCGCCGTGCGGCTCGAGCAGCGCGAGCTCGCGCACGAGCGCGTCGTCGACGCCGTCGATCTCGAGCTCGGCTTCCGCCTCCTCGCACCGCAGGAGAGCCTCGGCGGGGACCTGCGCGCGGAAGAGGGCGCGCGCCTCCTCGCGGAATCCCTCGAACCGGTCCGCAGGCAGGCTCGCGCCCACGGCCTGGCTGTGGCCGCCGAAGTCGCTGAAGTGGTGCCGCAGCCGGGACATCAACGCATGGAGCGCGACGCCCGGGATGCTCCGGCCCGATCCGCTCACCCGGTCACCCTCTACGCCGAAGAGGAGAACCGGCCGCCGATATTCCCGGGCCAGCCGCGAGGCCGCGATCCCGAGCACGCCCCGGTGCCAGCCGGGGTCCGCCTCGACGATGAGGGACGCCCCCTCGGCGCTCTCGTCCCGCTCGATCCGCTCGCGGGCCTCCGCCACGACGCGCCGCTCGAGGGACTGGCGCTGGGCGTTGCGCAGCGAGAGCTCGCGCGCGGTGAGCCGCGCCCGCTGCGGGTCGCGCTCCTCGAACAGAGACAGCGCCAGAAGCGCCGAGTCGAGGCGGCCGGCCGCGTTGAGCCGCGGCGCGATCCGAAACGCGACCTCCTCGGACGTCGGCGCTGTTCCCGGAGGCACTCCGGCCTCCTCGAGCAGCGCGCGCAGTCCCGGCGCTCGGGCTCCCGCCAGCGCGGCGAGCCCGGCAGCGGCGATCACGCGGTTCTCCCCGGTCAGTGGCACGAGGTCGGCGATCGTGCCGAGGCACGCCGCGCGCAGGAGCGACTCTCGGGAGAGCGCGACGCCCGCGCGCCGCGCGATGGCCTCGGCGATCTTGAGCGCGATGCCGCACGCGGCGAGCTCCTTCTCGGGATACGCGCAGCCCGGCTGCCGCGGGTTCACGACGACGGCGCCCGCGGGGAGCGCGTCGGGGACGAGGTGGTGGTCGGTGACGATCACGTCGACGCCCGCCTCGCGCGCCGCGGCCACGCCGTCGACCGCGGTGATGCCGCAGTCCACCGTCACGATGACGGCCGGCGACAGCTCCGCCAGGACGCGGCGCACCGTCCCGGGCTTGAGCCCGTACCCGTCGCGGAGCCGGTGGGGAATGAACGCCCGCGCATCGGCGCCGACCCGGGCGAGCGCCGCGCGCAGCTGCGCCACCGCGGTGACGCCGTCGACGTCGTAGTCGCCGAAGACCACGACGCGCCGGCCCCGCCGAGCCGCCGAGACCAGGATGTCCGCGGCGAGCTCGGCCCCGAGGAGGCGCGCCGGATCGTGGAGGCCCGCCGCGTCCGGAGAGAGGAATCCGCGCGCCTGCTCCGCGGTCTCCACCCCGCGCCGCCGCAGGAGTCCCGCGACCGTGGGCGAGACGTCGGCCTCGCGCGCGAGCCGCGAGGCCGCCCCGGGATCTCCGGACGAGAGCCGCCAGAGGGTCGTCGTTTCCATGGATGCCAGTGTCCACGGGGACACGGACAGACCGCGTCCGCGCGCCGGGACCTCGAGCGGGGGCACGGAGGGGATCGCCGCGGTCACCCGAGGCCGGCGGTCTCGAACTGGCCCATCGCGCGGAAGTGCCGGTAGCGCCGCTCGCGGCGCTCTTCGGGCGTGAACTCCGCCACCTGCGCGAGGTTTCGTTCGATCGCTTCCCCGAGCGCCGCGGCCGCGCCGGCGGGATCGCCGTGGGCGCCGCCCGGCGGCTCCGGGACGATCTCGTCGATGACCTTGAACTCCGCGAGGTCCGCGGCCGTCAGCCGCAGCGCCTCGGCCGCGTCCTTCTTGCGCCCGGCGTCCCGCCACAGGATCGCGGCGCATCCCTCGGGCGTGATGACCGAGTAGATCGAGTGCTCGAGCATCAGGATCCGGTCGCCGATCCCCAGGGCGAGCGCGCCGCCCGAGCCGCCCTCGCCCGTCACCGAGACGATGATCGGAACGTGGAAGCGCGCCATCTCGCGGAGGTTGACCGCGATGGCCTCGGCCTGGCCGCGCTCCTCCGCGTCGATGCCGGGATAGGCGCCGGCGGTGTCGATGAACGAGAGGATCGGGCGGCCGAACTTCTCGGCCAGGTTCATGACGCGCAGCGCCTTGCGGAAGCCGTCGGGCCGCGGCATGCCGAAGTTGCGGCGGATCTTCTCCTTCGTGTCTCTCCCCTTCTGGTGCCCGACCACGGCGACCGGACGGCCCCGGAAGTCCGCGAACCCCGCGACGATGGCCGGATCGTCGGAAAACGTCCGGTCCCCGTGCAGCTCGACGAAGTCGGTGGTCAGCGCCTGGATGTAGTCGAGCGGATACGGACGCGCCGGGTGGCGCGCGACCAGCGTCTTCTGCCAGGGCGTCAGGCTCGAGTAGATCTCGCGCGAGACCTTGTCCAGCTTCTCGCGGAGCTTCTCGATCTCGCGCCGGTGGGCGGCGTCGTCCGGAAGGGCCGAGAGCTCCTCGAGCCGCCGCTTCAGCCGGAGGATCGGCTCTTCGAAGTCGCCGTTTTCGGAGCTCACGAGGGAATTGTAAGGCCCTACAGAAGGTCCTGGGGATCGACGTCCACCGCGACCTGGACCCCCGCGGGGGTCCTCTCGGGGATCGCCGCCTCGAGCGCCGCCAGCACCCCGCGGCGGTCCGGGGCGCGCAGGAGGATCTGGAACCTCCAGCGTCCGAGGAGCCGCTCGAGGGGCGCCGGCGCGGGTCCCGACATCCGCACGCCGCCGTTCCTGCCGCTCGCGATCGCCGCGCCCAGCTCCCGGGCGGCGGCCTCCGCGCGCTCGCGCGAAGGCGAGGACACGAGGACCGAGGCCATCTCGCAGAACGGCGGGTAGAAGAAGGCCCGGCGGAACTCGAGCTCCGCCGCGGCGAAGCCGTCGACGTCGTGCTCCGCCGCCATCCGGATGGCGGGATGTTGCGGGTGGAACGTCTGGACGTGCACCGTGCCGGGAGCGTCGCCGCGGCCCGCGCGTCCCGCGACCTGGGCCAGCAGCTGGAACGTCTTCTCCGCCGCGCGGAAGTCCGGGAAGTGCAGGAGAGAGTCCGCGGAGAGGACCCCGACCGCCGTGACGAGCGGGAAGTCGTGGCCCTTCGCCACCATCTGGGTGCCGATGAGGCACTGGATGCGGCCGCTCTGGACGTCCTCGACGACGGCGGCGGCGCCGCGCTTCCGCGCGGTGTCGCGGTCGAGCACTCCGACGGGAACATCCGGGAACAGCTCGGCGAACCGCAGCGCCACGCGCTCCGTGCCGGCGCCGATCGCCTCGAGGACCGCGCCGCCGCAGTCGGGACAGCGGGATGGGCGGAGCGACTTCTGGCCGCAGTAGTGGCAGACGAGAGAGCGGCCGTGGTCGTGCACGGTGCGCGCGACGCTGCACTGGGTGCAGCGGAAGTCGTGGCCGCAGTCGCGGCAGAGGAGAAACGGCGCGAACCCGCGGCGGGGCTGCAGGAGGATCGCCTGCTCGCCCCGGGCGAAGACCGCGGACAGCCTCTCGAGCAGGGGCCGCGAGAAGAGCGGCACGCCCTTCTCGTCGGGCCGCGCGGTCTCCCGCCGCAGGTCGACGATCGCGACCTCGGGCAGCGGACGGCGGGCCACCCTCTCGGGCAGCCGGAGCAGGGCGACGCGGCCGCGCGCCGCCCCGTGCAGCGCCTCCATGGACGGGGTCGCGGATCCGAACAGAAGCGCGGCGCGATTCTCCCTGGCGCGCAGCGCCACGACCTCGCGCGCGTCGTAGCGCGGAGCCTCGCGCTGCTTGTAGGACGCGTCGTGCTCCTCGTCCACGATGAAGAGGCCCGGATCGGCCACGGGAGCGAACGCGGCCGAGCGCGGCCCGATCACCGCCCGCGCGGCGCCCGCGCGCACCCGGTCCCACGCCTCGGCGCGCTCGCGCTCCGACAACGCGGAGTGGAGCACGGCCGCCTGCTCGGGAAACTGCCGCGTGAGCTCGCGGGCGAAGACCGGCGTCAGCGCGATCTCCGGCACGAGCCAGATCGCGCCCCGGCCGGCGTCGAGAGCGGCGCGGATCGCGCGCAGGTAGACCTCCGTCTTGCCGCTTCCCGTGACGCCCTGGAGCAGGGCCGCGAAGGAGCGCCGCTCCCGCACCGCCGCGGAAACCGCCTCGATGGCCTCGGCCTGCGGCGGCGTCGGCACGACCGGAGGACGAGGAGGCGGAACGGGCGCCCCGGCCCCGCGGCGCGTCTGCTCGAAGGTCCTCAGGAGTCCCTTCGCCGCCATCCCCCGCAGGATCGCCGCGCTCGCGCCGATCGCGAGACGCACCTCCGCCGCGGTCGCGGGACGGCCCAGGGACTCGAGATACGCGAGAGCCTCCCGCGCGCGGCGGCTCCTGCCGAGCGCCCGCTCGCGCGGCTCCTCCGCGAGGGCTCCCGGCGCGTAAGCGACCTCGACCCGCGCCACCTTCGGCTTCGTCGCCGAAACGGCGCGGACGAAGCCCCGCTCCTCCAGCGCGCGCAGCGCCTCGCGGCGGGCCGCGCCCTCGCCGGGCAGCGCGACGACGCGCACGGCCTCGCCCCCGGCGAGACGCTCGAGGATCGCGCGCTCGTCCGCCGACGCCGGCGCCCCGTCGCCGCGAAGCGCTCCCCTCTCCGTGATCCGGTAGCGCACCGAGCCGGAAGCCGGCAGGCGCGCCGGAAGCGCGCTCTTGAGGACCTCGCCGGTCGACGCGAAGAAGCGCTCGGCCACGCGCGACGCGGTCGTCAGCAGCTCCGGCGGGCATACCGGCTCCTCGTCGAGCACCTCGAGGACGTCTCGAAGCTGGCCCGCGACGCCGGGGCCCGGCGCCTCGACGACGACGCCGGTCAGCACACGCTCCGAGAGCGGCACGCGGACGCGGACTCCGGGAGCCGGCAGGGGGACACCGTCGGGAACGCCGTAGGTGAACGCCCGGCGCAGCGGCAGCGGAAGGGCGACGGAAACCGTGCGGGGGTGCTCCGTGTCGGCCGGGACGCTCAAGTCTGCGCCGCGGGCGGCGTCTCGGGCTCCTCGTCCTGGTCGCGCACGAACACGTGGCGCCGGTGGATCGGGTCCCAGCGGTATCGGCGCGTCGCCTCGTCGGAGGTGTCCGGCGTGACGACGATCGCGTCGCGGTCGAGAGACACGTCGCCGTCCGCGAGGGAGATGTCGCGCTCCAGGAAGACGCCGCCCGCGAATCCGCCGTCGCCGCGGCCCGAGAAGACCACGACCGAGAACCACGGCGAATCGCGATCCGAGTCGCGCCGCACGAACCCGAGGACGAAGTCGAGGACGCCGTCGTCGTTGACGTCGCCGCGCACGAAGTACGGGTGATACACGCCGTAGAGCGAGGTCATGTCCTCGCCGCCGTCGGGCGAACGCCGGTCGCCGTCGGTCGCGAGGCGGAGGTCGGGGTTCTGCCGCAGGAAGGCCTCGACGGCGGCCCTCTCGGCGGGATGGAAGTCGTAGCCTCCGGCCGAAGCCGACGCGGGCTCGGGCGCGGGATGCGGCGCCTCGGGCGCGGCGGCGACCCGCGGCGGAGGCGGAGGCTCCGGCGCGCGCCTCCGGCAGGCGGGAGCGATTCCGAGGATCGCCGTGACCGCCAGAAACGCCGCGGCGTGCGCGCCGCGCGTGCGTCGAAGGCTCGAGACGAACACCGCGGCGATTCTACGGCAGCCGCGCGGGACGGGGACGGACCGTGTGAGAAGATGTGCGCCGCTTCGATTCAAAGAGGAGGACGTCGATGCTCACGTGGCCACAGGACTTTGCCACCAATTTTCAATTCCTGCTGCGCTGGATCCATTTCCTCGGCGGGATCACGTGGATCGGAATGCTCTACTTCTTCAACCTCGTCAACGTGCAGTTCCAGAAGGAAATCGATGCGGCGACGAAGCTCAAGACGAATCCGCCTCTGCTCTCGCGGAGCCTCTGGTGGTTCCGCTGGGGAGCGATCGTGACGTGGCTGAGCGGGTTCCTCTATCTCGGGTACTTCGTGACCGCCGGCAAGGAGGTCCCGACGAATTCCGGCCTGTCGATGCTGGTGTTCCTCATCGTGTGGTCCGGCGCGTTCACCATCCTCGCGGGCGTCTACCGGGCGTCGGTCGGGGGCGGGGCGCTCAAGGACGGGCGCCTCGTGGCGCTCATCGTCGCGATCGTCGTGATCATCGCCTCCTGGCTCATGGCGTCGGTTCTCCACAGCTGGGGCGCCAGCAACCGCGCGATCTCGATCATGATCGGCGGCGGCATCGGCACGGTCATGCTCATGAACGTCTGGATGATCATCTGGCCGCTCCAGAAGAAGATCATCGCGGCGACCCGCGCCACCGCCGAGAGCGCCACCCCGGCGCCGGCGGATCAGCCGAAGTGGGCCCGGCGCGGCTTCCTGGCCTCGCGCACGAACGCGTGGCTGTCGGTGCCGATGCTGTTCTTCATGGGAGCGGCGAGCCACTTCCCGATCTTCACGACGCTCAACAAGTGACCCGGCGCGCGAGCTCGCGCTCTCGGTCATCCCGAGCGTAGCGAGGGATCCCGAAGTCGATTGCCAGGAGGGCGGCCGCGAGGCCGCCCTTCCTATTTCTCGGCCAGGAAATCCCGGACGAGCTTCATGTCCTCCCAGACGTCCTTCTTCCGCTCCGGAGAGCGGAGGAGGAACGCGGGATGGAACGTCGGCATGACGCGGACGCCGCGCGCCGTCCGCCATCTCCCGCGGAGGCGCCCGATGGACTCGTCGGTCTCGAGGAGCGCCTGGGCGGCGAAGGTGCCCAGCGTGACGATGACGCGCGGCGCGATCAGGCGGACCTGCTCCTCGAGGAAGGGACGGCACGCGGCGACCTCGTCGGGCTCGGGATTGCGGTTGTTGGGAGGACGGCAATTGTGCACGACTCCGCCCGCGGTCACGAAGTTGTGAGTCTCCTCGACGTCGATGCAGTAGAACGTCGTATCGCTGCGCTTCTGATCGGTCACGTCCGCCACGACCGCGTCGTCGTAGAGGACTTCGGCCGGCCCGGGTGCCAGCCTCGACCGATCGTACGGGATCGTGGCGGCGACGTTCGGATCCAACTTGTAGCGCATGACAGGAGGAACGAACGGCGCGATCCGCTTCGACAGCTCTTGCGTCGTCGGCGCATCGAAATAGATGCGATTCTGTAGCGCCTTCGCGGGTAGACCGATTCGGACGAGTTCCGCGAGAAGGATTTCCAAGTCGAGAGCGGAGAAGGCGCAGGTGGCGATTTCGGCTCGGGGCTTCCGTGTGGGGCGTATCCGCGTGTGGCCGTCGTCCATGAACCAGATCGCGAGCATCCGATCGTTCAATCGACCCCTGAGCGAGGGCGGCACGCGCTTCTTCGGGTTGAAGAACTCCTGTCGGAGGATAGCGAGTGCGCGATGGGCACGAGTCCGAACCTGCACCGCCCCGTAGGACTTGGCGCCGCCGGCAACGGCGGCGACCTTGAGCGTCCGTGCCGCCGGTTGGAGTTCTTCGAGGAGAGCGGTCTTGAAGAGGGCGTACTCGGCGTGGCGCGCAGAATGCGAGAACGAGAGGTAGGAGTTGCCACGAGGGATGTGTCCATCGCCCAGCAACGTTCCCCACACGACATCCCGCGCGACGCCGCTCAGTCCCTGGCCCGTGGCGATCCGGTCTTCCGATCTCAGCTGGCCCGCCGCGACGTAGCCTCTCTCGGTGAGGACGGGATGGTCCGCGGTCAGCTGGATCGAGATGCGGGCCGCGCCGGCGCGTTTCGCGGATCCGTAACTGAGCCGCAGCACGCGACGCCCTGCAAGAGGCGTCGCATGCCAGCCCACGACACGACGGGAAACGAGTCGGCCGTCCGCATCGACCGACATCACGGACCCCGCATAGCGCTGCCGCACGAGCCTCCCGATGCGCTCCCAGGAGCCATCGGCCAACTGGACGGCGGCGTTGTACCGTAAACACTTGATCACGTTCGCGATGTACACGTGCTCCCGCTTGTAGCCCATGGCCTCGATGATCTTGGTCAGGAGCTGGCCGGCCTTGCCCACGAACGCGAGGCCCTGCTCGTCCTCGTCGCGTCCGGGCGCCTCCCCCACGAACATCAGCTCGGCCTTCGGGTTCCCCTGGCCGAAGACGATGTTCGTCCGGCTCTTCGAGAGCTTGCAGCGCGGGCAGCCCTCGAGGAATTTCGCGAGCGCCGCGAGGTCGGGCGTCGAGCCCGCGGAGACCGACGCGGCGGCCTGGGGCGCCGGGCCGTCGACGAACAGGTCCTCGACGCCGAGATCGCGGAAGTATTCGAGGTCGGGAGGGCCCGCAGCCATTCCGCGGAGTCTAGCGCGATGCGCTCACGCCGCGGCGCGCCCGGAGGACCGCGTCGAGGATCCGCTCGGCCACCTCCCGCTTGCTCCGCCGCGAGACGGTCTCGTGGAGGTCGAGATCGCCGCCGTCTCTTCCGAGGATCAGGACCTCGTTGTCGTCCGCGTCGAAGCCGATGTCGCGCCGTCCGACGTCGTTGACGACGATGAGGTCGGCGCCCTTGGCCTCGAGCTTGGCGCGCCCACGCGCCTCGAGGTCCTCGGTCTCGGCGGCGAACGCGACCACGGTCTGCGTTCGCCGGAGGGGCCGCAGGCTCGCCAGCACGTCGCGTCCGGGGATCAGGCGCACGGTCCGCTCGCCGCCCGCGCGGTGCAGCCGCGTCGGCGAGGCGTCCGGCTGGAAGTCGGCGACGGCCGCCGCCATGACCAGGACGTCGCACTCCGGGAACTCGCGTACGAGGAGCGCGTGGAGGTCGTCCGCCGTCTCGAAGCGCTCGACGCGCACGCCGGCCGGCGCCGGCAGGTCGGGGGCGCCGGTCAGGAGCGTGACGGCCGCGCCCCGATCCCGCGCCGCCGCGGCCAGCGCGTGGCCCATCTTGCCGCTCGAGCGGTTGGAGACGAAGCGGATGGGATCGATCGGTTCGCGCGTCGGGCCGGCGGTCACGAGGACGCGCAGGCCGGCGAGGTCGCGGTGCGCACCGGTCGCGAGGCGCCACGTCTCTTCGACGATCGCGGCGGGCTCGGACATCCGTCCGACGCCCTCGTGGCCGGACGCGAGGAATCCGCTCTCGGGCCCGATCGTGCGGACCCCCCGCGCCGCGAGTCTCTCGAGGTTCGCGCGGACCGCGGGATTGCCGAACATCGCGGTCTCCATGGCCGGCGCCAGGAGAACCGGGCCGCGGTGGGCCAGGAAGTACGTCGAGAGGAAGTCGTCGGCGAAGCCGTTGGCGAGCTTCGCGACGGTGTGCGCGGTAGCGGGCGCGACGAGGAGGAGGTCGGCCCAGTCCGCTGCCTGGACATGATCCACGCCCTTCCCTTCCCAGACCTCGGTGTACACCTCGTGTCCCGAGAGGACGGAGAAGGTCAGCGGCGCGACGAACTCGCGCGCGCCGCGCGTCATCGCGACGCGGACCGAGGCTCCGCGCTGGACCAGCGCGCGAACGATCTCGGCCGACTTGTAGGCGGCGATTCCCCCGGAGACGCCCAGGAGAATCTGCGGGGGCCGGTTCATGGTGGCGGCGGCTCCGCCCGGACGCCGGGGAGAGGCCTAGCCGGCCTCTTCCTCGGTGGCGACCAGCTCCTCGGACTCGGACTCGCCCTCGGCGGTCTCCTCACCCGGGGTCTCGAGGATGCCGCCCTCGGCGCCGAGGCCCCAGCGCACCTGGTTCTCCTCGAATTCCGCGGCGGCGAGACGGGTCGGCTTGAGGGGACGATCGGTCTCGAGCTTCGGCCGCGCGCCCCGCATGAGTTGCTCGGCGCGCCGCGCGATCAGCAGAACGAGCCTGAACTTGCTGTCCACCCCTTCGGGCATGCTCTGAATCATTTCTCTCCCAACCTCTCCTAATGGAAGTCTTTACGCAGGCGTTCGAGGACCTTGGCCTGCCGCGCAGGCGTCAGTCTCGCTGCGCGAACCACGGATTCTAACTCAAGACTGGCCCGATCGAGGTCATCATTCACGATAACGTATTGAAAATCCTGGGCTTGCGCGATCTCCTTGGCGGCGTTGATCAGCCGCTTGCGGATCGCGTCCTCCCCGTCGAGACCGCGGGAGAGGAGCCTGCGTCGCAGCTCCGATTCCGACGAGGGCACGATGAAGACGGAGATCGCCTCGGCTTCGGGATGTCCGGCGCGGATGTCCTTCGCGCCCTGGACGTCGATGTCGAGAATGACGTCCTCCCCCGCGGCCAGGCGCGGGAGCACCTCGGACTTGGCGGTGCCGTAGAAGTTGCCGTGGACCTCGTTGTGCTCCAGGAACTCGCCCTGTCGCGCCATCTCCTGGAACTGCTTCGCGGTCACGAAGTGGTACTCGCGCCCGTCCGCCTCCCCCTCGCGCATCGGGCGCGTCGTGTGGGACACGGAGAAGTGCAGCGGCCTCCCCGGAGGGTTCGCCATGAGCCGGCGAATCAGCGTCGTCTTCCCTCCGCCCGACGGGGACGACACGATGAAGAGGTTCCCGCGGACGGTCGTCGTGACGCTCATTCGACGTTCTGGACCTGCTCGCGGATCTTCTCGGTCTGCGCCTTCATGTCCAGGATCTCGCGGGTCGAGACCAGGTCGCGGCTCTTCGAGGCGAGCGTGTTGAGCTCGCGCAGGATCTCCTGGCTCAGGAAGTCGAGGGTCTTGCCGACCGCCTCGGGGGGCTTCGCGAGGAGCGCGTCGAACTGGTCGAGGTGCCCGCGCAGCCGCTGGAGCTCCTCGGCGACGTCGGCCCGGTCCGCGGCCAGCGCGGCCTCCTGCTCGATGCGGCCGGGCTCCAGCGCGACGTCGGGCAGCAGCGCCTTGACGCGGTCGCGGAGGGTGGCCGCGAGGTTGCGCGCAATCTCCTCGCGCCGCGCCTCGAGCCCCACGGCCTTCTGGCGCAGGGTCGCGATCCGCGGCGAGAGCTCGGCGGCGATGCCGGCGCCCTCGGCCTCCCGCATCGCGACGAGCCCGCGCGCGGCCTCCTCGGCCAGGGCCTCCAGGGCGGCGGTCTCCTCGGCGGAGAACTCCTCCCCGCCGCTGTCGATCGTCACGAGCTGGGGCACGGACACGAGGTCGCGGATCGAGAAGGACGGGTCGACCGGGTAGCGGCTCGACAGCGCGCGCAGGCGCGAGAGGAGGCCCTCGAGCAGCGCCTCGTCGATCGTGACCTCCTGCGCGCCGCCGGTGCGCCGGAGGCGAAGCGCCACCTCGACCTTGCCGCGGTGAACGTGGCGTCCGAAGACGCGGCGCAGCGCGGGCTCGAGCGCGAGCTCGCTTTCGCGGGTCTTGATGGTCAGGTCGAGGTAGCGGCTGTTGACGCTGCGGGCGACGACCTCCGCGGTGCGGTCCGGACCGGCGGGGCCGCGCGCCCGGCCGAAGCCGGTCATGCTCCGCAGGGTCAAGGCTCCGCCGGGGTCGGGAGCGCGGCGGCGCCCTCCGCGAAGTACTGCATCTCGTGCAGCCTGCGATAGAGGCCGGGCTGAGTCAAGAGCTGCTGGTGCGTGCCCTCCTCCCGGATGCGGCCCGCCTCCAGCACGACGATCCGGTCGGCCCGGCGGACCGTCGACAGGCGGTGTGCGATGACGAGCGTCGTGCGTCCCTGCATGAGGTTCGCGAGCGCGCGGGCGACGAGCGCCTCCGACTCGGTGTCGAGCTGGGAGGTGGCCTCGTCCAGGATCAGGATCGGCGCGTCCCTGTAGATCGCGCGCGCGATCGCCAGGCGCTGACGCTGCCCCCCGGAGAGGCGCGAGGCGCCTTCTCCCACCGGCGTCTCGTAGCCCTGGGGCATCGGCTCGATGAACTCGTCGGCGTAGGCCGCCCGCGCCGCCGCGCGCAGCCTCTCCGGCGAGGGCGAGACCTCGCCGTAGGCGATGTTCTCCGCCACCGTCGTGTCGAACAGGATCGTCTCCTGCGTCACGAGCCCGATCTGGCGTCGCAGCGACGCGAGCGTGGCGTCGCGCAGATCGGTGCCGTCGAACCGGATGCGTCCGGCGGTCGGGTCGTAGAGGCGCGGCAGCAGGTTGACGAGCGTCGTCTTGCCGGCGCCGGACGGGCCCACGATCGCGACCGTCTCGCCGCGGCGGATCGTGAGATCGATGCCGGAGAGCACGGGCTCGGCGCCGTACGCGAACGAGACCCCCTCGTAGCGGATCTCGCTCGCGAAGCGCGGCAGCTCGCGCGCATCGGGCTTCTGGCGGATGTCGTTTTCCGCGTCGAGGACCTCGAAGATCCGCCCCGCCGAGGCCAGGGCGACCTGCAGGACGATGTTCGTGCGGGTCACGTCCTTGAGCGGCTTGTAGAGCATGAGGATCGCGCTCAGGAAGGAGAGCAGGCCGCCCACCGTCATCAGGCCCGCGCGGATCTGCCCGGCCGCGTAGACGAAAACGAGGGCCAGGCCGATGCCGGCGAGGATCTCCATGAGCGGCGAGTTGAGCGCCTGCAGGCGGATCGACGAGCGCGTGGCGTCGAAGTAGCGGCGGTTGACGCGGCGGAAGCGCTCCGCCTCGAAGTCCTCCATCGCGTACGTCTGGATGAGGCGGTGCCCGCGGACGGTCTCGCCGAGGATGGCGCCCATGTCCCCGATCCGCTCGCGGGAGGCGAACGCGGCGCGCCGCAGCTTGCGATAGTTGCCCACGATCGGCCAGACGAGGAGCGGCGTCACGAGGAGCACGGCGCACGCCAGGCGGAAGTGCAGCGAGAAGACGTAGACGAGGACGAGGAGCATGGTCAGGCAGCCCTGCACGAAGTCGGCGAGCCGCGTCCCGAACGCGACCTGGATCTGCTCGGCGTCGGTCAGGAGCCGGCTGATGAGGTCGCCCGAGGAGCTCTCCGTCGAGAACCGGGAGGACTGGTCGAGCACCGCGCGGTAGGCGTCGCGCCGGAGGTCGCGCACCATCGCGAGCCCGATCGAGTTGAGCGCGAACTCCGAGAGGAACGCGAACACGTTCTTGACGACGAGGGCGGCGAGAAGGAGGAGCGGGACCGCGAACCGGGGCCCCAGCCCCGCGGCGACCGACACGGAGAGCGCGGCGTCGTAGACGGACTCGAGCCACCGCAACGCGGGCGCGAGCCGGGCAGACCCCGCGGCGCCGGAGCCCGCCGCCGCGGACATCGCGGCCGACGCGCCCTCCCCGAGGACCTCGTCCACCACCTTCTTCACCAGGAAGAGGAGCGCGACGGTCGCGAGGGACACGACCGCCATGCCGAGCAGCGCGAGGATCGCGCGGACCTTGTAGCGGCCGAAGTAACGGAGCAGCCGCGCCAGGGGGCGCCCCGCCTCCGCCGTCACGGGGGGCCCTCCACGGCCGAGAGGACGAGCGCCGCCGCCCGCGCGCTGGCGCCGGGCGGGCCCAGCTCCTCGGCGACACGGGCGAGCCCGGCGCGCATGGCGGCCGTCTTCTCGGCGCTCCCGAGGAGGCGGGCGCCGGCGGCCACGACGTTGTCGGCGGTGAAGGCGTCCTGGATGAGCTCCGGGACGACCTCCTCCTGCGCCACGATGTTCACGAGCGACGCCCACCGCAGCCGCACGAGGATCCTCGCGACCGTCCAGCTGAACGCGGAGGTCTTGTAGAAGACGACCATCGGCGCGCCGCACAGCGCGGCCTCGAGCGTCGCCGTGCCCGACGCGACGAGCGCGAGGTCCGCCGAGGCCAGGACCGGGTGCATGCCCGAGGACACGACGCGGATCCCCCGCTCCGCCGCCCCCGTGTAGAGCGACTCGGAGAGGCTCGGCGCGCGAACCGCGACGACCTCGAGGTCGAAACGCTTCGCGAGCGCGACGGCGGCCTCGGCCAGCGTCTCCCAGTGGCGGCGCAGCTCCGTCTCGCGGCTCCCCGGGAGCAGGACGAGGCGCCGGCGCGTCTTCGCGGCCAGCGGCGAGGGGACGGCGAGCCCCTCCCGGACGTCCTCGACGAGCGGGTGCCCCGCGCAGACGGCGTCGGCGCCGAGGCGCCGGTAGATCTCGGCCTCGAACGGGAACAGCGTGATGATGCGGCGCGCGCTCTGGGCGATCCGGCGCGCGCGGTAGCGGCGCCACGCCCAGACCTGCGGCGAGACGTAGTAGATGAGCGGCACGCCCCGGCGCCTCAGGCGGCGCGCGAGCAGGCCGTGGAAATCCGGAAAGTCGATCAGGACCGCCGCGGCCGGCGAGCGGCTCCGGGCGGCCGCGTCGAGCGCCGACAGGGCCTTGCGCAGGACCGGCAGCTTCTCGAGGACCTCGGCGACGCCCCAGACCGCGAGCGTGTCGGACGACACGATCCGTTGCAGCCCCGCGGCCTCCATCCGCGACCCTCCCATGCCGAAGGCCTGGACGAGGGGCCGCGCCTTCCTCAGGGCCTGCAGCAGCCTCGAGCCGTGCAGGTCGCCCGAGGCCTCGCCGGCGGAGATGAGGAGATTCATGCGTCTTCGAGACCCGCCGCGCCGCCTCCCCTACTTCGGGAACGGATACATCAGCCACGCCACCGCGAGTCCCCCCCCGACGAGCGCCGCCACCAGAATGGCGAAGAGCTTCCAGCGCTCGCGGCGGTCCTCCCGCCAGAGGATCGCGAAGAACGCGGAGACGAGCACCGCATAGAGCGCCATGATCAGGAAATGGTCCGTCGGGACGAGGGCCAGCAGCGCCGGAAGGACGGTCATCGCTTGCGTCCCGTCGCGATGTCCCAGGCGTCCAGGACGAGGAGCAGGTTCATGAGGCCCGCGGTCAGCAGGTACGCGCAGCCGTACTCGTAGGTGACGGAGAGGATCGTGCCTCCCGGGTTCTCGGAGAAGAGACGCGCGGCGATGTTGAGCAGGCCGGTGCCGAAGACGGCGAAGGTCGCGAGGATCGTCAGCGGCTGGCCCTGCTCGATCGAGTAGAGGCGTCCCTGGAACGAGAGACCCAGGACGAAGGTCACGACGACGATCACGGCGAACGCGGCCGCCCGGCGGCGCAGGCCCAGGTAGTAGTGGCCGAGGCCCGGAACCAGCCAGGCGAGGATCATCGCGAGGTAGGGCGAGCGGCCGGGCGTCGCGGCGCTCGTGGCCGTCGCGGGGGCGCTCACGCGCGAGCCTCGGCGAAGAGCGGCGCCAGCCGCCGGCGCGTGACCGGGAGCTCCTCGGGGACCACGCGGACGTTGGCCGCGACCGACATGAAGTTGGTGTCGCCGGCCCAGCGCGGGACGACGTGCACGTGGTAGTGGCCGGCGACGCCCGCGCCCGCGGCGGACCCGAAGTTGACGCCGACGTTCAGGCCGTCGGTGCGGAGCTCGCGCACCAGGATCTTCTGCGCCCGCGCGACCAGCGCGATGAGCTCGCTCAGCGTCTCGCTCGTCGAGTCCGAGAACCAGGCCTCGTGCGCGAGCGGCGCGACCATGACGTGCCCGTTGGTGTACGGATAGCGATTGAGGAGCACGAAGACCCGCTTTCCCCGAAACACGACCAGCGACGCATCGTCGTCGGACGAGGCCGCGGCCTCACAGAAAATGCACTCGACCGGCTTGTCCGACACGAGGTACTCGTACCGCCAGGGGGCGAAGAGAACGTCCGGCATTACCGGTTGATCAGTTCCTTCAGCTCCTTGCCCGGCTTGAAATAGGGGATCTTCTTCGCAGGGACGGAGACCTTCACTCCCGTCTTCGGGTTTCGGCCCATGCGCGCCCCCCGCTCCCGCAGCCGAAAGGACCCGAATCCCCGCAGCTCGATCTTCTGGCCTTCCTTCAGCGAACGCACGATCGCTTCGAAGACGGTGTCGACGATCGATTCGGCCTGCTTCTTGGTCACGTCGGTCGCGACCGCCACGCGCTCGATCAGTTCGGCCTTCGTCATCGTTTCCTCGTGACCAGACGCCTGTGGTTCCGACTCGCCCGTCACTCTTTGGCGGCGGCTTCGTCGGCCTTCTTGCGGGTTCGCTTCTTCTTGGGGGCCGGCTCCTCCGCCTCGGGGGCGCCCTCGGCGGCCGGCGCGGGCGCGGTCTCCTCGGGCGCGGCAGGCTCCGGAGCCGAGGCCTCGTGAGCGGCGGCGTCGGACGCGTCGACGTTGAGCCCGGACAGGCCGACCTTCATCTCGGCGTCCTCGATGCGCAGGATCCGGGCGCGGACGGGGTCGCCCTCCTTGTAGTGCTCCTGGGGCTTCTGGCCGCGCGCGAGCGGCGTCTCGGAGACGTGCATGAGGCCCTCGACGAGCCCCTCGATCTGCACGAACACGCCGAAGTCCGCGACGCGCGTGACGATGCCGTCCACGACGTCGCCGGGCTGGTGCTTGTCCTTGAACGCCTGCCAGTCGTTGGGCTGGAATTCCTTGATCGAGAGCGAGATCCGGCGGTTCTCCTGATCGATCGACGTGATGATCGCCTCGACGTCGTCGCCCTTCTTGAGCACCTCCGACGGATGCTTGATGCGACGCGTCCACGACATGTCGGACACGTGCACGAGCCCGTCGATGCCCTCCTCGAGCTCGACGAACGCGCCGAAGTCGGTCAGGTTGCGCACCTTGCCGGCGACGCGGCTGCCGACCTGGAACTTCTGCGTCACGCTCTCCCACGGATCGGGAAGCGTGTCCTTCAGCGAGAGAGAGATGCGGCGCGCCTCCGGGTTGACGTCGGAGACGATCGCCTCGACGGTGTCGCCGGGCGAGACCATCTTGGCCGGGTTCTTGATCTTCTTCGACCACGACATCTCGGAGACGTGGACGAGCCCCTCGACGCCGCCCTCGAGCTCGACGAACGCGCCGTAGTCCGTGACGTTGGTGATGCGGCCGGTGACGCGCGAGCCCGCCGGGTACTTCTCGGGGACGTGCGCCCACGGGTCCTCGGTCAGCTGCTTGGTGCCGAGCGAGACGCGCTCGCTCTCGCGGTCGAACTTGAGCACGACCACGTCGATCTCGTCGCCGACCTTGACCAGGTCCGACGGATGGTTGACGCGGCCCCAGGACATGTCGGTGACGTGGAGAAGCCCGTCGAGGCCGCCGAGGTCCACGAACGCGCCGTAGTCGGTCAGGTTCTTGACGGTGCCGCGCAGGACGCGGCCCTCCTCGAGCAGCTGGAGCGTCTCCTTCTTGCGAGCCTCCTGCTCGACCTCGACGACGGCCTTGCGGGAGAGGACGATGTTGCCGCGCTTCTTGTCGACCGAGATGACCTTGAAGTCCAAGTCCTTTCCGCGCAGCGCTTCCAGGTTCTTGACCGGCTTGACGTCGACGAGCGAGCCGGGCAGGAACGCCTTGACGCCGATGTCGACGGCCAGCCCTCCCTTGATCCGGTCGATGACGCGGCCGCGGACGGTCGAGCCCGAGCGGAAGGACTTCTCGACCTCGTCCCAGACCTTCATCTTCTCGGCCTTGTCCTTGGAGAGGACCACGTAGCCGTTCTGGTCCTCCGTCCTCTCGAGCAGGACGTCCACCGGATCTCCCTGCTTGATGGTGACTTGGCCGGAAAAGTCGGTGAACTCCGAGAGGGAGATGATGCCCTCGGACTTGTAGCCGATGTCGACGATCACCTCGGAAGGAGTGATGGCCAGGACGCGCCCCCGGATGATCTGACCTTCCTGCAGGTTCTTGAAAGAGTTCTCGTACTGAGCCAGCAGGTGTTCATACTCCTGAGGCGTGAGCTCCTGTTCGCTTTCCATCGGTTCGGTTTCCCGACCTCCTTTACGTTTTTCACCCGACATCGGAAAAGGGATCCCCTCTCATAAGTCGCTGAGAATCAAGAACGTAATCCTAGTGTGGGGGTAGGGCCGAGTCAAATGGCATGTTTGCGCACGTTTTTTTCGATTTCGGCCACGACCTCCTCCACGGGCCGGTCGCTCGAGTCCACCAGGGTGTACCGGTCGTCGCAGGTGAGCGGCGAATCGGCCCGGGAGGCGTCGTCCCGGTCGCGTTTTTCCATCTCCCCGAGCACCTTTTCGTAGGGCTCCGGGGTGCCCCGCTCGGCCAGCTCCCGGGTCCTCCGGCGGGCCCGGACCTCGGCCGACGCGGTCAGGAAGAACCGGTGGGGAGTCTCCGGAAACACGCGGGTCGCGATGTCGCGGCCCTCCATCACGCCTCCCCGGGAACGACCCAGCCGCTGCTGCTCGCGCACCAGGATGCGCCGCACGCCCGGGATCGCCGAGACCGCCGATGCGTAGAGGGAGATCTCGGGCTGGCGGATCTCGGCGGACACGTCCCGGCCGTCGAGAAGGACGCGGCTTCCCTCGGGCGACGTCGCGAGCTCGAGCCGTGCGCCCTCCGCGATCGCCGCGACCTTCTCGGGGTCGGTGACGGGAAGCCGGATGCCGCGCTCCTTCGCGGCGAGGCCGATCGCGCGGTACATCGCGCCGGTGTCGATGTACGGGACCCCCAGCCGAGCCGCGAGCGCGCGCGCGACGGTGGACTTGCCGGCCCCGGACGGGCCGTCGATCGCGACGATGAGTGGAGGCGTCTCTCCGACGCCGAGCGGCCTGCTCAGCGCCGGGCTCCCGGAGTCGCCCGCGAAGGCGAGGGCTCTCCTTCGCCGAGGCGGCGCAGCGCGGTCACCTCCCGATCCGAGAGCGGCCGGAAGGCGCCGGGCGGCAGCTTCGGGTCCCGCACCGGACCGATGGCCACGCGCTTGAGCTTGCTGACGGGGTGACCGATCGACTCGAACATCCGCCGGATCTGCCGCGAGCGGCCCTCCTGCAGCGTCACGCGGAGCCACGTGTTGCCCTCGTCGCCGCCCTTGCGAGCGGTCGCGGAGATCCGGTCGATACGGCAGGGTCGCGTGCGTCCGTCCTCGAGCAGAACGCCGTCCCGAAGCCGCGCGAGCTGCGCCTCGGTCGGCTCGCCGGAGACCTTGACCTGGTACTCCTTGGTGCAGCCCGTGGAGGGATGCGTGACGAGGCGGGCGAGCGCGCCGTCGTCGGTCAGCAGCAGCAGCCCCTCGGTCTGCACGTCGAGGCGTCCCACGGGCTTGACGGCCCGCCTCAGCCTCGACGGGATGAGGTCGAGGACGGTGTCGCGCCCCTTCTCGTCCGAGACGGTCGTCACGAAGCCGCGCGGCTTGTTCAGCAGCAGGTAGGTGCGCGGGCCGGCCGGCGGACGCACGCGCCGATCGTCGACCTTGATCGAGTCGGTGTCCGGGTCGGCGAGGTCGCCGAGGTGCGCCGTCTTCCCGTTGATCCGGACGCGTCCCTCGCGGATCAGCTCTTCCGCGCCGCGACGCGACGCGAGCCCGGCGGCGGCCAGGATCTTCTGGACGCGGACCGGGGCCAGGGCGCTACTCCTCGACGTCTTCGCGGACGTCGTCGTCGTCGTCGCCGTCGTCCTCTTCCCCGCCGCCGTCGTCGCCCTCCCTGTCGTCCGCGAGGGAGGAGTCGACGTGGATCGCCGGCGGCAGCGCGGTCGGCGCCGCGATCTCGCGCGCCTCGACGGTCGCCGCGAGGTCGGCGTCGAGGTCCTCGGGCCGCGGCAGCTCGTCGAGCTCGTTCAGCCCGAAGCGGACCAGGAAGTCCTGGGTCGTGCGGTAGAAGAACGGCGTGCCCACGACGGGCTTCTTGCCCGCCGTGGTGATCAGCTTGCGCTCGAAGAGCGTCTTCAGCACGCTCGAGGAGTTGACGCCCCGGATGTCCTGGATCTCGGGGAGCGTGATCGGCTGGCGGTACGCGATGATCGCGAGCGTCTCGAGCGCGGCGAGCGAGAGGCGGCTGCGCTCGCTGACCTCGTGGAACTTCCGCAGCAGCCCGTCGAACTCCGGGCACGTCACGAAGCGCCAGCCGCCCGCGACCTTCTCGACCCGCACGCCGCGCTCCGGCGCGTCGGTGCGGCTGGCCAGAGTCTGGAGCGCCTCGGCCACCGCCTTCGGCGTCGCCTCCAGCAGCTCGGCGAGGTCGCGCTCGCGGACCGGCTTCGGGGACGAGAAGAGCACCGCCTCGACGTCGGCGAGGATCTTCTCCCACGACGTCACTTTGGGCGCCGCGGGGGTCTCGGGCCTGGCGGGGGCCTCGGTCTCGTTCATTCCGGGTGGCTCACTCGGAGTAAGTATCTCGTATCTGCTCGGCCGTGAACGGGAGGTCGGTGCGGCTCGCGTGGATCTCCGCGAAGGCGCGCGGCTGGAAGACCCGGACGACCTGCAGCCGGACGAGCTCCAGGCAGGCCAGGAACGCCGTGACCGCCTCCGCCCGGTACTGCATCTTCCCGAGGAAGTCGAGCAGGGGCATCGCGCGCGCCTCGTCCAGGCGCGCCAGCAGCTCGATCATCTTGTCGCGGACCGAGAAGCGCAGGTGGTGGATCGCCAGGGCCGGCGGGTGCGCCAGCCGATACTGGTCGGTGATGTGGCGGAACGTCTCGATGAGGTCGAAGAGCGAGACCTCGAGAGTCTGCTCCTCGCCCTCGGGGCGCGGCAGCGGGACGTCGGGGCGAGGCCAGAGCCCGCTGCGGAGGGTGTCGATCGCGTGGAGCGTCTCGGCCGACCGCTTGAAGCGCTCGTACTCGAGGAGGCGCTGGGCGAGGTCGGCGCGCGGGTCCTCGACCGGCTCGCCGGGCACCCGGGGCAGGAGCATCTTGGACTTGATGTAGATGAGCTCGGCCGCGAGCGCGATGTAGTCGGAGGCGACGTCGAGGTCGAGCTCGCGCATGGCGTCGAGGTAGGCCGTGTACTGCTCGGTGATCTCGGCGATCGGGATGTCGGTGATCGAGACCTCGTTGATGCGGATGAGGTGGAGGAGCAGGTCGAGCGGCCCGTTGAAGGCCGCGATGGTGACCGGCGGAAGGGCGGAGGGCGAAGAGGAGCTTTCGTCGGCCATCACGGCTCCGGGGAGAGCCTCACGGCCGCGCGCACCGCTTCCATCGTCTCCTCGGCGACGGCCCGGGCCTTCCCATCGCCGGCGTGCAGGACGTCGCGGACGACGTCCGTCTTCGCGGCGAGCAGCTCCTCGCGCCGGCGGCGAAACGGCTCGAGCGCCGCGTTGAGGTTGCCGATGAGGTGCTTCTTGCAGTCGACGCAGCCGCGCGCGGCGGTCCGGCACTCGCGGTCCACGACCTCGACCTCGGCGGGCGGCGAAAAGAGCTCGTGGAACGGGAAGAGGTTGCAGTTGTCGGGATTTCCGGGATCCTGCCGGCGCGCCCGGGCCGGGTCGGTCACCATCGCCATGACCTTCTCGCGGACCGAGTCGGCGGCTTCCGTGATCCCGATCGTGTTGCCGTAGGACTTCGACATCTTGCGGCCGTCGATGCCGTTGACCTTGGGCGTCGCGGTGTGGAGCGCCCGGGGCTCCGGGAACACCTCGCCGTAGAGGCCATTGAACCGTCGCACGATCTCGCGGCAGATCTCGAGGTGGCTGGCCTGGTCCTCCCCCACCGGCACGAGGTTCGCGCGGTACACGGCGATGTCCGCGGTCTGCAGGACGGGATAACCGAGGAAGCCGTGCGTCGCGAGGTCCTTCGTGCGCAGCTGCTCGATCTGGTCCTTGTAGGTCGGCACGCGCTCGAGCCAGCCGAGCGGCGTGATCATCGAGAAGTAGACGGCGAGCTCGGCATGCTGGGGAACGCGCGATTGCAGGAAGATCGTGGAGCGCTGCGGGTCGAGGCCGACCGCCAGCCAGTCGAGCACCGCCTCGCGCGTGTTCGCTGCGAGCGCGCGCGTGTCCGCGTAGTCGGTCGTCAGCGCGTGGAGGTCCGCGACGAAGAAGAAGCAGCGGTACCGGCCGGAATTCTGGAGGTCCACCCAGTTGCGGACGGCGCCGAAGTAGTTGCCCAGGTGGACGCGGCCGGTCGGCCGGAGGCCCGAGAGGACGGTCTCGGTCACGCTCAGGCCCCGAAGATCCAGCGGACGACCGTGTTCTGGACCGGCTGGAACAGCTTGCCCAGGAAGGGCGTCGTGAGCATGAGGATCAGGATCAGGAACCCGAACGGACGGATCACCTGGAAGAGCCGGGCCACCGGCGGGCCGCCCAGCGAGAGCATCACGCCGCTGCCGTCGAGCGGCGGGATCGGGATCAGGTTGAAGACGCCCAGCATGAAGTTCACGAGCACGAAGAAGAAGAGGATGTAGGTGATCGGGGCGAGCGCGCCCGAGGCGAACCTCGCGCCCTGCGGCTGCAGGGCGGCCAGCAGGTCCATCATCGCTTCGGGCGAGGTCTTCCGGATGATTGCGAAGACGAGGAGCCCGATCGCTCCGAGGAGAAAGTTGGACAGGGGCCCGGCCGCCGAGACCACCAGGTTCGCGAGGCGGGGGTTCTTCGTGTTGCGCAGGTCGACCGGGGTCGGCTTCGCCGCGCCGAAGATCAGGCCGGAGAAGATGTAGAGCAGCAGGGGGACCAGGATGCTCCCGACCGGGTCGATGTGCCGGATGGGGTTCAGGCTGATGCGGCCCAGGTCCCGGGCGGTCGTGTCCCCGAACTGCAGGGCCGACCAGGCATGCGCCGACTCGTGGAAGGAGATGGCGAAGAGGATGACGGCCAGCTGGATCGCGAAGTCGACGACCTTGTGTTCCAAGCAGGCGGACTATACAAGGTACGAGGTAACCTGAATCGGGGAAACGCTTGAAACTAGGAGCGATGCGCGCGAAACCTTCTCCTCCCGTGACCGTCTCTCTCCGTGGCCGGGCCGAATGGAACTGAGGGCACCGAACGAGGACCTGGGGGTACTCGAGCGCATCCGGCGCGGCGACACGGAGGCCGCGGCGGAGCTCTTCGAGCGGTATGCCCCTGCCCTCCTGCGGTTTACGGACCGCATGCTCTCGGATCGCGGCGCGGCGGAAGAGGTGACACAGGAGGTGTTCGTCAAGGTGATCTCGAGGGCGCATCAATACGACGGCCGCGCCGGCGTCGCGTCGTGGCTCTTCGCCATCGCCGCGAACGCCTGCCGGGACCGCCGCCGCCGGGAGCGCCGCGCCTCCGTCGTCCCGCTCGAGGCCGTCGCCGAGCCGCGCGCGCGGGGCGAGGGCATCGAGTCGAGCCTCATGTCCGAGGAGCGGCGGCGCGCGGTGCGCGAGGCCCTGGCCGATCTGTCGGAGGAGCAGCGCGAGGCGCTCGTGCTGGCCCGGTACCACGGGATGCCGTACGCGGAGATCGCCCAGACCCTGGGGATCTCGGTGGGAGCGGTCAAGACACGCATCTTTCGCGCCGTCGAGGCCCTGAAGGCGCGCTTTGGAGAGGGAGAACACTCATGGACTGCCGCGACGTAACTCAGCTGGGCGTGGAGCGACTGACCGGAGAGGCCGGCGCCGAGGCGCGGGCCGCGCTGGCCGAGCACCTCGCGTCGTGCGAGCGCTGCCGGGAGGAGATGGGCACGCTCGAGGGAGTCTGGGCGCGCCTGGGGACCGACCCCGACGCGACGGTCCGTCCCGAGTTTCGCCGGGAGACGCTGGCGCTGCTCGAGAGCGAGATGGTCCGCCGGCGGGTCCGCGCGTTCCGTCCGCGTTCGCGCATGGCGTCGCCGCTGCTGCGCGCCGCCGCCCTCGTCCTGGCGGCCGCGACGGGCTACTTCGCGGCGCGTGCGATCCCCGGCAAGTCGGCGCCGGTCGTCGCGTCCGTGAAGCCCGCCGCCGCTCCCGCGGGCGCTTCGGGCGCCGCCGCCGCCCTGCCCGATCTGAAGACCGAGCCGCGGCTCTCGAACGTGTCGTACCAGCCGGCCGACAAGGACGGCCGCGTGGGCATCGGCTTCGACGTGACGTCGCGCCACACGGTCGTGGGCCGGCCCGACGATCCCGAGGTCGCGCGGCTCCTCGCGTACATGGTCTCGAAGAACGCCGAGACCGCGGGCGAGAAGTCGCGCGCGATCGAGGTCCTGTCCGAGCACTTCGGTTCGGCGGCGGGAAGCACCGCGCCGGTCTCGCCCGAGATCCTCGCCGCGCTGTCGAACACGCTGCGCAAGGACGCGAATCCCGGCGTCCGCAAGAAAGCGGCGGACGCGCTCGCGAGCTTCCCGATGTCGCCGGAGATCCGCGCCGTCTTCCTCGAGGCGCTGCGCTCGGACAAGAACCCGGCGGTGCGGCTCGTCGCCGTCGACGCTCTCGCCGCGGCCGCCAAGCAGGCGCCGGACGAGAACACGATCCAGTCGCTGCGCGAGAAGGCGGCCGACCCGCAGGAGAACAACTTCGTCCGCGCCAAGGCGGCGAACGCGCTGAAAGCGATCGCGTTCTGATGCACACCGAAACTCTCCGCCCGGCGCGGCGTCTCTTTCCGGCGATGGACATGCTGCGCACGCGCGCGGACGGCCCCGCGGCGAAGACGAACCGAGTCGTGATTTGGATCCTGCTCGCGGTGGGATTGCTGCTGATGCTCGTCTCGGCGAGCAAGGCCGAGCAGTCCTCGGTCACGCGGGTCGACCGCTTCAACGGAACGCTGCGCGCCGGCCAGACGATCCACGTCGAGAACATCACGGGAGACGTGACCGCCGCGCCGGGCAAGGACTTCTCGGCCGTCGTCACGATCCAGGTGACCGCGCCGACGCAGGCCAAGGCGCAGCAGGTCCTGGACTCCACGCGGGTCGTCAACAGCCACGACGAGGACGGCTGGTCGCTCGAGACGCACTGGCCGAACGACCGCGGCTCGCGGCACGGCGACCGCCGCGGCGCGCTCTGCTCGGGATGCAAGATCACGGCGAAGTACGAGCTCGTCCTTCCGCCGGGCGTGGCCGCCGAGCTCCAGACGGTCAACGGCGACGTGCGGGTCCACGACTGCAACGGCGAGCTCAAGCTCGAGAGCGTGAACGGCGCGATCGAGGCCCGCGGCGTGCGCGGGGCGCTCGAGGCCAACACCGTCAACGGGCGGGTCGACGCGGTCGTGGCGGCGGTGCCGAAGGACGCGTCCTACGCGCTCCAGTCGGTCAACGGCCCGCTCGTCCTGACGCTGCCCAGGGACGCGAAGTTCGACCTGTCCGCGTCGACGATGAACGGGACGATCGCGTCGACCTTCCCGCTCCCGGTTCTCAACGGCGAGCCCGCCGGCGGCGAGGGGCACGGGCCGCGCGGCTCCCACACGACGCACGAGCGCCGCGTGGTCGTCCAGAGCGACGAGGGCGACACGGAGGTGGACCTGAGCGAGCTCGAGAACGAGCTCCAGGAAACCATGAAGGACGCGCAGGAGGCGATCGCGCAAGGAACCCAGGAGGGTGTCCGCGAGGCCCAGCGCGAGATGCGGCACATCCGCGTCGTCAACCCGATCCGCGAGTACTCCGGCACGGTCGGCCGCGGCGGCTTCGACGTCAAGATGGAGACCCTCAACGGCGCCATCGTCGTCCTGGCGGAGGGAACGAAGGAGGCGGATGCGAAGCGGCTCGTGACGGGGCGCTCGTCGTTCACCGTCACGATCCCCGAGGTCCGCGTGCGGGTCAACCCGCGCGTGCCGGCCGCTCCGGCTCCCCCGGCCCCGCCCGCCGCTCCGGCGCCTCCGGCCGCTCCCGCGGCCCCGGCCGCGCCCGCTCCGCCGGCGCCTCCCGAGCCGCCCGACTTCGAGGGCGAGGTCGTGCGGGGCGACGTCTCGGGCGACTTCCTCTCGACGACGACCGGCGGGAGCTACCGCATCGGCAGGGTGAGCGGCCGGGTCAAGATCCTCACGCACTCGGGCGAGATTCGCGTCGGCTCCGCGGGAGGCGGCGCCGACCTCAAGACGTTCGGCGGCGACGTGATCGTGGGTCCGGTGACGGGCGACCTCAAGGTCTCCACCTCCGCCGGCGACGTCCGCGCGCAGACGGTGACCGGCTCCTTCCTGGCCGACACGGCCGGCGGCGACGTCCGCGCGGACCGCGTCGGCGCGAGCCTGGACGCGCGGACGGCCGGCGGCGACATCGTCGTGACGCGCGTGGGCGGCGGCGTGCGCGCCGTGACCGCCGGAGGCGACGTCCGCATCGGCGTGGTCTCCCCCGCGATCCCCGGGGGCGTCACCGTCCACAACTCGGGAGGGGACGTCACGCTCTGGATCCCGGCCGACTGCAAGGCCGACGTCGACCTGTCGGTGTCGGGCGTCGACGAGGACGAGACCGCGATCCACTCGGACTTCCCCGACGTGACCGTGTCGCGGCGGCCGAACTCCCAGCACGCCACGGCCAAGCTCAACGGCGGCGGCGAGAGGATCGTCGTGCGGACGAGCTCCGGGACGATCCGGCTGAAGAGGGGGACGGCGTCCTAGCCGGCTGATTCAGCGGATTCGCAGCACCGCGCGCGGCTCGAGCTCCACCTCGCGGCCGATCCCCGAGCGCGGATCGTGCCGTCCCGCCGTCAGGTACTCGCGGATGCCGGGCCGGAAGGGCCGCCAATCCGGTCCGAAGACCTTGCTGGTCAGGGAAGTGTCGGCGGCGTTGTCGCGCGAGAGGCTCCGGAGCTGGTCCCGCGTCAGGGGCGGATGGCGGAAGAGGCCGCGGCGCGCCAGCCACTCGAAGAACCGGGCGAGCAGGCGCCCGTACCAGAGCGGCAGGTGCACGAGAGGCTTCCCCGGTTTCCCGACGGCGGCCGCGATCTCGCGGTAGATCTGGTTCAGGGTGAAGACCTCCGGTCCGCCCACCTCGTAGGCCTGGCGGATCGTCTCGGGTTTCTCGAGCGACTGGGCGAAGACGCGCGCGACGTCGTGGATCGAGACCGGCTGGAACTTCGTCAGGCCGTCGCCGATGACCGGAATGAACACGGGGTTGCGCCGGACGATCGGCGCGAGCAGCGAGACGAACCCGTCGCCGGGCCCGAAGATGATCGAGGGCCGGAACACCGTCCACTCGAGACCGCTCTGCCGGACCGCCGCCTCCCCCGCGGCCTTGGTGCGCCCGTACTCCGAGGGCGACTCCGGCGAGCTGCCCATCGCACTCATGTGGAGGTAGCGGCGCACGCCCGCGGCGTGGGCGGCCGCGAGCACGTTGACGACCGCCTCCCGGTGCACGCGGTCGAACGTCTGCGCGCCCTCTTCGTGGATGATCCCGACGAGGTGGACGATGGCATCCGGCCCGGCGCCCTGCAGCGCGCGCGCCAGCGAGGCGGGGTGGAGCACGTCGCCGACGGCGGTCTCGACCGGGCGGCTGTAGCGGTTGCGGGTCTTGTCGGGATCCCGGGCCAGCACCGCGACCGCGTGACCGTCCTGGAGCAGCCGGTTGACGACGTACGTCCCGACGAAGCCGGTGCCTCCGGTGACGAGGATCTTCATGGCGCGGCAGGTTGTATCACGAAGGATTTCATGGATACCCGAACAGGTCGCTCTCGAGGCGCTTCCCCTCCGCCCGCATCCCGAGCACGCTGCCGCGGGCCTGCGCGAGCTGGGCGAGGTCGCGGACGGGATCCGCGATGCGCAGCGGCGGCAGCCCGGACTGCCGCGTCCCCATGAGGTCGCCCGGGCCGCGCGCCTCGAGGTCCTTCTCGGCGATCACGAAGCCGTCGCTCGTGGTCTCGAGCACCGCGAGGCGGCGCCGCGCGTCCTCGGTGGCGCCGGGCCCCACGATGAGCGCGCACCACGAGCGTCGCGCGCTGCGGCCGACCCGGCCGCGGAGCTGGTGGAGCTGCGCGAGGCCGAAGACCTCGGCGTTCTCCACCACCATCAGGGTCGCCTCGGGCACGTCCACGCCGACCTCCACGACGGTCGTGGACACGAGGATGGGCCGGCGTCCGGCGCCGAAGTCGGCGAGGACCGCCTGGCGCTCGGCGGTGGACAACCGGCCGTGGAGGATGCCGATCGGGACGTTCGGCAGCGCGGCCGCGATCCGCTCCGCGGTCTCGCGCGTCGCCGCGACCTCGCGCGCGGCCTCCTCGATGGCGGGCACGACGACGTAGACGCGCTCTCCCGCCGCCACCCGCTCGCCGGCGAACCGGTAGACCCGATCGCGGCCGGCCTCCTCCCGAACGCGCGTCACGACCTCCGAGCGGCCGGGCGGCTTCTCGTCGAGGACCGACACGTCGAGCTCGCCGTAGATCGCCCAGGCGAGCGAGCGCGGGATGGGCGTCGCGGTCATGACGAGCACGTGCGGCGACTCGCCCTTGCGGAAGAGGCGCGCGCGGTGCGCCACGCCGAAGCGGTGCTGCTCGTCCACGACGACCAGGCCGAGCCTCCTGAACTTGACCCGGCTCTCCGCGAGGGCATGGGTTCCCACGAGCACGTCGATCGCGCCCGCCTCCAGCTGCTCGAGGAGGCGACGCCGCGACGCGCCCTTGACGCGTCCCGTGAGCAGCGCGAGCCGGACGCCCGCCGCGGTCAGCCACGAGGCGAGGCTCTCCGCGTGCTGCTCCGCGAGGATCTCGGTCGGCGCCATCAGCGCGCCCTGCGCGCCGTTCTTGGCGGCGATCAGGAGCGCGAGGCCGGCCACGACCGTCTTGCCCGAGCCGACGTCGCCCTGGAGCAGGCGCGCCATCGCGCGGCCGGACTCGAGGTCCACGCTGATCTCGCGCACGGCGCGCTTCTGGGCGTTGGTCAGCGGAAACGGCAGCACGTAGCGCCGCAGCGCCTTGAAGGCCGCCTCCGCCTCGAGCCGCGTTCCCTTGCGCTCGCGCAGCCGGGCGCGCCGCTCCTCGATGCGGGCGGCCAGGACGAAGAGCTCCTCGCGCGCGAGCTGCCAGAGCGCCGGGCGCGCGGAGTCCACGTGGGTCGGGAAGTGGACCTCCTCGAGCGCCTTCACGATCCCGGCGGGCGGCGACGTCATCGCGCGGAAGTCCGGCGAGAGCGCGTCGAGCGTCCGCCGCACGAGCGTCCGCCACTGGCGGGCCGGGATGTCGGCGGCGCGGTGGTAGATGCCGACGATCCGCCCGGCGTGGATCGGGTCCGACTCCTCGCCCTCGTCGAAGAGCTCGGTCTCGGGGTTCTCGATCCGCATCTCGCCGCGCGCGGTGGCCGAGGGCGTCCCGAAGAGCGCGGCCCGCCTTCCCTCGAGGGCCTTCGCGAACGACGGGTAGCGGTTGTGCCAGACGACGCGGACCGCGCCGGTGCCGTCGTCCGCGACCGCCTCGATGCGCAGCATGCCGCGGCGCATCCGCGAGGACTTCACGCCGTGAAAGCGGACGAGGACCGTCGAGGGCGTGTCCCAGGCGAGGGACGCGACCGACGAGAAGTGCCGGCGGTCCTCGTAGCGAAACGGGACCGCGAGGAGGAAGTCGGCGACCGTCGGGAAGCCCTCCGCCCCGAGCCGCGCCGCGCGGGCGGGACCGACTCCCGGAATCCGGGCGACGGGGTCGCGAAGGCGGAGGCGTCCGGGGCTGGGCGTGGGCCGAGTGGACGTCAGGCGGCTTCGGGCGAGTGAAACGTCAGCGAGACGAGTCCGAACTTGAGCACGTCCCCGTTCTGCACCGCGATGGGGACGCCCGTCGCGACCCGGTTCCCGTTGACGTAAGTTCCGTTCATCACCCCGATCTCTTCCATGACGTAGTAGGTGTCGGACATCTGGTAGAGCTTCGCGTGGCGGCGCGAGGTCGAGCGCTGCGCATCGAGCGGCGTCAGGTCGACGTCCGGCGTGATGCCGGTGACCGGGTCGCTCCGGCCGACCAGCGTGTCGCCCTCGCGGTTGAGGAAGAACTCCGCGGGCGGATCCTCGCCGACCAGCCGGCAGGCGTTGCGGTCCGGCTCCGCCTTGCGCGGCGCCGGGCGCTCCTCCTCCACGACGCCGCGACCCAGCGACTCCTCGAGCATCGTGGTGACCTCGCGCAGGCGGCGCGACAGCTTCCGCATCATGCGGACCGCGATCTCGGTGTTGCTCTTCAACATCGCGTCGAAGGTGGCGCCGTTGATCCGCACGAGCTCGACGTCGCTCTTCGCCCGCGCCGACGCGTTGCGCGGCACGTCCTCGAGCACGCTCATCTCGCCGAAGAAGTCGCCGCGCTCGAGGGTCGAGAGGACGCGGGTGTCGCCGCCGATCGCCTTGAGCAGCTCGACGGTGCCGGCCTGGATGATGTACATGTCCGTGCCGATGTCGCCCTCGGAGAAGATGATTTCGCCCATCTGGTGGTGGACGATGTACTTCTCGTAGGGGTTCTTCCCGCTGCCCCCGGGGCCTGATCCTGACTTGAAGACGGCTTTCACCGATCCCATCCTTCCGCTCGGGCGGCTACGCCACGGCCGGCCCGTCGAACTCGAGCAGGCCCCGGTCCGCGTCGACGCGGACGGAGACTCCGAGCGGCAGCGTGCGGGTGCCCGGAATGTGTCCGGCCGGGAAGCCCCGCACCACCGGAAAGGGGGCTCCCGCGAAGCGGTCCCGGAGCCAAGCGGATAAGGCTTGCGGGGGGTCGCCGCCGCCGTTCGCGCCGGTCGAAATCGAGCCAATGAGCATGGCTTGTAGTCGATCGAGGGTACCCGAGCGCTCCAATTGGGTCAACATTCGATCCAGCCGGTAGGCCGGCTCGCCCACGTCCTCCCAGAAGAGGACCGCCCCCTCCCCCGACACGGCCTCGGGCGTGCCCGCCAGGGACGCGATGAGCGACAGGCAGCCCCCGACCAGCGGGCCCGATCCCGCGCCGCCGGCGAGGACGTCGTCCTCGACGAACGCGTACGGCGCCGGGGTCTCGCCGCTCAGCACCGCCTCCCAGTCCGCTCCCGAGTGGTCGAGCGCGGTGGCGACCATCGGTCCGTACAAGGACACGAGCCCGACGCTCCCCGTGCCGCGCGCGAGGAACGCGAAGAGCGCGGTCAGGTCGGATCCGCCGAGGTGTATGCGCGGCCGCGCGAGAGCCTCCGAGACGTCGAGGTGCGGCAGGATGCGCGCCGCGCCGTAGCCGCCGCGCGCGAAGAAGACGGCGTCGACGCTCGGATCGGCGAGCAGCCGGCGATACCCGGCGGCGCGTTCCGCGTCCGAGCCCGCCAGGAATCCGCGGCGCGCGAGCACGTTCTCGGCGAGGACGACCTTGTAGCCACGCCCCTCGAGCGCGCGCACGCCCGCATCCAGCCGGTCCGGATCGACGGGACCCGAGATTGCGGCGACGCCGATGGTGGCGCCGGGCCGCAGCCTCGGCGGGCGGATCCAGTCGGTCAAGAAAAGAGCTCCGAGCGGGCCTGTAAGCCGAATTCTGTCCGCGGCCTCGCGGCCGCGGCCGTGATCATTCCTCTGGGCCCGAGGTCGCCCTCGGGCTCGAGCAGCCGACCCGGAGACAGCTCACCTCGCGGTGAAACGGGACGGGCGCCCGCAGTCTCCCTATTTGGCCTTGCTCCGCATGGGGTTTACCGTGCCTCCGTCGTTGCCGCCGGAGCGGTGCGCTCTTACCGCACCGTTTCACCCTTACCGTCCTTTCGGAAGGCGGTTTGTTTTCTGTGGCACTTTCCTTCGCGTCGCCGCGACCGGGCATTACCCGGCATGCCGCCCGTATGGAGTTCGGACTTTCCTCTCCGGTCACCCGGAGCGATCACGTGGCCCGCTCGGAGCCGCTCACATTTTACACGCTCGGGATCAATCGCGGTTTCCCTCGTCCTCGAACCAGCGCATCCACTCGTCCACGTCGACGCGCTCGTTTGCGGCCGGAGCCCGATCGCGCCCGCCGGCCGGGCCGAAGCGGCGAAAGAACTCCTCCGGGGCCAGGCTGCGCGCTCCCGCCTCGCGCGCGCGGCGCGCGAGGTCCCGATCGGCGGTGACGACGACGCAATCGCGCGGCGCGCGCGACGCCGCGACCTCTCGGAGGATCAGGTCATCGGCCGTGCCGGAGGCGGGGATCCGGACGCTCAGCGGTCCGAGGGCGCTGCTTCTTTCCCCGGCCGGTCCGTCGAAGAACACCGTGGCGCGGGCCTTCGTCCGCCGCAATCTGTCCGACAGCTCGGCGATCAGCGAGGCGCGGTCTTCGGCCGACGGGCGCGCCGTGCGGCGGACGAGACCGATCAGATTGTTGCCGTCGAGGAGGTACGGCACCTTAGGTTCGGCTCACGGCTGCTCACGACTCACGGCTCGCGGCCAGCTCCTTCAGCAGTCTCCGCGGATGCTTGAGCCGGAAGAAGAGAACCGACAGCGCGTGGAAGACACGGCGCCGGTCGAGGATCAGGAGCAACAGGAGACTCCCCAGAAAGACCCACGTGAACCACGGCACGAAGAACATCAGCGCGCCGAGCGCGAGCGCCACGACGTCCTCGGCGAGCGAGAGCGCGATCTGGGCGAACCCCTTCGTCGCCGCGGTGGAGGTCAGGCGCGTCGTCGACTTCGCGAAGTGCGCGGCGAGGGTCGCCGCGGCGCCCGCGAGCGCGAGCCCGATCCGGGCGAGGCCGCTGCCCTCGGGAGCGCAGCTCAGGACGAGGAGCGCGCCGACCACCGGGCGCACGAGCGTCTGGAGGAGATTCCAGAGGTGATCCACGACGGGGATCTTGTCGGCCACGAATTCGAGGAGGAACAGCACGACGGCGGCGGTGAGCACGCCGTGGCTCGACAGCCACGCCGCGGGGCCACCCGGGAACTCGAGCGGAAGGAGCAGGTAGAGCCCGTTGAAGAGGAGCAGGATCAGCCAGGCGTTCAGGCCCGCGGCGGCGGCGAGCCCGAGGCCCGCCAGGATCCCGGTCAACCGCGGCGCCGGAGAAAGCGCGAGAGGAGTCCCGAGGGCTGCTGGGGCGCCGGGGCCGACTCGGGCTCGCCGGTCTCCGGCTTCGGCTCGAGGACGTGATCGGAGGGCCGCGACGGCGCCGCGGCGACGACGTCCAGGACCTCCTGGAGGAGCAGCTCGTTTTCGGGCGAGGGATCGAGCGAGACCGCGCGGCGCGCGAAGGGCTCCGCCTCGTGCGGCCGGCGGTGGTCGAGGAGGGCCCGCGCGGCCTCGACCGACAGCCCGACGCGCCGGCTGTCGAGTCGCGCCGCTTCCTTGAGGTTGTTGAGGCCCTGGTCGATCCAGTTCGGGTTCTTCATCTCGACCTGGGAGAGCACGTAGCGGAACTCGGCGTTGTCCGGCACGAAGCGCACCGCCTCGCGCAGCATCTCGACCGCCGGGTGGTAGTCCTTCTCCTCGATGAGCTGCCGCGCCCGGCGGAAATTCTGGGCGGCCTGCTTCTTCCGCATCTCGGGATCCACCGCGCTCTCGGGCGCGAGGATCGAGGCCGGCGCCGCATCGAGGCCGTGGTCGTAGACCGCGCGCTTCTCCGCGTCGGACAGGGTCTCGTAGGCCGTCTTCATCCGCTCGAAGACCGCCGACAGCTCCTTCTCGAACTTGGCCAGGTCGTCGCGGTGGCGCAGGTCCGGGTGGAACAGGCGGCTGCGCTCGAAGTAGGCCTCGGAGACCCGCTCCGGCGGCGCGTCGCGCGGCACGCCCAGCAGCTCGTAGTGCGACAGCCAGTCGATGCGCCGGTAGGTGTTCTTGACGAGCTCGGCGTGGCCCGGCGAGCGGTCGGTCGGCGCCGCCGCGACCTCGACGTTGAGCCCGTGGAATCCGCCGCGGCCGCTGACCGGGCGCTCGGCGCCCTCCTGCTTCCACTCGACGATCCCGCACGACACGAGCGCATAGAGGATCTTGGCGGTCGCGAGGCGAGACGCACCCGCGATCTTCAGCAGCGAATCCACGTCGAGGATGCCGTCGATCCGGGAGAGCAGGTAGGCCTCCTGCGGCGTCAGCGGCAGGTACTGGTAGCGGGACATGGGATCGGTCGCGAGGATCGGCACGCGGTGGCCGTCGCCCATCCGCTCGCGGAAGGCGTCGTTCTCGGGCAGGCGCCGGATCCCCTCGACGATGATCGCCGCCGTCGAAAGCGTCAGCGCGACGTCGGGATCGAGGACCCCGGAGGAGGCCTGGAACCGGTACTCCCCCGTGTCCCACGCGAACGTCGAGAAGACGATCTCCTCGACCAGCCGCCGCATCTCCGCGTCGAGGACCGTTCGCGAGACGAGCCCCCGGTCGACGAGGATCTTCCCGAGCCGCGCACGACCCTGCTTCGCGATCGTGTCGAGCGCCCAGTTCAGGTCCGTGTCGGTGATCCAGCCCCGGCGCTTCAGGAAGGCGCCGATCCGCTGGCCCTCGCGCGAGGAGGTCGCGGTCCGCAGCTCGCCCTTCTCGAAGAAGAGGTGCCGGGTCTCGTCGCCGTGGACGAGCGACAGCGTCCCCTTCAGGCCCTCCAGGAAGATCCGGCGGAGGACCTGAGGGAGGGGCGTCTCGGTGAGGGAACCCCGGAACCCGACGGCTGTGGGTGAACTGGCCATGCTCGTTTATCCAGGCTGTTCCGGTAAGGGTAGCAGAAACGCCCCTCAGCGGGTTTAACGGATCGCGGTGACGACGGGTTTGTTGTGGTTGGACGAGAAGAACGACGGGACGCCGGCGAGGGCGCGGCGGGCCGCCTCCTTGCTCGGATAGCGGCCCCACAGAACGCGGAAGCACGTCTTGCCGCCGTAGGGCGTCGTGAGAACCCAGAGCGAGCCCGCGGGACGGTCGTACTTCCACGCGTCGACCAGCGTCTGGGTCTCGCAGGCGAGCTCGGCCTGGATCGTGAAGTGGTTGCGGCGATCGGCGTTCGCCTTCTGCCGATCGCGGGCGGCGCGGTCGAGCCAGGACTGGCGCGTCGTGCCCGGCGGCTCCGGAGCGGCGGCCGGCGCCGTGGCGCGCTGGGGAGCCGCGGTCGGAGCCGCTCTCGGAGTCGCGGGCTTCGACGTCGGAGGTGCGGGAACCTTCGTCATGGGCGGCGCGGCGGCCGTGGGGACTCTCACGGGCGCGACGATCGTCGTGGCGGCCACTGCGGTTCCCGCCGCTCCGCGAGCCGCGGGTCTCGAGGGCGCGGCAGCGATCGCGGGAGCGGCCGGCGGCGCCTCCGTCGGAACGGACGCGACGGGAGAAGTCATCGGGGAAAGGACGGCCGCCTCGCCCGTGGGGACGGGCGCGGGCGTCGGCGTCTCGGCCAGCGCCGCCCGGTGTGGCGCCGCGCCGCGCCCGCGGAGCAGGATCACGCCGCCCACGCCCGCGGCGAGGAGCACGAGGAGCCAGAGCCAGCGTCCCCCCGAGCGTGGCCGGGGCCTTTCGGAGGATCCGACGCCGGTCGCGAAGTCGAGCGGGAGCCGCCTCGGCTCCGCCTCGATCGGTCGTGTCTCCGGGAGGTCCGGTTCCGCGGCCGTCTCCGCGGGAGCGCGCTCGTGCAGGCTCTCGTACTCGAGGTGCGCCTCGGTGCGCTCCGCGGCGATCGAGCGGGGAGGCTCGGGAAATTCCGGCGGCTCGACCATCTCGTAGTCGCCGACCGCGGGTTGACCGGCTTCCGCCGCGGCCTCTTCGGTCTCGCGCAGGTCCTCACCGAGCTCTTCGTCGGACCCCTCGTCGAATCGCGGCTCGGCCTCCTCCTCCGCGGAGGGAGGCGGGGCGGGAACGTCGAGCTCGCTGTAGGGGGCCGAGGCCTCGGCTTCTTCCGCCGCGGCGGGTTCCTCTTCCGCTCCGAGCGGCTCCTCGTCCTTCTCGTCGATCCCGGGGGCGCCCGCCGCCTCGAACGCGGCCTCCGGCAACTCGGGCGTCTCTTCCGGCGCCTCGGGCTTCGGGGGTCCGGGGACCGGGGCGCCCCCCTCGGGGGCGGCGAACTCCGGATGCACGAGGCCCAGCGTGACGAGCGCCGCGAGGAGTTTCTCCACGGCGAAGGGCTCCGCGGGTCCCTCGCTCGCGATGTGGGCCGCGGTCGCCTTGCCGTCGATGAGACGCACCACCGCCTCGGCGTCGGCGGTCAGTCCGAAAGCCGCGAACTCCGACTCGAAATGCGCCGCGCGCGCGAGCGGCACGTCCGCGCCGCCCAGGTAGTGCAGGACGAGGCCGCGGTCGCGCGAACGCAGGAAGAGCTCCAGGATGAGGCGCGGGACCGTCAGGCGGAACTCCCCCGCCTCCGCATGGGCGCCGCGGTCGAAGACGTAGTCGCCCTCGATCCAGGTGAGGAGATCCGACAGCACCTCGACGGCGCGGATCTTCTCGCCCCAGCGCCACTCGCGCTTGGTCAGGATCCCGGCGTGGAGGGCCGAGAGCGCGCGGTCGGTGTCCGGCGGCGTCACGAGGCGCTCCAGCGTCGCGGCCTCGAGCTTGCCGGCGCGCAGGAGGATCGCGGCGGTCTCGTACCGCGACTCGGAGGAGGTGACCGACGTCAGCTCGCCCGCGGACAGCTGGAACCCGGCGGTGGCTCCGGAGCGCGAGAAGTGGAGCGCGCCGCTCGCGCCCTCGCGCCAGAGCGCGACGAGCGCGGCCAGGATGTCGACGGAGCGGATGTCGCCTTCCTCGGCGAAGGCCGTCTTCACGGATGCGCTCCCGGCCCGCCGAGGTACGCGGCGACCGCGCGCGCGGTGCTCGGACCCACGGCCGTCTCGATCTCGCGCGGATCCGCCCGGCGCAGCCCCGCGATCGAACCGAACCGCCGCAGCAGCAGGCGCGAGCGAACCGGGCCGACGCCGGGGATCTCGGTCAGCCCGGTCTGCCGCATCCGCTTCCCGCGCCGCGCGCGGTGCCGGGTGATCGCGAAGCGGTGGGCCTCGTCGCGCACGCGCTGGATCCACTGCAGCGCGGTGTCCTTCCGCGACAGGCGGATCGGCTCCGGCCGGTCGGGCACCCAGATCTCCTCCTCGCGCTTCGCGAGGCCGACGATCGGCAGCTCGATCCCGAGCCGGTCGAGGGCGGTCAGGGCCGCCTGCAGCTGTCCGCGACCGCCGTCCACCAGGACGAGGTCCGGCCACGGCCCGTCCTTCTCCTGGACCCTCCGATACCGCCGCTCGACGACCTCCGCCATGCTCTTGAAATCGTCCGGCGCCAGCAGCTCCTGCGACGCGATGTTGAAGAGCCGGTAGTCGGACTTCCTGGGCTTCCCGTCCTCGAAGACCACCATCGACGCGACGCTGTCGGTGCCCTGGAGGTGCGAGATGTCGAACGCCTCGATGCGGTGCGGCGGAATCGCGAGGCCGATCGCGCGGGACAGCCGCTCGACCGCGAGGGCCTCGTCGCCGCCGGTGCGGCGGAAGCGGACGCGGTGACGCTCCCGCGCGTTGCGCTCCGCCAGCCGCACGCGCTCGGCCGCGGGCCCGCGCTGCGGGACCCGGACCGAGACCTTCGCGCCCCGCCGCGCGGCGAGGAACTCCTCGAGCAGCTTCGGGTCCGACACCGCGACGGGCAGGTGGATCTCGGAGGGCAGGAAGGGGTTCGCGTCGTAGAACTGCGGAAGAAACGCCTCCAGGAACCGGGCGGCGTCGAGCTCCAGGGACTTCTCGAAGAAGAAGTCGCGGCGGTCCTGGACCGCTCCCCCGCGCACGACGAGGACCACGACGGCGACGTCCTGGCCGGACTCGAAGAAGCCGAAGACGTCGACGTTCTCGCCCTTCATGGACTGGACGACCTGGCGCTCGGCGACGTCCCGGACGGTGCGGAGCGCGTCGCGGTAGGCGGCGGCCATCTCGAAGTCCTGCGCGTCCGAGGCGGCCAGCATCTTGCGCTCGAGGCTTCCCTGCAGCTCCTGGTTCCGGCCCTCGAGGAAGAGGACGACGTCGGCCACGGCGGCGTCGTAGGCCTCCTTGGTGGTCAGGCCCGCGACGCAGGGCCCCAGGCAGGCGTGGAGATCGTAGTAGAGGCAGGGCCGGGGCAGGTTCCCGTCGATCTCGAGGGTGCAGGTGCGGATCTGGAAGTGCCGCGTGATCATGCGCATGATCCGGCGCGCGAGGCCTCCCCAGAACGGGCCGAAGTACGAGTGCCCGTCCTCGAGGACGCGGCGCGTGATCAGGGCCCGCGGCCAGGGCTCGCCGGTCGTGATCTTGACGTAGGGGTAGGTCTTGTCGTCCCGCAGACAGACGTTGTAGCGGGGCCGGTGCTTCTTGATGAGAGTGTTCTCGAGGAGCAGGGCCTCCAGCTCCGTGTTGGTGACGATCGTCTCGATGTCCCTGAAGTGACGCAGCAACGCCCCGGTCTTGGTGTCTTCGCCGGTGCCGAAGTAGGTGGCGATCCGCTTCCTGAGGGACCTCGCCTTGCCGACGTAGAGGAGCTTTCCCTTCTCACCCCGAAAGAGATAGACGCCCGGGGAATCGGGGAGATTCTCCGGCGCCCGACGCTCCACCACGATCGCAGTTTAGCAAGAGTCTCACGGCGGCGGTTCGATATGATCGTGTCGTGCCCATGTACGAATGTCCGTACTGCTACACCCCGGTGGAGCCTGGAACGCCGGTGTGTCCGAAGTGCGGTCGCGAGCTCGAGCGTTGGCAGACCGGGTTCTATACACGGCAGCGGCCGCTGGCCGCCAAGTCTCGGACGGCCGTCTGGGCCGCCGCCTCCGCCGCGCTGCTCCTCGTTCTCGCGGGATTTGCCAGGGCCTGTCACTTGTTATAGCGGGTATGAGGCGCAAGGTGGCGCTGCTGGCCGCCGTTTTCGTCGGGGCCCTCCTCATGGCCGGCGCCGAGGCTCGCGCGCAGCTGGTCCCGATCTCGCAGTGCGGCTCGGCCATTCCCTGCAACATCCCGACCGGCCTTCGCCCGGCGGACGCCGCCGCGCTCTCCCCGAACGGACGGCCCTCCGGGGGGAACGCCCTCATCGGCATGCAGCTGAATCCCGCGGAGGGGTTCAAGCCCGAGATCGTCACCCGCGAGATCGCGGAAGACCCGTCGGATCGCGCCGCGCGCATCTTCGTCAAACGGAACCCGGGATTCGCGATGCCGAGAACGGAGAAGGCGCCGGCTCCCCAGCCCGCGGCGCAGACGGCGCCGGCCGCGGCGCCGACGCCTCAGCCGACTCCGGCGGCCAACAAGAAGTCGTAGCCGCCGGCGTCGCCGGGGCAGCCTAGCTCCGGAAGATCTCCATCTCCCTCAGCCCCCGGATCTCGTCGCGGATCGCCGCCGCGCTCTCGAAGTCCAGCTCCTTGGCGGCGGCCCGCATCTTCTTCTCGAGGTCCGCGATGCGCCGCCTCAGGGACTCGGCGTCCGGGAGGTCCGCCTTCGACGTCCGGGTCGGGACGTCGTAGTAGTCGAGGTTCGCCATCCGCACGAGCGGCGAGCCGATCTCCTTGATGATCGACGCGGGCACGACGTTGTGCTCGAGGTTGTACGCCTCCTGGATGCTCCGCCGCCGCGCCGTCTCGTCGATCGCGCGCTTCATGGAGTCGGTCATCGCGTCCGCGTAGAAGATGACCCGCCCGCGAAGGTTTCGCGCGGCGCGGCCGGCGGTCTGGATGAGCGAGGTCTCGCTGCGGAGGAAACCCTCCTTGTCCGCGTCGAGGATCGCGACCACCGCGACCTCGGGCAGGTCGAGGCCCTCGCGAAGCAGGTTGATGCCGATCAGGGAGTCGAACGTGCCCCGCCGGAAGTCCGAGAGGATCGCGACCCGGTCCAGCGTCTCGATGTCGGAGTGGAGGTAGCGGCACCGCACGCCGACCTCGGAGAAGTAGTTGGTCAGCTCCTCGGCCATGCGCTTGGTCAGCGTCGTGACGAGGACGCGCTCCCCCGCGGCGGCCGCCTCGCGCACGACCGCGAGGAGGTCGTCGACCTGGCCCTTCACGGGACGCACCGCGATCTCCGGGTCGAGCAAGCCGGTCGGCCGGATGACCTGCTCGACGATCTCGCCGCCGGCGCGCTCGAGCTCCTCGGGCCCCGGCGTCGCCGACACGTTGATGACCTGGTTGAGCCGCAGGCGGAACTCGTCGTACGTGAGCGGCCGGTTGTCCAGCGCGGACGGCAGCCGGAAGCCGTAGTCGACCAGGACCTGCTTGCGCGATCGGTCGCCGTGGAACATCCCGCGGACCTGCGGCAGCGTCACGTGGGACTCGTCGACCACGAGGAGGAAGTCCTTCGGGAAGTAGTCGAGCAGCGTCGGCGGCGGCTCGCCCGGCCCCCGGCCCGAGAGGTGCCGCGAGTAGTTCTCGATGCCGTTGCAGAAGCCCAGCTCCTTCATCATCTCGAGGTCGAACATCGTGCGCTGGTGGAGGCGCTGCGCCTCGAGCAGCCGCCCGGCCGCGGAGAGCTCCGCCATCCGCGCGTCGAGCTCCAGGCGGATCGAGCCGATCGCGCGCTCCATCGTCTCGCGCGGCGTCGCGTAGAACGTGCGGGGATACAGCGCGAGCCGGTCCAGGCGCTGGAGCGGCGTCCCGCGCAGGGGGTCCGTCCGCGTGATCCTCTCGATCTCGTCGCCGAAGAACTCCACGCGGACCGCGGTGTCCTCGTACGCCGGCTGGATCTCCAGGACGTCGCCGCGCACGCGAAACGTGCCGCGCGTCACGTCCAGCGAGGTCCGCTCGTACTGCATCTCGACCAGGCGCGCGAGCAGCGCGGGCATGCCCTGCGCGTCGCCGACCTCGAGGTAGGCGAGCATGTCGTAGTAGGTCTCCGGCGCGCCGAGGCCGTAGATGCACGAGACGGAGGAGACCACGATGACGTCGCGCCGCTCGAAGAGCGCCTTGCTCGCCGCCAGCCGGAGCTTGTCGATCTCCTCGTTGCGGGTGGCGTCCTTCTCGATGTACGTGTCGGTCTGCGGCACGTACGCCTCGGGCTGGTAGTAGTCGTAGTACGACACGAAGTACTCGACGGAGTTCTCCGGGAAGAAGCTCCGGAACTCCTGGTAGAGCTGCGCGGCGAGCGTCTTGTTGTGGGAGAGGACGAGGGTCGGGCGGTTGACCGCCTCGATGGTCTTCGCGACCGTGAAGGTCTTCCCGGAGCCGGTCACGCCGAGCAGGACCTGGTCGGTGCGGCCGTCGTTCAGCCCGGCCACGAGCCGGTCGATCGCCTGCGCCTGGTCTCCCTGCGGCGCGAAGTCGGTGACCAGCCGGAACCGGCCGCCGGCGCGCGCCTGGGCGTCGAGGTAGGAGGCGGGCTTGGCGAAGGACTCGGAGGACGCCGGCGGTTTCTCCTTCGAGCCGGGACGGGGACTCACGGGGCTCTCGCTTATAGCATAACGACGGCGCATGCCTCACAATCCGAGGGTGCGGTTCCTGGGGCGTGCCGTGGTGGCGATCCTTCCCCTGCCCGTGGTCGCGCTGCTCGGCGCCGTCGCGGGCGGCTACGCCACCGAGTTCGTACGCGTGCCGCGCGTCTCCCAGCTCGCCACCTACCGGCCGGACATCATCACCGAGATCGTGGCCCGGGACGGCTCGACCATCGCGCGCTATGCCATCGAGCGCCGGATCCTCGTGTCGCGCTCGGCGATCCCGGCCGTGGTCCGCAACGCCATCGTGGCGACCGAGGACAAGAACTTCTACCGCCACGGCGGCGTCGACCTGCCGCGGACCTTCTCCGCCCTGGTGACGAACGTGCAGGCGGGCGGCTACGCGCAGGGCGGATCGACGCTCACGCAGCAGCTCGCGCGCGCGATCTTCCTCTCCCCCAACAAGACCCTCTCGCGCAAGATCAACGAGGCCCTGGTCGCGTTCGAGATCGAGCGGCGGTACTCCAAGGACCAGATCCTGACGATGTACGCCAACGAGATCTACCTGGGCCACGGCAACTACGGCGTCGAGGCGGCCTGCCGGTACTACTTCGGCAAGAGCGTCTCGGCCGTCACGCTGGCCGAGGCCGCGCTGCTCGCCGGGATCGTGCAGCGGCCCGAGGACCAGTCGCCGTTCCGCAATCCCGCGCAGGCCCGGGCGCGCCGGTCGACCGCCCTGCGGCGCATGCACGCCGCGGGCTACATCACGGAGGCCGAGCGCGCGGCGGCGGACGCCGAGCCGCTGCCGAAGTCGCCGTTCCTGCCGGAGTCGATCATCGGCCCGTACTACTGCGAGGAGATCCGCCAGTACCTCGAGCGCACTTACGGCGAGAAGGACCTCTACCGCCGGGGCCTGAAGGTCGAGTCGACGCTCGACCCCGAGATCCAGGCGTGGTCGGAGGAGGCGCTCGGGTGGGGACTGCGCGCGATCTCGCGGAAGCACGGCTTCCACAAGCCGCGCAACCTGACGGCCGAGGGTTACCGCTCGCTCGACGCGTACGTGGACCCGAGCTGGGAGGGCGTCAAGATCGCGGACGGCGTCTCGCTGCGCGGCGTGGTCAAGAGCCTGACGGCGTCCGGCGCGGAGGTCCGGATCGGCGGGCAGTCGTGGTTCCTCCCCAACGCCACGGTGGCGTGGACGGGCGCGACCGCCGCCAGCAAGATCCTGCACGCCGGCGACCTGATCACCGTCACCGTCCAGAAGGGCAAGGACGGCAGCCTCTCGCTCGCGCTCGACCAGGAGCCGCGCGAGGAGGGCGCCGTTCTCATCATGGAGAACTCGAGCGGCGCGATCCGCGCGATGGTGGGCGGCTCCGACTGGTCGCAGTCCAAGTTCAACCGCGCGACGCAGGCGGTGCGCCAGGCCGGCTCGGCGTTCAAGCCTTTCGTGTACCTGACCGCGCTCGAGCAGGGCTACACGGGAGCCGACACCGTCTTCGACGGGCCGCTGTCCATCGTGATCGACCCGCGCCAGCCGCCGTACCGGCCGATGAACTACGACGGGAAGTTCCACGGCATCGTGACGTTCCGCAAGGCGCTCGAGCACTCCTACAACATCCCCGCCGTGCGCGTCGCGCGGATGGTCGGACTCTCGAACGTGATCGACACGGCGCACCGCCTGGGCGTGCGCCAGGAGCTGCACCCCTATCCCTCCCTCGCGCTCGGCGCGTTCGAGGTCAGCCTCGTCGAGCTCGTGTCGTCGTACTCGGTCTTCGCGAACCAGGGCGTCGCGTTCTCGCCGTACTTCGTCGAGCGCATCACCGACAGCAACGGCGACGTGCTCGAGCAGGCGCATCCCGACCCGCGCGAGGTCGAGAGCCCGCAGACCTCCTACCAGCTTCTCTCGATTCTCCGGGGGGTCACGCAGCGCGGGACGGCCGGGCCCGCCGTCGAGCGCTCGGGCCTGAAGCTCCACATCGCCGGCAAGACCGGGACGACGAACGACTTCACCGACGCGTGGTTCGTCGGGATGACGCCGCGCTACACGATCGGCGTCTGGGTCGGCAACGACCAGAAGACGCAGGCCATCGGGAAGGGCTTCGACGGCGCGCGCACCGCCCTGCCGATCTGGATCCGCATCCTCCAGCAGATGAAGGACCACTCGCGGATCGACCCGCAGGAGGACTTCGAGGTGCCGCCGAACATCGTCTTCACCCCGATCGACTACGACACGGGTCTGAAGGCCACGGTGGACAGCCCGATCCCCGTGCTGGAGGCGTTCGTGAGCGGCTCGCAGCCCACCGAGGAGTGGAGCGCGCGCTCGCAGGAGATTTCGAAGCTCCCGTGGTCGCTGCAGCAGCCCTTCTACGTGCCGAAGAAGGGCGAGGGCGAGAACGACGAATCGCCGGCGCCTCCCGGTCCCGCCCCGACGCCTCCCCGGCCGTCGCGATAGCGGGCGGCGGCTACGCTGCGGGAGAGCTGGTCGGGTTCGAGGCCTGCACGTCCACGGTCACCGTCGCGACGACGTCGCGGTGCAGGCGGACGTGGACTGTGTGCGACCCGATGCGGCGGATGGGCTCGGCCAGCTCGACGCGCCGGCGGTCGACCTCGACGCCCCGCGCCGAGAGCGCGTCGGCGATGTCCGAGGACGTGACGGACCCGTACAGCTGATCCCCCTCGCCGGCCTTCTTGGTCACGACGAGCGTCATGCCCTCGATCTTCTTCGCGGCCTCCTCGGACACGCCCTTCTCGTGGAGCATCTTCTGGTCGTATTTCTTCTTCTCTTCGGACAGGCGCCGGAGGTTGGCGTCGGTCGCCTCGTAGGCCGCGCCCTGCGGGAACAGGAAGTTGCGGGCATAGCCGGGCTTGACGTTGACGGTCTCGCCGCGGTGACCCAGCCCGCGGACGTCGTCGGCCAGAATGACTTTCATGGTTTCTCCGATTACCCCTTCGTCTCGCCGGACGCATCCTCGCCGCGCCGGCGAAAATCGACGTACCAATCGAACAGGCCCAACAACGCCACCGCGACGTTGATCGGGAAGTAGCCAGCCAGGACGTACAGACCCGCCCGGAGGAACCGGGCCCGGACCCATCTCCGGAGGAAGTGGCAGATGATAGAGAGGCCCGCCACGAAATACAAGGCCAGCAGCGGCAGGAGCAGGTTGCCGGCGGCCCGCCGAAGCTCCCCAGAGGCCACGGCGAACGCCGCTCCGCTCGCCACGAAGAGTCCCGCCGCCACGGGCGGCACGCGCAGGTCGCTGAACCGCACCGCGTCCGCCGTGCTCCCCGGGCGCGCGCTCGCGGATCCCCCGTAGAACGCGATCGCCGCGGCCAGGACCCAGAGCGTGCCGAAGACGCCCCCCAGATAGCGGCTCGCCAGCTCCTTCGCGCCGGCGAGCATCGCGCGCACGCTCGCCACGGTCGCCGCGTCGGCGCCGCTCTTCGAGTAGGAGTCGACCACGGTCGGCGTCATCCGCTCGAAGGACGCGACGGCCTCCGCCGACAGCGAGGGGCCGGGTCCGACCGCCGCGGACGCGAAGAGCGCCGCGAGGACCGCGCTGCCGGCGAGGACGACCCCCAGGTAGCAGCGCGAGGGCTCCGCGCCGGCGCGGAGGAAGCCCACTCCCGCGGTCGGCAGCAGCGTGACGGCACCGGCGACGAGCCCCATCGCCGCCGCCTCCGCGAGATCGCCGATCGCCCAGGCGACGCCCAGCACGACGGCCGACGCGAGCACGCACGCGAGCGCGCCCGCGACGAAGCCGCGGCGGTGCGCCAGGCGCACGGTGGGCACTCCCGCGAACGCGACGCCGAAGCCGCCGACGAGCGGGATCAGGAAGATCGCCGAGAAGCACGCCGCGGCCGTGAGCGCCGCGAGGGGAATCTCGAAGCGGCCCGACGCGTGTTGCAGCGGCGAAGGCTCCACGCTCTCCATGAGTTTCGTCTTGTCGCGGGCGACCGAAGAGCCGGCGCGCTAATCCGTCGCGTACGGCAGCAGCGCGATCGAGCGCGCGCGCTTGATCGCCGTCTGCAGCTTGCGCTGGTGCAGCGCGCACGTGCCCGAGATGCGCCGCGGCAGGATCTTGCCCCGCTCCGGGATGAAGCCCTGGAGCAGCTTGACGTCCTTCCAGTCGATGTACTCGAGCTTCTCCGCGCAGAACTTGCAGACCTTGCGCCGCCGGACGAAGAACTTCTTGCGCGGTCCGCCCTTGCCGTCGCGGCCCTTCGCGTCGCGGCCGCCGGAGCGACCGCCGCCTCCCGGTCCCATTCTCATGACTCGGCGCTCCTTTCGGCGCCCTGATGGACGCCGGGCTCACCGGCGCTCGGCGTGGCCGCCTCGGCCGGAGGCGCGGGAGGCCGGGGCGGACGCTTGGCCGCCTTCGCCTTGAGCCGCTCCGCCATCTTGCCGGCCCGCTTCAGCTCCTCGTCGACGCGGACCGCCAGGTGCCGGAGGACCTGGTCGGAGAGACCCATGCGCCGCTCGGCCTCGGCCACCGCGGCGGGCGACGCGTCCACCTGCCAGTAGACGTAGTGCGCCTCGCGCTTGCGGCCGATGGGGAACGCCAGACGGCGCCGGCCCCACGGCTCCTCCTTGACCACGGTGGCCCCGCCGTCGGTCAGGATCTTCTTGTATTCGCCCGCGAGCTTGCTCGCGTCTTCGTCGCTCAGGTCCGGGGTGACCAGGACGACGATGTCGTACAGCCTCATGATGTCCTCCTCATGGATATCAATCCGGATCGAGGCGGTCCGGAGAGGAAGGTTTAACGTTCGAGCGCCGCATCGCGGCCTCGATACCGTGCGTCAGCCAGAGTCGGAGGGCCTCCACCGCGCGCCCCACGCTCTCTTCGAATTGCTCGCGCTCGGCCTTCGCGAACGGCTCGAGGACGTAGTCCCCGAGCTCGCGCTCGCGCGAGTACCGCTCGCCGCGGATTCCCACCCGCAGGCGCGGGAAATCCGTGGTCGCGAGGTGGCCGATGACCGACTTGAGCCCCTTCTGACCGCCCGCCGAGCCCCTCGCGCGCATGCGCAGGGTCCCGAGCGGGAGGTCGATGTCGTCGACGACGACACAGAGCTCCGAAGGTTCGACGCCATGTTTCTGACAAAGAGCGCGAACGGCCTCACCGGAGGCGTTCATGTACGTCTGCGGCAGTGCGAGCAGAACCGGCGCCTGTCCCACCCTGCCCCGACCGACCCGCGAGGAGCACTCGCGGGAGCGGATCCGAATGCTCTCCTCGGACGCGAGCGCCTCGACGACCCGGAACCCGGCGTTGTGCCGCGTGTCCGCGTAGTCGTCCCCCGGATTCCCGAGGCCGACGATCGCGTGCAGAGGCTACTTCTCCTTTTCCTTCTCCTTCTTCGCCGGAGCCGCCTCCTCGGCACCCTCCTCTTCCGTCACGGCCTTGCCCTTCTTCAGGACCTCGGGCTCGGTCGGCTCGGCGGCGGCGCCCTCGGCGGCTGCCGGAGCGGCTTCCTCCTCGCGCATCGGGTGCGTGACGTGGACGACGACCTTCTCCGGGTTGTCGACGACCGTGACGCCCGCGACGGCCGGCAGCTCGGAGACGCGGATCGCGTCGCCGATGGCCAGCTCCGTGACGTCCACCGCGATGTGCGCGGGGATGTCGGCCGGGAGGCACTCGATCTCGATCTCGCGCGTCACGACGTCCAGGATGCCCTGGTCGGTCTTGACGCCCTTGGCCACGCCGACGATCTCGATCGGCACGTTGACCGTGACCTTCACGTCCATGAGGACGCGCACGAAGTCGATGTGCACGGGCTTGCGCGACACCGGGTGCCGCTGCAGCTCGCGGATCATGGCGTGCCGGCTCTGGTCCGACCCCCCCAGCTTCAGCAGGAAGATGGCGTTCTCGCCGGCGCCCTCGCGGAACACGTCCGCGAGCTCCTTGCGGCCCACGGAGATGGACACGTTGGGCTTCCCGGCGCCGTACACGACGCCCGGGATGCGGTCGGCCGCCCGGCTGCGCCGGGCCTCGTTCTTTCCGGTCGTCGAGCGTTTCTCGACGTTGAGCTCGATGGTCTTCATGACGGACTCTTATCCCCGCGCGGGGAACCCCGCGCAAAGACGCGGATTCTACACAAAAAGCGAAGAAACGGAAGCCCCGTCGTGGATCCGCTGGATGGCCTCCCCCAGGAGGGGGGCGACCGACAGGGCCTTGATCTGGGGGCAGCGGGCCATGGCCGCCTCCACCGGGATGGTGTTCGTGACCAGCAGTCGCTCGAGCCCGGAGGCGTTGATCCGCTCCAGGGCGGGTCCCGAGAAGACCCCGTGCACGGCGGCCGCGTAGGTCCGCCGGGCGCCCTGGGTGCGCAGGGCGGCCTCGGCCTGGCACAGGGTCCCGGCCGTGTCGATGATGTCGTCCAGGATCAGGACGTCCTTCCCCTCGACCTCGCCGACGACGTTCAGGATCTCGGTCTCGTTCTTCCCGGTCCGCCGCTTGTCGATGACCGCCAGGGAGGCGTCCAGCCGCTTGGCGATCGCGCGGGCGCGCGTGAGGCCCCCCACGTCCGGCGAGACGATGACGAGGTCGTCGAGCTCCATCTTGCGGATGGCGTCGAGGATCACGGGCGCCGCGAAGAGGTGGTCCACCGGGATGTTGAAGAAGCCCTGGATCTGCGCCGTGTGGAGGTCCATGGTGAGGATGCGATCGGCGCCCGAGGCGGTCAGGAGATCCGCCATCAGCTTGGCCGCGATGGGAACGCGGGGCTTGTCCTTCTTGTCCTGGCGCGCGTAGCCGAAGTACGGCATGACCGCGGTCAGGCGCGACGCCGACGAGCGCCGGAACGCGTCGAGCAGGATCAGGAGCTCCATGACGTGGTCGTTGACCGGCGAGCACGTCGGCTGGATCAGGAACACGTCCGCGCCGCGGACGTTCTCGTCGATCTGGGCGTAGTCCTCGCCGTCCGAGAAGTTGTAGAGCGTCAGCTCGCCCAGCGGGATCCCCAGGTAGGTGCAGATCTCCTGCGCGAGGGCGGGGTGGGCGCGACCCGAGAAGATTTTCAGGTCGCCGTAGTTGAAGGCGTGCGAGCTCAAGCGAGAGGCATTCTAACCAAAACGCGAGGCCCTTTAGTCGGAAGGCGAAGGAATCCCCTGGGCAACCCTCTCGCCGCGCTTCTCCTCCGCGGCAGGGAGACGAATGATCCACTCCGCCTGCGAGCCGTCGTTCACGAAGGTTCCGAACGACTTCTGGCTGTAGAAGGAAAGAGCGGTGATCGAGCCGGGCGGGAAACCGCGAAGCACGAGCCGGTCGGTTTCGGCGGGCTCCGCGTAGCCGCAGGTTCGGACGACTTCGTACCAGCTCTGCGCCGGCAGGCCCACACCGTCGATGGCCCAGCGAAGCATCTTCTTCTCGGCGGGAGTTCCGTCGGCCTTCACGAAACGGACCGTGAGCGGCGCACCCTCGCGCCCGAGCTGGACGTCCTGCCGCTGGTCGCCTGACTCGTCTCCCGAATCGGGATCGACGACGAAGGGCCGCCATACGATCGTGCTCGCGCAACGAATCAGACCCAGCACGTGGCTCCCCGAGGAAACGCCGCGGAACTCGTAGGAGCCGTCGCCGGCCGTCGTGGCAGTCTCCGCGAAAAACTGTCCTTGTGGCTCTACGTCGAGGCCCACCATCACGGCGGGGAGGGGCGCTCCCGTCTCGTCCGTCACGATGCCGAAGACCCGGCCTCCCTTTCCGAGGCGCACGTCGAGATCGGCTCCCGCCGCCGTCGGACGGACCGTCGGAAACTTCGAGGACGAGTACCCCGGCATGGAGACGGCGACATCCACCGCGGCCTCGGTCAGATTGGCCAGCCGGAAGCGGCCGTCGGCGTCGGTCTTCTGCTGAATCATGAAGCTCACCGCGTTCTCGTCCGGCTCCTTTTGATCGAGCGCCGTCACGAACACGACGCTGGCGCCTTCCAGTGTGGCGCCGGTCGCGGCGTCCCGAACCACGCCCCGGATCTCATTCGCCGGAAGGAGGACATCGTGCGGAATGTCGGTGCTTTCGGGCTCGATCTCCACGAACTCGACGAACTCCGTCTTTTCTCCGGGTGGAAGCGTGGCGAGGCCGATCCTGTCCTCCCCGGCCCAGGCTTTGAGCGTGAACGCACCCAGCGCGTCGCTCGTCACGGGAGGCGGCTCGCCCACCGACTTTCGACCGGACAGCCAGGAGATTTGCGCTCCGGCGACGGCCTGATCGCCATGCCGAACGGTGCCGTGAATGTTGAGGGGATGGATGACGATTCGCGTCTCGGCGGTTCGGTTCGGCTCGACGACCGCGGACTCGGTTCGCCAGATGTGCATCTCCTTGCTCGAGCATTCGATGTCGACGTCTCCGGGCTCGATATCGGCGAACTCCGCAGCGGCCTCCGGCGACGCTCTCACGGTGCGCGAGCCGAGGTCGATGCGAGCATCGGCGACGGAGGACGTCAGTTTGACCTCGAAGGTCGCCGGAGGAACTTCGTCGGGGAACTCGAGAACCACTCTCAGCTTTCCGAGGTCCGTGAGATAGACGTCGCCGAGGTCGACGGAGACACCGGGATCGGAGACGTTGACCGCCTTTCGAGGTTTGCTCCTTCCGGGCGACTCGACCCTCAGGTCCCAGCCGCCGACCGGGAGGCTTCCGAAGTCCAGCGAGCTCCCGCCGGCCGCGATCGGGCGCTGTGAGAAGAATCGCGCCTCGTCAGTCTTCGGATCCGCGCCGTTTCTGGCAACGTAAGCCTCCCAGCTGCCCGGCGGCTTGCCGGTTCTCGCGTCCAGGATCCGCGCCTTCACCCTGCCGGCCACGCCGAGCCGGAGCGGTCCGACGTCGAGCGTCGCGGGCGTTGCATGCACCGCGTTCACGAACCCGGGCGCGAATCCGGGGACGAGCACCGCGAGGTCCCAGTCCCCGGGTTGCAGGACGAACCGCAATCGGCCCGCGGTCGGGGCCGCTTCGACCGGAACCTGGAGCCTTCGCGCGGTCTGCCAGCTCTCGGAGGTCTGCTTGGCGAAGACGTCGGCCACACGAGCGACAACCCCTGCGGGGAGCGTGGTCGAGACGAGGGTGTCCTCGACGGGATAGTAGAAGACCTCCTGACCGCCCTCATCCCCGCCTGAGGATCTGTAGAAGCGCATGGTCTCGGAAGTCAGGTCGGCGCCCTGAGCGATCCGGCCATGGCCGTTGGAATCGAGGTGGATTTCGGCAGACGACAGGCGGATCAGATTCGTCGGCGGCGCACCGGGAGCGGGAGCGATCGCAACGGTCGCGCTGGAATACGAAGCGCCGCCGAGCAGGAGACTCAACAGGAGAAGCATTGTGCCCTCCCGATGGGAGTGTCCGTCCCGACGGCAACGCTGTCAACGCCCGAGGTGTATCCTTCAAAACGTTGTAAGAATCCGAAGGGAGGCGCCATGCGCAGGACCTCGATTCTCCTCGTCCTCTTCGCGATCGTCGTTCTCGCCCCCGCCGGCTGCAGCCACGACGACATGACGACCAATCCGCAGGGCGCCATGCCCGAGGTGAGCGACATCCAGCCCGTCTCGGAGGTCGCGGGCGGCGTTCTGATCATCATCGGAACGCGCTTCGATCAGACGGCGACCTTCGACCTCCGTCAGGGCAGCGTGGTCAAGGCCACTCTGACCAACGTGATCCTGGCGAGCGGCGACCCGGCGAAGATCCAGATCAACGGGACCGTGCCGACGGGAACGCCGAGCGGGAAGTACCAGGTCTGCGTCACAACCGCCTCCGGGACGGGTTGCTGGTCGGCGCTGGTCCAGATCCTCTAACTCCGTCGGAGGGACCTCAGCCGAGCCGCTCCAGCGCCTGGGCCACCGCGGCCGCGGTCAGCCCGTAGACGACGTGCGCTCCCCACTCCGCGGCGTGTTTCCTCGCGGGGTAGGCGGTGGGTCCCTTGCCCAGACCGAGCACCGGCAGCAGGAGCACGCTGATTCCCCAGAGCGCGGTCCCGAACGCGGCGCCCCCGAGCGGGTCGGGCGCGTGCGCGTGCCGGCGTGCGGCCCCGTAGAGTCCGCCCTGCACGGTCCCATAGGTCCAGTGCACGGTCTGCGAAAGGGCCTTCCGCGTCTTCGGGGAGCGCGGCGGCCGCCCGGCGACGGTCTCGTACGCGATGCGCCCCACGGTCTCCGTCGAGTCCTCTCCCTCGTGCATCGGGTGGCCGACGAGCGAGAGATCGGACGACCTCGGCGGGTTCTTCTTCTGGCTCCTGTGCGGGTCGTATCCCGTCAGCGCGCCGAGCGCCTTCCAGTAACCTTCCATCACGAGTGTCCCGGCGGCGCCGCCGACCAACCCGCACAGCGCGGCCCGCGCCGGTGAGGGACTCCTCTTCCATCGCATGAAGACCTCCCGGTCCGGAAGGCTGCAATTGCCTTGCCGGGAGCGCGTCCTCAGGAGACGGTCACGCGATCGATGCGCGCCGCGAAGCACCCCCGCTTCGCGTAGTGGGCGTGGATGTACGCGGTCTCAGGATTCGCGAAGAGCCGCTCGATCAGCCGGTCCGCCTCCGCGCCGTCGACGACATCCGCGTCCAGCATGAGGTCGTCGCGGTCGAAGGCCCGCAGCGAGAGCAGGCGCCGGCGCATCACCTCGGGAATCTCGTCGATGGCGTCGTAGGCCGCGTCGGCGCCCTCGCGCACGAAGATCGCGTGGCTCGCGCGGTAGGGATTCTCCGCCGGCTGGTGCGTGTGGTTGACCAGGAGGACCGTTTCCCCCGGCTCGGCGTCGCGGACCTCGATGCGGTCGGGAAAGGCGCCCTTCCTGTCGACCACGTAGCGCCGCGCGCCGCGCCGCCGGAGCTCGTCGTCGGAGAGCCCGAAGAGCGGGCGGAAGGATTCGGGGGAAAGGCCGGTGATGCGATAGCTCATGCGCGTCCTCCCGCGTCTACAACACGGCCGGGACGATGGGGTTGCAACTACCGCGCGCAGCAGGCCGTCGTGGCTTCCCGAGAGACCTCCTCGATGTCTTCGAGGACCGTGTAGACCTCCCAGCGATTGCCGTCGGGGTCGGTGAGCCAGAACTTGTCTTGCAGGGCGTAGCAGCAGGCTTCGCGCTTCTCCTCGTCCGAGACCACCCCGCGAGCCTTCAGATCCGACCGCCAGCGGCGCACGTCGTCGACCGATTCGACTCGGATACCGAGGTGGGAGAGCGAGCCCGAGGCCTCCCCATTCAAGCCGGGTTGGAGGGCGAGATGAAGCTCGGGCTCCGCGGCGACGAACTTCGCGTAGTCCGCCTTGAGCTTCTTCGGCTCTCCGAAGACGGCCCGGTAGAAGGCAACCGACTTCGCGAGGTCGTTGACGTTCAGAGAGACGTGAACGGATGCGGGCATCGGAGCTCCCTTCTTCGTCGTCAGACAGCCTTCGCGATCGCGTCGGTGATTCCGGCGATCGCGGCCTCGTTCCGCGCGTAGTAGACCCATCGGCCGCGTTTCTCCGCGTTGACGAGCCCCGCGCGCCGCAGGATCCCCATGTGGTGATTGACCGCGGTCGGCGAGAGCCGGACCGCGTCTTCGATGTCGCAGGCGCAGAGCCCCGGCTCGTTCCGGGCGATCAGGTCGCAGCACGAGCGGCCCTTCGCCTTCAGAAGCTCCAGGATCCTGAGGCGCGTCGGGTCCCCGAGCGCCTTGCAGATCGCGACGACGTCGGCGCTCGCCTTCATAGTTCTAGAAGCCTAGAACTATATCCGGCCGTTGTCAAGCCGATCTTGAGAGGGAGTAGTGGCTGGGGCGCTAGGACTCGAACCTAGAAATGCCGGCTCCAAAGGCCGGTGCCTTACCAATTTGGCGACGCCCCATCCGGCCGGACGGTCTCATTTTCGCGGAAACCTCGGGGTTTCACAACGCGAGGACCGTCCCAGACTCCGGCCGTCCCGCCGGATGGGCGCCGCGAGACGCGTTCTTATCTCTCGATCTTGAGCTTCAAGCCTTCGGCCGCGACCTTGATGTTCGCGCCCTTGGTCTCGCTCTTCAGGTTGATGACCACGCCCTTGCCGTTGCGCAGCGAGGAGACTCCCGCGCCCTTGCCCGCCGTGCCCTCGGCGCCGGCGGCGGCGAACACGCCGTCGAAGTCGTCGATGCTCTTGAGGTTGTAGACGTTGCCGGTCGCGTTCGCCTTGGTGATGCCGACCTCGGCGACCGAGAGCCCGTCGACCTTCACCTTGTAGGTCTGGCCCTTGTAGTTGAGCTCGCCATGTCCCCAGCTCCAGCCGACTCCCGCGGCGACCGTGCCCTCCGAGAGCGTGAGGGTGGCATCGGGCATCTTGTCTTCGTCGGCGCGAGCCGGACCCGCGAGAAACGCGGCGGCCGCGACCACGGCCAGGGCCATCGAGAGAACTGCCAGTCGACGCATGACTCCTCCTCGACCCGACGCCGGCCGGCCGGGTCATTCCAGCCGTCCGGGAAGAGTCTCTCGGGCCTTCCGTGCAATAACGGGGCCCGTTCGGGGGAGGGAGCGAAGCGCCTCAGCCTGCGGCCTGGGAGCCCTGGTCGGGCTGCGGGACGTCGGGGGGCGGCGCCGTCGCCTTGACCTTGTCGTATTCCTCGAGGATCCGCTTCTCCATGCGCTCGCGCGTCTCGCGGTTGAGCGGATGGGCGACGTCCTTGAACTCGCCGTTCTTCTTCCGCTTGGACGGCATCGAGATGAAGAGCCCGTTGGGCCCCTGGATCACCTTCAGGTCGGACACCAGGAAGCACTCGTCGAGCACGATCGAGACGTAGGCCTTCAGCTTCTCCTCGTTGACGGGAAACACCTTCACCTGCGTGATGTTCATCGGAGGTCTCCGGTCGGCGTTGCCGGGTTGGTGCGACGCTGATACTCGCGGCGTGAAAGGGTCCGGCAGCGCAGGAGACGCGCCTCCGGATGTCTGTCGGCCAGCGAATGGAAGGCCTCCGGTGTGACGCCGTGCATCGCGATCGTGGAACCGGATCCGCTGATCGCGAAGTCGAGCGAGGCTCGTTGCGCGGACCGAACGTACTCCTCCATCCTCGGCTCAACCTGTTGCACGGCGGATGCCAAGTCGTTCGGGCCGAAGAATTGATCGCTGCGGCCGGACGCGACCACGAGCCGGCTCGGGAGCGTGCCGCGGCCCGCATAGGCGCGGTACACCGCGGCGGTCGAGATCGAGAACGGCGGAACGAGCAGGACGAGCTCGCGCTCCGCAGCGTCCGCGGCCGCGGTGACCCGCTCGCCACGCCCGGCGACGTCGGCCTCCCCTCCCGTCAGGAAGAACGGCACGTCGCTTCCGAGCTCGGCGGCCACGGGCGTGAGCGCGTCCACGCCGTCGGGAACCCGCCAGAGCCGAGCGAGGAGGAGCAGCGTCACCGCCGCGTCGGCGCTGCCGCCGCCGAGACCGCCTCCCATCGGCACGCGCTTCTCGAGACGCAGCCGCGCACGCGGAGGGACCCCCGCGCGCGCCGCGAGGAGGCGCGCGGCCTTCACGATGAGGTTGTCCTCGCCGGCGGGGACGGCGGGATCGTCGCAGGAGAATTCCAGGGTCTCCGCGGGCTCGGCGGTCAAGCGGTCGGCGAGGTCGATCGACGCGATGCGGGAGAGGACCTCGTGGTATCCGTCCGGACCCAGCCGGCCCACGCGGAGCTCGCGGTTGACCTTGGCCGGAGCGAGGCACGAGAGCGTCGCGCTCATGGTTCCCGGTTCAGGGACGCCCCGCGGTGGGCGCGGCGAGAGGCTCCGTCGCGACCAGGGAAAGCGAGAGGCTCCGTCCCGAGGAGTCCTCCTTGAGCGCGATCCGCTCGGGCCACGGCCGCAGCTCACCCGAGTAGGACACCGAGAGGCGTCCGCCGCCGCCGCTCAACGCCAGCGAGCGGAGGCGCTGCGCCTGGAGGTCGAGGACTCCCTCCGCGCGATAGGCGCCCGAGCCGCTCCAGGTCAGCAGGCAGTCCGGCCCGCTTCGCCCGACGACCATGGGCGTGTCGGGCGCGCCGATCCAGACTCCGGCGAGCACGTTGCGGAGCGCCTCCGGATCCACGACCAGCGCCTTGCGGTCCTCCCCCGTGATCACGCCGCTCCGGTATTCGGCGACGTGGGAGCCGAACGGCCCGGTCAGCGAGGCGCTCTGGATCCGCTCTCCGTCGTAGAGCGCCGCGAGAGTGCCCGGGACCGACGGCAGACCCGAGGTCCCCATCTTCGCGTCGTAGAGCAGCCGCGACGGCGGCAGGCCCTCCGCGCGCCTGACCGCGCCCGTCCACGCGGAAAGCGCCTCGCGCACGTCGTCGGGTCCCGCGGGCCCGAAGCGGCGCGCGGCCGTGGAGCCGGCGCAGGCCGGGAGGAGAAGGAGGAGAACGAGGGCGAGGCCGAAAAAGCCGTAGCGCGCGCGGGCGATCAACGCTGCGTGACGGGGGATCCGGCCCGGCGGAGCTTCTCGCGGACGCGGTCGGGCTCCTCGTGCTTCAGCTGAAGGGCCTTCTCCCAGTGCCGCACGGCGGACTCCACGTTGCCGAGCTTCGCGTCGAGGTCGCCCATGTGCTCCTCGATCGTCGGATCGCTCGGCTCCCGCCGGTACGCCTCGCGCAGATTGCGCTCGGCGCTGTCCATCCTGCCGAGGCGGAAGTATGCCCACCCGAGCGAGTCGAGGTACGCCGCGTTGCGCGGCTCGCGCCGCACCGCCTTCTCGAGAAAGTCCTTGGCCTTCTCGAGCTGGACGCCCTTGTCGGCCCACATGTAGCCCAGGTAGTTGAGCGTGGGCGCGTCGTTCGGGCGCATCGCGAGGATCTGGAGGAAGACCGCCTCCGCCTCCTCCGCGTGGCCCGCGCGCTCGAGGCTCGAGCCCAGCCGGAAGAGCGCCTCGGTGTTCTCGGGATACTTCTTCGACGCCTCGCGCGCGATGCGCGCGGCGGCCTCGTAGTCCTTGAGCCGGGCGTAGGCGTCGGCGGCCGCGTTCATCTTCTCGATGTCGTCGGACGCCCCGAGCTCCTCGATCTTCGCGTAGGCCGCCTTCTTGTCGGTGTGCGCCTGGAACTCGGCCGCGGTCGCGGCCCACTCCGGCTCGTTCGGGTCGGCGGCGGCGAGCGCCTGGGCGCGCTGAAGCCCGTCGGCCCAATCCTCGGCGTCGCGGTCGGCGGCGAGCAGGATCCGCGCGGCGCGGGCATTGACCTGCTTCCCGTTGAGGGCGACCGGGCCCAGGATCCTCTTCGCCCCGGCGTAGTCGCGCTGGAGGTACGCGATGAAGCCGAGCTCGACCGTGGCAGCCTGCTTGCTCTCGGCCTTCACCGGGTTGTCTCCGGCCCTCTTGATCAGGTCGTCGTAGATCGCCTTGCCCTCGTCGAAGCGCCGCTCGCGCACGAACTCCGAGGCGAGCGCGCGGCGCGAGGTCGGATCCTCCGGGTCGGCGTCGGCGAGGGCGCGCAGGATCTTCTCGCCCTCGGCCGACTGGGACTGCTCGAAGAGGACCGTGGCGAGCAGACGCTTGGCGGCCGCGTTCTCGGGCCGCTTCGCCACGAGGTCGCGCGCCTTCTTCTCGGATTCCGCGAAGCGTCCCGCCCGCGCCAGGTCGAGCACGATGCGCTCGTCGACCGCGGTGTTGGAGGGATCGCGCTTGCGGAGCTCCTCGAGGAGCGCGAGCGCGTCGTCCATCTTGTCCTGGTCCTCGTAGAGGTCGACCAGCGCCGCGGAGATCTCGCGATCCGCCGGGTCCTGCTCGTGCAGCGACTTGTAGAGCGCCTCGGCCTCCTTCCAGCGTCCGCTCTTGGCCTTCGCGTCGGCGGTCAGGCGCTGGATGCCGGGCTGCCCCGCGAGCTCCGGAAGGTCGTCGAGGACGGCGGCCGCCTCCGCGGGACGGTCCGCCGCGAGGAGGGCGCGCGCGAGCCCGACCGCCGTCGCGACGTCGCCGGGGGCGAGGCGGCGCGCCGCGTTGAGCTGCTCGATCGCGGCGGGGAGCCTGGTCGGGTCCTTCTCCGCCGCGGAGAGCTCGAGGGCGCCGAGGAGGCGGCGCGCCTCCGCGAGGTTCGGGTCGAGAGCGACCGCCTTGCGCGCCTCGCTCGTGGCCTCGTCGACGACGTTGAGGTCCCGGAGGAGCTGCGCGTACTCGAGATGCACGACCGGGTCCGAGGGCAGCTTCGCGATGACCTTGCGATAGAGACCGAGCGCCTCCTGGAACTGGCCGTCGGCGACCGCCGAGCGCGCCGCGAGGAACATCTTGCGGCTCTCGAGCAGCTCGTCGGCTCCGGTCGGGGACGCGGCGAGCACGCCTCGCGGCGCCCAGAGCAGGAGGGCGAATCCGAGCGCGGCGACGGGCCTTCTCGTCACCACGGCAATGTAGCACGTCCTCCCCCCACGGATCGGCGAGGCGACGCTCCGGAAGGGCGCCGGATACGGGGCGACGACCGTAACGCGAGGGGCTCGAATTCCGTTGAGCCCGCGACGAGCATGCCCGGGAGACGCCGAGTACGCGATAATCGTCGAATACATGCCTCGACTCGGCGTCCTTCTCATACGCGCCGGCGCCCTGACCGAGGAGAGCGTGAATCGCGCGCTCGCCATCCAGGGCTTCGCCGGCGGTCGTATCGGCACGCTCCTCATCGAGCGGGGCTCCGCCTCCGAGGACGACGTGGGCAAGGCGCTCGCCGAGCAGCACGGCTGCGAGTACGTCCCGTGGTCGCGGCTCGGCGCCGTGCCGTCGACCGTGACCGCGGCGCTCCCGGCGAAGTTCGCGATCCGCCACTCGGCGATTCCGGTCGAGCTCAACGAGAACTATCTGCGGATCGTGCTGCGGGATCCCGCCAACCTCCGCATCCTCGACGAGCTCTTCTTCGTCACGGGCAAGAAGATCGTCCCGGCGACGGCGCCGGAGGTCCGGATCTACCAGGCGCTCGAGAAGTACTACGGCGAGCGGCGCACGCCGCGCTTCGCCATCCTCGCCGAGAAGCTCTCGCGCCCGACGCTCGCCTCGATCATCAAGAAGCCGCTGCCGCCGCCGCCGGACTTCTCGGCGACGCCGCAGGCGATGCCGGGAGACGCGGTCCCCATCGTCGACCTCGATCCGCAGGACGGAAGCGCGACGCCGCTCTGGAAGCTCGTCCCGGACGAGCCGCCGGTGGGATGGGGCGGGCTCGCACCGCCGCCCGAGGAGGTCGACGACGAGGAGCTCGAGTCGATTCCGTGGGAGGAGCTCCCGCCGCAGCCGGCGTGGCAACCGGAGACCCCCGAGCCGCCTCGAAGCCGTCAGACGTCGCCGAACGCGGCGAGCGCCGCGGGCACGGCGGGCACCGCAGGTCGTCCCGCCGCGCCGCACCGTCGTCCGCCGGCCTCCAACGAGCCGGCGCCGCCCCCTCCGCCGCAGAAGGCCGGGATACCCTCGCCGGCCGAGTTCTCCTCGATCCTGGGCGCCCAGCAGCGCGACGACATCTTCGACGCGGTGCTGAAGGTGCTCGCCGACCGCTTCCGCCGGAGCGCCGTCCTGGCCGTACGCCCCGAGGGCGTCGTGGGCTGGGCCGGAGCCGGCGAACGGGTCCGTCCCGAGGCCCTCCGGGGGCTCGACATTCCGTGGTCCGAGCCCTCGCTCTTCCTGAACGTCCGGATGAGCCGGTCCTTCTATCTGGGCCCCCTGCCGCCGCTGCCCCGCCACAAGGAGCTGGCGGACGCGCTGGGCGGCTGGCCGCTCGAATGCCTCGTCCAGCCGGTCCTCATGCGGGAGAAGACCGTCGCCTTCCTGTACGTCGAGTGCGCCTCGGCGCAGGGCGCCACTCCGGCCGATCTGACCTTCGTCCGGGAGCTCGCCGGGGCCGCGGCGGCCGCGCTCGCCACGGCCATCCGCTTGAAGAAACAGCGGGTTATATAATCTCGACAACTGCGGAGGCACCGTGATCAAAGCCGACATCGTGGATCGTGTCGTCGATCTGGCCCAGATTCCCCGGGCCAAGGCCGCCACAGCCGTCGAGACCGTCATCGAGGCGATGCGCTCCGCTCTCGGCGCGGGCGATCGGATCGAGCTGCGCGGATTCGGTGTGTTCCAGGTCAAGCGCCGCAAGCGCGGCATCGGCCGCAACCCGAAAACCGGCGTCGAAGTCTCGATCCCGCCCGGCAACACCATCCGCTTCAAGCCCGGCAAGGACCTTCGCGATCTGACCTAGACTCGCGACTCGCCCGCTTCGCGCCTTCACATAGAATACGCACCGTGCCGCGCATCGGCGAGCTGCTCGTGGCGGAAGGCGTGCTGTCGGAAGTCGCCGTCCAGAGCGCTCTCGGATTTCAACGCCACACCGGCGAGCCGTTCCGCCTCGGCACGATCCTCCTCGATCGCGACCTCCTCGGAGAGGAGAGCCTCATGCGGGCGCTCTCCGCGATCCACCGCTGCGACTACGTCGCGTGGTCCGACATTCTGCAGGCTCCGCCCAAGGTCGTGCGGCTGCTTCCGGAGCGGACCGCCGTGCGGCTCGGCGCGATTCCGTACGGGCTCGAGGGACGCGGCCTCCGCGTGGCTTTCAAGAATCCCTCGAACCTCGCCGCGGTGGACGAGGTCTCCGCGGTCACCAGCCGTCCCGTCGTCCCCGCCGTGATCTCCGAGGTGCGGCTGGTTCAGGCGCTGAATCTCTTTTACGGACGCCAGGTGCCGATCGAGTTCCGCAACGTCCTTCTGAAGCTGGAGCGCAACGAGGAGCGCCGTCTCTACCGGACCCGAGCCACCGTTCGCGCCGACGTCCCCGCCCCGAGCTCGCTCGTCGAGGCGCCGGAGCGCGTCCGGCCGATTCCGATCGAGGGCGATCATCCCGCGCCCGAGGCGAGCGTTCCCGTGCCGCCCGCGGAAGCGGCCGCGCCCGGAACCGGCGTCTCGTACACGGCGCCGTTCGCGTCGGCCGAGATGCCGACCTCGGATCTCGCCGACGCCGGCGATTTCCTCCCGGGCTACGCGCCGCCGCGCAGGGTCGTCACTCCCGAGGAACAGGCGCAGCGGATGTGGAAGGACCCGAAGGCCGCGGTGGAGGCGATCGAGATCGACGAGCGCGCGGCCGGCGCGCTCTGGACGACCGCTCCCGGGAAGGAGCCGGCGCCCGCGGCCCCGGCTCCCGCTCCGCCGACGGTCGAACGTTCGACGGCGCGCGACCAGGTCGCGGACTCCACGCTCGACGAGCTCGCGCAGACGTTCCCGCGCGTCCTGCTGCTCACCTCGGCGCACGAGTCCGTCCAGGGCTGGACCGGGCGCGGCGGCGGCCTCACGCGCGAGGCGCTCGCGCACGTGCGCATCCCCTGGGGCGAGCCGTCGATCTTCGCGTTCGTCAAGCTGTCGGGGATGCCGCACAAGGGACCGCTGTCGCGCATCCTCATGCCGCCCGTCCTGGCCGGGATGCTCGGACCGCGGGCGATCGCCTCTTGCGCCGTCTTCCCCGTGCGCATCAAGGACCGCCTCGTCGCGTTCCTCTACGCCGATCGCGCCGGCGCCCCGCTGTCGGACAAGGACTTCCGCAATCTCGAAATCGCGTCGAGCTCGCTCGGCAGCTCGCTCGCCCGCCTCCTGCTCGAACTGCGCAGGAACGTTCCGCCGTCCTAAGGCACTGAGCGGAACCGATCAGCCCGCGGACTTCGTGGAGCCGCCGCCCGAACCGGGCCGGTGGCGCCGCGTCGCGTCGCATCCGCTGTTCCACCTGGCCCTGCTCGCGACGACGTTCGTCACCGCCACGCTCGCGGGCGGGCTCGCGTTCACCGACGGCGGGGGGCTGCTCGCGCGGGGCGGCCACTTCTCGGACGGCCTCCCCTTCTCGATCCCGCTGCTGACGATCCTCGGGATCCACGAGCTCGGCCACTGGGCGATGTGCCGGCGCTACGGCTTGCCGGCGACGCTTCCCTACTTTCTCCCGTCGCCCCTCCTGATCCCGCCCGTCTTCAACTTCGCCGGCACGTTCGGCGCCCTCATCCGCATCAAGGCGCCGATCCGCAGCAAGCGCGCGCTCCTCGACGTCGGGGCGGCGGGTCCGCTGGCCGGCTTCCTCGCCTCGCTCCCGTTCCTGGTCTACGGAGTCGCGCGCCCGCGTCCCAGCACGACGCCGCTGACGGAGCAGACGGTCCTCTTTCACTATCCGCTGATCGTGCGCTGGGCGCAGCAGTGGACGCACGTCGGGCCCTACACGAGCGCCACCGTGCACGAGCATCCGACGTTCATGGCCGCCTGGTTCGGCCTGCTCGTGACGTCGCTCAACCTCCTGCCGATCGGCCAGCTCGACGGCGGCCATGTGCTCCGCGCGGCGGTGGGCAAGCGGCAACCCATCGTGTCGGCGTTCGTCGCCGGCATGTGCGCGGTCGCGGGCATCGCCGGGCCCGCGGGCTCCGCGACCTGGGCGATCTTCGCGATCATCGCCCTGGCGGTCATGGGCCTGTCGCACCCGCCGGTCGACGACGACGACGCGCCGCTCGACTTCGGGAGGATGCTGATCGCGCTCGCCTGCGTCGGCGTCTTCCTGCTCTGCTTCTCCCTGTCGCCGATCGGCTACCCGGACCAGTAGACGGCCCTACGGCTTCAGCTCCAGGAGGAACGTCGCGGGCCCCTGGTTGACGAGAGCCACGTCCATCATCGCGCCGAACCTTCCCGTCTCCACCGTGACGCCGAGGCCGCGCAGCGCCGCGACGAAGCGGTCGTAGAGAGGCTCCGCCTCCGCCCCCGGGAGCGCGCGCTCGAAACCGGGCCGTCGCCCGCGCGAGAGGTCCGCCGCGAGCGTGAACTGCGAGACCGCGAGCACGGCGCCGCCCGTGTCGGCGAGCGCCAGGTTCATCTTCCCGGCGTCGTCCTCGAAGACGCGGAGCCCGGCGACCTTCCGCGCGGCCTCCTCGCAGAGTCCGGCCGTGTCGCCCCTCTCGGCGCCGAAGAGGACGAGGAAGCCCTTCCCGATCTCTCCGACGACGGCGCCCGCGACGCGGACCGAGGCGCTCGAGACGCGCTGGACGACGATCTTCATGCGCGCCTCTCCGGCGCGACCCGCTTCATCGCCGGTTTCGTCTCCGGCGCGCGACCTGCGCGAGCTCGGCCGGCTCGGGCGAGCCGATGCCGCGCGCCACGAGCCAGTAGAACGCGGTCGCCGCCGCGATCAAAAGCGTGAGAACGCCGGCTCCCCTCCAACCCGCGATCCGCGCCGGGTCGACGAAGCGGAAGGCGACCCAGAGGAGCCCGCCCATCAGGGCCGACGCGCCGGCGATGCGCGTCAGGGACGCCGCGATCGCGCGGCCGCGGAGCGGGCCCTCCCGGCGACGCAGCGCGATCAGCAGGATCGCGACGTCGACCCCCGCCGCGGCGGACGCCGCGAGCCCGATGCCCGGCAGGCCGAGCGGCTCCGTCAGGAAGGCGCACAGCAGGAGGAACGCGGAGGCGTCGGCGAGCGCGGCGAGGACCGGCAGCGTCGTGGACTTGAGCGCGTAGAACGCCGGGACCAGCACGCGGATGCCGGCGAAGAAGAAGAGCCCGGCGGCGAGCGTCGCGAGCGCGCCCGCGGTCGCCGCGGTGTCCCGCGCGCCGAACCGCCCGCCCTCGAAGAGGACGCGGACGATGGGTCCGCGCAGCACGATGAGGCCCACGCTCGCCGGCACCGTCACGAACGCGATCAGCCGGAGGGCGAACGCCAGGCTCTCCTTGAACGGCTCGCGGCTCGGCTCGAGCGCCTGGCGCGAGAGCAGCGGGAGGATCGCCGTCGCCACGGAGACCGCGAAGCCGCCGAGGACGAGCTCCTTGAGGCGGTTCGCGTAGTAGAGGTGCGACACGCTCGCGTCGCCGAGGCCCGCGGCGAAGCGCGTCGAGACGACGGTGTTGACGGTGTTGATCCCGTAGGCGAAGAGGCGCGGCGTCATCAGGAGGAGCACGGAGCGGACCGCCGGGTCGCCCCAGCCGAGTCGCGGACGCCCCATCGCGCGGAGCCGCAGAAGCTGCGGGACCTGGATCGCGATCTGGAGCAGCCCGCCCACCAGCACGCCGGCGGCGAGGCCGTACGTCGGCTCCGCGAGCCGCGGCGAGACGAACAGCGCGGCGAGGATGAGCGCGACGTTGAGCAGGATCGGCGCGGCGGCCGGCAGCGCGAAGCGGTGGTGCGCGTTGAGGATCGCCTGGCACAGCGCCGAGAGGGACACGAGCAGGATGTACGGGAAGAGCCAGCGGTTGAGGAGAACCGTCAGCTCGAACTTCCCGGGCACCTCGTGGAACTGGCCGGCGAGGAGCTCGACCAGCCAGGGCGACACGACGATGCCCAGCACGGTCAGGCCGGACAGGATCAGCGCGAAGGTCCCGGCGACCCGCGAGAGAAACGCCCGCGCGTCGTCCTCGTGGCGCTCCCGCGAGACCTCCGCGTACACCGGGATCACCGCGGAGGACATCGCGCCCTCCCCGATGATCTCCCGCAGCATGTTGGGGATACGGAAGGCCACGAAGAACGCGTCGGTCCGCATCCCCGCCCCGAGCGTGGCGGCGATGACCTTGTCGCGGAGGTAACCGGTGATCCGGGAGAGCAGCGTCAGCGGGGTGATCGTCGACGCCGAGCGGACCAGGCGTCCGCGATGGTCGTCGATCTCGCGATCAGGCATGCGGTGTCCTCGATTCTAGCCCGGACATCAGTTGTCCCATCGAAAATGGAATATCGTCTCAGCACCTGAAAGGAGGGCGAACACATGGCCAGCGTCAACAAAGTCATCCTCATCGGAAACCTCGGCAAGGATCCGGAGATCCGGACCACGCCGCAGGGAACCACGCTCGCGCGGTTCTCGGTCGCGACGACCACGGCGTGGAAGGACGCTTCGGGCGCCAAGCAGGAGCGCACGGAGTGGCACGACATCGTCGCCTGGGAGAAGCTCGCCCAGATCTGCGGCGAGTACCTTCAGAAGGGCAAGCAGGTCTACGTCGAGGGCAGCCTCCAGACCCGAAGCTGGGAGGACCAGAACGGGCAGAAGCGCTACAAGACCGAGATCAAGGCCTCCAACGTCGTGATGCTGGGGCGCCGCGAGGACGGCATGCGCTCCGGCTCGGGCGGCGGCGCCCGCGAGGTCGCCGAATCGTCCGAGGCCCCGGTGGCCGCGGGCGGCGGCGCCAGCTACGACGACGACGTCCCGTTCTAGGCCGGGGCACCGATGCCCGCCTACGTGATCGTCGAGGTCGAGGTTCTCGACGCGGCGGAGTTCGCGCGCTACGCGGAGCTCGCGCCGCCGACGATCGCCGCGTACGGCGGGCGCTACCTGGCGCGGGGCGGCAAGTCCGCCCTGCTCGCCGGGGAGCCTCCGCCCGGGAAGCGGGTCGTCGTCCTGGAGTTTCCGTCGCTCGAGCGCGCCCAGCAGTGGGAAACGTCGCCCGAGTACGCGCCCGCGAAGGCGATCCGCCAGCGCGCCGCGCGCGTACGGATGATCGCGGTCGAGGGGGTCGGGACCTAGAGCTCCGCTTCGCTCAAGCGAGGGAATCGCGGAGCTCGCGAAGCTGCGTCACCAGGGCGGCAGGCTCGGGCGCCGGCCGCGCCGCTCCCGCGCGCAGCGCGGCGAGGTGCGCGGCGTAGCCCTCGAGGCGCTCGGCCGCCTCGGCGCGCCGCTCCTTCGGAACGTTCGCCTCGACCGCGGCCACGCATTCCGGGTACCGCTCGATCTGCTTGCAGACGAGCAGCAGGTCGGAGCCGGCGGCGCACGCCGTGGCGCACCGCTGCGGCAGGTCGCCGAACTGGGCGAGCGCGCCCATCTCGAGGTCGTCCGAGAACGCGGCGCCGTCGAAGTCGAGCTCCTCGCGCAGGAGGAAGGTGCCCCGGATGGGTGAGAGCGACGCGGGAAGCCCGTCGGGTCCGCCCAGGTGCGAGATCATGATCGCACGCGCCTTGTGCATGAGCCCGTCGAACGGCGCGAGGTCGAGCGCCTCCGCGTGAGGGTCCGGCGCGAGCACGGGGAACGCCGCGTGGGTGTCGACGCGCGCGCGGCCCAGTCCCGGGAAGTGCTTGAGGCAGCCGCCGATGCCCCGGGCGTGGAGCCCGTCCAGGAGCTGGCCTCCGGCCTCGAGGACGGCATGCGCGTCGGCCGACGCGCAGCGCTCGCCCAGCACGAGCGCCCCGGCATCCTCCTCGCAGCGGTCGACGACGGGAGCGAGGTCGACGTCGAAGCCGAGGAGCGCGAGCGCCGCTCCGGAGAGCTCGCCGAGCGTACGCGCGGCGCCTCCGCGGGCGGCCGCCTGGAAGGACGGGAAGGGCGCCAGGATCGGCGCGAGCCGGTCGACCGGGCCGCCCTCCTGGTCGACGAAGAGGAAACGGACGCCGGCCGCCTTGAGGTCGCGGATCAGCGCCTGCGTCTGCGCGACGCTCTGGAGGTTCCGGCGAAAGAGGACGACGGCGTAGGGCGGTTGATCGCGGAGGATCGCACGCTCGTCGTCGGTGAGCCGCGGGCCGGCGATGCCGACGCCGAAGAGGCCCGAGCTCATCGATCTACTTTCCCGGTTTGCCCTTCAGGCGATCCTGGAGCGTGGCCAGCAGGGTCAGCGCGGAGACCGGCGTCATCTGCTCGATGTCGACGGCGCGCAGCTTGTCGAGCGCGAGCTCCTCCTCGGCGGAGAACAGCAGGAACTGCCCGCCGCCGGCGCTCTCGCCCTGTCGGCGCGCCAGCACGGGGGCGCCCTGCACGTCGAGCTCTTGCTTCTCGAGGTTGGCCAGCACCTCGCGGGCGCGGCCGGTGACCTCGGCCGGCAGCCCGGCGAGCTCGGCCACATGGATCCCGTAGCTGCGGTCCGCGGCGCCGGGGATGACCTTGCGCAGGAAGAGCACGCGTCCGTCGAGCTCCTTGACCGCCATCGTCGCGTTGACGACGGCCGGCTTGACGAGCGCGATCTCCGTCAGCTCGTGGTAGTGCGTCGCGAAGAGAACGAACGCGCCCTTGTCCGGCGCGTCGTGGAGGTACTCGAGCAGCGCCCACGCGATCGAGAGGCCGTCGAAGGTGGACGTCCCGCGCCCCACCTCGTCCAGGATGACGAGGCTCGACGGCGTGGCCTGGGAGAGGATCGACGCCGACTCCAGCATCTCGACCATGAACGTGGACTCGCCGCGGGAGAGGTAGTCGGCCGCGCCGACGCGCGTGAAGATCCGATCGATCGGCGAGAGCCTCACGCGCGCCGCGGGCACGAACGAGCCCGCCTGCGCGAGGAGCACGAGGGTCGCGACCTGCCGCAGGTAGGTCGACTTGCCGCCCATGTTCGGGCCGGTCACGACGAGGATGCGCCGGTCCGGCGCGAGGTCGCAGTCGTTCGGGATGAACGGCTCCTCCCGGCGGAGCCGCTCGACCAGGGGATGGCGGCCATCGACGATCGAGAGGCACGGAGACTTCGAGAGCTCGGGGCGGACCCAGCGCCCCGACGCCGACGAGGCGATCTCGGCGAAGCTCGCGGTGAGGTCGAGCTGCGCGACCGCGGCGGCCGTCGCCGCGACGCGCTCCCCCGCTCCGGCGAGCTCGGAGAGGAGCTCGCCGTAGAGCCGGCCCTCGATCGCGGCGATGCGGTCCTCGGCGCCGAGGATCTTCTCCTCGAGCTCCTTCAGCGCGGGCGTGACGAAGCGCTCGGCGTTCGCGAGGGACTGTCGCCGGATCCAGTCCGCGGGTACCTTCTCCTTGTGCGCGTTCGAGACCTCGAGCGAGTAGCCGAAGACGCGGTTGAAACGGACGCGAACGCCCGCGATCCCGGACCGCCTTCGCTCCTCGGCCTCGACGGCGAGGAGCGCCTTCTGCGCGCCGCTGCGGAGCTCGCGAAGCTGGTCGAGCTCGGCGTCGGCGCCCTCGCGGATCACGCCGCCCGCCGACGCGAGGACGGGCGGCTCGGGAGACAGCATCGCCTCGACCCGCGCGACGCAGTCGGCGGTGTCGGGAACGCGCTCGCACAGGGCGCGGAACCGGCCGGCGGCGAATGCGGCCGCGGCCTCGACGACCTCCGGCACGGCCTTCAGCCCGGCCGCGAGCGCGGCGACCTCCCGAGGTCCGGCGGTTCCCACGGCGACGCGCGCGAACCGGCGCTCGAGGTCGCCGACGCGCTCGAGCTGCGCCTGCAGCGCCTGCGCGTCCTCGCGGCGCCGCACGAGCTCCTCGACGGCGTCCCACCGGGCGGCGAGCTCGACCGGGTCGCGCGAGGGATGGCACAGAGCCTCGCGGAGCGCCCGCGCCCCGAGCGGCGTGCGCGTGCGATCCAGGATCGCGAAGAGGCTCCGCGCGGTCGAGCCGTCCGAGGACTCGAACAGCTCGAGTGTCGCGATCGCCGCGGCGTCGAGTCCCATCTGCTCGCCGAACGCCAGCGGCTGCGGCGCGCCCACGTGCTGGAGCCCGCCGGGCCGCATCTGCCGCGCGTACGCGAGCGCCGCGGCGGCCGCGCTCCGCCCGGGCGGCGGGAGACTCGCGTCGGACTGGCCGCGCACGGCCTCGTCCCACCACGCGGCGGGCCGCCGGGAGACCGCGGCCGCGAAGTCCGGGCCGTCCTCGCCGTCCGCGAGGAGGATCTCGCGCGGGCCGAACAGCGCCAGCGCGTCCCCGATCCGCGCCGCGGGCACGAGGCCCGCATGGAACCTTCCCGTCGAGAGGTCGAGAAACGCGACGCCCCAGTCCGGGTCCGCTCGCGCGAGCGCGGCGAGGTAGCAGGGCGCGTCGGGGAGCAGCGACTCGGGATCGAGCACCGTGCCCGGCGTGACCACGCGCGTGATGTCCCGCCGGACGAGGCCCCTGGCGGCGCGCGCGTCCTCGACCTGGTCGCAGATCGCGACCTTGCGCCCGGCGGCGACGAGTTTCGCGACGTGGTGATCGACGCTGTGGTGCGGCACGCCGCACATCGGCGCCTCGATGTCGGAGTCCTTGTGCCGCGCCGTCAGCGCGATGCCGAGCAGCGGCGCGGCGTCCTTCGCGTCGTCGAAGAACATCTCGTAGAAGTCGCCCATGCGGTAGAGCAGGATGGCGTCCGGCACGCGGTTCTTCATCTCGAAGTACTGCCGGAGCATGGGCGTCACGCGCGAGCTGGGAGGACTGGAGGTGGCCACGCTGAGTGCTAGCATACCCGCGGCGTCCCGAATCATGCAGATCCTCGCCATCGACACCGCGAGCCCCCGGCCGGCCGTCAGCCTGTTCGCGGGCGGTGCGCTCTTCGAGGAGACGCTTCCCTCCGACCGGCGATCCTCCGAGGCGCTGCTGCCCGCGATCGCCCGCGTGCTCGGGGCGGCGCGAACGCGCCTCGAGGACTGCGATCGTCTCGCGGTGTGCGCGGGCCCCGGCTCGTTCACGGGCATCCGCATCGGGCTCGCCACCGCGTGGGGGCTGAGCCGCGCCTCGGGAGTCCCCGTCGAGGCCGTCTCCACGCTCGAGGCGCTGGGGGAATCGGCGCGGGAATCCGGCGCCCCCCGGGTGGCGGCGGTGCTCGACGCGGGCCGCGGCGAGCTCGTCGTGGAGCGCTTCGCTCTCGACGAGGCGCGCGCGCGTTCGCTCTCTCCCCCGGCCCGCGTGCCGGCGGCCGACGTCGTCGCGGCCGCGGCGGGCGATCCGATCGTGGAGCTCCCGGCGGGGCTCACGGGCGGCCCGGCGCTCGCGCCCGCGGCCGTTCCGGCGACCGCCGTCGCGCTCGCGGTGTCCCGCGCGCCGGGTGACGTCGCGTCCGCTCCGGTGTCCGCGACCTACTCGCGCCCGAGCGCGGCGGAAGCCGCGCGTGAAGCGGCGCAGAAGGGAGAGCGTCGTGGCCCTGCGTGAGCCCGCGCCCACGCCGTACCGCCTGCGGCCGGGCGGGCCCTTCGACCTCGACGAGGTCGCCCGGATCGAGTCGGAGTCGTTTCCCGCTCCGTGGAAGCGCGAGTTCTTCGCGAGCGAGCTCGTCGAGCCGCATCGCTACGTAAGGGTCCTCGCGCGCGACTTCGGAGCCGCGCCGCGCATCGGCGGCGACGGAGGCGGCGACGGCGAAGGCGGCCTGCCGCGGATCGGCGGCTACCTCTTCGCGGTCTCGCTCTACGAGGAGTTCCACATCAACAAGATCGCGACGGATTTGCGCCTGCGCCACCAGGGCTACGGCCGCGTCCTCCTCGAGGATGCGCTCGCGCGCGCCCGCTCGATGGGCTCCGCCGCGGTGACGCTCGAGGTGCGCGTGTCGAACGCCGCGGCCCGCCAGTTTTACCGCTCCTACGGCTTCGCGGAGGCCTACCGCCGGCGCAACTATTACCAGGACGGCGAGGACGCGTTCGTGCTGATTCTGGCGCTGCCGGCGGCTCCCGGGCGCGGTTGAAAGCGGCTCCGGCGGGGATTAGACTTACCCCGTGACTCGCCTCGTCTCCTTCCTCGATCACTATCCCAACAAAAGGAGGTCTGACCCGATGGCATACGGGAACACGGAGGTTCTGGCCGACCTTGATCCGGAGTTCCGCCGCCTGCACACCGAGCACCGCAACCACGAGGAGCGTCTTTCCGTGCTGGCGGCCAAATCGCGTCTCTCCGAGGAGGAGGAGTTCGAGGAGAAGCGGCTCAAGAAGGAGAAGCTTCTTCTCAAGGACCGCATGGAGGCCATCGCCCGACACCGAGGCGAGGTCGCCAGCTGAGGATTCCCATCGCCCGGGAAGGATGGGTGTTCATCCTTCCCACGCTGGCGGTGACCGGAATCGCCGCCGCCGCGGGATTCCCGATCGCGGCGGCGGTTCTGGCCGCCGCCACGATCTTCCTGATCCAGTTCTTTCGAGACCCGGAGCGCACGCCTGAGGGCGGCGAGGACGCGATCGTCTCCCCCGCCGACGGCACCGTCCTCTCGATCACCGAGCCTCCCGAGGCGCCTCCCGGCGCGCGCCGGCGGCTCTCGATCTTCATGTCCGTCTTCAACTGTCACGTCAACCGCTCACCCGCCACGGGCCGCCTGCAGGACTACGCGTACGTGCCCGGCCGCAAGGACGCCGCCTTCGCGGAGAAGGCCTCGACCGGAAACGAACAGAATCGCATCACGCTCGCGACGCGATCCGGAGCGGTCACGTTCAAGCAGATCGCGGGAGCGCTCGCGCGCCGCATCGTCTTCTATCCGAGAGTCGGCGACGAGCTCGCGCGCGGGCAGCGCATCGGGCTGATCCGTTTCGGCTCCCGGGTCGACCTCTTCCTCCCGGACGGCGCCGAGCCCCTCGTCAAGGACGGCGACAAGGTCAAGGCGGGCCGCACGCCGGTGGCGCGCTGGCCCCGGAACGCTTGAGGGAGTCGTGGCCGGCCTGACCCGCGAGCGACTCTCGCGCGGCCTGTTCGTCCTGCCGACGCTCTTCACGGTCGGCAACCTCTTCTGCGGCTATCTGTCGGTGTGGTGCTCGATCAAGGGCACGTTCGAGATCGCGGCGGTCCTGATCATCGCGGCCGGCGTGCTCGACGGGCTCGACGGCCGCATCGCGCGCATGACGCACTCGACCTCCGCGTTCGGCGAGCAATACGACTCGATGGCGGACCTGGTCTCCTTCGGCGTCGCGCCCGCGGTGCTCGCCTACTCCTGGGGGCTGTCGGACTTCCACCGGCTGGGGTGGATGGTCTCGTTCCTCTTCGTGGTCTGCGGCTCGATGCGGCTGGCCCGCTTCAACATCCAGACCCACGTCGTGGACAAGCGCTTCTTCGTCGGGCTGCCGATCCCGGCGGGCGCGGGCTCCATCGCGACGCTCGTGCTCGCGACTCCGGAGCGCCTCGTCTCGCGGGTCTGGATGGCCGGCCTCCTGGCCGTGACGGTCGTCCTCTCCTACCTGATGATCTCGACCATCCGCTATCGCTCCTTCAAGGATCTCGACCTGCGCCGCAAGCGACCCGTCTGGATCCTGCCGGCGATCGCCTGCCTCTTCGCGATCGTGGCGTGGCGGCCCGAGCTGGCTCTCGCGACGGTCGCCCTCGTCTTCGTGTCGTCGGGTCCCGTGGGCAAGCTCGTCGGGTACTTCCGGCGCCGGGAGGTCCCGCCGCCGGCGGCGCCCGCGAGCTGAGGGCTCGGGCGCCCGCCCGTCAGCGCTTCTTTCCGGGACGGGGCGAGGGCGTCGGCGGGGGCGGCGGCGCGACCCAGTCGGCCGCGACTTCCGGTCCGGCCGCCGCGATCGCGTGGAACCGGTATTCGCAGCACGCCCTGGGGAGCGGCCCGCGCACCACGATGCGCGCCGTCGAGACGGTCTCGTGGGGGCCGAGAAGCGTCTCGTAGAGCCGGACGCGGGTCGCGCGTCCCGGCGTGACCGGCTTCCCGGTCGCGTCGTAGACCTCGTAGCGGTCGAAGCCCCCGAGCTGCACGTCCGCCGCGTGCGCGGGCGCGACGTCGACCTCGACCCAGTTGGACATGCGCGAGACGACCGACGCGTGATTCGTGCCGTTGACCAGCTCGACCGCCACCGCGTTGCGGCCGAGCGGCCGGACCGAGACCTCCGGCTGCGGCGCCAGGCTCCGGCCGAGCAGGACGTCCTCGAAGGCCGAAAGCGGCAGGATGCGCTCGGCGTCGGAGGCGCCCTCGAACTGGATCAGGCGGCCCAGGGCGTAGTGCTTCCCGGCGAGCACGGAGCCGAGCTGGTAGAGCATCTCCGTCTGCAGCGGGAGGCGGAAGTCGATCCGATCACCGGGGTTGAGCGCGAGACCCTCGACGCGCGCGGGCTCCCGCACCGTGATCTGGAAGGACTCGACCGACGCGTCGTTGCGAGAGAGGTCGTTCGAGAGGTCGAGCCGCGGATTGCCCGAGAGCGCGTCCAGGAGCCGCTCCGGCACGGCCTCGGCCGATGCGCCATCGGCGGCGGTGCGCACACCGTGGCCCGCGACGCCGAACGCCGGCCACCAGGGCCGGCGCAGCGCGTCGATCGCCGCGGGCGAGACCATCGCACCGTCCCGGAAGGCGAACGCGACCAGCGCGTCCGCGGCGTCCACGACGGGCTGGAGCCTCTTCCGGCCGGGCTCGTCGGCCGGCGTCTCCCCGATCGCGATCGACACGAAGATGCCGGGCGGCAGCGCGGCGCGCAGCGACTGCACGAACGCGGCGTAGCCCGGGCCTCCGGCTCCCGAAAACGGAAAGTCCAGATGCACGCCGGCGATTCGCCCGTACGGACCGCCGGGCGCGAGCAGGGGCTTCAGCGCGGCCGCGATCCCGCCCGCCATGGTCTTCGCCGCGGAGGCGTCGCCTCCCGCGAACGCGGCGGAGAGCTCGTCGCGGGCGCGGAGGACGAGGACCGCGGGCAGGCGCACGAGGGGATGCGGCGGCGGCGCGTCCGCGTGCAGCGTCCAGCGGCCGCTCTCGTGCGCGACCTCGCCGGCGGGCAGGAAGACCGCCACGACGCCGATGCGCTGCAGGCCGTCCTCGATGCCTGCCTCGGCGGCGGCCGCCGGGTCGGCGAACCAGGCCGCGTCTCCCTTCGGCGCGTGCGTGGCGCCCGGCGCGGTCCCGCCGCCCGCCGGCGTCTTCCGGCACGCCGCGAACAGAAGCGCCAGCAGGCCGGCGCACGCGAGGGTACGCCTCACGCGCGTGCCGCTCCCGGGGACGCCGGCAGGTCGAACCGGACGCGGAGGCCGCGATCCGGCCGGTTCTCGGCGCCGATCGTCCCGCCGTGCTCCTCCACGATCTTCTTCGCGATCGCGAGGCCCAGTCCCGTCCCGCCGCTCTTGGCCGAGAAGTACGGATCGAAGAGTCGCGGCAGGATCGCCGGCGGGACGCCGGGGCCGTCGTCCTCGACGGTCACGACGATCCGCTCGCCCCGCGGCGCGGCGACCGCGCGCACCTCGCCGCCGCCCCCGTTCGCGAGCGCCTCGACCGAATTGCCGATCAGGTTCGACAGCACCCGCGACAGCAGCCGCGGGTCGCCGTCGGCGAGCAGGCCGGGCCCGGCGTCCACGGTCCACCGGATGCCGGGCGCCCCGGCGTAGGCCGCGACGGACTCGCGCACGAGGCCGCCGACGTCGACCGGCCGCCGCTGCGGCTCGGGCAGGCGCGCGTAGTCCGAGAACTCCGCCGCCGACCGGCGCAGCTCGTCGGTCTGGCGGAGGACGTTGCGCACGCAATCTTCCAACACGCGATCGAAGTCCGGCGACCGGCGTCTCCAGACCTCGCGAAGATGTTCGACCGAGAGGCGGATGGGTGTCAACGGGTTCTTGATCTCGTGGGCGATGATCCGCGCCATCTCGGCCCACGCGGCCAGCCGGTTGGAGCGGACCACGTCCGAGACGTCCTCGATCACCGCCATCCGCGCGCCGGCCCCGCCCAGCGGCAGCGGCACCGTCACGATGCGCCACCGCTCGCCGGGCCGCGGCTCGAGCTCCTCGGAGATGGGGTCGCCGAACCGCGCGAGCGCGTCGCGCACCGGCCCCATGGCGTCGCCCGGGAAGACCTCGTCGAGCGTGGCGCCGTCCACGCGGCCGCCGCCGAGGGCCGCGGCAGCCGGGTTCGCGAGCAACACGCGGCGGTCCACGCCGTACGCGACCACGCCCGCATTGAGCTGCGACAGCAAGGTCGCCAGCCGCTCCTTCTCGCGCGAGAGCGCGTCGGTCCGCTCCTTCAGGTCGTGGGACATGGAGAGGAAGGCGCGCACGAGCTCGCGCAGCTCCGCGTCCGGCGGCTCGGCGAGGTGCGGCGCGAAGTCGCCGCGCGCAACGGCGCGCGTCCCCTCGACCAGGTCGGCGACGGGGCGCGCCACGCGGACCGCGAGCCGTCCGGCGACCGCGGCCGAGACCAGGAACATCAGGAGGCTGAACGCCGAGAAGGCCGCGGTGAGCTGCGCCGCGTCCTCCTCCGCGATGCGCTGCTGCGGCAGGAGGAGGAGCGCGAGCAGGCCCGGGCTCCGCACCCCCGGGACACCGGCCACCGACGCGAGGCCCGTCGTCATCTCCTCGAAGGGGGTCCCCTCGAGCAGCCGGACGTCGGTGCGCTGGCGCGCGCCGCCGAGCCCGATCACGGAGTAGGCCGCCGCGGACACGCGCTCGGGCAGCAGACCCGAGGCGTAGAGATCGCGGCGCGAGGTCGCGACGAGCCGCGCCTCCGGCGAGAAGATCGAGAGGTCGTAGCCGACGGCGTTGGCGAGCCACGACAGGAGCGCGTCGTCGAGCAGGCTCAGGCGTCCCGGCGACTCGACCGACGGCAGGTAGTCGTCGAGGACGCGCTGCGCCGTCTCGAGCCCGGTCCGCGCGTGGTCGAGCGTGTCCTGGCCGGTGCGGCTGCGGATCGAGGAGCGCAGGTAGGCGGTGACGGCGAAGAGCGGGATCATGACGGAGAGGACGAACAGGGCGACCAGCCGTCCGCGGAACGTCTGCGCGCCGGCCGGGAACCAGTCGCGGAGCCGGCGGCGGCTGGTGAGGACCCGCCACAGCAGGACGAAGCCGAACGCGAGCGACACCGCCGCGGCCGGCGGAAGCAGACGCGCCGCGGTCAGGATGCGCTGCAGGAAGTCGGGCCCCGGGACGGCGACCAGCTGGAATCCGTCCGCCAGAGGCCGCAGCTCCCCGCGCAGCTCCTGGCCGCGATAGCGCAGGCGCACCGGGAGCGGCGCCCGGGATTCCCGCGCGCGCGCGAAGAGCGCCGCCGGGAAGTCCGGCCCCTCCTCGCGCTTGGTGCCGTCGGCGCCGTAGGACGCGAGGACCGGGCGCGGCGGAGCCATGCCCGATGCCTCCACGCCGACGAGGCGGCGGTAGACCTCGAGCCGCGGCGGCAGCGGGTCCCAGCTCGGCCAGTCGGCCACCGAGACGATCACCCGTCCCCACGGCTCGCCGCCCGCCAGCAGAGCCGCGGTGCGGCGCACGATGGCGACCTCGTGCCGCTCGATCCGGATCTCGCCGGCCGAGCCCGCCGCGGTCTCCGCCTCCGGGATCAGCGAGAACCGGCTGCGCAGCAGGCCGGCGCCATCCAGGACCTCGTACGCGATGAGGGCGGACGACGGCGCCTGCGTCTCGCCCTCGCGCCAGAGCCGGTACGCGAGGTCCGAGAGGTCGACCTCCGAGACCGGCGCGGGCATCTCGCGGTCGAGGTCGAAGCTCTCGATCCTCTCGACGGCGCGCCGCACCGCGACGCCGGCGCCCGCGGAGATGAGGCTCGGGTCGGGCAGCCGGATCGCGGCGGCGGTCCGGAACGCCGCGGCGGCGCGCTCGTGTTCGTGAATCGGCGAGGCGATGAGGACGAAGAGGAGCAGCGCGGCGGCCAGGAGGCGAAACGCACCCGTCGCGAGACCGACCGGAGACCCGACGATCGCGCGCCGGCAGAGCTCGAAGCAGAGAACGGCCGCGAGCGCCACGGCTATCGGGAAGGCGGGCGCCGCGGAGACGGCGGCGAGGCTCGCGACGATGGCCCCGGCCGTGACGAAGAGCGCGGTGCCGATCCCGGGACGGCGAGGGCGCGCTCCGGAGGCCGCGGCGCCGAGCGCGAGCGCGGCGAGGACGAGGGCGGTCAGCCCGACGAGCTCGAGGAACGCCGCCCCGACGAGCGGGAGTCTCGAGCCGAGGTCCGGAGGCGCGACGCGGGTCGCGCCGAAGAACGCGAGCGCGAGGAGCGCGTACGCCGCGGGCAGCAGCCGCCGATCCGGCCGGGCGCCGGCCTCGCGCCGCCGGAACCGGTCGAAGGCGTACGGCAGCAGCGCGGCGCCCGCGGCGGGGATCCAGACCTCGGGCCAGACCAGCGAGCGATCGCCGCCGGCGTCGACGTAGCACAGCGCGGCGAGGAGCCCGAGCGCGAGGCCCGCGCCCATGGAGAGGGGGTCCGCGCGGCCGGCGATCAGGAGGAGCATCACGAGGAGCAGGAATCCGACCGCCGCCGCCTTCCAGCGCGGATCCTGTGCGGCGGGTGCGGAAGTCCGGCGCGCCGCGACGAGCGGTCCGCCGCCCGGGAGGCTCAGGAGCGGAACGCCCTTGTCCGGCGCGACCGGCTCCCAGTCGAGCGCCTCGCCCGTGAGGCCCAGCGCCCGCCCGAAGTCGGGCGCCTCCACCGGCATCGAGCGCGCGGCGCACACGAGGCCGCCGAACGCGCCGGCGCCCGCGACGCGCCAGTGCACGAGCTCGAGTCGGGTCGCCGACCAGCGGACGCCGAGCGTCCCGGCCGAGCGTGTCTCGAGGACCTGCGCCGGCGCATCGCCCCACCAGGCATGCACGTCGCCGCGCCGGTCCGCGAGGGCGATCCACGTGCCCGGCTCGGCGCCGGCCATGGCGTCGCGCGCGGCGTTGAACAGGGCCTGGCGCCGCACCGCGATCCCGCCGCCTTCCAGGGAGCGGGCGACTTCCGGATCGGCCGCGAAGGCCGCGGCCCGGCGCTGGAGATCGGCCGCGACCTCCGCGAGCGCCCGCACGGCGGGCTCGGGTGGAGACGTGGTCCGGGCGCCGCGCCACGCCGGGAACCAGCCGTCCAGCCAGAGGAGCACGGGTGCGGCGAGGAGGACGGCGGCGAGGCTCGCCCGGAGACGCGGGGTCACGCCGTGGGCGCCTCGAACCCTAGCCCAGGAACGGCAGGTCCACTCCCCGCTCGCGCGCTGCCCGGACGGCCTCCGCGTAACCCGCGTCCGCGTGCCGCATGACTCCGGTGCCGGGATCGCTCAGGAGCACTCGCCGCAGCCGGCGGTCGGCCTCGGGCGTCCCGTCGGCGACGACCACCATACCCGCGTGGATCGAGTATCCGATGCCGACTCCTCCGCCGTGATGGACCGAGACCCAGCTCGCGCCCGCCGCGGTGTTGATCAGGGCGTTCAGGATCGGCCAGTCGGCGATCGCGTCCGAGCCGTCCTTCATCGCCTCGGTCTCGCGGTTGGGCGAGGCGACCGAGCCGGCGTCGAGATGGTCGCGGCCGATCACGATCGGCGCGCGGACGCGGCCCTCGCGGACGAGCTCGTTGAAGCGGAGTCCGGCGCGGTGCCGCTCGCCGTATCCGAGCCAGCAGATCCGCGCCGGGAGTCCCTGGAACGCGATGCGTTCGCGGGCCAGCGTGAGCCAGCGCGCGAGGGAGCGGTCCTCGGGGAAGAGCTCGAGCAGGGCGCGATCCGTCTCGAGGATGTCGTCGGGCTCGCCGGAGAGCGCCGCCCAGCGGAACGGGCCCTTGCCCTCGCAGAAGAGGGGACGGATGTAGAGCGGGACGAAGCCGCCGATGGCGAAGGCGTCTTCGACGCCCGCCTTCTTCGCCTGGCCCCGAAGGTTGTTGCCGTAGTCGAAGGTCACGGCGCCGCGGCGCTTGAGCTCGAGCATGGCGCGAACGTGGTCCGCCATCGTCCGGTAGGACTCCTCGATGTAGCGCTCGGGATCGCTCGCGCGCAGGCGCAGGAGCTCCGGAAGAGAGCCGCCGCGCGGGACGTACCCGTGGAGCTCGTCGTGCGCCGAGGTCTGGTCGGTCAGGAGATCCGGGACCACGCCGCGGGCGATGAGGCGCTCGAGCAGGTCCACGGCGTTCGCCTCGACGCCGATCGAGACCGCCTCGCCCCGCCCCTTCGCGTCGAGCGCGCGGTCGATCGCCGCGTCCAGGTTCGTCTCGTGGAGGTCGAGGTAGCGCGTCCGGCGCCGCTTCTCGATCCGGGAAGGGTCCACCTCGGCGACCAGCGCGACCGCACCGTTCATCGTGGCGGCGAGCGGCTGCGCGCCGCCCATTCCGCCGAGCCCGGCCGTCACGACCAGCCTCCGGCTCAGGTCGCCGCCGAACTCGCGCGCCGCCGCGGCCGCGAACGTCTCGTAGGTGCCCTGCACGATGCCCTGGCTCCCGATGTAGATCCAGGAGCCCGCGGTCATCTGGCCGTACATGGTCAGACCGAGTCCCTCGAGCCGCCGGAACTCCTCGCCCGTGGCCCACGCCGGCACCAGCATCGAGTTCGAGATCAGGACGCGGGGCGCGTTCTCGTGGGTCTCGAAGACGCCCACGGCCTTGCCCGACTGCACGAGCATCGTCTCGTTGCCGCGCAGGCGCTCGAGCGTCGCGACGATCGAGTCGAACGCCTCCCAGCTGCGCGCGGCGCGGCCCGTTCCGCCGTAGACGATCAGCGCGTCGGGGCGCTCGGCCACCTCCGGATCGAGGTTGTTCTCGAGCATCCGGAGAGCGGCCTCCTGGATCCAGCCGCGGCAGCGCAGCGTGGAGCCGCGGGCCGCCCGTACCGTCCGGGGGCCGGCCGCGACCGTGGCGCTCATGGCGCGAATGATATCGCGGGGTCCGGGTCGAGCCTCGGGCGAGCCTGGAGGTCGAGCCTCAGGCGAGCCTGGAGATCGCCCGTTCCATCGCGTCGCTCTCGAGGAAGACGCGGGAGCGCTCCAGGTCCGGATGCAGCTCGCGGTCGCGGTCCCACGCCTTGACGACGCGGCGGAAGTCGGCGCGGACGCGCTCGAGGGGCGCCGACGAGCGCAGGGGACGGAGGAATTCCATCGCCTGGAAGGCGGTCATCAGCTCGATCGCCAGGACGCGCTCGAGATTCGCCACGACGGCGGCGAACTTGCGTGCCGCGATCGGCGACATCGAGACGTGGTCCTCTTTCGCGGCGGAGGTCGGGATCGAATCGACCGAGGACGGGTGCGCGAGCACCTTGCACTCCGACACGAGCGCGGCGGCCGTGACCTGGGCCATCATCAATCCCGAGTGCACGCCGCCCTCGCGGACCAGGAAGGCCGGCAGGTCCGACAGCGCCGGGTTGACGAGCTTCTCGATCCGGCGCTCGGAGATCGACGCGAGGTCCGCCGCGGCGATCGCGGCGTAGTCCAGCACGAACCCCACGGGCGCCCCGTGAAAGTTGCCGCCGGAGACGATGTCGCCCGACGAACCTCGGCCCGCGAAGACGAGCGGGTTGTCCGTGGCGCTGTTCATCTCCCGCTCGAGGACCTCCCGCGCGTGCGCGAACGCCTCGCGAGCCGCGCCGTGGACCTGGGGCATGCAGCGCAGCGCGTAGTTGTCCTGGACGCGGCCGCAGCCACGGTGGGACTCGCGGATCGCGCTCCCCTTCAGGAGGCCGCGGAGGTTGGCGGCGGTCTGGGCGGCGCCGGGGTGGGGACGGGCCGCCATGATCCGCGGGTCGAACGCGGCGTCCGAGCCGCGGGAGGCGTCGAGCGACGCGGCGCCGACGAGATCCGCGACGCGGGCCAGCGCGAGGGCGCGGTGCAGCGCGAGGCCGCCGACCGCCACCGACATCTGCACGCCGTTGATGAGCGCGAGCCCCTCCTTGGCCGCGAGCGCGACCGGCCGCAGTCGAGCGCGGCGGAGAGCGGCGGCCGCGGGCCCCTCGCGCCCCGCCACGCGGACGCGACCCTCCCCGATCAGGCCCAGCGCGAGGTGCGCGAGCGGCGCGAGGTCGCCCGACGCGCCGACGGAGCCCTGCTCGGGGACCACCGGCAGGACGTCCGCGGCGAGCAGGGCGAGGAGCGCCTCGACCGTCTCGACGCGGATTCCGGAGCAGCCGCGCGCGAGCGCGTTGACCCGCAGCGCGATCATCGCGCGGACGGCGCGGTCGGGCAGCGGCGCGCCGACGCCCGCCGCGTGGCTCCGGATCAGGTTGCGCTGGAGCGCCTCGATGCGGTCGCGCGGAATCGCGACGTCGGCGAACTTTCCGAATCCCGTCGTGACGCCGTAGACCTTTTCGCCGCTCCGGATCGCGCGCTCCACGACCCGCCGCGAGGCCCGAATGGCGGCGCGCGCCGACGGAGCCAGCGTCAGGCGCACCGAGCGGCGGGACACGGCCGCGAGCTCGGACAGGCCGAGGCCGTTTCCGTCGAGACGCAGGACCCGCATTTGTGTGCGATTCTAAGCGAGACATCGCCGTCCAAACTCTGGTACCCTGCCCCGCTTCTTTCGCGGACGACGAGGGGTGAACGAGTGAAGGTGGTCGCGGTCCTCGGGGGTCAGTGGGGCGACGAGGGCAAGGGCAAGGTCGTCGACCTGCTGGCGAATCGTTTCGACGTGGTGGCCCGCTATCACGGCGGCCACAACGCCGGCCACACGGTCAAGTTCGGCGACCGGCACTTCGCCCTGCACCTCCTCCCGGCGGGCGTGATCCGCGGCCGGACCGGCCTGATCGGCACCGGCGTGGTGCTGGCCCTCGACGCGCTCTTGTCGGAGATCGAGACCGTCGAGGCGGCCGGCGTGGCGATCGGCGAGAACCTCCTGATCTCGGACCGCGCGACCGTGATCCTCCCCTACCACCGTCTCCTCGACGCCGCCCGGGAGAGCGCGGCGGGCGACGCCAAGATCGGAACGACCCTTCGGGGAATCGGTCCGGCCTACGAGTCGCTCGCGGCGCGGCGCGCCGTTCGCGTCGCCGAGCTCTACGTCCCCCGGACGCTGGCCGCGCGGGTCGAGGCGATCGCGTCCGAGACGGGCGCCCTGCTGCGCGCGCTCGGCGTCCAGGACGTGCCCGCCCCCGTGGAGGTCCTCGGCATGCTCGGCGCGGCCGCGGAGCGCATCCGGCCCTACGTCCGCGACACGGGGCGGTGGCTGCGCAATCGCCTCAAGGCGGGCGCCACCCTCCTCGCCGAGGGAGCGCACGGGGCGATGCTGGACCTCTCCTCCGGAACCTTCCCCTTCGTGACCTCGTCGCACTGCACTTCCGGCGGCGTCGCGACCGGGCTCGAGATTCCGCCGCGGGCGCTCGACGCGAGCCTCCTCGTGCTCAAGGCGTACTCGACGCGCGTCGGCTCCGGGCCGTTCCCGACCGAGCTCGACGACGCGACCGGAGAGTTCCTCCGCAAGCGCGGCAACGAGTACGGGACGTCCACCGGGCGCCCGCGCCGCACCGGCTGGTTCGACGCGGTCGTGGCGCGCACGGCCGTGGAGCTGTCCGGCGCCGACGCCGTCGCGCTGACCAAGCTCGACTGCCTCGACGAGCTCGACGAGATCCCCGTGTGCCTGGGGTACCGGCTCGACGGCCGCCCCGTCTCGGATCTCCCGGCGCTCGCCGAGGACATCGCGCGCCTCGAGCCGGAGTACGAGCGCTTCCCGGGATGGAAGGCCGTCACGACGGGCGTGACGCGGTACGAGGAGCTGCCGGGCGCGGCGCAGCGGTACGTTCGCGCGCTCGAGGACGCGATCGGGGCGCCCGCGGTCATCCTCTCGACCGGTCCGCGGCGCGAGGAGACGGTCTGGCGCACCGACACGCCGTTCGTCGCGTCGCTGCCGCCCCCCTCCGACGCTCCGACCGCCGCCGCGAGCCGCTGAACCAAAAAAAGGGGCGCCGCTCGGGCGCCCCTCGTCTCGGGTCTGAAGCGCCGCCTGCCGGCTACGGCGCCTCGGTCGGCACGAAGCTTCCGTCGTTCGTCACGATCACACGGTCCAGCCACGTGTCGGCCTCGCGGCCGCGGAACGTCAGGGTGTGCGATCCCTCGGAGAGCGAGAACGTGCGGGGGTTGAGGGTCCGGGGAGTCGAGGTCCCGTTGCGGCCGTTCAGCCGGGTCCACTGCCAGCTCGTGCCCCAGCTCGTGACGACGTCGTAGACGTCCTCGCTGCCCGAGTCCATCTTCACGTAGAAGGAGTCGTGCACCTCGTCGACCGCGCGCACGCGGCCCCAGACGTAGTAGGTGCCGTCCGACGGCGCCGTGAAGGTGAACGCGTCGGTGCCGGCGTTCGCGGACAGCGTCCTGACGTACTGGCCGCCGAACGCGCCGGAATCCGAGTACACGGCCATCGGTGAGGCCAGCGCACCGTCCTCCGCGCCGAAGCGCTCGAGGAAGGAGCCTCCGCCTCCGCCACCCGTCGGGGCCGTGACGTTGTCGATGACGGCCGTGCAGAGCTGCGAGTTGTCGTGCGCGGTGAGCGCCAATCCGACGAAGACGCTGGTCGCCATCGAGATCGAATCGGAGCCGACCTGCGTCCAGCTCGATCCGTCCGACGAGGCGTAGCCGGTGAACGTGCTTCCGCTGCGGACGAGCTTGACCCAGTAGGGGGCCGAGGCCCACACCCCGCTCGTGTTGACGGTCATCCCGCCCGTGCTGAGCCGCCGCTGGAACGCGACGCCGTTGCCGGGCGTGAGCACCATCATCGCCTGCCGGGAGTCGGTGTTGAGCGATTCGCGGATCATGACGCCGCCCTTCGCCCAGGCGTTGGTGTACTCGATGCTGCTGACGCGCGCGATGATGGTCCCGTCGCCGCTCAGCGACTCGTAGACGTAGTGGAACTTGTCCGAGTTGGTCTCGATGTCGCTGCCGGAGGCGTTGATCGTGAACGCGCCGCCGGAGTAGGTGGCGCTGCCCGAGAGACCGGGCGAGCCGATGTCCTGCTGCTGCCAGGGAGCCGGCAGGGCGCCTCCCCCGCCCGGAGTGGGCGTCCGCGTGGGCGTCGCCGTGGGACCTCCCGGAGTCGGGGTGTGCGTCGGCGTGGGGCCACCCGGGGTGGGCGTGCGGGTCGCCGTCGGCGCGGGGGCGCCCAGCACCGGCACGACGACGAAGACGTTGAACTCCGGCCCGGTGGGCGAGGGCGCGCTCCAGCCGATCGGGCTCGCGACGGAAAGGCCGGTCATGGGCAGCGACACGGAGCCCCCCGCGTAGGTGCCGGTCAGGACGGGCGCCCCGAAGAAGTCGTGCGCGTTGCGGATCTCGAACGCGGTCCCGACGCCGAGCACGGAGGAGAGATCGACGCTGACCGAGCTCTGGTTGGGCCAGTTGAACACCGTGACGTTGGCGCGTCCGGCCTCGTACGGGCTGGCGCGGACGAACACCTTGACGCCCGAGGGCCGGGTCGTGGTGTACGTGTTGCTCGGATAGGAGGATTGGCTGAAGCCCGTCGTGGAACCGTAGAAGGTGTTGCCGGTCATCGACGTCGGATTGCAGCCTTCGAAGTCGGTGTTGTTCGAGACGTAGTTGCCGGTCACCGTCGTCCCGCTGCAGGGGGCGCCGTATCCCAGCTGGAACGCCGAGTCCGGACTCTCCGCGTTCTTGTAGTAGAGGTAGTTGCTCGTGATCGTCAGGTTCTGCGCCGGCGTGTCGCCGCCGATCAGGAGATTGCGGCCGCCGTCCGGGATCGCGATGATTCCGGATCGCGAGAAGGTGTTGCCCTGGACGTCATAGTTCTTGAGGTGGGCGGAAGAGGAGCCATAGCCCTGGATGCCGTGGTCGAAGTTCTCGAAGATGATGTTGTTCACGATGTGTTTCGTCCCGGTGTTGTTCTGCGTGTAGATCCCGTGCCCGTGGCCGCGCTCGGTGCCGTTCCAGCCGTTGTAGTAGATGATGCAGCCGTTGATCTCGGCGTCGGTGGCCTCCTCCCAGAAGCTCACCCCCTGGCGCGTGTCGTGGATGACGAGATTGATGAATTTCAGGCCGGGCTCCGTTCCCGTCTGCCAGATCTGGATTCCGTCGCCCCGATGGATGTCGGTCGGATCGGAGCCGGACTGCGTGGACTGGCGGTGCGTGTCGGAGTTCTTGATCTCGAAGCCCCAGAACCAGGTGTAGCCGCCGCGGACCGAGATGTTCGCGGTGGTGGAGCTCCCTCCGTCGAGCGTCGCCTGCTCGCCCGCATACTGCCGCACGATGATCGGACTCGCCGAGGTACCGTTCAGGTAGCTCACGAACGTACCTGAGTAGGTGCCTCCGCGCAGCCAGATCGTGTCGCCCGGATGTACGGATGACGGCTGGTCGAGCGCGTCCTGGAGTCTCCAGGGATTGTTGAAACTTCCATTGCCGTTCGCACTGGCACTCGGAGAAACGTAGAAGTCCGTGGCACTCGAGGTCGCCGCGAGGCAGAAGAGGACCGTGGCTCCGACCAGTCGGAGCAGAGCGGGGAACGGTTTTTCCATGGGGAGGCACCTTTCGGGGTTGAATTGTGGAAACGCTGCGGACTTTCGGAGGGTAGCGGCCGCGCGCGCGAGTTTCTACTGGCCGCGGGGTCGCGACTTTCGAGAGACAGGATTGGGACAGGATTCGGCTGGCCCCGCGTTCAGGTTCGCGAGGGACCGCGTAGTATTCTCGATCGGCCCAGCACGTGGGCCGTTAGCTCAGCTGGTTAGAGCATCGGCCTTTTAAGCCGGTGGTCCTGGGTTCGAGTCCCAGACGGCCCACCAACAAGAAGCGCGGCGGCCTCGTCGGCCCGCCGCGCTCCTCCCCGAGAGTCGCCGGTACAGGTCGCTACGCCGACGCCGCCTTCTTCGCCTTCGTGCGCACGAACGCGGCGTTCAGCGCGGGCAGCGCGTTGAAGTCGGCGGCCTTCGCCGCGAACTCCTTCGCCTTCTCCTTGTCGCCTTTCCCCTGATACGCGAGCGCCAGGCGATAGAGGTTGTAGGGATCCTGCAGGTTCCCCTGCTGCAGCTCGGCGATGGCCTTGTCCCAGTCCTTCCCGTTGAGCGCCACGATGCCGTTCAGCGTGTGCGCGAGCTTCGCCTGGAACGGATTGTGCGACGCCTCGGCCAGCTTGCCGAACTCGGCGGCCTCGGTCTTCGCCGTCGCGAGATCCTTCTTGCCGAGCGCGACGCGCGCCATGTTGAAGTGATGGAAGCGAGCCTGGTTGCCCTTGACCTCGTCCGAGAGGTTCGACTCCTGGATGATCTTGAGCGCCTGGTCGTACTGCGCCTTCGCCTGGTCGTATTTGCCTTGCTCGAGGAAGATGTTGCCCTTCGCGAGGAGGTCGCCGGCCATCCCGGCGGGATCGCTTCCCTTCTGCGCGATCGCGTATTGCTGGTCCATGTCCGACAGGGCCTTGTCGAGCTTGCCGTTGTCGGCGTGGATCACGGCGAGGACGAAGAGCGCGGTCCGCTTTTCGCCGTCGTTGCGCGCCTTCTCGCTGAACTTCTGCGCCTCGGCCGCCGCCTCGTCGGGCTTCCCCGCGTAGAGGAGCGCCGCGGCGATGCCCATGTGCGAGTTGAGGAAGCTGGGATCGATCTCGAGCGCCTTGCGGTACTGGGCGATGGACTCGTCGAACTTTCCCTCCTTGAGGTAGAGCTCGGCCAGAGAGTCGTAGGGATTGGGATCGCCCGGAATGAGCTCGACGTACTTGCGGAACGCCTGCTCCGCGTTCGCGTAGTCGCCCATCTGGCGGTACGCGTAGCCCAGGATGTTCCACGCGCCCGAATAGCTCGGGTTGATCGCCGTGGCCTTCTTGTAGTGCTCGATGGCGGCCGGGTAGTCCTGCTGACCGAAGTAATAGGCGCCCGCGGTGAAGTGCGCCCGCTCGTCGTTCGGATAGGCCGCCACGAGCTGCTCGAGAAGATCCTTCTGCTTGACCGCGTCGCCGTTGGAGCCGGCCTCCGCCGCCTGGATCAGGAGGCGTTCGCCGTTCGAGACCTTGTCGGCCAGCGAGACGGCCTTCTTGAGATGCTCGAAGAACTCCTTGCCCGTCGGCGCCGTGGCGGAGAGGCTCAGCTCGGCCATGGCGAAGCCGGGGTCGAGCTGCGCCGCCTTGGCGAAGTGAGCGATCGAGTCCGTGACGCGCAGCTTCTCCTGCAGGTCGCGGCCCTGCAGGAACTCGGCGCGCGCCGCGTCCGAGGAGGTGGTGACGGGGATCTTGCCGGCGTCCTGGGCAGCGGGTGCGGCGGAAGGAGTCGGCGCCGCCTCCGCGGCCTGTTCCTTCCTGGCACACCCATTCAGCGCGATGGATGCCGCGAGAGCGAGAACCGGAATTCCGAATCGAGTGAAACGCATCATTACCCTCCTTCGATCGGAGGTTGATACGTGCCTTCCGGGACGAGGTTTGGCGGAGCTCAGACTCCCGGCATCGCGCGCTTGAGCGGCTTGAGCAGGACCACGAGGACGAGCGCGGTGACGAGCGCCATCGTGCCGAGGACGGCGAAGAACGTGGAGTGGCTCCACTCCGTCCAGTACACGCCGATCTGCGTCAGCTTGCCGCCGATGCCGGTCGCGACGAACCAGAGCCCCATCATCAGGCTGCGGTACCGGCGCGGGGCAACCTTCGAGACGAGCGACAACGCCATCGGCGAGAGCGTGATCTCGGCCAGCCCCACCAGCGCATAGCAGCCGATCAGCCACCACGGCGAGACCTTGCCCGTGTCGCCGCCGGCCTTGCCCGCGAAGTACATGACGTAGAACGCCGCGGAGATCAGGAACATCCCGATCACCATCTTGTGGGTCGTCGGCGGCTCCTTGCCGCGCCGGTCGAGCTCCCGCCACACCCACACGAGGGGCAGCGACAGCGTGATCACGAAGAACGGCTCGATCGCGTTCGAGATGATGCCGGAGAAGTCCCAGTTCGTGTTGTCGTTGGCGAAGTACGTCAGCGTCGACCCATTCTGGAAGAAGATCATCCAGAAGACGATCGAGACCAGGTAGACGACGATCAGCGCGAAGACGCGGTTGCGCTCGGGAATCCGGTCGATCGCGGTCGGCGGGCTCGCGTCCTCGACGTCCTCGCGGCCTCCCGGGGAGCGGTCGCCCGGCTCGATCAGCTTGCGGAAGACGATCAGGGTGACGATCGAGATCACCATGCCCCCGGCCGCGACCGCGAACGCGGGGTGGAAGCCCCAGCGCCGGTGCACGAACTCGACGACGATCGGCCCCAGCGTCGCGCCCACGTTGAAGCACATGTAGAAGATGTTGTACGCGCGGTCGCGGAGGTGGCTGCCCTTGGGATACAGGTTGCCGACGATCGTCGACACGTTGGGCTTGAAGAACCCGTTGCCGATCACGAGGCAGGTCAGCGCGCCGTACATGACGGGGATCGAGCGCACGGCCAGGAGGATGTGGCCCGCGGCGAAGAAGCCGCCGCCGATCATGACGGAGCGGCGGTAGCCGAGCTTGCGGTCGGCCAGCCAGCCGCCGATGAGCGGGCTGAAGAAAACGAAGAGCAGGTAGTTCGCGCGGAGCGTCGTGGCCTCCGCGGCCGTCCACCCGAATCCCTCCGCCTTGTCCTGGAGGTAGAGCGTGAAGAGGGCCAGCATCGTGTAGAAGCTGAACCGCTCCCACATCTCCGCCGCCGCGAGGACGAACAGGCCGGGCGGGTGTCTCTCGCGCGCGGCGTGGACGGCGACGTCCGTCGAGGCGGTGCTCATGGAGGGTGGCGAGAGGCTACCATCGAATCGCCCGGCGGCGGGGGGCCCAGCCGCCGCGACCGCGCCTTCGACCCGCAGCGCGGGCCTTCCGTCCCCGCGGCGGAACTTTTCGCACGTCTCCGTGTAGTGTGGCGAGCGAGAAGGCCTGAATCGCCGTGAAGCACTTCGCCGCCGCCCTGGGCCTCGGACTGCTCGCGCTCGCTCTCGTCTTCGGATTCATGAGCGTCGTGTCGCTGGACGTCCGACTGGTGTTCGCGGTCGGCGTCCTCGCTCTCTTCGCGTCGGGTCTCTGGCTCGGCCGCTCGCCGAGGAGAAGCGTCTGGACCTGGCTTCTGCTGACGGCTCCCCTCGCGATCGGATTCGGATCGGTCGCCCTGCGGGAGCTCCCGTTCCTCTGGCCGCACGTCGCGCTCTGGGCCCTGTGCGCGGCGGCGGGGATCGGGTGGGTCTCGGCGCGGCACGCCGGGAGGCGACGTCACCTCGCGGCCGCCGGTGTCCTCGCTCTCGGTGCGGTCGGTCTCTGGTACGGAACGCGCTACCTGCCGGCCGTGATTTCGAAGACGCTCACGCGCCTGCGTAACGACCCCGCGCCGTCCTTCGCTCTGTCGGACCTCGACGGCAGACCCATCGACGCGGCGTCCTGGCGAGACAAGGTCGTCGTCCTCGACTTCTTCTCGACCTATTGCGCGCCCTGCGTGGCGGAGCTGCCTCAGCTTCAGCGCGCCCGCGCGGAGCTCCGTTCGCCCGACATCGTCTTCCTGGTCGTCGCCAACGACTCCGGAGGGGACGACCCGGCCGCCGTCCGCGCCTTCGCCGCGAAGCGCGGAATCGACCTCGCGTTCGCCTGGGACCCCGGGAGCGTCGTGCACAAGGCTTTCGGGTTCACGGGCCTTCCGGCCCTCGTCGTTCTCGACCGGGCGGGGAGGGTCCGCATGCGGCACGAGGGTTACAACGCCGCGGACGTCAACTTCCGCGACGACCTCGAGCGCTTCGCCGCCTCGTTGATGCGGGGAGCGGTCTAGACCGCGAAGGCCTTCTCGAGGCTCTGCCCGGCGGCCCGCGCGGTCCTGCGCAGCTCCGTCTCGGAGTGCGCGGTCGACACGAACCAGGCCTCGAACTGCGCCGGCGGAAGGAAGACGCCGCGCTCGCGCATCGCGTGGAAGAAGATCGCGTAGCGGGCGACGTCGCTGCGCTTGACCGACGCGAAGTCCGCGAACGGTCCCGGGGCGAGGAAGAGAGTCAGGAGCGAGCCGAGGCGCGTGACGCCGATCTTCTCGCGCAGGCCGAGGCGGTCCGCCTCCGCGAGCAGCAGCTCTTCGAGGAGCCGCCCCTTCGCCTCCAGTGCGGCGTAGGGCGGGCGGCGCTCGATCTCCTGCAGCATCGCGATTCCTGCGCTCATCGCGAGAGGGTTTCCCGACAGCGTTCCCGCCTGGTACACGGGGCCGCTCGGCGCCACGCGCTCCATCAGGTCGCGCCGCCCGCCGTACGCGCCGACCGGAAGCCCCCCGCCCAGAATCTTGCCGAGCGTGGTCAGGTCGGGACGGATCCCGTAGAGCTCCTGCGCCCCGCCCGCGGCCACGCGGAATCCCGAGATGACCTCGTCGAAGATGAGGAGCGTCCCGTGGCGCGACGTGCGCTCGCGCAGTCCGGCCAGGTAGCCCTGGGCGGGAAGCACGAGACCCATGTTGGCCGCGACGGGCTCGACGATCACCGCCGCGACCTCGTCCGGGAACCGCGAGAGGACCGCGTCGAGCGCCGCGAGGTCGTTGTACGGGACGACCGACGTGAGCGCCGCGAGCTCGTCGGGAACGCCGGGACTCCCGGCGATGCCCAGAGTCGCGAAGCCCGAGCCCGCCGCGACGAGGAACGAGTCCGCGTGGCCGTGGTAGCCGCCCTCGACCTTGACGAGCCGCTTCCGCCCCGTGGCCGCTCGCGCCAGGCGGACGGCGCTCATCGTCGCCTCGGTGCCCGAGCTCACGAAGCGGATCGCCTCGATCGACGGCACGAGGCGCGTGACCCGTTCCGCGAGGCGGACCTCGAGCTCGGTCGGCGCGCCGAAGGACGTCCCCCGGCGCGCCGCTCGCTGGATCGCCCGATGGAGGAAGGAAGGCACGTGGCCGAAGAGGTGCGGCCCGTACGACATCACGTAGTCGACGTAGCTCCTCCCGTCCGCGTCGCGGAGGCGCGATCCCTTTCCCGCCTGCGCGAAGAACGGCTCGCCGCCGACCGAGGCGAAGGAGCGCACGGGCGAGCTCACGCCGCCCGGCATCAGCTGCCTCGCGCGGCGGAAGAGACGCGACGAGTTCCGGGAGCCTACGCGCCTTCTCTGAGCCACGTGGCCGCGTCCCTGGCGTGGTAGGTCAGCACGAAGTCGGCTCCGGCGCGCACGATCCCCGTCAGGATCTCGAGCGCGATCCGGCGCTCGTCGATCCAGCCGTTCGCCGCCGCGGCCTTGACCATCGCGTACTCCCCGGAGACGTTGTACGCCGCGATGGGCGCGTCGAAGCGCTCCCGCGCGTCGCGGATCACGTCGAGGTACGCGAGCGCCGGCTTGACCATGACGGCGTCCGCGCCCTCCTCGAGGTCGAGTGCGATCTCCCGCATCGCCTCGCGGCGGTTGGCGGGATCCATCTGGTAGCCGCGGCGGTCGCCGAACTTCGGCGCCGAGTCCGCGGCCTCGCGGAAGGGACCGTAGAAGGCCGACGCCGCCTTGGCGGAGTACGCCAGGATCGCGACCTGGGAGAGCGCGGCGCCGTCGAGGGCCTCGCGGATCGCCGCGACGCGCCCGTCCATCATGTCGGACGGCGCGACGACGTCGGCCCCCGCCCGCGCGTGCGACACGGCGGCCCGCGCGAGGAGGGGCAGCGTTGCGTCGTTGTCGACCTCGCCGTCGCGGATCACGCCACAGTGGCCGTGGGAGGTGTACTCGTCGAGGCACACGTCGGTCGCGACGAGCATCTCGGGCACGGCCTTCTTGAGCGCGCGGACCGCCTCCTGGACCGCCGCGCCGTCGTCCCACGCCTCGCTCCCGGTCTCGTCCTTGCGCTCCGGGAGGCCGAAGAGGAGGACCGCCGGCACGCCCAGCGCGTGCAGCTCCTGCGCCGCCGCCACCGCCTCGTCCGGGGAGAGCCGGGACACGCCCGGCAGCGAGGAGATGGGCTCGCGCAGGCCCCGCCCCTTGCGAACGAAGAGAGGCGCGATGAGCTGCTCGGGCGAGAGCCGCGTCTCCCGGACGAGCGCCCGGGAGGCCGGGCTCCGGCGGAGGCGGCGCAGGCGGGTCGTCGGGAAGCGGCTCATGGACGCCGCAGACTATTGCGCCGGTGCGCCCCCCGCAAGCGCCTCCAGCATCTTCGCGGCCGCGTCGAAGCGGGCCTCGTCGGTCACGGCGATGTGCTCGACGCCGTGCGATTCGAGGTAGCGCCGCGTGTAGGGCCCGAGCACGACGGCGGGGGTCCGGCGCAGGCGCTGCACCGCGTCCGCGGGAAGGCCCGTGAAGAGCCAGGTCGCGGCCGAGGGCGAGGTCACGCAGAAGGCGGTGAACGGCCGGGCCACGATCTCCCGGGCGAGGGTCGGATCGGTCGGCGTCGGCACCTTGCGGTAGACCGGGAGCCGGGTCACCGAGGCGCCCCGGCGGCGGAGTCCCTCCCCGAGCTCCGGCGTCGCGTCCTCCGCGCACGGATGCAGGACGTGCTGGCCTTCGAGCCGGCGCGGCAGGCGTTCGAGGACGGACTCGGCGCCGCCCCGCGCGACCACGTCCGGGAAGAGGCCCCGGCGCCGCAGCGCCCCCTCGGTCGCCGGACCCACCGCGACCAGCCTGCCGCCGGCGATCAGCCGGCGCACGGAAGGCGCGAGCGCGTCGTCCGAGAGGAGGCGCTCCACGGTGACCTGGCTCGTGAACACCACGAAGTCCACGGAGCGCTCGAAGGCCCCGGGAGGCACGGGGAGCGGCTGAATGGTGTGGCTGACGCGCTCGACGATCTCGACGCCGGTGCGCGGCGACAGGCGTGCGAACGGATTGGCGCCGGACCGCACGACCAGAACCCGTGGCCCGCTCGGGCCGACGACGGAGCCGGGATCCGTCGGTTGGGCGGTGTGCGTGGGCTCGGTCATGCGGTCGGCTCGGCGATCAGTCCCGCGGCGCCCTGGTCCAGAAGCCGCCGGGCCAGGTCCCGGCCGATCGAGCCGGCGCCGCCGGCCGGACCGTCCGCATCGCCGCGCAGCACGCGAGAGCCATCGGCCGCGAAAACCGCGCCGGTCATCGTCAGATTCCCTCCGGCGACGCGCGCCCGCGCCGCGACCGGCGCGCGGCAGCCCGCCTCGAGCGTCGCCAGGAATCCGCGCTCCGCGAGGACGGCGGCGTGCGAGTCCGGGTGGTCGATGCGCGAAACGGCGCCGGCCGTGGCGCCATCGCCCTCCCGGGTGACGACGGCCAGGGCGCCCTGGCCGACGGCCGGCAGCAGGATCGAGTCCGGAAACGCCTCGACGATCTCCTCGAGGCGGCCGAGCCGCGCGAGTCCGGCCCGCGCCAGCACGATCGCGTCCCAGCGGCCCTCCCGCAGCCGGGTGATCCGCGTGTCCACGTTGCCGCGCGCCTCCACGACGTCGAGGTCGGGCCGCGCGGCCAGGAGCTGGGCCCGGCGGCGCGGGCTCGCCGTTCCGAGGCGCGCGCCGCGCGGAAGGTCGGCGAACCGGACCCGGTCGCGCGACAGCAGGACGTCGACGGGGTCCTCGCGCGGGGGGACGGCGGCGAGGATCAGGCCCGCGGGCAGCGCGGAGGGGACGTCCTTCAGGCTGTGCACCGCGAGGTCGATCCGGTCGTCGAGGAGCGCCTGGTCGAGCTCCCGCGTGAAGTCGCCCTTCCAGCCGATCGGCTGGCCCGAGGCGGAGAGGGCGTCGCCCGTCGTCCTGACGACGACGAGCTCGACCTCGGCCGCGCCGGCGAGCGACGCGGTCACGAGCTCCGCCTGCGCGCGCGAGAGCGCGCTGCCGCGCGCGCCGAGCCGCAACCTCATTGATCCAGATCGAAGAGGTGGCGGACCGCCTCGACGCGATCGAGGCGCCGCGAGGCGTCGGGCTCCGACTTGAGCCGCCGGAGCGGCTGGTGGAGCAGCTTCGCCGCGATCGCGTCGGCGAACTCGCGGAAGCGCTCGCGCTCCCCCTCCGGCAGCCGGGCGAGCTCGGCGTCGCGCAGCTCGGCCAGCCGCCGCTGCAGGTCGTTCAGGGTGGGCACCACGGCGAGGTTGCCGTACCACGTCAGGAAGCGCGAGTGTTCCTCCTCGAGGATCGCCTCGACGCGGGGGACCTCGCGCTGCCGGCGGCGCCGGTTCTCCTCCGCGACGCCCTCGAGCTCGTCCATGCCGTAGGCGTAGACGTTGTAGATCTCCGAGACCGAGGGATCGACGTTCCGCGGCACGGCCAGGTCCAGGAAGAACATCGGCTTTCCGCGGCGCTGGCGCATGGCGCGCTCGACCGCGTCCCGCCCGACGACGGCCGTCGGGCTGCCGGTCGCCCCGACGACGAGGTCGGCCTCCGGGAGCGCGCCGGGAAGCGCGCCCCACGCGACCGGCACGCCGCCGATCTTCGCCGCGAGCGCCGCCGCCCGCTCGGGGCTGCGGTTCGCGATGCGGATGTCCCGCACGCCGGCCTCCGCGGCCTGCTGCGCGAAGAGCGTCCCGGTCTCGCCGGCGCCGAGGACGAGGACGGTCTGCTCCGCGATCTCGCCGAAGACCTTGGTGGCGAGCTCGAACCCGATCGATGCGACCGACAGCGGATGCCGCGCGATCTCGGTCTCGGTCCGGGCGCGCTTTCCCGCCGCGACGGCGCTCTCGAACAACCGGTGGAGGACCGCGCGGGTCGTGCCGGTCTCCCGCGCCAGCCGGAGCGCGGAGCGGATCTGGCCGAGGACCTCGCTCTCCCCGAGCGCCATGGAGTCGAGGCCCGCGGCCACGCGGAAGAGGTGGCGCACCGCCTCGGGGCCCTCGAGCGAGAAGCTGGACTGCGCCGCCTCGTCGAAGTCGACGCCGCGCCACTCGGAGATCATGCGGGTGAGCTCGCGGTCCGTCCCCGAGCCCTCCGCCACGCCGTAGATCTCGCTGCGGTGGCACGTCGCGACGATCACGCCCTCGCTCATCAGGCCGCGCCCGCGGATCCGCTCGAGCGCCTCGCGGACGTCGTCGCCCGAGAACGCGATGCGGTCGCGGACCGACCCCGCGCCCGAGCGGAAGTTCCAGCCTAAGAGGAGCAGGCGGGCCTCGGTCGTAGCGGTCGCGGCGCTCATCGGAAGCTGTGGGCCCTCGAGAAGTAGAGGTTCACGATCGTGTACGAGAAGAGCACGACGCCGAAGCCCAGGATCGAGAGCACCGCGACGCGCGGGCCCTCCCATCCCCGGCGATCCATCCAGAGCAGGAAGCCATAGACGACCAGCGTGATGACCGCCCACTCGACCTTCGGGTCGGCGAGGCTCGACCAGACCACCTCCGCCCAGAACGCTCCGAGGACGAGGGAGACCACGAGCGCGGCGAGGCCGATCGTCACGCTGCTGCGGTTCATGCGCCCGATGACCTCGAGCGCCGGCAGCCGGGCGAAGAGGAGGCCGGTTCGATGGCGGCGGATCTGGCGATCCTGGATGAGGTAGAGGATCGAGAGGACGAACGAGAAGGTGAACGCGGCGTACGCCAGGATCGCGAGCGTCACGTGGAGGGCGAAGACGGAGCCGTGCGTTCCCTGCGCGGCGACGCTCGCCGTCGAGGCGGTCGCGGCGGATTCCGGGAGCAGGAGCCCGGCGAGGGTCGCGACCACGATGATCGGGATGAGGAACGCTCCCATGGCCCGCGCGCGATGGCGGACCAGGAGGACGAGGTACGCGATGCCCAGCATCCAGGCGAAGAGCGAGACCGAGCCGCCGAGGGTGCGGTAGGGAACGGAGCCGAGGACGTGCGCGCGGTTCATGAGGTTGGCGAACTGCAGGACGAGACCCGCCGCGATGGCCAGCGTGGTCAGGCGCGGCCACGCCGGCCGGGGGGCGATCAGCGTGGCGATCGCGAGGAGCTCCGCGCCCAGGTAACAGAGGAGCGCCAGCCATCCCAGAGCGTGAGATGCCATGAAACCGCGAATGTTATCAGCCGGATCAGCCCTCCCTCCGCGGGTCCTCACGGCGGCTTAATCCGGCGAGCGCGCCGCGTCCGCCGTAATACGATTGCCGCGATGAATGCTTTTGCAGGCGTGCGTCACGAATTCGCGCTCGGCGGCGGCGGCCGCGGCGGCCTCTACTCGCTCCCGCACCTCGAGGGCCTCGTCGGCCCGGTCTCGCGACTGCCCGTGTCGATCCGCGTCGTCCTCGAGTCGCTCCTGCGCAACTGCGACGGCAAGCGCGTCAAGGAGGACGACGTCCGGGCTCTGGCGGGATGGAAACCGCGCGGCGAGCGCACGGCCGAGGTCCCCTTCGTCGTGGCGCGGATCGTCCTCCAGGACTTCACGGGGGTCCCGCTGCTCGTCGACCTGGCCGCCATGCGGTCGGCGGTGCAGCGTCTCGGCCGCGACCCGGCCGTCATCGAGCCGCTCGTCCCCGTGGCGCTGGTCGTGGACCACTCGGTCCAGGTCGACCAGTGGTCGACGCCCGACGCGCTGCACGTGAACATGGACATCGAGTTCCGCCGCAACCGCGCCCGCTACGAGTTCCTCAAGTGGGGCATGGGCGCGTTCCACGGCTTCGAGGTCGTTCCGCCCGGGATCGGCATCGTGCACCAGGTCAACCTCGAGTACCTCGCGCAGGGCGTCTTCGCGAAGGACGGCGTGTATTACCCCGACTCGCTCGTCGGGACCGACTCGCACACGACGATGATCAACGGGCTCGGCATCGTCGGGTGGGGCGTCGGCGGGATCGAGGCCGAGGCCGGCATGCTCGGGCAGCCCGTCTACTTCCTGACCCCCGACGTCGTCGGCGTGCACCTGACGGGCCGGCTGTCGGAGGGCGTGACGGCCACCGACCTCGTCCTCGTGATCACGGAGATGCTGCGCAAGGCCAAGGTCGTGGGCAAGTTCGTCGAGTTCTTCGGCGAGGGCGCCGCGTCGCTCGCCGTGACGGACCGCGCGACCGTGGCGAACATGGCGCCCGAGTACGGGGCGACGATGGGCTTCTTCCCCGTCGACGAGGAGACCTGCAAGTACCTGCTCGCCACGGGACGCACCCGCGAGCACGTCGAGACCTTCCGGAACTACTACACCGCGCAGGGACTCTTCGGAATGCCGCGCGACGGCGCCTGCGACTACACGGAGCGGCTCGAGCTCGACCTCGCGACGGTGGGCTCCAGCGTGTCGGGGCCGAAGCGCCCGCAGGACCGCATCCCGTTGCCGGAGATGAAGGCGCGCTTCCACGAGGCCTTCGCCAGGCCGGTCCAGGCGAACGGCTACGGGAAAGAGGCCGCGGCGCTGCGGAAGCGCTTCCCCGCCACGGTCGGCCACGCCGTGTCTGCCGGCGGCGGGAGCCAGAAGCCCGCGAGCATCACCGAGGCGAGCAAGCTCAACATCAACGTCTGGACCGAGAGCGAGATGGCGAACAACCGGCCCACGCCGGACCGCGCCGACGTCTCGCCGGAGACGTCCGGCCAAGTGGACGTGGGACACGGCGACGTCCTGATCGCGGCGATCACGTCCTGCACCAACACGTCCAACCCGAGCGTGATGCTCGCCGCGGGGCTCCTCGCGAAGAACGCGGTGGAGCGCGGCCTGCGGGTCTCGCCGCGCGTCAAGGCGTCTCTCGCTCCGGGATCCCGGGTCGTGACGGAGTACCTCACCCGCACCGGGCTGCAGCCGCACCTCGACCGTCTCGGGTTCAACCTGGTCGGCTACGGCTGCACCACCTGCATCGGCAACTCCGGACCTCTGGACGCGGGCATCGAGGGCGTGGTCACCGAGCACGACCTCATCACGGCCGCGGTCCTCTCGGGCAACCGCAACTTCGAGGCGCGCATCCACCAGAGCATCAAGGCCAACTTCCTGATGAGCCCGCCGCTCGTCGTCGCGTTCGCGCTCGCGGGGCGCGCGGACATCGACATGACGAAGGAGCCGCTGGGCCCCGGGAAGGACGGGAAGCCCGTATTCCTGCGCGACATCTGGCCGTCGTCGGCCGAGGTCGAGAGGGCGCTGCTCTCCTCGGTCGACGCCGCGACGTACCGCCGCCTCTACAAGGACCTCGCCGAGGCGAACCCGCTCTGGAAGGAGATCCCGAGCCCCACGGGCAAGGTCTACGACTGGGACCCGTCGTCGACGTACATCCAGGATCCGCCGTTCTTCGAGGGCTTCTCGATCCATCCGCCGGCGCTCGGCGACGTCCGCGGCGCGAGGGCGCTCGCCCTCTTCGGAGACTCCGTCACGACCGACCACATCTCTCCGGCCGGCGCGATCAAGGCGAGCTCGCCGGCGGGCATCTACCTCCAGTCGCTCGGCGTGAAGCCTCACGACTTCAACAGCTACGGCTCGCGCCGCGGCAACGACCGCGTCATGACGCGCGGCACCTTCGCCAACGTGCGGATCAAGAACCGCATGGTGCCGGAGGTCGAAGGAGGCGTGACCCGCCACCAGCCCGACGGCGAGGTGCTCCCGATCTTCGACGCCGCGATGCGCTACCAGAGCGAGGGCGTGCCGCTGGTCGTCTTCGCCGGACAGGAGTACGGCACCGGCAGCTCGCGCGACTGGGCCGCGAAGGGGACGCGGCTGCTCGGCGTCCGCGCGGTCGTCGCGCAGAGCTTCGAACGCATCCACCGCTCGAACCTCGTCGGCATGGGCGTCCTGCCGCTCCAGTTCCCGGACGGCGTCTCGGCGGAGTCGCTGCGGCTGGACGGCGGCGAGGTCTACGACCTCCCGGACCTCCACCTCCGCCTCGCGCCGCGGCAGACGACGCCGCTCCTGATTCACCGGAAGGGCGCCCACGGCAAGCCCGAGGAAGTCTCGGTCCGCATCCGCATCGACACGCCGATCGAGGTCGACTACTACCGTCACGGGGGGATCTTGCCGTACGTGCTGCGGCAGCTGTTGCGATGACCAGCCCCGGTTCCCCGCGTCCGCGCTCGTCGGCCCAGCGGTTCCTCGACGCCTGCCACGGAAATCCGGTCGACCGGGCCCCGGTCTGGATGATGCGGCAGGCCGGCCGCTACCTGCCGGAATACCGCGAGGTCCGGCGCCGCGTGTCCTTCCTCGAGCTGTGCCGTTCGGTCGAGCTCGCGACGGAGGTCTCGCTGCAGCCCTTCCGGCGATTCGCGCCGGACGGCGTGATCTTCTTCTCCGACATCCTCGTGCCCGTCGCGGCCGCGGGCGCGCGGGTCGAGTTCGGCGACGAGGGACCGGAGCTGCCGGAGCCGGTGCGCGACGCGGCGGCGGTCGACCGCCTGCACCGCTTCGACCCGTCCGCCGACATCGCCTTCACGGGCGAGATCCTCTCGGCCCTCCGCCGCGAGGTCGGCGACGCCGCCGCGGTCCTCGGCTTCTGCGGCGCGCCGTGGACCCTCGCGTCGTACCTCGTGGAGGGCGGCGGCTCGAAGAGCTTCGCCGCGATCAAGACGATGATGGGCCGCGATCCCGACACCCTCCGGCGCCTCCTCGCCCTCCTCGCGGACGTCGTGGCCGACGTGCTCTCGTTCCAGATCGCGTCGGGCGCCCGCGCCGTGCAGGTCTTCGACACGTGGGCGGGAGAGCTCGCCGCCGAGGACTATCGCGCGTGGGCGCTGCCGGCGGTGTCCCGCGCGATCGCCGGGATCCGGCGGGGCGAGCCGCGGGCGCCCGTGATCCTCTACGTGAACGGCTCCGGCCACCTCCTCGAGGCGATGCGGGAGTCCGGCGCGGACGTGCTCTCGATCGACTGGAGGATCGGCCTCTCGGAGGCGCGCCGCAGGGTGCCCGGGCTGCCGCTGCAGGGAAACCTCGATCCCGGCCTCCTGCTCGGAACGCCCGAGGAGGTGTCGCGCCGGACGCGGGAGGCGGTCCGCGAGACGGGCGGCCGCGCGCACATCGTCAACCTCGGGCACGGGGTGCTCCCCGGCTCGCGGCTCGACTGCGTCGAAGCGTTCTTCGCGGCGGTGCGCGAGCCCGCCCCGGCCTCCGAGCCGCCCATTCCGGCCGGAGCGTCGCGATGACGTTCGCCGACGTCCCGATCGAGCTGCTGCGCCGCTACAACGTGCAGGGACCGCGCTACACGTCGTACCCGACGGCGCCGATGTGGCGCCAGGACCTGATGCCGGACGACTACGACGCGGTCCTCCGGAAGAGCGGCGAGGCCGCCGACCCCGCTCCCCTCTCGCTCTACGTCCACCTGCCCTTCTGCGAGAAGCTCTGCTATTTCTGCGGCTGCACGGTGGTCATCACCGGGAGCCGCCACGTGCCCGAGTCCGAGTACCTCGACGTGGTCGAGCGCGAGATCGACTGGGTGGCGGAGCGCGTCGAGCCCGCCGGCGGCGCGCGGCGGAGAGTCGTTCAGCTCCACTGGGGCGGCGGAACGCCGACCTACTTTCCGCCCGCGCTCCTCGAGCGCCTGGCGCGGCGGCTCTTCGACCGTTTCGCGTTCGCGCCCGACGCCGAGATCGGGATCGAAGTCGATCCGCGCGTGACGACGCCGGAGCAGCTCGAGACGCTCTCCCGCCTCGGCTTCAACCGGCTGAGCATGGGCGTGCAGGACTTCGACCCGACGGTGCAGGCGGCCATCAACCGCATCCAGCCGGAGGCCGACACGCGCCGCCTCGTCGAGCAGGCGCGCGCGCTGGGGTTCGAGAGCATCAACATCGACCTGATCTACGGGCTGCCGCACCAGACGCCCGAGAGCTTTTCCGCCACGATCGACGCGGTGCTGTCCATCGGGCCGGACCGGCTGGCCGTCTACTCCTACGCCAACGTTCCCTGGATGAAGAAGCACCAGTCGCTGCTCGAGCCGCACCTGCCCTCGGAGAGGACCAAGTTCGAGATCTTCCGGACGGCGCTCGCGCGTTTCACGGCCGGCGGCTTCGAGTACATCGGCATGGACCACTTCGCCCGCCCCGGCGACGAGCTCGCGCGGGCGCGGCGCGACCGGACGCTCCACCGCAACTTCCAGGGCTACACGACCAAGGCGGGAACGGACCTCCTCGGATTCGGGATGAGCGCCATCGGATCGGTCGGCAATCACTACGTGCAGAACCGACGCGAGCTGCCGGCGTACCGGGAGGCGGTCGCGTCGGCCGGCGCCGCGAGCTTCCGGGGAATCCGGCTCGACGCCGAGGATCGGCTCCGGCGCACGGTCATCGGCAACCTGCTCTGCCACGGCGTCGTCGTCAAGTCCGAGATCGAGCAGCAGTTCGGCGTCGCGTTCGACGCACACTTCGCGGACGCGCTCGCGAAGCTCGAGGCCTGCGCGGCGGACGGGCTGGTCGCGCTGAGCCGGCGAGAGATCCGCGCGACCGAGCTCGGCCGCGTGTTCCTCCGCAACCTGGCGATGCCGTTCGACGCGTACCTCGAGGCGGCGCCCGAGAAGCCCATCTATTCGAGAACATTGTAGCGATGCCGCGCGAGGGCGATCTCCGCTGCCCGCCGGCACGGCCGCGCGGCATCGAAGAGAAGGTTTAGGGCAGCCCGGCTGATGTCACAAGACCCGGACCGGGCCATCCTCTTCCTCCAGCTCGGAGGTCCCGAGACGCTCGACGAGGTTCCCGGATTCCTCTATCGCCTGTTCTCGGATCCCGACGTGATCCGGGTGAAGCCCGCGCTCCTCCGCAAGGCGATCGCCGCCGCGATCGCGCTGGGCCGCAAGAAGGCGTCGCGCGCGCTCTACGCCTCGATCGGCGGCGGCTCGCCGATCCGACGGCTGACGGACCAGCAGTCGGCCGGCGTCGAGAAGCTCCTGCGGCTCGCGGGACGCCTCGTCACGGTCGAAACCGCGATGACCTGCGCCGCGCCGCTCGTCGAGGACGTCGTGCGCCAGCTCGCCTCGCGGGGCGTCCGCCGCTTCCTGGCCTTTCCCCTCTATCCGCAGTACTCGCTGACGACGACCAAGGGCTCGCTCGAGCGGAGCCGCAAGGCGGTGGCGCGCCTGGCCCCGGGAGCGAGCCTCTTCGAGCTGTCGTCGTGGCCGACGCATTCGTTGTTCGTGCAGGCGCACGCCGACGCGATCCGCGAGGAGCTCGCCCGGTTTCCCGATCCGCGTCCCGAGGCGACGCACCTGCTCTTCTCGGCACACTCGATCCCCAAGAAGCTCGTCACGCGCGAGGGCGATCCCTATCCGACGGAGGTCGAGGCGAGCGTCCGCGCGATCGTCGACCGGCTGGGCTGGAAGGGCCCGGTCACGCTCGCCTACCAGTCGAAGCTCGGCCCGATCGAGTGGCTCGGCCCTCCCACCCTCGAGGTGCTGCGTGAGCTGGGCCGGCAACGGCAGGCGCAGGTGCTCGTCGTCCCGATCGCGTTCGTGACCGACCACGTCGAGACGCTGCAGGAGATCGACCAGCTCTTCGCGGAGGAGGCGCGCGCCGCGGGCATCGCCCACTTCCGCCGGACGCCGGGCCTCAACGACCGGCCCGTGTTCCTGCAGGCGCTCGCCGACCTGGCGCTCTCGGTCGCGCCCTTCTGGGAGGGATGAGCGTGCGGCGGACCGTCGTCGTCGGAGCCGGACTGTCCGGCCTCGCGGCGGGGCTCGCGTCGGCGCGGCGCGGCGACGAAACGGTGGTGCTCGAGGCGTCGGACCGTCCGGGAGGCGTCGTGCGCTCCGAGCGGTCCGGCGGATATTTGCTCGAGCTCGGCCCCAACACCGTCCGGCCGACGCCGGAGATCTTCGCGCTCGTCCGCGAGCTCGGGCTCGAGGGCGAGGCGTTGTACGCGGACGCGCGGCTTCCCCGGTACGTCGACTTCCGCGGTGCGCTGCACGCGGTGCCGACGTCGCCGCCGGGCCTTCTCGCGACGCGGCTCCTGACCGCGGGCGGCAAGCTCCGGCTCCTCGCGGAGCCGCTCGTGCCGGCCCGGCGCGGCGGGGACTCCGAGGAAAGCGTCCGCGACTTCGTCGCGCGCCGGCTGGGCCCGCAGGTCGCCGAGCGCCTGGTCGAGCCCTTCGTCGGCGGGGTCTTCGCCGGGAGCGCGGCGCGGCTGTCGGCCGCGGACGCCTTCCCCATCCTCGCGGAGTGGGAGCGGAAGCACGGCAGCCTGCTCGCCGGCGCCCTGGCGGCCCGGGGCGCGCGCAAGTCCGCGCCCGCTGCGGTCCCGCCGCCGCCGCGGGGCCTCCTGTCGTTTCGCGACGGGCTCGAGACGCTGCCGCGTGCGCTCGCCGCGCGCCTCGGCGGGAGCCTGCGCCTGCGGACGCCGGTCGCGTCGATCGCGCCGCGCGACGGGCGCTGGGTGGTCGCCGCCGCCGGCGCCGGGCTCGAGTGCGATCGGGTGATCCTGGCCGCTCCCGCGGAGCGCACCCGCGCGCTGGTGGCGGACTTCGCCCCGCAGGCCGCGCGCGCCCTCTCCGAGATGCCGCAGCCGGCGCTCGCGGTCCTCCACCTCGCGTGGGAGAACGGCGCGCTCCGGCGCCCGCTCGAGGGATTCGGGCACCTCGTCGCGCCGAGCGGGGAGCGCCGGATCCTGGGCGCCGTCTGGAGCTCGAGCCTCTTTCCGGGGCGGGCTCCCGCGGGGCGCGTGCTCCTCACGGTGTTCGTCGGCGGCGCTCGCGATCCCGGTGCCGCCGCGCTGCTGGACGCCGAACTCGTCACCCTCGCCGCGCGCGACCTCGTCGCCGAGGGCCTCGTCGCGGGGCCGCCCGAGCCCGTGCGGATCACCCGCTGGGAGCGCGCGATCCCGCAGTACGAGCGCGGACACGCGCGGCGCCTGTCCGTGCTCG
>DASXAG010000093.1:0-5248 GCA_036406835.1 Thermoanaerobaculia bacterium
CGCCCCGCCGGCGTCATCGAGGTGAAGAGCGGCGCGCGCAAGGACGGTGCGCTGCTCGCGTGGGAGTTCCACAACTACAACTCGGGACCCGCCGGCATCGGCACGCCGTACGACGTCGTGAGCCAGCGGATCCAGTTCCACCCCGTCAAGTCGCCGCTGCGCCAGGGCTCCTACCGCGCGCTCGCGGCGACCGCCAACCACTTCGCGCGCGAGAGCCACATGGACGAGATCGCGCACGAGATCGGGATGGATCCGCTCGCGTTCCGGATGAAGAACCTCTCGGACCCGCGGCTGAAGGCGGTGTTCGAGGCGGCGGCGGAGAAGTTCGGCTGGGCGAAGCGGACGAAGACGCCCGGCCGCGGCTTCGGCATCGCCGGCGGATTCGAGAAGGGCGGCAACATCGGGCTGTGCGCGGAGGTCGAGGTCGAGGGCGGTAAGCCCGGCGGCCGCGTCCGGATCCGCCGCGTCACCGCCGCGTTCGAGTGCGGCGCGATCGTCAACCCCAACGGCCTGCGCAACCAGGTCGAGGGCGCGATCGTCCAGGGAATCGGCGGCGCGCTCTTCGAGGCGATCCAGTTCGGGAACGGCAAGATCCTCAATCCCCACTTCGCGCAGTACCGCCTGCCGCGCATCACCGACGTCCCGACGATCGACGTCGTCCTGCTCGACCGCAAGGACCTGCCGAGCGCGGGCGCGGGCGAGTGCCCGATCGTCGGCCTCGCGCCGGCCGTCGCGTCGGCGATCTTCGAGGCATCCGGCGAGCGGAGACGCGCGCTGCCGATGGAGGGAATCGGAAGCTGACGCTCCGCCCCTCGCGTTCCCTTCTCCGACCGTCGATGAAACCTGGATGAAGACGGCGCGGTTCCGGGCACGCGCTGAGCACGAGTCGGTCACGTTTCGGTAACGCGCTGTCCTCCGCCGCGCGGCCCGCCGCCGACAACTTCCGCTGTCCCAGTGACCTGCAGCCTCTCCGCGCGCGGCGACGGGCGCTCCGCGTGTCCTCTCCCGGCGTCGCGGTGGCACATGCCCTGCAAAAAGTCGTAGCCGGCGTGCGCACTGCGCAGCGCGCGACCATTCGAGCCACTGCGCAGACACAGGAGGTCTTGGGAGATGAACAGGAAAGCGATTCGAAGAGGGCTCGTCCGGCTGACGGCGGCGGCGGTGATCGCGTTTGCGGCGGTGTCGGCTCTCGCCCAGGGAGGCGACGTATCGATCTCGAAGAGGGCCGTGGACGGGTTCGTCTACGTGATGACGAACGCCGCGTCGGGCAACTCCGTGATTCAGTTCGGGCGGAGCGTGAACGGTCGATTGACGAAAGTCCACGAGGAGTCGACGCAGGGTCTGGGCAGCGGCGGCATGCTCGATCCGCTGACCTCCCAGAACTCGCTCGTCCTGGGAGCGGGAGGACGCTTCCTGCTCGCCGTGAACGCGGGCAGCGACGAGCTGTCGCTTCTCCGCGCCTCGAGGAACGGACTGCGTTTCGTCAACAAGGTCGCGTCGGGAGGCGATTTTCCCAACAGCGTCGCGCACTTCGAGGGGCTCGTCTACGTCCTCAATCGAGACTCGGCCAACATCGCGGGCTTCCGCGTCTGTCTGCCGGGCGGCACCTTCGAGCCCATCGCGAACTCCGTGGTGGCGCTCCCGGGAGGCGCCGGCTCCGCTCCGGCCGACATCCGCTTCAGCCCGGACGGCGCGTGGCTGGCGGTCACCCAGACGGCGGCGAATCAGATCGTTCTCTTCCCCATCGACGCGGACGGAGCCCCGGGGACTCCCGTGGTCACCCCTGCCGAGGGGGTCGGCGCGTTCGGTTTCGCGTTTCGCGCGGACGGCACGCTGATCGTCACCGAGGCGATGTCGGCGTCGGCTTCTTCTTACTCGGTCGCGAGCGACGGCACGCTCGACGCGATCAGCGCCGCGGTGCCCGACGGGCAGGCGGCGACGTGCTGGGTCTCCCTGACGCCGGGCGGCGACGTCGCGTTCGTCTCCAATACGGCGGCCGCGAATCTCTCCTCTTATGCCGTCGGCGCGGACGGTGAGCTCACGCTCGAGGAGGACGTCACGGGCGCGCTCCCCGCCGGCAGCGCGCCGATCGACAGCGCGATGTCCCGAGACGGCAGGTACCTCTACGTGATCGATTCCGTCAACGGACGCGTCATCGTCTACAACGTGCACGGCGCGAAGCTGACCAAGGTGGACGCCGTGACGGGCTTGCCCGTCAGCATCCAGGGGATCGCGGCGCGATAGAGAGCCGCCGGAGTGGAGGTTCGATGAGCGATTGCGGAGGCGGCGCGTGAGCGGGCCAACCCGCCCGAGGCATGCGCCGCCTCTGCGCGCCGTCGATCCGCCTCCGGCCCGACGCATCCTCGTCATCGAGGACGACCCGGATCTCGGCCGGCTCCTGGAGCTGCACCTGACCGACGCCGGCTTCGCCGTCGACGTCGCGGCGGACGGCGCCGAGGGGCGCGATTGCGCGGTCTCCGGCGCGTACGACCTGATCGTCCTCGACCTGACGCTGCCGCGCGTCGACGGCCTCGACGTCTGCCGGGCGCTGCGCGAGCGCTCCGCCTGGGTGCCGGTCCTGATGCTCACCGCGCGCTCGACCGAGGTCGACCGCGTGCTCGGGCTCGAAGTCGGCGCGGACGACTACCTGACCAAACCGTTCGGCATGCGCGAGCTCGTCGCGCGGGTGCGCGCGATCTTCCGTCGGGTCGACGCGGCGGCGGGGAGGGCGACGCGATCCGCGAGCCGCGTCCTCGAGGCCGGCGAGCTCTCGATCGACGAGGAGAAGCGTCGCGTTCTGCTCCGCGGCCGGCCCGTCGAGCTGACGGCGCGCGAGTTCGACCTGCTGTCGCAGTTCGCGCGCCACCCGGGGCGCGTCTTCACGCGTGCGGAGCTTCTCGAGAGCGTCTGGGGTTACGGCCACGAGGGCTACAGCCACACCGTGAACACGCACATCAACCGGCTGCGCGCCAAGATCGAGAAGGATCCGTCCCGGCCCGAATACATCCTGACGGTCTGGGGCGTCGGCTACCGGTTCCGCGACGGCGACGGCGGCAAGGACGGCGAAGAGAAGGAGACGTAGCCATGTTCCGCACCCTCTACGGCAAGCTCGCCGCGGTCCTGCTCGGGCTCTTCCTCCTCTTCGGCGTGTTTCACGTCGCGTCCACGGTCGTCACGACGCGGCTCTACCTGCAGGAGGTCGACCAGCACGTCAACCGCACGCTCGCCGCGAGCCTGGCCAAGGACGAGATCCTCATGACGAACGGCCGCATCAACCAGAAGGCCCTGGAGCGGGTCTTCCACCAGCTCATGGTGATCAACCCGGCGATCGAGGTGTACCTGCTGGATCCGTCGGGCCGGATCCTCGCGTTCTCGGCGCCGCCCGGCACCGTCAAGCGCGAGCGCGTCGCGCTCGAGCCGATCCGCGCCTTCCTCGCGCAGGACCGCCGGCTCCCCATCCTCGGCGACGACCCGCGCGGCAGCGACCGGCAGAAGGTGTTCTCGGTGGCCGAGCTGCCGGCGAGCGGAACGCCGCGATCCGCCGGGGCGGGCGCGCCGCAGGGGTTCCTCTACGTCATCCTGGGAAGCGAGAAGTACGAGTCGGCGGCGGCCCCCCTGCGCGGCTCCTACGTGCTGCGGCAGAGCGCCCGCGCGGGGATCGCGGTGGTGATCCTGACGAGCATCGCCGGCCTCGTCCTGTTCCGCGCGCTGACGGGACGGCTGCGGAGCCTCACGGCGCGCGTCCAGCGGTTCACGAGCGACGGCGCTCCCGAGTCGGAGCCGCCGCCGGCCAGCGCCCCGGCGCCTTCGTCCTCGCCGGGAAGCGACGAGATCGACCGGCTCGACGGCGCGTTCCGGCTGATGGCGGATCGGATCGGGGCGCAGATGCGCGAGCTCAAGGAGACCGACGCGCTGCGGCGCGAGCTCGTCGCGAACGTCTCGCACGACCTGCGGACGCCGCTCGCCGCGCTGCGCGGCTATCTCGAGACCCTCCTGCTCAAGGAGGACACCCTGTCGCCGGAGCAGCGCCGGGCGTATCTCGAGACCGCCGTCCGCCACAGCGAGAGCCTCGGCAAGCTCGTCTCCGAGCTCTTCGAGCTCGCGACGCTCAACTCGCGCGCCGCGGCCCCCGGGCTCGAGCCCTTCTCGCTGCCCGAGCTCGTGTCCGACGTGACCCAGAAGTTCCGCCTCGCCGCGGACCAGAAACGGGTCGCCCTCACGGCGACGCCTCCCACGGCGCTGCCTTTCGCCCTCGGGAACATCGCGATGATCGAGAGGGTCCTGGAGAACCTGATCGACAACGCGCTGCGCTACACCCCGGCGGGAGGCGAGGTGACCGTCACGGTCGCGCGGTCGGACGGCGCGCTCTCCGTCACGGTGTCCGACACCGGAGCCGGCATCGCCGCCGAAGACCTCCCTCGCATCTTCGACCGCTTCTACCGGGCGTCCAGCCGCGAGCTGGATCCGGAAGGCGGCGCGGGACTCGGTCTCGCGATCGCCCAGCGCATTCTCGAGCTGCACGATGGCCGCATCGAGGTCGAGAGCGAGCCCGGAGCGGGGTCGCGTTTCCGGTTCTGGCTCTCCTCCGCCGCGTCCGCTCCCGTCGCGCTGGCGCCGGCGTAGGGGCGGCCCTCGCTCCCTCGCCCCTCACCACGGCGCGGTGCACACGCACGGCGGGTTCATGCACGGGCTCGACATGCAGTTGCAGTCCGACAGCCCGCCGCACGGCAGACGGAACGTCCCGTCGTCGTTGCAGCTCGTGACCGTGATTCCGGCAGGATGGTTGGCGGCGCCTCCGCTCCAGTAGTAGGCGAAGATCTGCCCCCACGCGCTGATGAAGAGGGAGTCCTGGGATCCGTAGCCGGCGCAGTAATGGTCCTCGATGAAGGTCGCGTCGAAGGGGCCCGTGCTCGTGAGGCACACCCACTGGTCCCAGATGCGCGCCCGATCGACCGTGCTATTGAGCTTGTAGAGGCGGACGTTGCCGCGCGAGGCGACCGTGCCTGCAGCCGGTCCCGCGACTCCCCCTCCGCCCGGCGCGCCTCCCCCGTCCCCGCTCCCGCCGATCTCCCGCGCCATCACCAGGTTCCCGATCGGCGCGAGGACGAAGTTCCAGAGCGGCCCGCACACCGTCAGCGTGGTGTTGACCTTGAGCTCCTTCTGGTCCTTGATCGAGCAGCAGGGCGCGAGCGGCAGCGGCTCCGGGCTCTTGACGGGCGCGGCGGGCGGGCCCGACGTCTTCGTCGCA
>DASXAG010000094.1:0-4931 GCA_036406835.1 Thermoanaerobaculia bacterium
GCACGCGCTCGGGGACCCGCGCCGGAAGCGCCGACCAGTCGGGGTCGTGGTGGAGGATCGCCGCCATGGCGTCCGGCACCGTCTCGCCTGTGAACGCGCGCTTTCCCGAGAGCATCTCGTAGAGCAGGCACCCGAACGCCCAGATGTCGGTGCGCTTGTCGGTCTCCTTGCCGCGCGCCTGCTCGGGGCTCATGAACTCGGGCGTCCCCACGATGTCGCCCGGGCGCGAGTCGCCCATGACGAGCGTCGGCGTCCGCGACGTGTCGCCGGAGTAGGGCAGCTCCATCGCCTTGGCGAGGCCGAAGTCGAGAACCTTCACGCGGTTCTCGGGCGTGATCTTGATGTTGGCCGGCTTCAGGTCCCGGTGGATGACGCCCTTCGCGTGCGCGACCTCGAGCGCCTCCGCGACCTGCAGCGCGATGCGGAGCGCGTCGGGCGCCGGGAGCCGCCCGTCGTTCAGGCGCTCGGCCAGGGTCTCGCCCTCGACGAGCTCCATCACGATGTACCGGGTCGCGCCATCCTCCTCGGCTCCGTAGATCGCCGCGATGTGGGCGTGGTTGACCGCGGCGAGCATGCGCGCCTCGCGCTCGAAGCGTGCGACGCGGCTCGAGTCCCGGGCGAACTCCTCCGGCAGGACCTTGATCGCGGCCTCGCGCCCGAGCTTCAGGTCGCGCGCGCGGTACACGTCGCCCATTCCTCCGGAGCCCAGGAGATCCACGATCTCGTAGCTCCCCAGCCGGGTCCCGCTCGGAAGACTCATGGGAATACCGCGAGATTCTAGTCCCGCCGTGCGCCTAGAATGCGTCCATGCGCATCCCGCGGGCCGTTCCGGGGGCGGCCCTCCTCCTCGCCCTGGCCCTGCCCGTGCGCCTCGGGGCCGCCGACGCGTCGGGTCTCGCCGCGACCCTCGAGAAGTTCGATCACCTCCAGGTCGGCGACGCCGTCGGCGTCAGCGACCGGACGCTCACCGCGGGCCACTTCCAGTGCGTGCTCAAGTCGGGGCGCGCGGCGCCGATCCGGGCGGGCGACGAGGCGGTCGGCCTCTACTTCGAGGGCGACGGGACGATGGAGTACCTCTCGGCGGATCCCGTCGAGGCGCCCGTCGTCGTCTTCAACACCCGCAAGGCGACGAGCCTGACCGCCGAGAAGGGCGACAAGGGCACGCGCCTGCGGAGCGCGTTCCGGCGTCTCGTCTGGCTCGCGAGCGGCGACGTTCCCGCCGCGGGGGCCGGCGCCGCCGGGCCGCCGCTCGCGAACTCCTTCCGCGAGCAGCGCGAGAAGTTCGGACGCGTTCGCTGGGCGCCGGTCTCCTACGCCTTCGCCCTGCAGCGGCTCAACGGCTCGACGGCCCCGCTCGTCTGGGCCGAGATGGACGGCGGCAAGGAGGACCTCGTCTACCGGCTCGAGGGCGCCGAGAACCCGTCCGAGGGTCTCTCGGTGCTCCACGCGAGCCAGTCGCAGGAGCCGGAGTTCCGCAAGTACCTCTGGCCCGTGACGCTCGCGCGCTGCCCGATCGGCCGCGACCGGCGCGACCCGCCCGAGCCGCGCTTTCTCCTCACGGACGTGGACCTCGAGCTGACGGCGTCGGCCGGCAACGACGTCAGGCTCTCCGTGAAGGAGAACGTCGTGCCGATGGGGCAGGCCCGCCGCGTGCTCGGGCTCGACCTCGACAGCGTGGCCTACGCCGAGGCGGGCGCGAGCGTGGCCGCCCGGAGCGAGCGCGTGCGGAAGGTGACCGACGAGCAGGGCCGCGCGCTCGAGTACGACCACCGCAACAACGAGATGCTCGTCCTCCTGCCCGAGCCGGCCCCGCCGGACAAGCCCGTCACGCTGCGCTTCGAGATCGACGGCGACTTCCTCGTGCGCCCCGGAGGCGACAACTACTGGGAGCTCGGGATCTGGCCGTGGTTCCCGCTGCCGCGGCTGTGCGAGCAGTACTACACGTTCCACTCGCTGATCCGCGTCAAGAAACCCTTCGTGCCCTTCGCGCCGGGCGTCACGATCCGGCGCGAGGCCGAGGGCGACGACAACGTCCTCGAGACGAAGGTGGACCACCCGATCCAGGGCGCGGTCGTGCTCGCGGGCAAGTACGACGTCCACGAGGAGTCGCGCAACGGCGTCAAGATCCGCGTCGCGACCTACGCCATCAGCAATCCGCGGGGCGTCAAGCAGCTCACCGATCTCGCCGAGCTCGTCATCGGGTACTACGAGCAGTTCCTCGGGCCGTTCCCGTTCCCCGAGTACAACATCCTGGAGATCAACGACTATGGTTTCGGCCAGGCGCCCCCGGGCGTCATGTTCATCACGAGCGAGGCCTTCAATCCGCTGCTCGGGGACATGAACCAGATCTTCTCGCAGGGGATCAACGAGCGCTTCGCCCACGAGATCGCGCACCAGTACTGGGGCCACGTCGTCAAGTCGCCGAGCGCGGAGGAGCAGTGGCTCGAGGAGTCGTTCGCGGAATACTGCGCGGCGCTGTTCCTGAAGACGCACCGCACCGAGGCCATCTACACGTCGCTGTACAAACACTGGAAACGGCGCGCCGACTACGCCAACGAGTTCGCCCCGATTCCGCTGGCCAACCGCGTCTGGGACCCGGTCACGGGATTCGAGATCCGGACCGGCCTGCTCTACGACAAGGGCCCGATCCTGCTGGCCGCTCTTCACAAGGAGCTGGGCGACGAGACGTTCCTGACGTTCCTGAAGTCCTACCAGAAGTCGTTCGCGTGGAAGTTCGGCACGACCAAGCACGTCGCCGGTCTGCTCCAGTACCTCACGAAGAAGGACTACGGCCCCTTCTTCGACAAGTACTTCTGGGGCACCGCGATGCCTTGAGAATCCGCCGCGAGCGCGGCCTCATCCCTGTAACCCCTCCTCCGGGCGCACTCGTCTGTGCTGAGTGGAGGTGACTCATGACCCGGTATCGAAACGTCGGATTGGTGGCGCCGAGTGCGGCGCTCGCGCTTGCGTTCGTCTTGATGCTTCCGTCCTCGGCGGAGGCCGGCAGGATCAAGAAGCGCGCGGGGAATCAGCAGGATCGAATCGCGCGGGGCGTCAAGAGCGGCGAGCTGACGGCGCGGGAGACGGGCCGGCTCGAGCGCAAGGAGTCGGCCTTGAACCACGAGGTCAAGGACATGAAGGCGCTCAACGGCGGCAGCCTGACCAACAAGGACAAGGCGATCGTCAACCATCAGCAGAACGAGATCTCGCGCGGCATCTACTCTCAGAAGCACGACGCGCAGACGCAGAACACCGCCCCGAAGACGGAAGTGGGCCAGCGCAAGGAGAACCAGCAGGACCGGATCGGCCAGGGGGTCGCGAGCGGCGAGCTGACGCCCGCCGAGGCGGGAAGGCTCGAGGGCAAGGAGACCGCGCTCAACCAGGAGACCCGCGACATGCGGAGGCTCGACGGCGGCAAGCTGACGCCGGGCGACAAGAAGGTCCTCAACCAGCAGCAGGACGGGCTCTCGAAGCAGATCTACGGCCAGAAGCACGACGACCAGACGCAACCAGACTAGCCGTCGCATGAAGCGGACGGGCGCTCGCCCGCGGCTTATTCGCCGAGTCGGAAACAGCAGGCGCCCTTCGGGGCGCCTCTTTTTTTGAGCGTCGCGGCCGCGCCGCTCTATCGCGACCCGATCACGTCGTACGCGCAGAAGCGGGGCCCGCACTTCTCGTTGGCGAGTCTCTTCCCGCTCCACCGCTCCAGGCCGGAGACCACCGCGTCCCGCTGCACGAATCGCAGGACGAGCGCCTTGTCTCCGTCGCGCAGGGCATCGCCGGACGTCGCGAGGACCACGGGGCGGTCGGTGTAGTACTCGAAGAGCGGACCCTGGAACCAGGAGTCCAGGCTCGCCTCGGAGACCGGCACGAACACGAAACGGGGGAAGCGGTCGTTCCGCAGCGAGCGCAGAAACGCGATGTCCGCATCCGTGCCGAGCTGGTCGGCGAGCACCCCGGCATAGGCCCTCCGCGAAGCGACGGTGAGGAAGGCCACGAGAACCGCCGCGAGCGCCGCGGCTCCGACGAGCCGGAGCGGGGTCACCGACACTTCTTCCGCCGTCAGGGCCACGATCACGGCGATCGGGAGACAGAACCAGGATTGCCAGTAGACATGCACGAAGCTTCCTTGCCGGAAGATGAAGATCCACGCGACGGCGACGAGCGCGGTGCAGACCGCGAAGGCGCCCGCGCCGGGCGCGCCGAGGAGAGGCTTTCCGGAGACGCCGCGCTTCCGCCAGCGGGAGACGCCGATCAAGAGCGCCGCGCCGATGACGAACCAGACGAGCGCCTCGGAGAAATTGAGCTTCGCGTAGTCCCACTCCCTCGCCTCCCACGCGGCGAAGGGAATCGGGTCGGAGCGGATCGCGAAGGCGTTCCGAAGAATGACGAGGACGTTTTGCCAGCCGCCCTGGAGGAAGTCCATCAGGGCGGCGAGCATGGCGGCTCCGAGCGCGGACCCGGTGACGACGGCGAGAAGAGCCCGTCGCGCGGACGCGTCCCGGCGCCGCCACGCCACGATCAGGAGCCAGGTGGACAGGGCCGCGACGAAGAGCATGGCGCTCCAGTGGGTCAGGAAGGCGAGCCCCGCCAGGATCCCGGTCGCGGCGAGCGCGCGGCGGCTTCCGGTCCGTTGATGACGCGTCAGCGCGACGAAGAGCCAGACGGCGACCAGCATCCCGTCGGTTTCGAATTTGACCGCGCTCTGGTACACGGCGAAGACCGGGAGGCTGACGAGCACCGCGGCTCCGGTCAGCGACGTCAGCAGGTTCCCCGTCGTCGTCAGCAGAACCGTGAACAGGCCGGCGGCGAGCGCGAACGACACCGCCAGGTAGAAGGACCGGGAGGCCCACTCCTCCGATCCGACGAGCTTCGTGTACTGCTGGAGAGCGGCCTTGACGAGAAACGGATGGTCGGTGTTGTAGTTGGGC
>DASXAG010000095.1:0-35254 GCA_036406835.1 Thermoanaerobaculia bacterium
GCGGCCGGCAGTCCTTGCACGGGTGGAAGCCGGCCGCGGCGGCATCCCGCTCGTCGCGGAAGGGGACATGGTTCGACAGGATCAGCGTCGAGATCCCGCCGCACGTCGGGTAGCAGTAGTGCTTCCCCTTCGCGTTGCCCAAGTAGCGCACGCCCGTCGAGGCCAGCCGCTCGAGCGTCCCCGGCTGAGCCCCCTCGAGCTCGAGGAGCGTCCGCTTGTTGCGCGGGCCGCCCAACGAGTAGTTGCCGATGTGCCCGTCGCTCCGCACGACGCGGTGGCAGGGAATCAGGAGCGGCACCGGGTTCTTCGCGAGCGCCGAGCCGGCGGCCCGCACGGCGCCCGGATGCCCGATCTCGCGCGCGATCCAGCTGTACGGCCGCACCTCGCCCGGCGGGATCTCGAGCGCCTTGAGAAGGACCGCGCGCTCGAACTCCGAGAGGCCGCGCAGGTCGAACCGCAGGTCCATTCCGCGGCTCCCGCCGCTCCCGTCGCCGCGGCTCGGATCCCGGCCCTTCAGCCTCTTCACGCGCGACTGGATCTCCGCGGGCGCCACGTGCTTCTCCGGATACACCGACCGGCCGTGCTGGCGCCGGAACGCGGCCTCGAACTCGGACGGCGACTTCGCCCGCGTCACCATCGAGATCCCGGCGGGGCTGTGGGCGATGTACACCGTGCCGACCGGAGACTCGAGGCGCCAGTAGCTGTCGGCCAGGCCGACCCGGCGCAGGACCTCCGGCAGCAGCGTGTCCGGAGCCTTCACCGTCGGGAGTCCTCGCAGCTCGCCCGTCAGCGTCGACGACTGTCTCATCCTCTTCACTTCCCCACCCCCTGCGCGCCGGACGCCCGGCTGCGCGAGAGAGACTCCCGCAGCGCGACGATCGCGCGATGGACGTTCGATTTGGCGGTGCCGAGCGGCTGGCCCAGAACCTTCGCGACCTCGTCGAGCTGCAGCCCCTCGACGTATCTCAGGACGAGCGGCTCGCGATACCGCTTCGGCAGGCTTCCGACGAGCGTCTGGAGATCCGCCCGCCGCCGCACGTCCTCGTAGCGCGCATCGGGACGGCTCGACGGGTCGTCCGCGGGCTCCCACGCCGAACGCCCATCGTCCGAGTCCGAATGCGCATGCGAAGAGTCGATCGAGACGAACTTCGGTTTCTTCCCCCGGAGGCGGTTGCGCGCGACGTTCAGCGTGATGCGGTAGAGCCACGCGCGCAACGCGAGCGCCCGGATCCGCTCCGCGGCGTAGCCCCCGAGCGCGCGGTAGGCGCGCACGAACGCGTCCTGGGCGACCTCCTCGGCATCCTGCGGGTTGCGGGTGACCCGGAGCGCGAACGAGTACAGCCGGTCCTGGTAGGCGCGCACCAGGGCCTCGAAGGCGCCGTCCAGGTCCGCGGCGAGTTCCTCCCGGAGCGTCTCGTCCTGGGTCATTCCGTTCCCCGCTCTCGCCCTCTGCTCCGGCTGCCCCATCACGAGCCGGAAGCCCGAGAGGCTCGCCTTGCTCGGCCAGCCCCCCTGCCCCATCCTGGGGGCGCATCCCGTCATCATCTCGCCCTCCAACCGTTCTCCAAACACGGACGAAGGGCGAAAGGTTGCGGATCGGGGCCCTACCGGTGCTCCCTCCGCCCGGCGATCGCGTCCGCGATCGAGCCCGCGTGGTGGCGGCTGTTCTCGATGAAGATCCGGCCCGTCTCCCGCCCGGTCAGGATCGCGCCCGCGAGATAAAGCCCCGGCACGTTCGACTCCAGGGTCTCGGAGTCGTGCGCGGGGATGCGAGCGGCGCCCTCGAGCCGGACGCCGCAGCGCTCGAGGAGATCGAAGTCGGGCTCGAAGCCGATGAGCGGGAAGACCGCGTCGGCCGTGACGACCTCCCGTCCGGAGGGCGTCTCGACGCACACGGACTCGGTCCCGATCTCCGCGATCCTCGAGCCGAACAGGGCGCGGATGCGGCCGGCCGCGATGCGGTTCTCGAGATCCGGCCGGATCCAATACTTGACCTTCTCCGAGAGCGCCGGTCCGCGGTGGACCAGCGTCACCCGCGCGCCGTGGCGATAGAGGTCGAGCGCGGCCTCGGCCGCGGAGTTCTTCCCGCCGACGACCACCACGTCGCGGTCGTGGAACGGATATCCCGACACGTAGCGCGGGTGGACGTGCGGGAGATCCGCCCCCGGCACGCCCAGCCGCAGCGGGTTGTGAAAGAACCCCGTCGCGAGGATCGCCGCCGGCGCGTCGAAGGAACGCCTCCCGAGCCGCCCCACCGCGTCGATCCGGAGCCCGCCCCCTCCCGGCGCCGGCGCGATGCGCTCGACCGTCGTCTCCGGCACGACGCGGACGCCGAAGCGCTCCGCCACGCCGCGGTAGTACGCGAGCGCGTCGAGGCGGCTCGGGTGCGCGTCGACCGACGCGAACGGGACGCCCGCGATGTCCAGCAGGTCACGGGTCGAGAAGAAGCGCATCTCCTCGGGGAAGCGCTGGATCGAGTCGAGGATCCCGCCGCGCTCGTAGCAGACCGCGCCGAAGCCGCGGCGTCCGAGCTCGATCGCGCAGGCGATGCCGGTCGGCCCGGCGCCGACGATCGTTACGGCGGCGTCGGCGCCGCCGAAGGCGTTCACCGGCGCCTCGGTCATCGGGACGCGGCGTCGTGGAGCTCGGCGATCGGGTGAAGGACTCCCGCCCGCATCACCGACCGGAGCCTGCGGAGGTTGGCGACGTCCAGTGTCGGATCGGCGGCGACGACGATCAGGTCCGCCGACTTCCCCTTCTCGAGCGTGCCCGTGACCTTGTCGGCGCCCATGGCGAGGCTGCCGCCGCGCGTCGCCGCGACCAGCACCTGCATCGGCGTCATCCCGGCGGCCTGCATCGCCTCCATCTCCGCGTAGATCGAGGGCCCGTGCAGCGTCAGGGGGTTGCCGGCGTCCGTGCCCATGGCGACCGTGATCCCGGCGTCCGAGACGCGCTTGAGGTTCGCCGCCATCTGCGCCGTCGCCCTGGCGACGCGCTGGTCCATCGACTCGAGCCGCGCGGGGTCCGTCTTCGGCAGGCTCACGCTCTCGCGGACCTTGCGCAGCGTGTCGGCGTCGACGCAGCCGTTCGGGTCGTCGACCGAGGGAGGCTGGGCCGCGCCGCCGGCCTTGCCCAGCCGCGCGTAGCCTCCGTACACGGTGATCGTCGGGCAGTAGACCGCACCGTTGGACTTCGCGAGGGCGAGGAACTCGTCGTCGACGGGCCGGTCGTCGACGCTGTGGACCAGCATGTGCGCGCCCGCCTTGAGCGCGACCTTGGCCTCGGCCAGCCCCGTCGCGTGCACGATGAGCGGGATGCCCAGCTTGCGCGCCTCGTCACCCGCCGCCAGGACCGCCGGGGTCGAGGCCTCCACGGTTTGCTCGGGCGTCACGATGAACCAGATCTTCACGGCGTCCGCGCCCCGCGCCGCGAGGTAGCGCACGCCGAGGCGGCCCGCGTCGGCGTCCTTCAGGTGGATGAACTGGCGCTCCGCCGGCAGGTTGAGCCAGAAGTCGATCGTGGAGAGGAGCGGCCCCGCGGCCGCGACGCGGGGAGCGGCCGGATCGTCGCGCTCGCGGTGCGCCATGTCGATCGACCAGGGATAGCCGCCGTCGTCGAACACCGCCGTCAGGCCGGAGCACAGCTGCGATCGCAGGAACCGGTCGGGATGCCGGGCGAGGTCCGACGCGACCTTCTCGTATGGGTAGCGGTCCCGCACGTCGAACGCGTCGGGCCGGCCGTCCGCCCACCCGGTCTGGCCGAAGTGGACGTGCGCGTCGATGAGCCCCGGCGCGATCCACGATCCGGAAAGGTCGGTGACGGCCGCGCCCTTCGGGGCCTTGCAGTCCTTGCCGGCGCATTCGATGACGCCGTCGCGCACGAGGACGGTCGCGTGCGCCACCGGAGGCGCGCCGGTCCCGTCGATCAGCGTTGCGCCCGTCAAAGCCTGCACGCGCGGCGTTGGCGCCGCGAAGCCGACGACGTGCGGCGCGGTGGGGCCCGCCGCGAGGAGTCCGACGAGCAGCAGCGCGTGCGTCATCCGGCGGACTCTACACCGCCCCGGACGCCGCCCGGACTCCGCGGGGACCTAGAGGCTCTGGATCCGGACGGAACCGCCGCTGGTGTGCAGCCGCAGGGTGTTGCCGCCCTTGCCGAGATTGCCGCTCAGCCTGCCGCGCGAGATCTCGCCCTGGACGCGCAGCGGGAGGTCGGAGCGCACGCCGTTCCCGGACGCTTCGATCGAGAGGTCCGCCTCGGGGTCGAGCCCGACCTCGATCCCGCCGCCCGAGGTCTCGAGCGTGCCGCCCATCGAGTTCCCCTTCGCGAACGTGGCCTCGATGCCGCCGCCCGAGGTGTCCGCGTGGACCCTGCCGCCGGCCTGCTCGATCCGGATGCCGCCGCCGGACGTCTCGGCGTCGATGTCGCCCGAGACCCGCGCGAGCTCGATCGAGCCGCCGGAGCTCTCCGCGCGGATCGAGCCGTCGATGCCCTCGGCCACCACGCCGCCGCCGGACGTGTTCGCGCGGACCTTGCCCTTCACGTCCGTGAGGCGGATGCCGCCTCCCGACGTGTCGGCGTCGAGGTCGCCGACCTGGTCCCGGACGCGGATGCCGCCGCCCGAGGTGTTGAGCTTCACCGTGTCGCGCATGCCCGAGATCGTGATGCCCCCGCCCGACGTCTCGATCGAGAGCCGTGTGCTCGCCGGCACCTGGATCTCGTACTGGACGTTGTCGCCCGAGTTGCCGAAGAAGCTGAACCGGTGCTTCTTCCGCGCGACGATCGAGACGGACCCCGCGTGCTCCTCGAAGCGGAAGGACATCAGCTCGTCCAGGTCCTTGTGCTTCGACGTGATGACCACCCGGGCGCCCGACTCGGAGGTGCCGGTCACGGTCACCTTGCCCATGTCGGTGTCGAGGCGGAACTCGCCTCCGGGCTCGAGCCGCAGCGTCTTCTCCACCCGGGTATCCGCGTAGAGCCGTCCTGGGAGAGCGCCGAACCCGAGGACGAAGCCGAGAACCATCGAAGCGCGCGCGATGCGAAGCATGGGCCCTCCTCCCTGACCGGCCTCTTCGGGCCGGACTCCGGGCGTCTGATCCTGAATACGCACCGGCGGGACGGAGGTTCCCTCCTCGCTAGCCCCGGAACCTCTCCACCCAGGCCTGGAACGCCGTCAGGAACTGGGAGACGAACTTCCGGGTGGACTCGTCCGTGAGCCGCCCCTCCGCGTCGAAGCGCTCGGCGGCCCTCGCGATGAGCACCTCGGGGCTCGGCATCACGTAGGCCTCGTCGAGGGCCTGGCGGAGGGCCATCTGCCCGCGGATCGTCGCGCCGAGTCCGGGCGTCGCTCCCAGGATCCCGATCGGCTTGCCGTGGTACGCCGCCCGCCCGGCCGGACGCGAGGCCCAGTCGATCGCATTCTTGAGCAGGCCCGGCACACTGTGGTTGTACTCGGGCGTCGCGATCAGGATCCCGTCGGCGGCGGCGAGCGCCGCCTTGAATGCGGCGACAGGCTCGGGAATCCCGCGCGCCTCGAGGTCCGCGTCATAGAGAGGGAACTCGCGGATGCGCTCGAAGGGCGTGATCGCGAGCTCGGCCGGCGCGAGCGCGATCGTCGCCCGCAGCAGAGCGCGGTTGTAGGAGGCCTGGCGGAGACTGCCCGCGATTCCGAGAATCGCGAGAGGCACGATCCGCGCCTTACCCCAGCGCCTGCGCCAGCGGCGTGTACGCCTTCCCCTGCGCGTCGGCCACGGCCTTGTAGGTCAGCCTGCCGTCGTAGGTGTTGACGCCCTCGGCGAGGTGCCTGTTCTCGGCGACCGCCTTCTTGAGTCCCTTGTTCGCGAGCTCGAGCGCGTAGCGAAGGGTCGAGTTGGTCAGCGCGAACGTGGACGTGCGGGCGACGGCGCCCGGCATGTTGGCGACGCAGTAGTGGATGACGCCGTCCACCGTGTACACCGGGTCGGAGTGCGTCGTCGCGTGGGTGGTCTCGAAGCAGCCGCCCTGGTCGACCGCCACGTCGACGGCCACGGCGCCCTGCTTCATCTGCGCGATCAGCTTGCGGCTCACGAGCTTCGGCGCGGCGGCGCCGGGGATGAGCACCGCGCCGATCAGCAGGTCGGCCCGCCGGCAGCCCTCCTCGAGCGTCAGCGGGTTCGAGGCGATCGTCTTGACGCGGCCGAGGAAGATGTCGTCGAGCTCGCGCATGCGGTCCGGCGTGACGTCCAGGATCGTGACGTCCGCACCCATGCCCGCGGCGACCTTGGCCGCGTTCGTCCCGACGACGCCGCCGCCGATGATCACCACCTCCGCGGGCGCGACGCCGGGGACTCCGGACAGCAGCACGCCGCGGCCGCCGTTGGACTTCTGCAGGTAGTAGGCGCCGACGTGGACGCTCATTCGGCCCGCCACCTCCGACATCGGGGTCAGCAGCGGCAGCGATCCGTTCGCCGCGGTGATCGTCTCGTACGCGACGCCGGACACCTTCCGCTCGAGGAGCATGTCCGTGAGCGCCTTCGCCGGCGCGAGGTGCAGGTACGTGTAGAGGATCTGGCCGGGCCGCAGACGCTGGTACTCGGGGCCGACCGGCTCCTTGACCTTCACGATCATGTCGGACTTCGCGAAGACCTCGTCGGCCGTCGGCAGGATCTTCGCGCCGGCGGCGACGTACTGCTCGTCGGAGATCCCGGATCCCACGCCCGCGTCGTGCTCGACGAACACGGAGTGCCCCGCCGACGTCAGCGCCTTCACTCCCGCGGGCACGAGGCCCACGCGGTTCTCGTTGTCTTTGATCTCCCGGGGCAGGCCGATGATCATGGCGTGCTCCTCCGTCGACCCGGTCGGCTCACTCGTGCGTGTCGATCTGCGCCTTCTGGAGCTTGCCCGAAAAGTCGACGTAGATCGACTTCCACTCGGTGAAGACGTCCAGGCCCGCGATGCCCGCCTCGCGGTGGCCGTTGCCGGTGTCCTTGATGCCGCCGAACGGGAGATGGACCTCCGCGCCGATGGTCGAGGAGTTGACGTAGAAGATGCCGGTCTCGAAATCGCGCATGGCCGTAAACGCCTTGTTGACGTCCTGCGTGTAGATCGAGCCCGACAGGCCGTAGGAGACCGAGTTGGCGACCCGGATGCCCTCCTCGAGCGACCCGATCGGCACGACCGTCGTGACGGGGCCGAAGATCTCCTCGCACGCCACCCGCATCTTCGCGTCGGCGTCGGCGAAGATCGTCGGCGCGTGGAACCATCCGCGCGCGAGGTCGCCGCTCGTCAGCTTCTCGCCGCCCGTGAGCAGCTTCGCCCCCTCGGCCTTGCCGATCTCGACGTACTTCGCAACGGTCTCGCGCTGCTTCTCGGAGATGCACGGGCCCATGTCGACGTTCGCCTCGAGGCCGTTGCCGACCCGGAGCTTCCGCGTGCGCGCGACGAGCTTGTCGACGAACTCCTTGTAGATGCCCCGCTGCACAAGCAGCCGCGAGGAGGCCGTGCAGCGCTGGCCCGTCGTCCCGAACGCGCCCCAGACCGCGCCGTCCACCGCGAGGTCGACGTCGGCGTCGTCCATCACCAGGATCGCGTTCTTGCCGCCCATCTCGAGGTGCAGGCGCTTGAACGTCGGCGCGCACGCCTCCGAGATGTGCCGGCCGACCTCCGTCGAGCCCGTGTAGGAGACGACCTTCACGTCCGGGTGCTGGACCAGCGGATCCCCGACCTCGCCGCCCGAGCCCATGACGACGTTGAAGGCGCCGGGGGGCAGCCCGGCCTCCTCGAAGACCCTCGCGAGGGCCACGACCGACGCGGGCGTGTCCGTCGCGGGCTTGATGACGATCGTGTTGCCGGCGATGAGCGCGGCCATCGACTTCCACGCGGGAATCGCCATCGGGAAGTTCCACGGCGTCACGAACGCGCAGACGCCGACGGGCTGGCGGATGCACATGGCGAACTTGTTCGAGAGCTCCGAGGGCGTCGTGAACCCGAAGAGGCGCCTGCCCTCGCCGGCCGCCAGGAACGCCATGTCGATGGCCTCCTGCACGTCACCGCGGGTCTCCGCCAGGACCTTGCCCATCTCGCGCGTCATGAGCCGCGCGAGCTTCTCCTTGTCCCGCTTCAGGATCTCCCCCGCGGCGTAGAGAACCTCGGCGCGCCGCGGCGCGGGCGTGTTCTTCCACCCCGGGAACGCGGCCTTGGCGGCGGCGACCGCCGCGTCCACGTCGCGCTTGTCGCTCTTCGGGAAGAGGCCGACCAGGTCGTCCCGGTCGGCGGGGTTGCGGTTCTCGAAGGTCTTGCCCGACGCGGCCGGCACCCACTTGCCGCCGATCAGGTTGTGCTGCGTTTCGACTGCGATCTCCGTGGCCATCACTTCTCCTTCGCTTCGTTCCCGCCGCCCTCGGAAGTCGGCGGCGACGCCGGGCCGGCCGACATCGCCACGCTCCCCTGAAGTTGAGCCCCCTCGGCGATGATCACCTTCGGGGCGTGGACGTTTCCCTGTACCGAGGCCGAGGCGAGCAGCTCGGCCTTCTCGTCGGCCTGGAGCAGCCCCTGCACCCGGCCGCCGACGACGATCGAGCGCGCGTGGACGTCGCCCCGCAGGTCCCCCGAGCCCGAGACCGTGACCCGGCGGCTGACCCGGATGTTGCCCTCGCAGCGGCCGTGGATCACGACGTCCTCGTCTCCCGAGATGTCCCCGACGAACCGGGCCTTGGGCCCGAGGACCGTGGGGGCGCCGCCGGCCGCGGGCAACGAGGCGCCGCCCGGGGCGCGCTCGGGCGCCGGGGTCTCCTGCGGGGTGCTGTCGCTCTTGCCAAAAATCGCCACCGGCGCGTTCCCTTTCGGCGCCGCGCGGAAACGCGACCGCCCTCGAGAAATGAGGCCGGTGAGTCTAACAAACGGGTCAAGCGGCCTCCCGGGGCGCGTTTCCCCGAAACCTTTGGACGGGGATGCCGTAACCGTTGAGGACGGAGTGCTAAAAATTCCGCACCTGCTAGATTTTTAGCACTAGACTCCTCGGGTCGACGGAAGGAGGAGGAATGCGGGGACGGAAGGCGCTCACCAATCTCTCCCGGCGGGAGCGGCAGATCATGGACGTGCTCTACCGCGACCGGCAGGCGACCGCGGCGGAGGTCCTCGCCGCGCTCCCCGACCCGCCCAGCTACTCGGCCGTCCGCGCCATGCTGCGCGTCCTCGAGACCAAGGGCCACGCGCGGCACGTGGCCGACGGCACGCGGTACGTCTACATCCCGACGGTCACGCGCGAGCGGGCCAGCCGCCCCGCGCTCGCCGGGGTCCTCGAGACGTTCTTCGACGGTTCCACGGAGAAGGCCGTGGCCGCGCTCCTCGAGCTCTCCCCCGGGAGGCTCACGGACGAGGAGCTCGACCGCCTCTCGCAACTGATCGAACAAGCCCGACTGGAGGGGCGCTGACATGAACGCGACGCTGAGCACGGCGATCCACCTCGCCACGGACATCGCGCTGAGGGCCACGGCTCTGTTCCTCCTGACCGGCGCGCTGCTGCTCCTGCTCCGCCGGGGAAGCGCGGCCACGCGCCACCTCGTGGGCACGATCGGCCTCGCGGCGGCGCTCCTGCTCCCCGCCCTCGCCCTCTCGCCGGTGCATTTCGAGATCCCGGTCCTGCCCAACGCGGCCTGGCATGCGGCCGGCGCGCGGCCGGGCCTCTCCTCCCTCGCGCTCTGGGCGTGGATCGCCGGGACGCTCGCGGTCGCCGCGCGGCTCGCCGTCGGCTGGGTCCGGCTGCGCCGGATCTCCCGCTCGGCCGAGACCGTGCGCGACGCCGAGTGGATCGAGGAGCGCGACGCCGCCGCGATGCGGCTCGCGCTGGGGCGCGCCGTGGAGCTGAAGGAGAGCACCCGAGTCCCCGCCGCCATGACCGCGGGCGTGTGGCGTCCGCTCCTCCTGCTCGGTCACGCCGCGCGCCAGTGGGCCGTCGAGCGCCGCCGCGTCGTGTTCCTCCACGAGCTCGCGCACGTCAAGCGCCTCGACTGGGCCTCGGTGGTGATCGCGGAGCTCGCCGTCGCGGTCTACTGGTTCCATCCCCTGGCCTGGTGGCTGTCGCGCCGGGTCCGCCGCGACGCCGAGCGCGCCTCGGACGACCTGGTTCTCGCGTCCGGAATCAAGCCGTCCGTGTACGCCGGCCACCTGCTCGGCATCTTCCGCTCGCTCGGCTCGCCGGCGCATCCGGTCGCGCCGGCGCTCGCCGCGGTCCGTCCGTCCCACTTCGAGGAGCGCCTGCGCGCGATCCTCGATCCCGGGGCCGCGAGACTCTGGCAATCCACGAAGGGCGCGAGCTGGGCGGCCGCCGGCTTGCTCGCCGCCACGGTGGGCGTGACGCTGGTCGATCCCGCGCCCGTCCGCTGCACGGGCGCTCCCGTCAGGATCGCGAGCGCGAAGACCTCGACGCACGCGACCCTGAGCGCGTCTCCGAAGGCCGCCGCGCGATCCACCTGCCCGCTCCGGCACGCCGCGACCGCCCCGCCAACGATCGCCACGGCGGAGCCCCTGGCCGCTCCCGAGACCCTCGCGCTCGCGACCGCGTCCGACGAGGTCGAGGCCGCCTCACCGGAAGTCGAGACGGAAACCCCCGAGACCGAATCGGCGGAGCCCGACCTCGTGGTCCACGCCGTCCGCTCGGACGAGCCTCGTTCACCGCGCGGCTTCGCCTTCGGCTTCGTGCAGGCCTCGAATCGTCACAAGCAGCGCGACGGCAGCGACTGGTACGGCCGCGGCATGGGTTACCACCACGACGAGCGCTACCCCGAGGCGATCGAGGCCTTCGAGAAGGCGATCGAGGCGGGCTACCGCGAGGACGCCGCGAGCTACAACATCGCCTGCGGATACGCCCTCATGGGCAACAACGACGAGGCGTTCCGGTGGCTGGACCGCGCCGACCGGGCCGGGTTCGAGCTCTCCGGGTACATCGGCCACGACGACGACCTCGACAACCTCAAGAGGGACCCGCGCTGGGCGGAGCTGAAGGCCCGCGTGCGCGCCGAGAAGGCCGACTCCGGGGACACACGCGCCGCCACGACCCGCTGGGAGAGGCTCCTCGCGAAGGCGCCCCGCAGCGGCGAGCCCTACTTCCACCTCGGCAAGGAGCTCCTGGACGTCGAGCAGTACGACCTGGCGGCGAAGGCCTACCAGGGGGCGATCGACCGCGACTACCGGACGGCGACCGCGCTCTACAACCAGGCCTGCGCGTATGCGCAGGGCGGCGACCGCAAGGCCGCGCTCGACTCGCTCTCGAAGGCCCTGGCCTCGGGGTTCGACCAGCCCGACCTGTTCCGCACCGACGACGACCTCGACAGCCTGCACGGCGATCCCGAGTTCGTCCGCCTCTCGAAGGACGCAAAGGACCTCTCCCTGCCCGGCTACAGCAACACCCTCTGGGGCCTCCACCCCGAGCGCGCGAAGTGGCGCAAGGCCGCGGACCGCTTCGAGGAGTACGCGAACAAGAACCCGCAGAACGGGCGCGCCTGGTACAACGTCGGCTACGCCTCCCTCGCCGCGGAGCGGCCCGAGGTGGCCGCCGAGGCGTTTCACAAGGCGCTCGATCTCGGCTACCGCAAGCCGGCCACGATGTACAACCTGGCCTGCGCCTACGCGCGCCTCGACCAGAAGGATGCGGCGTTCGATTGGCTGTACAAGGCGATCGACGCCGGGTTCGACGAGGCCTCGACGATCCGGCGGGACGAGGACCTCGACAACCTGCGCGGCGATCCGCGCTACCGCAAGGCCATCGAGATCGCGCGCGGGCGCGAGAGGGACGGAGAGGACGACTGAGCGTCAGACGCCGCGGAGCGAGCGGAGAAACCCGCCGACGGTCAACCTGGGACGCGGAGCGCTGCGGGCCTCGTCCAGCGCCTTCGCCAGCTCCGCGTAGAACTCCTGGTCCCCGCGGAAGTAGAGGTTCTTGAGCCAGCACGCCCCGTACTCGACGCACTGGCGGCGGATGACGGAGTGCCGGGCCGGGTCGAAGCGCGCGTCGTCGCCCGCGAGGAGCACCTCGCGCTGTTCCTGCCGCAGCTGCGTGAAGGCCGGGCCGTTCCAGTGGTCCACGAAGCGGCCGTTCAGCGCGTTGCCGAGCGGCTGGTAGCCGGGCTGCATCAGGAGACAGCAGGGATACAGGTCGCCGTTGCCGCGGATCGTCGCCGTGTACCAGCCGAAGAAGCAGTGCCCGTTGGCCTCGCGGAAGGCGGGCGCCGTCGGGAACAGCGGCGGCTCCTCCGCGTAGCCGAGCTCGCGCTGGATCGCGTCGAAGACCGCGCGCCACTCGAGGTGCGGGAACTCGATCTGGAGACGGCGGTCGAGCTTGTCGCGCTCCATGATCGCGGTCAGATACGGCCGGAGCGCCTCGGCGTCGTCGGCGCGCAGGAGGACGTCCCGCCGGATCCGGTCGAGCGGAATGTCGAGGACCGCGGCGACCGAGATGCGGTCGGCGCCCAGTCCGCGGCCGAGCTCGTACATCCGCGGCAGCTCGCGGTAGTTCTCGCGGTCGATCAGGAACTGAACCACGACGCAGGGCAAGGAGGCTTTGCCGGCGTCTGCACCGGCGGCGCCTTCCCCGCGCGCCGCGACCAGGCCGCGGATCGCGTCGGTCACCTTCTGAAACGTCGTCGGCTGCGCCTGCATCATCCGGTGGTAGTCGGCCGCGTCCACCGCGTTGAGCGAGAAGATGACCTCGCGGGCGCCGTGCGCCACCAGGCGCTCCGCGATCGGCGCCGTGAGGAGCGCGCCGTTGGTGGTGAGGTTGTCGATGACGACGCCGCGCGCGTGCAGGTGATCCAGGAACTCCAGGATCTCGCGGTGGAAGAGCGGGTCGCCGCCGCCCGACATCCGGATCGAGCGAAGGCCTCCCTCCGCGAGCTCGTCGACCAGGCGCTTCAGGTGCGCGAGGGAGATCTGATCCTTGGTGCGGACGTCCTGCTGGTTGCAGAAGTAGCAGGCGACGTTGCAGCGATCGGTGATGTCGATCTCGGCGTGGACGGGTCCACGCGTCGCCTGGCCCGAGACGATGCCCTCGATGATCTCCCGCTTGCGAGCGGCGTTCACCTCCGCCCAGCCATGCGTGCCGCGCATGCTCTCCCTTATATCTCGAAGGTCGCGCAGCCGCGCGCTCCCAAAACAAAACGGCGCGCCGCGAGGCGCGCCGTCGAGCGATCCGGACTTGAGGAACTAGGACTTCGGAGTCGGCGCCGGGGCCGGAGCCGTCGAGGTCGACTTCTTCGTGGTGCTCTTCTTGGTGTGGTGCTTTTTCGTGGTCGTCGTGGTGCCGGGCTTCTTCTCCGTCGTCTCGGACTTGGTCTCGGTGGACTTCGAGGTCTCCTTCGTGGCGGCGGCCGTCGGCTTCGGGGCGGGAGCGGCGGACTGCTGGGCGATGGCGGCCATCGGGAACCCCAGCGCGAGCGCCATGGCGAGGAACTTCTTCATTTCGACTTCTCCTTTTCCGGGATGCCTACTTGCATCTCGGTTGTGGAGAGTCACGTTACGCTCGGCTCCATGAACGCAACATGACGTGGTGCGCGGCCGCGGCGGCCCCCATCCGTGGGGCGTCCCGCGGCCCGCGCGCCCGCCTCGTCGATTCCTACCAGACGCGGACGCGGGCCCCCGGCGCCAGGTAGAGCTTCTCGCCCTCCTTCACGTCGAACGCCGGATACCAGGCGTCGACGTTGCGCACGGTGTCGGCGCGGAACTCGCCGGGAGCGTGGCCGTCCGTCATGACGAGCCCGCGCGTCAGCTCGGGCCGCTGCTTGCGCCGCCAGATCTGGGCGAACGAGAGGAAGAACTGCTGATCGCCTCCGAATCCGGCCTGCGGAGACGTCGCCTTTCCCGCCGAGGCGGCCCGGTAGCCGTCGAAGGCCGCCGAGATTCCGGCGACGTCGGCGATGTTCTCGGAGAGGGTCAGCTTCCCGTTCACGTGGAGCCCGGGGAGGGGCTCGTAGGCGTCGTACTGCGCAGCGAGGCGCTCGGCCGCGGCCTGGAAATGCGCGAAGTCCTCGGGCGTCCACCAGTTCGCCAGGCGGCCGTCCGCGTCGAACTGGCTCCCCTGGTCGTCGAAGCTGTGGCTGATCTCGTGGCCGATCACGGTCCCGACCCCGCCGTAGTTCTGCGCCGCGGTGGCGGACGGGTCGAAGAACGGGGGGTTCAGGATCGCCGCCGGGAAGTTCAGCGCGTTCTGGAGGGGCAGGTTCACGGCGTTGACGGTCTGCGGCGTCATGCACCACTCCGACTTGTCGACCGGCTTGCCGAGCCTGGCCACGCTGCGCCGGTACTCGAAGAGTCTCGACCGCCGCTCGTTGGCGAGGGCGTCGCCGTCGATCGTGAGGCCCCCGTAGTCCTTCCAGTGCTCCGGGTACCCCATGCCGACGTACAGCGTGCCCACTTTGGCCTTGGCCTTCTCGCGGGTCGCGGGCGACATCCACTCGAGCTTGTCGATCCGGCGGACGAACGCGGCGCGGATGTTCTGGACCATCTCCTGCGCCTGGGCCTTGGCGCTCGGCGGGAAGTAGCGCTCGACGTAGAGGCGGCCCACGGCGTCGCCGAGCGCGACGTTCGCCGCGGCCACCGCGCGCTTCCAGCGGTCGCGGGGCTGCTTCGCGCCCGTCAGGACCGTGCCGTAGAAGGCGAAGCGCTCGTCGGCGAAGGCGCGCGGCAGCAGGGTCGAGGCGCGGTCCACCGCGTGGAACGTGAGGTAGTCCTTCCACGCGTCGAGCGGCTCCTTCCCCACGAGCGCCGCGATGCCGACGGTGGCGGAGGGATGCCAGACGATGAGCATCGGCTGGCCCGAGAGGCCCGCCGCCGCGAAGTACGCGGACCAGTCGAGTCCCGGCGCCTTCGCCGCGAAGTCGGCCAGCTTCCACGGGTTGTTCGCCTTGTGCACGTCCACCGAGTCGGTGCGCGAGACGTGTGTTTCGGCGATCTTCTTCTCGAGCGCGTAGATCCCCGCGGCGCGCGCGTCGGCATCCGGCACCTGCGCGAGGCGGAGGACCGCGGCGACGTGGTCGCGGTACTTGCCCTGGAGGGCCACGGACTTCGGATCGGTGTTGGTGTAGTCGTCGCGGTCGAGCATGCCGAGCCCGCCCTGGAGCAGGTAGCCGACGTAGCGGTCCGGGCTCTCGAATCCCGGCGCGGCCCACAGGCCGAAGAGCCGGTCGGTATGGAAGTTCGTGCTGTTGAGCGCATCGACGTCGGCGCGCAGCTGGCTTCCCAGGACCCTCGCGAGGGCGACGCGGTCGCCGATCGCGGCGATCTCCGCGAGCTCCGCCTTCATCGGCGCGAAGCCCCGATCCTCGATCGCCTTCTCGTTCATGAAGGCGCCGTAGAACGCGCCGACCTTTCCCGAATCCGAGTCGGCAGGCTGATTGGACTTCCCGGCCTCCTGGATCAGCGCCGCGGTGCGTTTCGTGACCTCTTCGTCGACGATCGAGAAGGCGCCCACGGCCGACCGGTCCGGCGGGATCTCGGTCGCCTTCATCCAGGCGCCGTTCGCGTAGCCGTAGAAGTCGTCGCCGGGCCGGATCGAGCGGTCGATCCCCTCGACGTCGATCCCTGTCGAGCTCGAGGGGGCGAGCGCCAGGATCCCCAGCAGGACGGGGGCGAGAAGGGCGCGTTTCGGAGTCTTGGACATGGGTGTCTCCTTGACGTCTCTTTTTCCTCGGCGCGAACTCGTTACGGCCGGGGAGCCCGGAAGTTTAGGGCTCGACTAGAATCCCCGCAATGCCTGGAATCGAGGCTCTCGTGCGCCGCTTCCGGCGGTCCCGTCTCGGATTCGTCCTCGTTTTTTGGGCCTCCGTCGCGGTTTTCGCCGGCGCGGCACCCCGCATCGTCGCGGCGCCAACGCCGCCCAGCGCGGCGGCGCAACCGGCGCCCGCGCCGGTTCCGGCGACCCGCATCATCGCCGTGGGCGACGTCCACGGCGACCTCCCGGCGTTCAAGGCCGTCCTGGCCCAGGCCGGGCTGATCGACGCGGCGGGCGGCTGGACGGGCGGCGACGCGGTCCTGGTCCAGCTCGGCGACGTCATCGACCGCGGCCCGAGCATGCGCTCCGCGTTCGACTTCCTCATGGCGCTCGAGCAGTCCGCCGCGAAGGCGGGGGGACGCGTCGTGCCTCTCCTGGGGAACCACGAGGTCATGGACATCGCCGGCGACCTTCGCTACGTCGCGGCCGCGAGCTACGCCGAGTTCGCCGACGCGCAGTCGGAGAAGCGGCGCGAGGACGCCTGGCGGCAGGTCCTGGATCTGCAGAAGCGGCGCGCCGGGAAGCCGGGCCAGCCGGCGCCCGCGGCGGACGCGGCCGCGCGCGACGCGTGGATGCAGGCGCATCCCCCCGGCTACCTCGAGCGCGCCGAGGCTTTCGGCCCGACGGGCGTCTATGGACGCTGGCTCCGCGGCCACTCGGCCGTCTTCGCCCTGGAGGGGACCGCCTTCGTCCACGGCGGGATCGCGCCGTCCTTCGCCGGCACTCCGCTCGCGGACATCGACCGGCGCGTGCACGACGACCTCGCGCGTTTCGACGCCGACCGCGCGCGCTTCGTCGCGGACGGGCTCATCCTGCCCTTCTTCGACCTGCAGGAAACCTTCCAGGCGCTGCGCGAGGAGCTCCAGAGTCCCGACACGGTCGACGCGGAACGGCGCAAGGCCTACGAGACCTACCTCGACTGGAGCTCGTGGACGATGAACTCCGCCGACGGGCCTCTCTGGTTCCGCGGCTACGGCGCCTGGACCGACGCCGAGGGCGAGGCCGAGGTTCCGAGGCTGCTCGCCGCCTTCCACCTCACGCGCCTCGTCGTCGCCCACACGCCCCAGCCCGACGGACGCATCCGCGTCCGCTTCGGCGGCTCCGTCTTCCTCATCGACACGGGCATGAACACCGCGTTCTTCAAGACGGGCCGGGGCTCGGCGCTCGAGATCGCCGGGAACACGGTGAGCGCGATCTACCCCGGCGAGCCGGCCCGGGTGATCTGGCCGGCCGCGGCGAAGGCCGCCGACGCCGCGCCGTCCCGGCGCGACCGCGTCTTCCGCGGGCCCGACGGGACCCCGCTCCCCTTCGCCGACGACCCCGCGGTCCTGGATTTCCTGCGCGACGCGAAGGTCGTGAAGGCCGAGGCCGTGGCCGAGGGCATCACGCACGTCCGCCGTCTGACCCTGGAGAAGGACGGCGTGCGCGTCCACGCGGTCTTCCGGAAGATCAACGCCGAGGACGCGATGGACGCTCTCGGCCGCAACCGCAAGCCGCCCGAGCGGGACTACTACGGCTTCGAGCCGGCGGCCTACCGCCTGGGCCTGCTCCTCGGCGTCGACTGCATCCCGCCCGCCACCCTGCGGCGCGTCGAGGGCGAGCCCGGCTCGGTCCAGATCTGGATCGAGAATTCGAGGACCGAGCAGGCCCGGCGACAGGAGAAGATCGAGCCTCCCGAGCGGATCGACTGGCAGCGCCACCTCCAGACGCGGATGGCGTGGGACGTGCTCATCGGCAACACCGACCGCAACCAGGGCAACACGCTGTACGGCCCGGACTGGCGCATGTGGTTCATCGACCACACGCGCGCGTTCCGTCCGGGCGACGACCTCCGGGGCGCCGAGGACATCGTGTGGTGCGAACGCGACTTCTGGAGACACCTCCACGAGGTCGGCGACTCGGCGATCACCGCGAGCGTGCAGGAGGACCTCCGTCCCGCGGAGGTCGCGGGCCTCCTCGGCCGACGCCGGAAGCTCGTCGACTTCCTCGACGCGCGGATCCGGGAGCGGGGCGAACAGGCGGTGCTGTTCGACTGGACGCCATGACAGGACCCGCGACCCGCACGCTGTCCCTGCCCGTCAACCGCATCGGCCGGCTCTTCAACCTGCAGCGGGGCGAGGGACGGCGCGGCGGCCTGCTCTTCGCCTATCTCTTCCTGGTGATCACGGCGTACCTGCTGGGCAAGACGGCGCGCGACGCCCTGTTCCTGAACGCCTTCAAGGCCTCGAAGCTCCCCTACGCCGACATGGCGATCGCGATCTCGGTCGGCTTCGTCGTCGCCATCTACGTGGCGATCGGCCGCAGGGCCCTCCTCCGCGACCTGCTCGTCGGCTCTCTCCTCGTCTTCGCGGGGCTCCAGGGCGTCTTCTGGTACCTCGCGAAGTTCCACCCGCAGTGGACGTGGCAGTACCCGGTGTTCTACATCTGGGTCGGGATCTTCGGCGTCCTCGCGCCGGCGCAGGTGTGGACGCTCGCGAACTACCTGCTGACCACGCGCGAGGCCAAGCGGGTCTTCGGGCTCGTCGGCGCCGGAGGCATCTCGGGCTGGATCGCCTCGGGACTCCTCGCGGACCGCCTCGCGAAGACGAAGGGCCTGGGCACCGAGAGCCTGCTCCTCGCGATGGGCATCCTCCTCGCGGCCTGCGCCGGCCTGGTCATCCTGCTCTGGCGGGAGCGCGAGCGGGCCCTCGGACCCGACGAGACGCCGCACGCGGAGCCGGGGTCCCAGAGCCTGCGCGAGAGCCTCGGCGCCATCGTCTCGAACCCGTACCTGGTCTCGATCTCCTCGCTCATCGTGCTGGCCTCGCTCGCGACGTGCTTCGCGGGCTGGCAGTTCAAGGCGATCGCCAAGGCCGCCTACCCCGACAAGAACGCGCTGACAGCGTTCTTCGGCCAGTTCAACTTCTGGGCGGGCATCGTCGCGCTGATCCTGCAGCTGACGGTCACGTCGCGGTTCCTGCGGCGGTTCGGCCTGGGACCGGCGCTCCTCGTCGTCCCGCTGACGGTGTTCGGCGGCGAGCTCGCCGTCTTCGCGCTCGGGACGCTGACGACCGCGATCTTCCTGAAGAGCGCGGACGCGGTCGTGCGCTACTCGCTCGACAAGTCTTCCGTCGAGTTGCTCTTCCTGCCCATCCCGCCGGAGGTCAAGCTGCAGGCGAAGTCCGCGATCGACACCGTCATCTGGCGTCTCGGCGACGGGCTCTCCGGCCTCGCCCTCGCCATCTTCACCGACCGCCTGCACTGGTCGGCCCAGCGCGTCTCGCTCGTCAACCTGATCTTCGCGGCGGCCTGGATCGCGTCCGCGATCGCGGCGCGCCGCCGCTACGGCGCGACGCTGCTGCAGAGCATTCGCCAGCGCCGCCTCGACGCGGAGCGGCAGCTCGCGCCGGTGATCGATCGCTCGACGGCCGACATCCTCGCGGCCCAGCTGAGCTCCGGCGACCCGAAGGAGATCCTCTACGCCCTCGACGTCTTCGGCGTCTCCCAGAGTCCGGCCTCGCATCCCGGGGTCCGCGACCTGCTCGGCCACCAGGATCCGGCGGTGCGCCGCCGGGCGCTCGAGCTGCTCGACGCGTCCGGCGACCTCTGGGTCCTCCCGCGCGTGGAGGAGATGCTCCGCGATCCGGACGGCGAGGTGCGGTCCGCGGCGCTGCTGTTCCTGTCGCACCACACGCAGCAGGACCCGCTGACGCGGATCGCCGACCTCGGCTCCTTCGAGGACGTCTCCGTCGCGTCGGGGATCGTCTCGTTCCTGGCGCAGGCGGAGAACGGCGAGAGGCTCCCCGAGGCGCGCCTCCTGATGGACCGGATGATCGCCGAGGGCGGGGAGGCCGGGCGGCGCTCCCGCCTCGAGGCGGCGTCCCTCGTCGGTCGCCTGCCGGATCACTTCGACGCCCAGCTCGACGCGCTCCTCGCCGACCCGGACCCGGACGTGCTCCGCGCCGCCGTCCGCGCGGCCGGAAGGCTCCGCAAGCGCCGAACCGCGAACCGGCTGATCGAGCTCCTGGGAGACTCTCGGGTCCGCGAGGAGGCCGCCGCCGCGCTCGCCGCGCTGGGCGACCGCGTGCTCGGCACGCTGCGGGATCAGCTCCTGGACGAGGACATCCCCCATGCCGTGCGCCTCGAGGTCCCCGCCGTCCTCGCGCGGGTCGGGACCCAGGGCGCGGCGAACGCCCTCACGGAGAACCTCCTCGAGAGCGATCCCGACCTCCGCTACCGCACGATCTGGGCCCTCAACGAGCTGCGCCGCGACGCGCCCAAGACCACGATCGACTCCGCGCGCCTCCAGGCCGCGCTCGGGTTCGAGATGATGCTGCACACCCGGACGAGCGAGATCGCTTCGGTGGCCGGCCGCGCCGCGGGGGCGGCGTCCGACGAGGAGAGCGAGGTCGTGCGCCGCCTCGAGGCCGCCCGCGACCAGGAGATCGAGCGCATCTTCCGGATCCTGAGCCTGCTCTACCCGGACACGGACTTCCGCAGCGCGCACTACGGGCTTCGCTCCGGCGACACCGTGGCGCGCGACAACGCCCTCGAGTTCCTCGAGGTGAACCTCGACGGCAACCTTCGGAGGTCGCTCGTCTCGCTGCTCGATCCCACGACCGCCCCGGACGAGCGGATCCTCCCGGCCCTGCGGCGGACGGGCGCGAAGGCGCCCAAGCCGGGCGAGCTGGCGGCCGCGCTCGTCGCGAGCGACGACCCCTGGCTCAAGGCCTGCGGGATCCGGTCGATCGGCGTCCTCGGCCTCGTCGAGCTGTCGGTCCACGTCGAGTCCAGCCTCGACGCGGAGGACCCGCTGCTGCGCGAGACCGCGCGCGCCGCGAAGCGCCAGCTCGGCGCCCGCGAGGGCTGAGCCGCCGGGGCGGCTAGTTCGAGCTCGCGGCGGGCGCCGGCGCCGCCTCGGCCGGAGCCGGCGCGGGGGTCTCGACGAACGTGTAGAGCACCTTGTCCTCGCCCTTGTCGGCGATCAGCTTGTTGATGCGGTCGACGATCATCTTGCGGCGCTTGAAGAGCGCGTCGAACTCGTAGCTCGTCAGGTAATCCTTGAGCCGCGCCCGCACCGCGGCCTCGTCCAGGTTCTTGAGGTTGTTGTACAGGTTGCGCTCGCACAGCTTGATCGAGTCCGCCGCCTTCATCAGGTCGGGGATGCGGCGGAACGCCCGGGTGTGGTCGATCATCCAGAGTTTCCAGTTCTGATCGATCAGGATGTTGCCCTTGTTGCGGTCCGTGTTGAAGATCAGCGCGTCGAACACGTTCATGATCTGCAGCTGCTTCTGCCACTGCTGGTCGTCCGGCGGCTGGATGTTCTCCTTCTGTTTCTTCTCGTCGGTCATGGCGTGCTCGAGCCAGATCTGGATGCTGCCCTTCGTACCCTTGATCGTGCGCAGCGTCGAGGGCGGGACGTTGTCGAGGCCGAGCATGCGGCTGAGCTCGTAGGCGGCAGGCTCGTAGACGTAGGAGTCGCGGAAGAAGAGGTCGTTCCGGCCTCCGCCGGTGTTCCCCTGGTCCCGGGACTCGTTGACCACGCGGAAGATCGCATCGGAGCGGACGCCGTTCTTCTCGATCTGGACCTTGCGGGGCATCGTGATGCCCCCGCTCGTGATGGTCTTGTCCGCGACGACGTCGGCCGTCCTCAGGAACTCCAGGATCTCCTCCTCGGTCTCGAAAGGCATCGGCTTGCCATCGGCGTCGACCCAGCGATGCGCGGCCTGGGAGACGGTCAACGACTCTCCGACCGGAGCCGGCGAAGGCTGCTGCGCATGGGCGACGCTGCCCAGGCCGGTGAAAAGAAGGACGACGGCGGGGACGACGGACCGACGTCGGGTCATGGGAACCTCCTCCGTTGCTCGGCCGGATTGTAGTCCCGCTCGAGGCTCGCCACCGGACGCGCCGCCGGGACCGGCCGGGACGGGGTGGTAACGTCCATCCACTCGATGCACGAGGCTCGGACCGCCGCAACCCCGGCCCCCTCACCCGACGCGCGCCCGACCGGCGTCCGGTGGCGGATCCTCGCCCTGGTCTGCGTGGCGTCCTTCGTGGCCTATCTGCTGCGGACGAACATGTCGGTGGCCGGCGAGCCGATGATGCGGGAGCTCGGCCTCACGCAGATCCAGCTCGGGATCGTTCTGGCGGCGTTCGCGTGGGGCTACGCGGCCTTTCAGTTCCCGGGCGGCGCCTGGGCCGAGCGCGTCGGCTCGCGGCGGGCGATCGCGATCATCGCGACGCTCTGGGGCGCGTTCAACCTTCTGACCGCGTTCGTTCCGGTTCGGGGCGCCGCCACCGTCGCCTCGAGCCTCGTCGCGCTGGTCGCGCTGCGCGCCCTCATGGGGGCCGCCCAGGCGCCGTTCTTCCCGGCGACCGGCGGCGCGTTGACCTGCAACTGGTTCCCGGTCACCGGCTGGGCGTTCCCGAGCAGTCTCGGCAACGCCGGGCTGACGCTGGGAGCCGCGGCGACCGGGCCTCTGATCGCCTGGCTCATGCTGCGCTTCGGGTGGCGGCAGTCCTTCGCGCTGACCGCGCCGCTCGCCTTCCTCCTCGCCGCGGTCTGGTGGCGGTACGTGCGGAACTCTCCCGCCCAACATCGCGCCGTCAACGCGGCGGAGATCGGACTCATCGACCGCGGACGCCCCGAGGCCCTGTGCGAGCCCCCGCGACCGGGCACGGCGCGGCGCATGCTGCGCGACCCGCAGGTCCTTCTGCTCACCGCCAGCTACTTTTGCAGCAACTACGTCTTCTACTTCTTCTTCAACTGGCTCTTCCTCTACCTCGTGGATTACCGCGGCATGAAGGTCCTCGAGAGCGGTGTCTACGCGTCGGCGCCCTGGATCAGCGGGGCGGTCGGAGCGCTTCTCGGCGGCGCGCTCTGCGACAGACTCTCCGTTCGTATCGGCAAGCGGAGCGCGCACCGCAGGGTGGCGCTGACGGCGGTCGCGGTCTCGGGCGCCCTTCTCCTCGCGGCGTCGGCCGCCGCGGGACCGCTTCTGACCGTCGCGCTGCTCTCGCTCTGTCTCGGCTTCCAGCAGGCGTCGGATGCCGTCTACTGGTCCGCCGCGATCTCGGTCTCCGGCAATCACTCCTCCTCGGCGTGCGGAGTCATGAACACCGCCGGGAACGTGGTTGGCGGCGTGGGCGCGCTGCTCGTGCCCCTCATCGTCCGACTGCTCGGATGGCCCGCCGCGCTCGCGACGGGAGCCGCCTTCGCGGCGGTGGGCGCGCTTCTCTGGATCTGGATCCGCGCCGACCGCGAGTACCCCGAGAACGCCCCGGCGTGACGCTTCCCGCCGACCGCGCGCGCCTCCGGGCCGGACGGCTCGCGCGGCTGCAGTCCGCGATGCGCGCGCGGGACGTCGAGGCGTGCCTTCTCTTCAACGACCCGAACATCCGCTACGCGACGGGAACCTCCGCGATGCCGATCTGGAGCAACACGACCTTCGTCCGCTGCGCGCTCGTCCCGGCCGAGGGCCGGCCGATCCTCTTCGACTACCCGAACGCCGTCCACCTCTTCCGCGACGCGTCGGACTCCATCGAGGTCCGGCCGATGACCGCGTGGGAGTTCTACGACGACACGGACTCCCGCGCCGCGGCGTTCGGCCGGCAGGTCGCGGACGCGCTGCACGAGCGGGGCCTCTCCTCGAAGCGGCTCGCCGTCGACCGGCTCGGCACGCCCGGGTTCCTCGCGCTCCACCGCGAGGGCCTCGCGCTGACCGACTCGGCGCCTGTCACGACGTCGGCGCGCGCGGTGAAGACTCCCGAAGAGATCGCCGTCCTCGAAGGCAACGCGGCCATCGTCATGGAGATGCTGCAGGCCTTCGAGAAGGCGCTCGTCCCGGGGATCCAGGAGCGCGAGCTCCTCGCGGTGCTCTCGGACGTTCTGCTGCGCCGCGGGGGCGAGCACCTCGCGACGAGCACCGTCTGCTCCGGCCCCAACACGAACCCGTGGCGCGCCGAGGCGACCGCGCGGCGGCTGGAGCCGGGCGACCTCGTCTACGTGGACACCGACGCCGTGGGCGTCGAGGGCTACTTCTTCTGCGTGTCGCGTGCGTTTCTCTGCGGAGACCGGCCGCCGACCCCCGCGCAGCGGGAGCTCTACGGGGTCGCGAACGACTGGATCGCGGCGATGCGCGAGCTCCTGCGGCCGGGGCCCACCTGCCGCGAGCTCGCCGCGAAGGCGCCGCGGCTGCCCGAGAAGTTCCGGGCGCAGCGCTACGAGGTCATGATCCATTCGATCGGCCTCGAGGAGGAGAGTCCCAGCGTCGCGTACCCCGAGGACCCTCAGCCCAACGGCGACTGGGTCCTCGAGGAGAACATGTGCCTCGTCGTCGAGCTCTACGTCGGCGAGCCCGGCGGCCGGGAGGGCGTCAAGCTCGGAGACCAGATCCTCCTGACGGCGAACGGCTTCCGCGACCTCGTTCCCTATCCGCGCTGCGCCGCGCTGCTCGGCTGAAAACAGCCCAAACGGATGATCCGGGTCATAGGCGGGGCGGCCCGCTCGCGAAATGCTGCCTGCGATGAGCGAAAACGACCGATCCGACCTCGCCTCGACGACCGTCCGCGACATCCTCGCCCGCGACCCTCGGCTCGCCCCGATCCTCGCCCGGCACGGCCTCGACGCGTGCTGCGGGGGGCTGCACCCGCTGAAGGAGGCCTGCGCCGCGAAGGGCAGGGACATCGCGATCGTGGTGCGCGACCTCGAGGCCGCGCGCGTCGCGACCGACGGATCGGACCTCGTCCCGCCGACTCTCTCGGTCCGAGAGCTCCTCCGGCAGTTCCCGGCGACGCGGCCCGTCCTCGAGCGCTGGGGGCTCGGCGACTGCGGCGGCGAGGACGGCCCGGAGGAGCCGATCGCGTGGTTCGCGACCGTCCATCGCCTCCCGCTCGAGGAGTTCCTCCGCGACGTGCGCGAGGCGGCGCTGCAGAATCCGCCGGACGCGCCGGCTCCGGGCGCCGCCCCCGCGACTCCCGCGAAGCCATTCGCCCCGCACTTCGTGATCGGCGCCCTCGTCCTGACCCTGACGCTCGGCGCGACTACCGGGATGATCAACCTGATCCGCATCGCCGCGGGCGGCGACGTCCCGATCGACCACCGGCAGATCCACGGCCACGCGCAGGTCCTCGGCTTCGCCACGCTGTTCCTGATGGGCATCGCCTACCACGCCCTGCCGCGGATTCTCGGGCTCGGGGGCGGTCGCTCCGGCGGCTCCGTGCGCGCCGGCTTCTGGCTGATGGCGGGAGGCGTCGTGCTGCGCTATTTCGGTCAGCCTCTCGGACTGCACGCCGCGGGCCGCTTGCTCTCGCTCCTCTCGGGCGGCATGGAGCTCGCCTCGGGGCTGCTCTTCACGCGCTTCGTGTTCGAGCTGCTGGGTCGTGCCCGCTCCGGAAAGTACGATCTCAAAGATCCGATCCTGCGCTTCGTCCGGACAGGGACGATGTTCTTCCTCGCCGCGATGCTGATCGACGCGGCCCAGTCCGTCTGGCTCGCGGGGCACCTCGACACGGCGCTGCCGGCCGCGCTGACGGAGCCCTTCTACTTCGCGACGCTCTACGGCTTCCTGCTCGCCTGGATCTACGGATTCGGCCACCGCGTCGTCTCGCTCTTCCTCGGCGTCGGCGCGCCCCTGCGGCGCACTCCCGAGATCGCCCTCTTCGCGCAGACGGCCGGCGTGGCGTTCGCTCTCGCCTCCTGGCTCCCGATCCTGCCGGATCCGGCCGCCCTGGCGCTGCGTGACGCCGGCCTCGCGCTCGTGGCCGTGTCGGCGCTCGTCTACCTCGCCGGAAACGGCTTCCTCTGGCGGCGCGCCTCGCTTCCGATGCTGCGGACGCCCGGCTCGCCGACGGTCGCGATCCGGATCGCCTTCGGCTGGCTCGCGGCGTGGGCCCTGCTCGAGATCGCCGCGGTCGTCCTGTCCCGCACGACCGCGCTGCCCGCGCAGAACCTCTGGTGGGCCGACGCCGCCCGGCATTCCTTCACGATCGGGTTCCTGACGCTGCTGATCGTCGGCATGAGCTTCCGCATCCTGCCGGTCTTTTCGGGAAAGACACTGTGGTCGCCCCGTCTCGCTCACGCGACGTACGCGCTTCTTCTCCTGGGGGCCGGGATGCGGCTGCTCCAGTACCCCGCGGCCTTCCACCCGGTCCTCTACCAGGTCGGCTCGTCCATGGGGATTCCCGTCGTCGCCGCGCTGGTCCTCTTCGCGTTCAACCTGATCCGGACGATGCGGGCGAGACCGCGGCCCTCCGCGGCCGTCCCCGTCTCGCCGAGAGCCACGCCCCGGCCGCGCGCCTTCGTCTCGACGCTGCCGGTGCGATAATCCGCGGGGTGCCGCCGCGGCCTCCGATTCCGTTCGACACCATTCCCGTTCTCGCGCCGCTGACCGCGGAGGACCGCGCGTCCCTGACGCCGCTCTGCGAGCTTCGCGCCTGGGACAAGGGCGACGCGATCTTCGAGGAAGGGCAGCCGGCGACCACCATCCATTTCCTCTTCGTCGGCCGGGTCAAGATCGTGAAGGCGGCGCCCGAGCGCGATCTCATCCTCGAGATCCTCGGGCCGGGCGAGCCGGTGGGCGCCGTGGCCGTCTACCAGCGGCGGCCGTTCCCCGCCACCGCCGTGGCCCTCGAGCCCTCCGGGACCGTCTCGATCCCGGAGCGCGAGTTCTTCGAGCTCGTCGAGAGGCGTCCCGAGATCACGCGGCGGCTGCTCGCGGGGCTGACGCTACGGCTCATGGCGCTGAACCGGCGCCTCGCCGACATGACGGGCTCGGTCGAGTACCGCTCGGCCCGGCTCTTCGCGACGCTGGCGGAGCGGCTGGGCCGCCGCCAGGACGGCGGCATCTTCGTTCCGCTCCCGCTCTCCCGCCAGGAGATCGCCGACCTCGTCGGAACGACGGTCGAGACCGCGATCCGGATCATGAGCCGCTGGCACAAGGAGGGCCTGGTCGACACGGAGACGGACGGATTTCTGATCCGTAGGATCGATTCGATTCGCGAGATCGCGCCGTCGGAGTGACACGCCCGGCTTCGTCGCCCCGGCATGATCCGCGTCATACCCATCGCCTCCCCCGGGTATAAGCTCGGACCGCGTCTCATGAAGCGAGAAGTGGTCAGGGCACTGGGCTGGGCCTTCCTGACGACGGGCGTGGTGACCGTGCTCGTGGTGCTCGGGTCGCGCAACCTCGAGCGCTTCGACGCCGCGCTCGTGGCCTACACCTTCGCGACGCTCTTCGCGATTTTCGGCCTGACGTTCCGCTACGCGATCTGGCTGCAGCGGCCTTCGACCGCCGTCTACTGGCGGCGCGGCTGGCAGCTCTTCTTCCGGCGGAGGGACCTCGCGCGCAACGGCGCCATCTGGCTCCGCCGCGTGGCGGGAGAGTTCGCCGCCAACGACTTCATCTGGCGGCGCGGGCGGATGCGCGGCCTGACCCACATGCTGCTCATGTGGGGCTGCCTCGTCGCCGTCGCGATCACCTTCCCGCTGGTCTTCGGCTGGCTGTCCTTCGAGACCGTTCCCGGACGGATCGACCTCTACCGCGTCTTCGTCTTCGGCTTCCCGACGATGACGTTCCCCCACGAGTCGCTCGTCGCGTTCCTCATTTTCCACGGGCTCGTCTGGGCGTCGCTGCTCGTGATCCCGGGGGTGATGCTGGCGATGCTCCGGCGGATGCGCGACGAGGGCGCGGCGGCGCTCCAGCTCTTCGCGGAGGACTTCCTTCCGCTGATCCTCCTGTTCTCCGTGAGCATCACGGGGCTGCTCCTGACGGTCAGCTACACCTGGCTCCAGGGATACGGCTACGACTTCCTCGCGCTGACCCACGCCGTCACCGTCATCCTGACCCTGCTCTGGCTGCCGTTCGGAAAGTTCTTCCACATCTTTCAGCGGCCCGCGCAGCTCGGCGTCGAGTTCTACAAGGACGCCGCGGCCCGCGGCGAGCCGCAGCCCTGCGCGCGGTGCGGACACGCCTTCGCCTCGCGCATGCACGTCGACGACCTGATCGGCGTCGAGCGTGCCCTCGGGTTCCGCTACGAGATGGCGGGAACCGCAGGGGACGGCGGCCCGGACCATTACCAGCGCGTCTGCCCGCCGTGCCGGCGCGCGATGCTCGCCCTCGCGCAGGGCCGCGCATCTCGCGACGGCGAGCCCGAGAAGGCGGCGCCGCTCCCCCGTCCGATGCCGCGCTACGCCAACGCGGGGCTCGGACTCGGCCCGCTCGGAGCCGAGGACGGCGCGAACTTCCATCCCTAGCGGAACCACGATGAGGACGACGTTGCCGACAGCGCCCGCAGCGCCCTCCGGATCCTCCGGGACCGACGACTTCACCGAGCGCTTCGGCCCCCATCCCTCCCGTTCGACGGGGCCCCGGCTCGATCCGGGCGCCGTTCCGGACCGCTCCGTGAACACCCACTGCTGCTTCTGCGGCCAGCAGTGCGGCATCACGCTCCTCGTGAAGGACGAGGAGGTCATCGGGTTCGAGCCCTGGATGGAGTTCCCGTTCAATCAGGGCAAGCTCTGCCCCAAGGGCGTCAAGCGCTACCTGCAGGGCGCGCACCCCGACCGGCTGACGACCGCGTTCGTCGCGGACTCCTCGGCGCCGGGCGGCTTCCGCGCGGTCGGCTACGACGAGGCCGTGGCGCGCGTCGCCGCCGAGATCGACCGCATCCAGAAGGCCCACGGTCCCTCCGCGTTCGCCTGCCTCTCCGGCGCCAGCCTCACGATCGAGAAGGCCTACCTGATGGGCAAGTTCGCGCGGGTCTGCCTGAAGACGCCTTACATCGATTACAACGGGCGGCTCTGCATGGTCTCGGCCGCCGCCGCGAACAAGAAGGCGTTCGGCGTCGACCGGGCCGCCAACCCGTGGAGCGACATCCTCGAGGCCGAGGTCGTCTGGGTCAGTGGCGCGAACATCGCGGAGTGCGCCCCGATCACGACCGACTACATCTGGCAGGCGCGCGAGCGCGGCGCGAAGGTCATCGTCGTGGATCCGCGGCTCACGCCTCTCGCGCGCACCTGCGACCTCTTCCTTCCCATCCGTCCGGGCACCGACGTCGCGCTCTTCGCCGGAATTCTCAACCTGATGATCGCGAACGACTGGCTGGACCACGCGTTCATCCGCGACCACACGACGGGGTTCGAGCAGGTCGCGGAGAGCGTCGCACCCTGGACGCCGCGGAAGACGGCGGAGACGACCGGCATCGCCGAGGGCGCCATCCGCCGGGCCGCCGAGTGGTGGGGCCGTGCGAAATCGAGCTTCCTGATGCACGCGCGCGGCATCGAGCACTCGAGCCACGGCGTGGCGAACTGCCTCGGCGCCATTCACATCGTGCTCGCCTCGGGCCGGATCGGCCGGAAGGGCTGCGGTTACGCGACCGTCACCGGCCAGGGCAACGGGCAGGGCGGCCGCGAGCACGGGCAGAAGTGCGATCAGCTGCCCGGCGGACGCGATCTCGGCAACGCCGACCATCGCGCGTACGTCGCCGGGGTCTGGGGCGTCGCGGCCGCCGAGCTGCCGCAGCCCGGAGTCGACGCCTACGAGATCATGCGCAAGATCGACCAGGGCGAGATCCGGGGACTCCTCTCGCTCTGCTTCAACCCCGCCGTGTCGCTGCCCGACAACGCCTTCGTGCGCCGGGCGCTCGAGAAGCTCGAGTTCTATGCCGCGATCGACTTCTTCCTGAACGACAGCGCGCGCTCCGCCGACGTCGTGCTGCCCGGATCGCTGCACGAGGAGGACGAGGGGATCGTGACGACGGCTGAAGGCCGCGTCATCAAGATCAACAAGGCGATCGCCTGCCCCGGGGAGGCGCGCGAGGACTGGCGGATCGTGCAGGACATCGCCCGCGCGCTGGGTCGACCGCGGGGATTCACGTTCGAGTCGCCGCGTGCGATCCTCGAGGAGCTCCGCGTCGCCTCCAAGGGAGGCGTCGCGGACTACGCCGGGATCACGTACGAGCGTCTCGAGCGCGAGAACGGGATCTTCTGGCCCTGCCCCTCGGAGGACCACCCGGGCACGCCGCGGCTCTTCGAGCCGGGATCGTGGAACGCGGTGGCGCAGGGCAAGGGCGCGTTCTACTTCCCGGACGGCAAGGCGCGCTTCGTGGTCGCCCCGGTCGCGCCGCCGGCCGAGGTTCCCGACGCCGAGTACCCGATGATCCTCACGACGGGTCGCGTCGTGAGCCAGTTCCTCTCGGGCGAGCAGACCCGCCGCATCGGCCCGCTGGTCGACCAGTGCCCCGAGCCGTTCATCGAGATCCATCCGCAGGCCGCCGAGCGGCTGGGCCTGCGCGAGGGGGACCTCGCCACGGCCGAGACCCGGCGCGGCTCCTGCACGCTGCCGGTCCGCGTCGTGCGCACGATCCGCCCCGACACGATCTTCATTCCTTACCACTGGCCCGGCAAGCGCAGCGCCAACCAGCTGACGATCGCCGCGCAGGATCCCATCTCGAAGATCCCGGAGTACAAGGCCTGCGCGGTCCGCGTCTCGAAGGCGGCGGCCGGAGAGGCCTGACCGTGCCGGTTCCCGACTCGCACGAGTTCTTCGTCGATCCGAGCCGCTGCATCGGCTGCAACGCGTGTGTCCAGGCGTGCAGCGAGTGCGACACCCACAAGGGCTACGCGATGATCCAGCTCGACATCCTGGACCGCGCCAGCTCGCCCCAGACGATCCCGGTCGTCTGCATGCACTGCGACTCCCCGACCTGCGCCGAGGTCTGCCCGGCCGACGCGATCAAGCGGACCGCCGACGGCGTCGTCCAGAGCGCGCGCAAGCCGCGCTGCATCGCCTGCAACAACTGCGTCCTCGCCTGCCCCTTCGGCGTCCCCAAGATGAACACCGAGATGCATCTGATGATGAAGTGCGACATGTGCTACGACCGCACGTCGGTCGGGAAGAAGCCGATGTGCGCGTCGGTGTGCCCGAGCCAGGCGCTCTTCTACGGGACGCGCGAGCAGATCGAGAGGCTGCGCCCGAGCTCCCAGCCGATCCACACCTTCCGCTTCGGGGCGCAGGAGATCACGACCAAGGTCCACCTGATGGTGCGGCGTGGCGCGGCGGGGTCGCTCGACGTCGGCGCCGCGTTCCGGCTCGCGCCGGCCGGAGCCGCCGTGGATCTCGAGGACCCGTTGCTGGCGGCCATGCATGAAGCCGGAGGAGTCTCCGCATGAAGATCGAGGATCCCGAGTCGATCTCGAAGAGTCCGGATGGGAAGGCGCCGCGGGACCAGCCGGCCTGGCGGGAGCAGTTCCCGATCGACTGGCCGACGGACGACTTCCGCTCGCGCCGCGACTTCACCAAGCTCCTCGGGCTGACGAGCCTCGCCTTCGTGGTCGGCCAGCTCTGGATCGCGCTGCTCGCGCTCCGGCGGCGCGACAGGGAGCCCCGCTCCCTGCCGCCTCGGGAGATCGCCTCGGTCGGCGAACTGCCCGTCGGCGGGTCCAAGGTGTTTGACTACCCCCGCGCCGGCGCGAAGTGCGTCCTCACGCGGGTCACCGAGGTGAAGTTCGTCGCCTACGGCCAGAAGTGCACGCACCTCTCGTGCCCCGTGATTCCCCGCCCGGAGCGCAACCGGCTCCAGTGCCCGTGCCACGAGGGTGCGTTCGACCTCGCCACGGGCGAGCCGGTCGCCGGCCCGCCGCGCCGGCCACTGCCGCGGCTCCGCCTCGAGGTGCGCGGGGACCGGGTCTACGCGCTGGGCGTCGAGGAGGGCGTCCTGTGAACCTCCCGCCCTTCGCCCGCAGCCAGCGCCTGACGATCGTCGCCGGGATCCTGTGTTTCGTCCTGGTCCTCGTCGTCCTCCAGCTGTGGCTGCTGACCGCCACCATGGAGTCGTTTCTGGGCGGCAGCGACGCGATCATCGTCCCCGCGGCACTCGCGAGCATCGGCTGCTTCGGCCTGAACTTCGGCCTCCTGCACTTCTTCCTGCGGAAGCTCGACCGCTGAACGCCTCGACCGCGACCGACCTCGCGATCCCGAGGGCCCGGCCCTCCGGCCTCGAGACGCTGTTCCCGGGCTACTTCGCGCTCGTGATGGCGACCGGGATCGTCTCGATCGCAGCGCACTTCGAGGGGCTCGAGCCGGTCGCGCAGGCGCTCCTCTGGGGGAACCTCGCCTTCTACGCGATCCTCTGGGCCCTGACGGTCGCACGCCTCGTCCGCTACCGCTCGGCCTTCGTGGCCGACCTGACGAGCCACGCGCGCAGCGTCCTGTTCCTCACGATGGTCGCCGGCACCTGCGTCCTCGGCAGTCAGCTCGCGATCCTGAGGTCGTCGCTGGAGGCCGCGCGATTCCTCTGGTTCGTCGGGATCGCGCTCTGGATCCTGCTCACCTCGGTCTTCTTCAGTGTGGCGACGCTGCGCGAGCCCAAGCCCTCCCTCGAGCAGGGCATCAACGGGGCGTGGCTCCTCGTGGTCGTCTCGACGGAGTCGATCGCGGTGCTGGGCTGCCTCGTCGCGCCGACCTTCGCCGCGCCGCCCCACGCCTTGTTCGTCGCCCTCTGGGCGTACTCCGTAGGGGCCATGCTCTACATCCTGCTCATCGCGCTGATCCTCTACCGCTGGATGTTCTTCCCCCTCACTCCGGACACGCTGACGCCCAGCTACTGGATCAACATGGGCGCCCTCGCGATCACGACTCTGGCCGGCTCGCGCCTGATCCTCGCCGCGCCGCACTGGCCGTTCCTCGCGGAGATCGCGCCGTTTCTCAAGGGGTTCACGCTCTTCTTCTGGGCGGCGGGGGCGTGGTGGATCCCGCTGCTCGTGATCGCGGGCATCTGGCGGCACGGCATCCAGCGCGTCCCACTGACGTATCACCCCCAGTACTGGTCGCTCGTCTTCCCGCTCGGCATGTTCACCGCCGCGACTTTCCAGCTGGCCAGGGCGACCGGAATCGGGTTCCTCGCGGTGATCCCCGCGGCGTTCGTCTGGATCGCGCTCGGCGCTTGGACGGTGACGCTCGTCGGAATGGTACGGGACGTGCTGCGCCGCGCCGCGGCGCAGCACTGACGGATCGTCTCTTCCCGTACCCGCGCCGCGCCCTATTTCCCGAGCGTCGCCTGGATCTGCTTCGCCTTGTCGCGATGCGCCACGAACGCCGGCCGAGTCTTGACGAGAAGCGCCTTCAACTCCACGTTCTGGGCGTTGGGAATGAGCGTCTTGTCCATCGCGTCGAGGACGGCCTGGTGATAGGTGATCTCGTGATCGATGTAGGCCTTGTCGAACGCGGCCCCGCTCAGGCTCTGCAGGTTCTTCACGTTGTCCGCGCCTCCCGACTTGAGGCTCTGCGCCGTCGGATTGTCCTCCGGCTTCACGCCCAGCTTCGTCACGAGGTCCGACGCCTGCTTGTTGACGCCCGAATGATCGGTGACCATCATCTGGCCGAAGGCCTTCACGTCCGCGCTTGCCGCCTTCGACGCGGCCAGCTTGCCGGCATCCATGTCGACCTGGTTCGCGGCCACGACGATCGCCGCGATCTGCGCGTCGTTGGGGGCCTGCGCCCAGGCCGCCGTCGCGAAGACCATGGCCGCTGCCGCGAGGATTCCGATTCCGGCTCCCGACTGTCTCTTCATTCGTTCTCCTTTCGACGTTACGGTTCGACGATCAACGTTCCATTCATCCCGGGATGCAGCGTGCAGGTGTACGGGAAGCGTCCGGCCGCCGTGGCGTGAAAGGTCCACTGCGCGTCGGGGGCGATCTCCCCGGACTTGAACGCGCCGGTCGAGGAGGTGACGCTGTGCGGAAACGGGTCCTTGTTCGTCCAGGTGACCGTCTCACCGACCCTGACGATGAGCTTCTCGGGCGTGAACGAGACGCCGTCCATCGCGACGGCCGTTCCGCGGACGCCCTCGGAAGGCGTCGCGGTCGCCTCCGGCGTACGACGCGTCGAACCCGCGACTCCGCCGGCCTGGGCCCTCGCCATTCCGAGAACAGCCAGGCATCCGACGATCAGTCCCTCGAAAGCTCTCACGCGTCCCTTCCCCGACCGGGTCTATCGCTCAATGCGAATACCGATCAAGGGATAATCCCGGCATGTTTCTCGCGACCATCCGCAGGCATGGCCTCGTCTGCGCCGCGCTGCTGGCCGCGGCCCCGCTCCCGGCCGAGCGGCTTCCCGTCCTGAAGCAGATCGACGAGCCCCATCCCTACTACTACAGAGAGATGTACCTGCCTCAGGTGACAAGCGGTCCGAGCGAGGCCGCCTGGTCCCCGGACGGGAAGGAGCTGGTCTACGCGATGCGGGGAACGCTCTGGCGCCAGCGCGTCGGGTCGAAGGACGCCGAGGCGATCCAGCTCACCGACGGGCCCGGCTACGACTCGGAGCCGGACTGGTCCCCCGACGGCCGCCGCATTCTCTACACCTCCTACCACGACGACGCGCTGGAGATCCGCGTGCTCGACGCGCGCGACGGAACCTCGCGCGCCCTGGTCTCGAACGGCGCCGTGAATTGCGACGCGCGCTGGTCTCCCGACGGCTCGCGCATCGCGTTCGTCTCCACCGCGTACCAGGGGCGCTGGCACGTGTTCGTCCTCAACCTCCGCCCCGCCGACGGAGCCCCCGCCGGCGAGCCCGTCCGCATCACCGAGGACAAGGACTCCGGTCTGCCCCGCTACTACTACTCGAAGTGGGACCAGTACCTCTCGCCCTCGTGGTCACCCGACGGGACCGAGCTGCTCCTGGTTTCGAACCGCGGCGACGTCTGGGGCTCGGGCGATCTCTGGCGGATGAAGGCGGAGGCCGGCGCGCCGATGCGCCTCGTCCGCAAGGAGGAGACGAACTGGAAGGCGCGCCCCGACTGGGCGCGCGACGGGCGGCGCGTCGTCTACTCCTCGTATCTGGGCCGCCAGCGCAATCAGCTCTGGCTCACCACGGCCGACGGCGGCGACCCGTTTCAACTCACTTACTGCGAGTGCGACCAGACGCACCCCCGCTGGTCTCCCGACGGGCGCCGGATCGCGTTCACGAGCAACGAGGACGGCGACGTCGCGCTGCGCGTCGTGACCGTTCCCGGCGGCGCGATCGAGACCGTCGTTCCGGCGACGCGGAAGTACTTGAGGCCGCCCGGAACGCTCCGAATCTCGGTGACGGCGGCGGGCACGAAGGGCGCCGCGATGCCCGCGCGGCTGTCGGTGACCGGCGCCGACGGGCGGGGCTGGGCTCCCGACGGCGCGTGGCGGCACGCCGACGACGGCTTCGACCGCAAGGTGCGGCCGTTCGAGATGACGTATTTCCACGCGGCGCGCGGCGGCACGGCCACCCTCACGCTCCCGCCGGGCCGCTACACGGTCCTCGCGACGCGCGGCCTCGAGTACGGCGCCGTCACGAAGACGGTCGACGTCGCCGCCGGCGGCCCGGCCGCCGCAGTCAACGTCCGCCTCGCGCTCCCGCGCCTCGCGAACCTGCCCGCGCGCGGCTGGTGGAGTGGCGACCTGCACGTCCACATGAACTACGGCGGGCACTACCGCGCCGACCCGAAGACGCTCCTCGCGCAGGCCGAGGCCGAGGACCTGCACGTCGTCGAAGACCTGATCGTCAACAAGGA
>DASXAG010000096.1:0-57654 GCA_036406835.1 Thermoanaerobaculia bacterium
ACGCCGGGCCTCGGCTCGAGCTACATCAACCGCGTCACCGCCGACCCGCGCAACCGCGACGCGGTCTACGTCATGGGCCAGTCGATCCGCCGCTCCGAGGACGGGGGCAAGACGCTGCAGTTCTTCAAGGGGGCGCCGGGAGGCGACGACTACCACTTCCTCTGGGTCAACGCGAAGCGTCCGGAGTACATGGTCACCGCGGCCGACCAGGGCACGGTCGTCAGCGTCAACGGCGGGAAGAGCTGGAGCGACTGGTACAACCAGCCGACGGCCCAGCTCTACCACGTCGAGACGGACGACCAGTTTCCCTACTGGATCTACAGCGGCCAGCAGGACTCCGGCACCGTCGGCGTCGCGAGCCGCAGCGACTACGGCTCGCTGACCTATCGCGACTGGCATCCCGTCGGCGGCGAGGAGCGCGGCTGGGACGTGCCCGATCCGGAAGACCCGCAGATCGTCTACGGCACGGGGCTCGGCGGCACGATCACGCGCTGGGACGGCCGCACGGGCGAGGTCCGGAACGTCTCGCCGATCGTCGAGAGCACGTACGGGCAGCGGCCGACCGGCAAGGGTCTGCGGTGGACGTGGATCTTCCCGCTCGCGATCTCGCCGAAGCCGCCGCACGCGATCTACACGGGCGCGCAATACCTGCTGCGCTCGCTCGACCAGGGCGCGAGCTGGGAGCCGGTCAGCCCGGACCTCTCGGGCGCCGAGCCGGGGACCGCGGGCTGCGACGGCGAGGTCACGGTGGCGAACGCCCGCCCGTGCGGCTTCGGCGTCGTCTTCACGATCGCGATCTCGCGGAAGGACGACCGCGAGATCTGGATCGGCACCGACGACGGGCTCGTCCAGCTGACCCGCGACGGCGGCAAGACGTGGAAGAACGTCACGCCGAAGGGACTCCCCGTGTGGGGCAAGGTGGCGACGGTCGACCTCTCGGCCTCCGAGCCGGGCGTCGCGTACGCCGCCGTCGACACGCACCGCCTCGACGACTTCACGCCGCACGCGTACCGGACGAGGGACTACGGCGAGAGCTGGCAGGAGATCGGCGCCGGACTCCCGCCCTCGCGCTTCACGACGTGCCTCCGCGCCGACCCGGTGCGCAAGGGCCTGCTCTACGCGGGCACCGACGGCGGCGTCTCGGTCTCCTTCGACGACGGCGCGCACTGGCAGTCGCTGCAGCTCAACCTGCCGACGTGCTGGGTCGGCGACCTGACGGTCCACGGCGCCGACCTCGTGATCGCGACGCAGGGGCGAGGCCTCTGGGTGCTGGACGACGTGACGCCCTTGCGTCAGATCGGGACGTCCTCTTCGGCTCCCCCCGGCGCGGCGCCCGTGCTGATCGCGCCCGCCGACGCCGTTCGCGTGCGGCTGGACATGAACCGCGACACGCCGCTGCCCGCGGACTTCCCGATCGCCCAGAACCCGCCGGGAGGCGCCGCACTGGACTACGTCCTCGCGAAGCCGGCGCGGTCCGTGCGGATCGACATCCTCGACGAGAAGGGCGCGACGATCCGGACGTACACGAGCGCGAGCGACGCCCCTCCGGAGAAGGTGGACGCGAACCGCTACTTCCCCGAGGGCTGGGTCCGGCCGCAGGAGCCGCCCGGCACCGGCGCCGGCCACCATCGCTTCGTCTGGGACCTGCGCTCCACGCGGCCGAAGGCGGATCGCTACGAGTACATGATCGCCGCCGTGTGGGGCCGGGACACGCCGGTCTCGCCGCGCGGGCCGCTCGTCCTGCCGGGCCGCTACACGGTGCGGCTCACGGTGGACGGCGTGCGGTCGGAGCAGCCGCTGCGCGTCACGATGGATCCGCGGGTCAAGGTCCCCGCCGAGACGCTCTCCGCCCAGCACGACTTCCAGCTGCGGACGATCGAGGCCCTGAACGTCTCCACCGACGCGCTGCGAGCCGTGCGCGGCTTCCGCGCGGGGCTCGAGAAGCGGCGTGCGGCGGCGGGGGGCGCCTCCGGCGCGGCAGGATCCGTCGCCGACGCGATCGCCCAGGCGGATCGCGACGCGCACGCGATCGAGTCGGGCGAGGCGGCGGGCGCCGGAGGGCGCCGGCGCGGCGGCCGGGGCGGGCTCACGGGCGTCAACGCGACGCTCGCCGCGATCGTCACCGGGCTCGACCTGTCCGACTCGGCGCCGACCGCCGTCCAGCGGGAGGGATACGACTCCGCGAAGGCGAAGCTCGACGAGCTGCTCGCGGCATGGAAGCGGCTCTCGGAGCAGGGACTCTCGAAGGTCAACGCGGCGCTGCGCAGGAAGGGCCTGGCCGAAGTGACGTTCGACGAAATCGCGCGCGAGGCGCCGGACGAGAGTGACGACGAGGGCGTGGGGGTCGAGATCGAGTGATAATCGATCCACTGCCCGTAGCTCAGCCCGGATAGAGCATCAGCCTTCTAAGCTGAGGGTCGCTGGTTCGAATCCAGCCGGGCAGACCATCTTCGGCGGTTCGAGCCGGCCAGCAACGGCAGACCCACCGCAGTAGGCAACGCCGGATGAAGTCCGGCGGTAATCCGCCCGGGCAGACCAGGTCTTCATCTTTTCTTGACCACTCTCCTGCGTCGGCGTAAAACAGAAGCGTAGGCGGAAGTGCTTCGGCCCTCTTTGACAAGGAGGCGTGCCATGAGGAGCTTCGAACGCCGCGCCGCTTCTCTCCTTCTCTTCCTCGCTGTCCCTGCCGTCGCCGCGCTCGCGCAGCAGGCCGGAGACGACGAGCGCGACATCCGCGGGCTCGGCACGCAGGTCCAGGAAGCCTGGAACAAGAACGACCCGAAGATGATGGCCGCCCTCTGGCTGACCGACGGCGACTACATCAGCTCGACGGGCCGGACCGCGCGGGGCCGCGACGAGGTCGAGAAGGCGTTCGCGGAACAATGGTCCGGGATCTACAAGGGGACGAAGATCGCGCACACCCTGACCAGCGTCCGCTTCCTGCGGAAGGACGTGGCCGTCGCCGACGGCGCGTTCGAGGTCAGCGGCATGCGCGACGGCTCGGGGAAGGTGATCGGCACGCGGAGCGGACTCTCGACGATCGTGGCCGCGAAGAAGGGAACGCGCTGGTACGTCGCCGCGCTGCGCGGCATGGTGCCGTCGGTTCCCGCCGGCAGTCCCGGAAAGTAGCGCCGGCCCGCGCGTGGGAGTTCTCCGCTGCACGGCGATCGAGAGCCGGCCGGAGCGCGGCCTCTTCCGCATCCTTCTCGACGACGGCCCCGCGCCGATCGAGCTCCTGGAGCGCGTCGCCCGCGTCGCCGACGTGCTCCTCCGCGAAAACACGCTTCAGGGCCGTTTCGCCGTCGACGCGGAGGGCGCGGTCGCGCTCGAGCTGCCGGAGGCGGAGCGCACGTTCTTCCACAACGGCATCGTGTTCGCCGCGCTCGACGCGGTCAACGACCCGGTCCGGAACCCGACGCTGACCCTGCTCGCCAAACCGCCGGACGACTAGCCGGCGGTCTCAGCCGCGCGCACCGTCAGCGATCAGGCCGGCCGGCCTTCGCGGAACGTCATCCGATAGTGATTCCCGAGGCCGAGCTTGTCGACGCAGCCCTGGAGCAGCGACATCATCGGTTTCAACTTCACCGTGTAGGGAAATCCGTCCTCGTGCTCCTTCATCAGCAGGTAGTCCATGACGTCCAGGCCGAAGATGTCGAGGGTATGGACGCTCGCGCCGATCTGCTCGCCCAGGTACTCGAAGGACCTGGGGCTGAAGAAGCCGACGTGCTCGAACGGCAGCAGCGTGTTCTGGCGCCCTCCCATCAACTCGAACGCGACCGAGTGAATGTTCGGCGTGAACGCCACCAGGTAGCCGCCCCGCTTGAGCTTCTGGACGGCGGTCCGGAGAACCGCGACGGGATCGGCGAGGTGCTCGATGACGTCGAACATCGCGATGACGTCGTAGGACCGGTCCTCTTCCTCCTCGAGCGAGGTCCGCCGCACGTCCAGACCCATCCGCCGGCAGAACTCGACGGCCCCGGGGTTGACCTCCAGGCCGCGGCACGCGACGCCCCGGTCCTGAAGGGCGGAGAGAACGGCGCCGGTGCCGCATCCGACGTCCAGCACGCGCGCCTTCGAGGGGTCCAGACCGAGCCGCTCGATCAGATAGACGTATCGCTCGCTGCCCATCTGGGACTTGCGGTATTCGAAATACGAGGCGCACTTGTCGTGCAGCGTCTGGCTGTACTGCTCGGTCTCGTAGGTCTGCTCGACGTGCGACTGCTCGTCCTCGATCGCGAAATTGGCCGTGGAGTAGTCGCAGCGGCCGCAGAGGATGACCTGATACCCGCCTTCCCACTCCAGCAGCGGGGTGCCTTCCCGGCCGCCGCACAGGGCGCATCGATATTCCGACGGCTTGAGGATCCGGTGCCGGTTCCGGTCCAGCTTCTCGAGGGCGGATCTCTGGACGGTCCCGAAGAAATCGGTGCCCCTCATGGCATGGGCGTCCAGGTCGAAGAGGCGCAATGGGGTTCGAACGACTTTCATGCTTCCGCCTTCCGGTCGATTGTCGGGAGAGCGCGCATTATACCGGCCTCTCGCGGGCGGGCAGGGACCGCGCCGCCCACAGCGTGCCCAGGACGCCGAGAGCCGTCGCGGTCAGAAACGTCAGCGACGGCCGGATCGTCCAGAGCGCGCCGCCGATCGCCGCCGCGCCCGCGACGGCGAAGCCGCGGATCGAATAGTAGATGCCGACGGAGCGTCCGCGCGCGGTGGGATCCGCGAGGTCGACGATCAACGCCTTGCGCGCCGGCTCGCCGATCTCGCTCAGGCCGCCGACGACGTACGCGGCGATGAGCGCCTCGAAGCTCCGGGAGAGCAGGACGGCGAGGGGATAGGCCGTGAAGAACGCGTACGTCAGCAGGACGAACGGCTTCTTCTCGGTCTTTCCCGCCAGCGCGACGGCGGGCGCGTAGGAGACGATCGACGTCAGCGTCCGCACCGACACGAGGATTCCGAACTGCGCGGGCGTGACGCGGACGACCTCGATCGCCCAGACCACCAGAAAGACGTCGGGCAATCCCTCGCAGAGCCGGATGAGGCAGTCCGCCTCGAGGAGGCGCCTGAGCGCGGGCGGGAGCGCCGGCGGATTCACGAGATCGCGAAGGGGAGCCGCCGAGGACGACTCGGTCGCGCGAAGCGCCCGCGCGAGGCCGGCGAGCATGGCGAGCGACAGGACGATCGACACGAGGAGGCCGATGCGGATCCCGGGCGCCGTCCCGAACCGGGTCAGGAGCAGACCGCCGAGCGGAGGGGCGAGGACGATCGGCAACCGCTTCAGGATCGCCTGGACCGTGAAGCCGCCGATGCGGCGGCTCTGGTCGAGCTCCTCCCCGATCAGCGAGAACGTCGCGGGGAGCCCGAGCGACGCCCACGCCATCACGAGGACGATGCCCGCGAAGACGCCCGCGACCGAGCGCCAGGCCCACATCACGGCGCAGCCCACGACGGTCAGACCCCCGAAGAGCAGCAGCGCCCGGCGCGTGCCCAGGCGATCGGAGATCCATCCGCCGGGATACGCGTAGGCCGCGTCGAGCAGGTCCTTGACGGTTCCGAAGAGGCCGACGACGAGGACGGACGCGCCCAGCGTCCTCAGGTACTCCGGCAGGTACCGAAACCAGAGCTCCTCGCCGAATCCGAACACGAAGAGCGCGACGGCGAGCGCCGTCGCTCGGCGGGCGGCCACGCCGGGAATCTATCTCAGGCCGCGGAGCGGTTCCGCGAATGCCCCTTGCCCTTCTTCCGCGTGAGCCGCGTGTAGACGACGAAAGCGGCGATCAACACGATCGCGACCCCTCCGGCCCAGTGCAGCACGGAGGCGGACTGTTGCCCCGCGTAATAACCGAGGAGCACCGAGCCCGTTCCCCAGAGGATGCCGGCCGGCACGCTCCACAGCAGGAACTTCGGGAACGGGAGCTTCGCCGCCCCGGCCGCCGCGGGCATCACCGAGCGCACGAACGCCGTGAAGCGGGCGAAGAAGACGGCAGGCGCTCCGCGCCTCTTGAGCCAATCCTGCGCCTTGGTCCAGTGCTTCTTCGAGAGTCGATTCGCGATCAGCTTGCGGAAGTGCCGGCCCACGACGTAGCCGATCGCGTCGCCGGCCACCGCGCCGATCACCGCGGCCGCCGCGACCGCCGCGACGGGCACGTGGCCTCCCGCCGCGAGGAGGCCCGCGCCGACGGCGATGAGCTCGCCGGGGATCACGAGGCCCGCCATCAGCGCCGTCTCGGCGGCGGGAAGCAGGCACGCCGAGGCGACGACGAGCCACGGCGGGATCTCGCGGAGCAGCTCCAGGATCTTGTCCAGCACGACGATCCTCCATCGCAAGGACCGCGCCATCCCGGTGGCCGGGGACTCGCCTAGACCAGGTCCTCGGCGCGGACAGGGATGACCCGGGTCTGGCGCATGGTGTCGACGATCGCCTCCGCGTCGTCCTCGGCGCGGCCCAGCGACTTCAGCGCGTAGCGCGCCATCGAGAGCGCGAGCTCGCGTTCCCCGATGTACGCGCGGCCGACCTTGAGCCCGAGGAGATGGGACTGCTCGGCGGCGCTGTGCGTGCGCACCACGATGTCGATCCCCGGATTCTCCGCGCGGGTGATCTCGATGATCTGGCGCGCCTCGAAGGGATTGGGAGACGCGATCACGAGGAGACGCGCGGTCGCGGGCGACGCGTGCTCCAGGATGCCGGGCCGCGCGGCATCGCCGAAGACCGCGACGACGCCGTTGCCGCGGACCGCCTCGACCGTCCCGCGGTCCTGGTCCACGACGACGAACGGGACGCGCGCGCGCTCGAGAGCGTCGCCGATCGTCCCACCGACGCGCCCGTAGCCCACGATGATCGCGTGGCCGGAGAGCGGCGGCGCTTTCGACGCGGTCTCGACCCGGACGCCTCCGGACTTTTCGAGCCACCTCCGGAGGAACGCGCCGGGCCGTCCGGCCAGCCACCGGCCGATCGGGTCCACGAGGTTGAAGACGAACGGGTTGAGCGTGATCGAGACGATCGCCCCGGCGAGGATCAGGTCCCGTGCCTCGACGGGCAGGAGCTTCAGGCTGATCCCTAGGCTCGCGAGGATGAACGAGAACTCGCCGATCTGGGCGAGGCTCGCCGAGATGGTGAGCGCGGTGCGGATGGGATAGCGGAAGAGGAGGACGATCGCGAACGCCGCGAGCGACTTCCCGACGAGAATGATGAGCAGGACGAGCAGGACCTGGAAGGGGTGCTGCACGAGGACCTTCGGGTCGAGCAGCATCCCGACCGAGACGAAGAAGAGCACCGCGAAGGCGTCCTGGAGCGGGAGCGCGTCGGAGGCGACCCGGTGGCTCAGGTCGGATTCGCTGATCACGACGCCCGCGAAGAACGCGCCCAGCGCGTAGGAGACGCCGAAGAGCGCGTGGGCGCCGACCGCGATGCCCAGCGCGATCGCCAGGATGCCGAGCGTGAAGAGCTCCCGGGAGCCGAAGCGCGCCACCCGCGCCAGGAGCCACGGCACGGCGCGGCGCCCGACCACATGCATGATCGCGACGAAGACGGCCACCTCGCCGAGCGTCACGGCCACGGAGCGGACGAGGGATCCGGCGCCGGCCGCCTGAGCGCCTCCGGTCAGGGGTCCGGCGATCGCGGGCAGGAGCACGAGCGCGATGACCATCGCGAGGTCCTCGACGATCAGCCATCCCACCGCGATCCGTCCGTCGGAGGAGTCCAGCAGCCCCTTCTCCTCGAGCGCGCGGAGGAGCACCACGGTGCTCGCGACGGAGAGACTGAGTCCGAAGACGAGCCCGGCGCCCCACGACCAGCCCCAGATCCGCGCGAGGACCGCGCCGAGCGCGCTCGCCACGGCGATCTGCACGGCCGCGCCGGGGAGCGCGATCGCCTTGACCGCGAGCAGGTCCGGGAAGGAGAAGTGGAGGCCGACGCCGAACATCAGCAGGATCACGCCGATCTCGGCGAGCTGGCCCGCGAGGTTGGCGTCCGCCACGTAGCCCGGCGAGAACGGTCCGACCGCGACGCCGGCCAGCAGGTAGCCGACGAGCGGCGGCAGCTTCAGGCGCGCCGCCAGGTATCCGAGCACGAACGCGAGCCCGAGGCCGCCCGCAACGGTGCCGATGAGCGCGGTCTCGTGGGTCATGGCGGGATTCTAGCCGTCGCCGCCGGACGTCCCTCGAGAAGGACCTGCGCCCGTTTCGCGGCGTTTGACGCGTTACCCTCTAGAGAGCTTTCCGAAGGGAGGAGGATCATGAACAGGCTCGTCGCGATCCTTGGTCTGGTCTCCTGCCTCGCGCTCGTCGGCGCCGGCTGCCCGCACCAGGGCACCGGGCCGACTCCGGTGACGCCCATGCTGGTCAACATGAAGGTGGTCGGCCAGCAGGTCTGCGGCCCCTTCGTCTCGCAGGCCCTCAACTACGCCTTCACCTGCAACGGCCTGCCGTCGCCCGTTCCGAGCGGCTGGCAGATGACGCCGGTTCGGGTGCCGTCGGTCGCGGACCCAACGCGCTCGCACACGAACCGCATCGCCATCCTGACCGTGAGCGGAGGCTCGGGCACCGAGCTCGACGTCGAGTACGTGGTGAATGCGGGAAACCCGAACACGAACCGGCTTCTCACCCAGGTCGATCCCAACCAGCCGCCGGGACCGGGCGAGGTCGCCATCAAGAAGCAGGTCGGAGTCTCCGCGACCGACGACGGCGCCACGAAGACGTGGACGGTGTCGGTGAACGTCTCGACGTGCGTGGAGATGCGCCACATCCAGCTCTTCGACAGGGCCGGGAGCCCGCCGGTGCGGAAGGGGCCTCTCGACGTCTACTTCTTCCGCGATCCGGCGGACGAGGACTGCGGCGGCGGAGGGTCGTATTCCGGCGGCGGCGGCATCTCCATCGCACGCGTCGGTCCCGGGGATCAGACGAAGGACTCGCCGACCGGGCCGTGCCCCGGCAACGCCCCGCGGACGCTGTTCAACGTCTGCCAGAACTGCGCGTTCGGCCATCCGCAGAACGCCAACGAGTGGACGGGCTACGAAGGCTGCAGCTGGCAGGAGGTGCTCGACGTCTTCGGCTACACGGGCGTTGGCGCGACGAAGCCCCAGATCTGCACGATCCGCCAGGCCGCGAGCCGCGAGGACTGCGAAGGCCCCCCGTAGGATCGGGCGCCTGTCCGGCGACGTTGCGGTAGCTTTCCGGCGTGATCCTGACGTGTCCGTCGTGCGGCAAGAAGAACCGCTCCCCGGCGGAGCGGTTGACGGAGACCGGGCGCTGCGGCGCCTGCAAGACCGAGATCTCGCCCGTGCGCAGGCCGATCGCGGTGGACGCCGAGTCGTTTCGCGAGGTGGTGAAGAACGCGCGCGTCCCGGTCCTCGTCGACTTCTGGGCGGACTGGTGCGGCCCGTGCAAGGTCGCGGCGCCCGAGGTCGAGAGGACCGCCGCCGACATGGCCGGCCGAGCGCTGGTCCTCAAGGTCGACACCGAGCGTCATCCCGAGCTCGCGGCCGAGTACGGAGTTCGCGGGATCCCCAACTTCGTCGTGCTGCGGGGCGGCCTCCTCGTCTCGCAGAACGCGGGCGCCGTGTCGAGCGCGCAGATGAAGGACTGGCTCGCGCGCGCCGGAGCGTAGGATCCCGCCCGGCTAGGGCTCCTCGTCGTCCGAGGGGATGACCCAGACCGAGTCGCCGGACTTGTTGTCGATGACCGCGGCGTAGGGGAAGACCGGGAGCCCGTCGGTCGTGACGACCAGGTACGCGTTGTTGGTGGCCGTCCCTCCGGCGCCCGCGACCGTGAAGATGTCGTTGATCTGGAGCGACTGATGACCGGTGAACGCGCGCACGACCGGCGTCCCGAGCGGCGCGCCGCTGGAGGAGTGCACCGTGAACGTCACCGTGACGGGTCCCGCGTTCGGGTTGTACGCGCCGGCGTTCGAACGGAAGCCCTGCGACAGGTCGCCGCCGCTTCCGGCGAGGCCGACGAAGACCGAGCGCGTCCGCGCCCCGCTCGGCGGCAGGGCCGGCAGCGAGAACCCTGAGGTCGGGCTCGGCAAGGACGGCGTGTAGAGGCGCGAGCTCGCGGTGATCTCGCCGAGCGACGCGTTGTAGCCGATCTCGAGCGCGCCCGCCGTCTCGGGTGCGCCCAACGACGAGACGACGACGTCGGTGAAGAGACGCGACTCGCGGGGCGCGAGGAAGATCGCCCTCGGCGCCGCCGGGCAGGAGAGGCCGTTGAAGCAGTGGTAGCGGAAGGTCAGGTTCTGCGAGTTCGTGTGGGATCGGTTCAGGATCCAGACGTCGGAGTGGAAGAACGTCTGGTTGGCGCCGTGCACCGAGGTGACCGACGGCAGGGTCAGCAGGTCCTCGCCGCGCGCGGCCGGAGCCAGCACGGCGGCGGACGCGAGGACCAGAGCCGGAAGAGCGAGGCGGGCACGAGAGCGGCGGGAGCGCATCGGCGACCTCCTTGAAGCGGCGGCGGATTCTGAAGGCAAGCCTATACCCCGGGCACGCGACGGGTGTCGTAGGATCGCGCACCGTGACAGGCGCTTCGACGGGCCGTCCTCGAGCCGGTGCGCCCCTCCTCGCCGCACTCTTCTTCCCGGCGCTCACCGTCCTCATGACGTGGCCCCACGCCGCGCATCTCGGCGACCGGATGAACGACCTCTGGGACGCCAAGCAGAACGCCTGGATCCTCGACTGGGACTTCCGGCAGACGTTCCACGATCCCGGGAATCTCTTCCAGGCGCCGATCCTCCATCCGGCGCGCTATGCCCTGGCCTTCTCCGAGAACCTCTACGGCGGCGCGATCTTCGGCTTCCCGCTCCTCGCGCTGGGCGTTCCCGTCGTCGCGAGCTACAACGCGGTCTTCCTCTTCTCGATGGCGTTCTCGGCGTGGGCGGCGTGGCTGCTCGCGCGCTGCGTCACCGGCGACGCGCTCGCCGCGCTGCTCGCGGGAGTCGTGTACGCGTTCGTGCCGTGGCGCTTCGCGCAGCTGCCGCACATCAACATGCAGCTCGGCGGCTTCCTGTGCCTCCTCCTCTACTTCCTGCTGCGCTGGCTGGACGAGGGGCGGCGGCGCGACCTCGCCGGCTTCGGGATCTGCTTCGCCGGGAACCTGCTGTCGACGTTTCACTACGGCCTCTTCTCCGGATTCCTGATCGCCACCGTCCTGGCCTGCGAGGCGGTCTCGGGCGGCCGGACGGAGCGGCGGCGGATGCCGATGGCTCTCGCCGCGGCGGCCGCGGCGACGCTCGTCTGCGCGCCGTTCCTCGTTCCCTACACGATCACCTCGAAGGTCTACGGGATGAAGCGGACGATCACGGAGGTCGACGCCTTCTCGGCCGTCGGAGGCGACTTCCTTTCCGCGGGAGGGCTCAACCGTCTCTACGGCGCCGCGACGAAGCGCTGGTCGCGGGGAGAGGGCGATCTCTTTCCGGGGATCCTGCCCGTGCTCCTCGCCGCCGGCGCGCTCTGGGCCAGCGTCGCGCGGCGCCCGCGGGAGGGAGCCCGTCGCGTCGCGCTCTTCCTGTGCATCGGCGTCGTGGGAGTGATCGTGTGTCTCGGGAGTCACACGCCGGTCTATCGATTCCTCTTCCTGCACGTCGGCTCGGTGTTCCGCGCCATCCGCGCGCCGATCCGCGGCGTCGTCCTGATCCACGTCGCGCTCGGCGTGCTGGCCGCGTGGGGGCTGTCGTTCGCGACGCGCGGGATGGGGAGGGGAGCGCGGGTCGCGGCCGTGTCCCTCGCGCTCCTGCTCGTGGGCTTCGAGTACCGCGCGTTCCCGCTCGAGCTGTACCCCTACGATCCTTCCGCGACTCCGCTGGACCGCTGGCTCCGGTCGCAGCCGCCGAGGGACGTCGGCGCGCTGATCGAGTGGCCGATCGGGATGCCCTACGACTCCGACACGATGCTGCGCCAGGCCGCGCACCGGCAGGTCCTCGTCAACGGGCACCAGAGCTACTACCCGCCGGCCTACGTGAAGCTCGTGGGCGATCTGCGCGCGAACCCGATCGCCCAGGGCGCGTGGGACGAGATCGGCACGTTCGACGCGGGGACGCTCGTCTTCCATGCGGGCCGCGCGCCGGCCTACGAGCGCGTGCCGTTCCGGAACTTCCTGCGCGCGGGAATCGCGCAGAACCGGCTGCGCCTGTGGAAGAGCTTCGACGATCCCGACGGGAAGGCGTTCGTGTTCAGGCTGGGCTCAACGGCCGCGCCCGCGGATCCGGATTCGCAGCACGACCTCGACGCGCTCCTGTCGCCGTCCGACGCCGACTACGCGCCGCCCACCGGCATGATCCATCTTCCAACCGAAGGCCAGACCGTCGCGCCCGGTTTCTGGGTCCACGGTTGGGCCGTCGACGACTCCGGCATCGCGCGCGTCGAGGCGGCGACGGAGCTCGGTCCCGCCGGCGACGCGGCGATCGGGAATGCGTGGCCCGGTCTCGCCGGCTTCTTCCCGACGCTTCCCGGATCCGACCACGGCGGCTGGGGCTTCTCGGTTCCGTCCCTGCCGACCGGACGTCACACGCTTCGCGTCACTCTCGTCGGCAACGACGGCGGGAAGACGGTGCTCGAGCGGAGGATCGTGGTGGGAAGCTAGTTGGTCGGGGCGGCCAGGATCGAACTGGCGACCACCTGCTCCCAAAGCAGGTACGCTACCGCTGCGCTACGCCCCGTTCAGGTCGTCCCGGATTATCCCACCGCGATAAGATCCCGGCGCTTCTGACCGCCCCAAATAGAGGAGATCCGATGGACCGCGAGTACATCGCCTGGGATTCACCCACGCTCGGGCACCGCATGGAGATGCTCTGGTTCGGCCACGCGGGGAAGCCGATGATCTGGTTTCCGACGTCGGCCGGGCGCTTCTACCAGAACGAGGACTTCGGGCTCGTCGGCGCCGTCGGCGACCTCGTCGAGAGCGGCGCGATCCAGATCTGCTGCGTCGACAGCGTCGACAACGAGAGCTTCTACGCGAAGAGCGTCCACCCGGCGCAGCGGATCCGCCGGCACGACCAGTACGACCACTACCTCGCGAACGAGGTCGTGCCGTTCGCGCGGAGCAAGGCGCGGACCGGCAGCCGCGTCGCGACGCTGGGCGCCTCCTTCGGCGCCTACCACGCCGTCAACTTCGCGCTCCGCCATCCCGACCTCTGCGACAAGTGCATCGGGTTCTCCGGCAAGTACGACATCCACTCCTTCCTCGACGGCTACTGGGACGAGCTCTGCTATTTCCACTGCCCGACCGCGAACGTCCCCAACATGGACTCCGAGTGGGTGTCGAGGCTCTCCTCGATGGACATCGACATCGTCACCGGCGAGACCGACAACATTCTCGAGGGCAGCAAGCAGATGATCGGCATCCTTCAGGCGAAGGGGATCCGCCACCGCGGCGACATCTGGTCGGCGCCGTACGGCCACGACTGGCCGTGGTGGAAGGTCCAGATCCGGAGCTACGTTCCCTGAAACGCCGAGGCCGCCGGACCCCACGCCCGGCGGCCGACGATGAGGCGCCGCCTCGCGAGATCCGTGAATGCTTACTTGGGCGCGGGCGGCTTGCAGGGAGCGACCGGGCACGGCGGAACCGGCGGCGGCGGCGCCTTCTTGCACAGCTTCGGGAAATTCCTCGGCATGAATTGGCACGGGCCGGGAATCACTGCCGCGCCGACGGTTGCCGCCACGAAGAGAAGACCGGCGATGAGAGCCCCAAGACGCTTGTTCATGACGTCCTCCATGTTGTCGATCCCAACATCCTCCCGGCGGCGACCGCGCCCATGATGCAGACGCATCATTTGGGGGGCGTGTCGAAGAGTCTCACCAGCCGGAAGGGGAGGCGTTTTTCTCAGATCGGCCAGAGATTGGCGGACGAGCCGACCCAGGTCTTGTCCTTGTTGTAGTTGACGCCCATCATCTTTCCCTGCGAGAGGCGCGCGAGCGTCAGGACGGGGAAGGGCTTGGCGTTCTTCCAGACGAACATGATGCGGACCTCGACCTTGGAACGCCCGCCGTCGGTCGTCTCGATGACCGGCGCGTAGTCGACCTTCCGCATGAGGAGCGTGTGCGGCCGCTGCTCCTCGGGCACGGCCGCGAGGTCCTCGGGCGTCACCTCGACCTTCACGCCGGATCCGGCGAACGAGAAGACCGGCTTCAGGACCCAGCGTTCGAGATCGGCCGGCGGCTCGGAGAGGTCCGCGAGGAAGTGCGCCTCGGGGACCGTCGGGTGGCGCAGCTCGGGCAGGCAATGCTTGCTCCAGCGGAAGTACCAGTTGGGGTGACCGGCCCAGGAGACGTCGATGCGCGAGGTCAGGTCGAAGGGCAGCGTCGCGCTGGTCGCCGCGACCTCGTCGAAGATCAGACGGTTGTAGATCCGCCGGATGCGCGTCCGACGTCCGCCGCAGTCGTACCAGAGCTCGCGGCCGACCTTCTCGATCGCGCGCGGATCGACGGCGCGCACGCCCCAGAACTGCTCGGTGAATGCGAAGTCGATGGCCGTCTTCTGGTGCGGCGGGTCGAGGTCGAGCAGCACGACCTCCTCGGGCGACAGACCCGAGAGGATCGCCTCGCCGAGGACGCGCTTGTAGCCCGCGGCGTCGAGACCCGAGAGGTACCAGCCCAGCCGCTCGCCGCCCGGCGTCACGCGGGCGAGCTCCTCGCACTGGGCGACCTGGAACGCGTAGAGCGTGGGGAAGGCCTGGAGCTCGATGAGCTTCGGCGCGAGCCGCCCGTCCGACTCCCGCGTCACCGCGAAGTCGGTCACGGCGAACGTCGGGAAGGCGTCGCAGCCCGGAACGTCGAGCTCCGCGGGCACGGCCGCCTCGGAGCGGCGCAGCGCCTCGGAGGTCGAGAGCTGGCGGAAGATGTCGAGCGACGCGGCGACCATCTCGTCGCGCAGCGGCGCCGGCAGGAAGACCGGCGACTCCGCCAGCCGGAACGGGATCTCCCCGATGCCGCCGCGCTCCTCGAGCCGGCGCTTGTACTCGCCATACCGATCGTCGGTATAGCTGGCGTTGTACGCCTGGCGGAGGCTCGGAATCATGACGCGCGACGAATGCTATCGCGCCGCCATTCTTCACGTGTCATCCCGAGCGGCGCGAGGGATCCCTTTGACGCGTACCGTGTCTCTGAAAGGGGTCCCTCGTCCCCTCGCGACGCTCGGGTCCTCGGATGACAGGGCAGCTAGATCAGGAACTTCCCCGCCTCCATCACCTGTTCCCCGTCGAACCAGATGTCGAAGCTCCGGCCCACGATGTCGATGTGGGTCGTGCTCTTCCACTTCGCGCCGGTGTGCTCGGCGTACGGATGGCCGAACGCGATGTGGAGGGTCGGGAGCTTCTCGTCCTGCAGGATGTTCCCGATGACGTCGGTCAGCGCGATGTTGGTCCCGATCGCGAACTCGCCGACGCGGTCGGAGTTCTCGTCGGTCGACGTGTAGGCGCGGAAGTCGGCGACCAGGTCCGCGCGGTCGCACTGGACGTCGACGATGCGGCTGTTCTCGATCGTGACCGAGAGCGGGTTCTTCGCGAGGTCGCCGTAGCGCGCGCAGAGATACTCGCCGACGACGCCGTCCGCGACGTAGATGCCGTCGACGCGCGCCGGCGCGGTCAGGACCTCGCCGCCGGGAAGGTTGCCCCACTTCGAGGTCGAGATGATCCCGGACGTCTTCAGCCACTTGATCGCGGGGTCGAAGGTCGCCTCGATGCGCGAGCCGGCGGGCGAGGTCGCCACGATCGTCTTCGCCTTCTCGGCCCGGTCGCGCAGGCGGCAGGAGATCGCGTCGACCTCGTCGAAGTTGGCGCGCATCGCCTCGACCATGATGCGGTGGGAGATCGACACCATGTGCGCGTGGCGGATCTGGCGGCGGTCGATGATCTGCGTGAGCGCGCGTCGGAACGCGAGCTCGCCCTCCTTGGGCTGGCCGGCGTAGATCGAGACGTTCGCCCGCTCGAGGGCCGTCTCGATCGCGGGGGGCAGGGCGAGCATCGGCCGCGCACCGTAGTCCTCCATGATCAGGACGTCGACCGGCGCGCCGACCTCCCGGGCCTGGTCCGCGAGCGCCAGGGCGATGTCCTCCGTCTCGCGGTCGGTGACGATCGCGACCCGCTCGCCGGGTCTGACCCGGAGGCAGGTCCGGATGGCGTTGCGGGAGCCGGGGATCAGGTCTTCCGCGTAGGTGGTCAGCGTACCGGTCGTGTTCGGCATCGGGGTGCGTCGCTCCTTGGGTGGATTTTCGAGAGCAATTAGGATGCCGAACGAGAATACACGGTTTCCGGCGCGAGGCCGTGGCTCGTTTCCTCGCAGATGAAGTCGACGACCCTCTTGAGGTCGCCGCCGGAGGCCTCGTAGGCGCGGAGCTGGCGATCGGCGCCGGTCCCGTTGTCGAGGATCCAGTGGACCGCCTCGACCTCCTTCCGCGACCCGAGGTCATCCACGACGTCGTCCACGAACTCGAGCAGCTCGGCGATCAGGTCGCGGAACGGCACCTCGATCTGCTTTCCGAAATCGATCAGCTTGCCGTCGATGCCCCAGCGGCTCGCGCGCCACTTGTTCTCGAGGATGAAGGCGCGGCGATAGCGGCGCCAGCCCTGGTTCTGCTGGCGCAGCCGGAACAGCTTGACGCAGATGGCCTGGAAGAGCGCCGCCAGCGTCACCGTCTCGTCGAGGCGCATGGGGACGTCGCAGACGCGGAACTCGATCGTCTCGAAGAAGGGATGCGGACGGACGTCCCACCAGATCTTCTTGCCGTTGTCGATGCAGTTGGTCACGACGAGCGTTTTGACGTACTCGTCGAACTCGGCGGGGCTCTCGAAGTACTCCGGCATGCCGGTGCGCGGGAAGCGGTCGAACACCTTGGTGCGGAAGCTCTTCAGGCCCGTGTTCCGCCCCAGCCAGAACGGCGAGTTCGTCGACAGCGCCAGCATGTGCGGCAGGAAGTAGAGCGCCTCGTTCATGATCTGGATCGCGAGCGCGCGGTCCTTGATCCCGACGTGCACGTGGAGTCCGAAGATCAGGTTCGCGCGGGCGAGCTGCTGCATCTCCTGGACGACCGAGTCGTAGCGCGGGTCGGGGAAGATCTTCTGGTCGGCCCAGTTCGAGAAGGGGTGCGTGCCGGCCGACGCCACGCGCATCCCGTTCTTGCGGGCGAGCCGGATGATTTCCGTTCGCATCTCGCCGACGTCCTGGCGGACCTCCGCGATGTTCTTGCAGATGCCGGTGCCGATCTCGATGACCGACTGGTGCATCTCGGGCTTGACCCGCTCCTTCAGGACGAGCTTGCCCTCGTCGAGGATCTCCTGCACGTGCGAGCGCAGCTCACGCGTGTCCGGATCGACGATCTGGAACTCTTCCTCGACGCCGAGAGTGAAGGCGGGGCGCTCCATGGTCGCGGTCAGGCGCGGGGCGCGGTCATTCCCTTGGAGGGAGTCGCGGGCTTCCGAACCCGGGCCGCCTTCGACTTCGCCGCCACTTCGCCGCCGGCCAGAAACGTCGCCCAGTGGTAGTCGCTGATCGGGTCGGGCGGCTGGTTCACGCGCTCGATCAGCCAGCGCGCCGCGGTGTCGAGCACCCACTCGAAGTTCGCGGCGCCGACCGAGTTCACGTCGGCGTCCGGAGCCGGGTTGAGGAAGTCGATCGCGTAGGGAATGCCGTCGCGCACCGCGAACTCCAGCGTGCCGAAGTCGTAGCCGAGCGCGCCCATGAGCTTCAAGCAGTCGCCGCGCAGCCGCTCCTCGAGCGCGGGCTCGATCGGCGGAGGATTCTTGACGTAGCGCTCGTGGTGCGGCGACCTGGGGTCGTAGTGCATGAGGTGCACGTGCTTGCGCCCGATGGCGTAGCAGCGGAAGTACTTGTCGAAGACGATCTCCTCCTGCAGCGTCATCACGGTCTGGCCCGACTCGCGGTACGCCGCGAAGAATTCGTCGGGATTGGTGACGCGGTACACGCTCTTCCATCCGCCGCCCGAGTAGGGCTTGAAGTACGCCGGGAAGCCGATGTGGTGGAAGATCTCGTCCCACTCGAGAGGGAAGACCAGGTTCGACATCGAGTCGCCGGTGGTGTCCGGCGGGTGCTGGTTCGACGGCAGGATGACCGTCTTCGGCACCGCCACGCCGATCCGGCGCGCGAGCACGTTGTTGAAGAACTTGTCGTCGGCCGACCACCAGAACGGGTTGTTGACGACGATCGTCCCGTCGACGACGGCCTTCTTCAGGATCGCGCGGTAGAAGGGGATGTCCTGGCTGATGCGGTCGAGGATCAGGTCGTACTTCTTCGGGGTCTCGAGCGCCACCCCGCCCACCTGGACGGGCTCGGCGACGGCGTCGGTCCCCGCGCGATTGATGCGGTCCACGAGCGCCAGCGGAAACGAGCGCTCCTGGCCGAAGAGAATGCCGATGCGTTTCATAGGTTCGACCTCGCAGTTTTCGATGAGTCCGGGGGACGCTTCGAAGCGGCCTGCCCGGAGAACCGCGGATTATCTCATGAGGATCGTCTTTAGGCGGCCTTGCCAACCCTCGGCGGCTCAGTGGTTTGACCGGGCTCGGCGATAATGTTCCCGTGCCACGAGGCCGTCGGCTTCGGGTTCGGCTGGGAGTCGCCGTTCTCTCCGTGCTGCCTGCCGTGACCGCAGCCGGACAGGACCCGTTCGCGCCCTCCGTACCGTGCCCCCCCGACTCGGTGCGCGACGACCTGCTCGCGGCGGATCTGAAAGTGGCGTCGCAGGAGGCGGGGCGTTCGGGGGAGCTGCTCGCCGGCGCCGCGGAGCGCTCCGCCGCTCAGTTGTGGCCCGGAGACTGGCTCGCGCTCGCCCGGTGGAACGAATCGCGAGGAGACTTCGCGGCCGCGGCGGCCAGCTACCGGCGATTTCAGGCGAGCCTCGAAGGCACGGGCGAGGACACGCGCTGGGTCGATCCTCGCGTGAAGCTGCTGGACCTCGCATCCCGGGCGGCGCCGTCGGCCGGAGGCTCGTCCGAGGCGCGCCTCGCGCTGGTCGACGGGCGCGCCGCGCTCGCCCGCGGCGACGGCCACGCCGGGCGAGAGAAGCTGGGCTACGCGCTGAGACTCGATCCGACGTATGCCGAGGCCGCCATCGCGCTGGGCGCCCTGGACGCGCAGGCCGGACGGAGCGCCGACGCGATTCGCGAGTACCGCGTGGCCCTCGCGGCCGATCCCGCGCGCGTCGAGGCGTCGGTGCCGCTCTCGAACCTGCTCTGGGACCATCCGGACCGCGCCAGCAAGGCGGAGTCGCTCGTGCTCCTCGACCGCGCCGCGGCGGCGCGCTCGGATCTGCCGAGCCTGCGCCGGAGATCGGCCGAGCGCTGGGCGGAGTGGGGCGATCCGGCGGCGGCGCTCGAGCGCCTGGACGCGTGGCGCGTGTCGGCGTCGGACGCGGAGCGCAAGCAGACCGACGCGTTCCGCGCGGAGCTCGCGGGCCGCGCGCCGGCGGTTGCGGCCGGAGCGGGGAAGGCGTCTGCGTCTCGACCGAAGATCGATCCTCCGGCGCGGCCGGCGCCGGACGCGTCGGCCTCCGGCCTCTGGGCGTGGGGCGCCGGCGTGGCCGTCCTCGTCGCCGCCCTCGCGGCCGTGCTCGCGCGGCGGCGGAGAGGAAACGAGGCCGAGCGCGCCTCGGAGAGCCAGGCCTCGGCCGCGGCGAAACCGGCGCCGATCCCCCGGCCGGCGGGGCCGGTGCCGCCGACGACGCAGGTCGACGTCGAGGACCTGTCGCGGCTTCTCCAGAGCGCGGCGGAGGAGCGGCAGATGGCGGCGCCGCCGCTCTCGACCCGCGGCTTCCCGGCCGACGGCCAGGCGGCCTGGACGATCCGGGTGCCGCGTCCCGACTGGGAAAGGCTCTGGCGCACGGTCTTCGCGGCCACGCTCTCCGCGATGCGGGCGTCCCCCGTCGGGGCGCCGAGGCTCGCCGTCTTCGGCTCGCTCGTCCGCGAGGCGAGCTTCCCGGCGTCGTCGGTGCGCTTCGCGCTCGCGGACAACGCTCCCGGCACGCTCACGACCGAGATGATCCGCGCACGCGCGGCGGGGACGGACTGGGCCGCGGTCGAGGAGCTCGTGCGCGCCTACAAGGGCTCGATCGCCGTGGCGCCGTCGATCGACCGCCAGTTCACGAAGCGGGTGCTGATCGAGCTGCCCGCGGGGCCTGCCTAGATCCAGCCTCTTTTTCGGAACCAGTACAGCATCATCCCCGCGACCACGAGGCAGACGGCCCAGAAGACGAGGTAGGACCCCGACCACTGGTTCTCCGGGATCGGCATGTTCATCCCGTACACGCCGGCGAGGAACGTCAGCGGGATGAAGATCGTTCCGATGATCGTCAGCACCTTCATGACCTCGGAGAGGCGATTGCTCATCGCGCTCATGTAGGTCTCGGTGAGACTGCTCGCGAGCTCGCGGTACGTCTCGATGATGTCCATGATCTGGATCGTGTGGTCGTACACGTCCCGCAGGTACATGCGGGTCATCTCGCGGACGCACTCGTGCGGCTCGCGCAGGAGGCCGTTGACGACCTCGCGCATCGGCCAGACCGCGCGGCGCAGGAGCAGGAGCTCGCGCTTGACCTGGTGGATCTCCTGGAGCGTCCCGCGGTCCGGGCGGTCCAGCACGAGGTCCTCGAGCTCCTGGAGCCTGTCGCCGTAGTACTCGAGCACCGGGAAGCAGTAGTCCACGATCGCGTCGAGCAGCGCGTACAGGAGGTAGCTCGCGTCGAGCTCGCGCATCCGGGAGTCGGGCTTCTGGATGCGCTCGCGGATCGGGTCCCAGATGTCGCCCGGCTCCTCCTGGAAGGTCACGATCGTGCTGAGGTTCTCGAAGATCGAGATCTGCTCGGAGGTCAGGTGACCTCCCTGCCGCTCCACCATCCGCACGACCAGGAAGAGGTGCGCGCCCCGCCCTTCCTCGGCCGCGTAGGGCTCCAGCTTCGGACGCTGGTTGGGCGTCATCAGGTCCTCGATGGCGAGCGGGTGGAGACCGTACTTGATCGCGAGCGCGCGGATGACGGCCGGATCCGAGATCCCGTCCACGTTGATCCAGCGCACCTTGACCCAGTCCGGACGTCGCTGCTCGATGAACGCGTCGAAGTCGTCGACCGTGCGGACCTCGGACTTCTCGGGCGAGTAGTCGATCACCGTGACCGGGACGCGCGCCGCCGCCGGCATCCGGGCGAGATCGGCGACGTCGACGCCGGGCCTGGCGCCCGGGCGCCCCTTGCGGAAGCGGGTGGGAATCTGGAGGTTGCGGGACTCGGGGCTCGGGCGATTCGCAGGCGTCACGAACGAAGAATACAGAAAGGGCGGGAGACACCTCCCGCCCTTCGATTCCCGGTTTCCGTTGACCGTTTCCCGATCACCAGATCTGGCACAGCTCCTTGCGCACCATCGCGTCGCCCGGCTTGCAACCGAAGGCGCTCGCGAACATGGGCAGCGTCGACGGCGGGCCGTAGGCGCGGAACTCCGGCAGCGGGTGCGGATTCGTGTTCATCAGCAGCTTGGAGAGCTCCGGCCGCACGTTCGCCGCCCAGCCGCGCGCCCACGCCATGAAGAAGCGCTGGTCGCCGCTGAGCCCGTCGATCTTCGCCGGCTCCGGCTTGCCCTCGAGCGACTTCTTGTACGCCTTGTACGCGATGCCGAGCCCGCCGAGGTCCGCGGTCGCCTCGCCCAGGACCAGCTTGCCGTTGACGTGCTGGCCGTCGAACACGTACGAGTCGTACTGCGTCTCGACGCACTTGGAGCGCTCTTCGTAGTTCTTCGCGTCCTCCGCGGTCCACCAGTCGCGCAGGTTGCCGTCCGCGTCGAACTTGCGGCCCTGGTCGTCGAAGCCGTGCGTCATCTCGTGACCGATGACGGCCCCGATCGCGCCGTAGTTGACGGCGTCGTCCGCCTGGCCGTCGAAGAACGGCGGCTGGAGGATGCCGGCGGGGAAGACGATCTCGTTCAGGAGCGGATCGTAGTAGGCGTTGACCTCGGGCGGCGTCATCTGCCAGTCCTGGCGGTCGACCGGCTTGCCGATCTTCGCGAGCTGGCGGCGAAACTCGAACTCCTCGCCGCGCATCGTGTTCAGCACGTACGGCCCGCGGTCGATCTGCAGCGCCGTGTAGTCGCGCCAGACCGTCGGGTAGCCGATCTTGGGATTGAACTTGTCGAGCTTCGCGAGCGCCTGCTGCTTCGTCGCCTCGCCCATCCAGGGCAGCGTCTTCAGATCGTCGCGCAGCGCCGCGATCAGGTTCTTGACCATCGCGTCGGCGCGCGCCTTCGACTCGGGCGGGAAGTAGTCCTTGACGAACGCCTTCCCGAGCGCGAAGCCGAGCTCTCCGTCGGCCGCCGTCACGCAGCGCTTCCAGCGCGGCTCGTTCTCGGGCGTGCCGGTCAGCGTCTTGCCGTAGAAGTCGAAGTTCTCGTCCACGAACGCCTTCGACAGCTGCGGCGCGGCGGCGCTCACGAGGTGCCAGCGGAGGTACGTCTTCCACGCGTCGAGGGGCGTGTCCTGTAGCTGTTTGTCGAAGGCCTCGAAGAACCTGGGCTGGGCGACGTTCACCGCGGCGGGCGCGACGCCGAAGTCCTTGAAGTACGCGGCCCAGGAGAAGTGCGGGGTCAGCTTCGCGAGATCCGCGGCGGTCTTGCGGTTGTAGGTCGCCTCGGGATCGCGCCGTTCGACGCGCGTCATCGAGGCCTCCGCGAGCTTCGTCTCGAGCGCCACGACCGTCTTCGCGTCGGCCGCGGCCTTCGCGGCGTCCTCTCCCATGAGCGCGAACATCTTCTGGACGTGCGCGAGGTACTTGTCGCGGATCGCCTTCGACTCGTCGTCGGTCTTGAGGTAGTAGTCGCGGTCGGGCAGGCCGAGGCCGCCCTGTCCCGCGTACGCGATCACGTCGGTCGACTTCTTGCGGTCCTGCTCGGCGGCGAACCGGAACCCCGCGCCGACGCCGAAGGACTGGAGCCGTCCGAGCTCCGCCTGCAGCTCCGCGCCGCTGCCGATCTTGTCGATGCGCGCGAGCTCCGGCTTGAGCGGGGTCAGTCCGGCCGACTCGATGGCCGCCTCGTCCATGCAGCTCGCCCAGAAGTCGCCGACCTTCTTCTGGTCCGAGCCCGCCCCGGCGGTCTTGTCGGCTGCGGCCTTCTCGAGGACCTTGCGGAGGTTGGCGCGGTTGGTCTCGTCGAGGATCGTGAACGACCCCCAATACGACTGGTCCGGCGGGATCGGGTTGGCCTTGAGCCAGCCGCCGTTGGCGTACTGGTTGAAGTCCGTGCACGCGGAGACCGACGGGTTCATGTCGGCCGGGTTGAGGCCGTGGACCGGGGCGGGCGTGCCCGGTTCCGGCGCGTCCGCCTCGGGGCAGATGCCGCGGAGCGCGGGGGAGACGAGCACCAGGGACAGGGCAGCGGCAGTGAGTGCCGCCGGTGTCTTCGACGAAAGCTTCACAAGTCCTCCTCGTTTCGGGATGGCCGCGTCGCGTGCGGGAAGGCCGCGTACGCTCCTAGGAGTACGGCCCTCCGCCCCGCGGGTTCTGCGGGAGGGCGGATCATACCGGGTATCCATATTGCATTTGTCTCCCGCACGGAGGTGACCCATGTCTCGCAACACGACTGTCCTCCTGTACGCGGCGCTCGTCGCGGCCCTTTCGGCCCCCGGCCTTCACGCCCAGACGCTCGAGGTCGGCTCGAACGTCGCCGCTCCCAACTCCGTGGACGTCGCCGTCTCCGAGGTCCGGACCGACATCGACCTCACGCGGCCGGCGACGGCCACCGGCACGCTCGACACGGCGACCTTTCAGTGGTCCGACCTGGGCTGCACCGCGGCGGTGAAGCTGAAGTTCTTCCATCGCCAGGTCGACACCCTCGTCTTCCTGACCGAGCGCGGCCCGTTCGACACGGTCGCGGCGCCGACGCAGGTCAGCCTGGTGCCGCCGGTCCAGGTCCAGGAGGGCGACCTGATCGGGATCTCGCGCATCGCGAACTGCGGCAACCCGGCCACTCTCTCCGGGATCGTGAGCGCGGGCTACGTGGCGTACACCGGAGACATTTCCGGCGACGTCTCGCTCGCGGCGGCCGACGCGACCTCGGGGGACACCCTCGCGGTCCACGCGACCGGTACGGCCACGGAGTCCGTGGCGCGCGTCATCCCGGCGGCGGCGTCGACTCCCGGCAACTTCGGCTCGTTCTTCCGCACGAGCGTGCAGATGTACAACCCGTGGAGCAACGCGCTCTCCGGGCGTTTCGTCTATCACCCGGCCGGAACACCGGGCTCCTCGTCGGATCCCATCCTGACGTTCACGATCGGCGTGGGCCAGAGCGTGTCCTATCCCGACATCGTCGGGACGATGGGCGCGACGGGCCTCGGCTCGATCGACATCGTGATGAGCCAGGCCAACCAGCCTCCCGTGATCGTCGCGCGCGTCTTCAACGACGCCGGCGCCTCGGGGACCTCGGGATTCACCGAGGACGCAGTCGTCCCCGACGGCGGCAACGGGGATACGGCGCTGCTCTTCGCCGGCTCGACGAGCTTCCTGATCGCGCCCACGGACACCACCCACTTCCGCTTCAACATGGGCGTGCGGACATTCCTCTCGGGCGCGACGATCACGCTCAAGGTGCACGACGCCACGGGGGCCGTCGTGCACACGGTCACGAAGACGTATCAGCCGACGTACTTCGAGCAGCAGTCCTCGGACACGTTCCTCGGCTACGTGCTGCAGCCCAACGACGTGATCGAGGTGAACGTCAACAGCGGGAGCGCGGTCGTCTACGGCGCCACGACGGACAACACGACCAACGACCCGAGCCTCCAGTACGCCCGGGTCGTGTTCGCGATCGCGTAGAAGACGAACCCTCTCCCCGCGGGGAGAGGGGCTCTCGTCTTACTGCGGCGAGACGCCGCCGGCCGAGGGCTGGGTCGCCGTGCCGAAGCGCAGCCGTCCCTCCTGCAGGTCCGTGTCCCGCAGGGTGACGGAGAGCGCCTCGGCGAGCGTGGTCACGGGGGAGACCTCGACCTTCCCCCGCACCTCCTCGGAGAGGTCCTCGAGGTCCGGCTCGTTGTCCTTCGGGATGACGATGTGCGTGATGCCCGCGCGGACGGCGCCGAGGATCTTCTCCTTGAGGCCGCCGATCGGGAGCACCCGGCCCGAGATCGTGATCTCGCCGGTCATCGCCACGTCGTTGCGGACGGGGCGCTTCGAGAGCGCGGAGACCACGGCCGACGCCATCGCGATGCCGGCCGAGGGGCCGTCCTTGGGAATCGCGCCGGCGGGAACGTGGATGTGCACGTCGCGCTCGAACTCGCTCTCGTCGATGCCGAGCCACGCCGCATGCGAGCGTGCGAAGGTCCAGGCCGCGCGGCCCGACTCCTTCATGACGTCGCCGAGCTGGCCCGTCAGGATCAGGTCGCCCTTGCCCCGCATGAGCGAGGACTCGACGAACATGATGTCGCCGCCGGCCGGCGTGTAATACATGCCGGTCGCGATGCCGACCTGGTCCTCGCCCGCCTTCTTCTCGGGGTGGACGCGTGGCCGCCCCAGCAGCGGGTGGACGCCCGGCTGGTCGACGGTCTCGCGCTCGATCTCGCGCGCGGCGATGCGGCGGGCGACCTTGCGCGCCAGCCGGCCGAGCTCGCGCTCGAGCTGGCGGACGCCCGACTCGCGCGTGTAGCTCGCGATGACCTCGCGGACGGCGTCGTCGGTCAGCGTCAGCTGCTCCGTGCGGAGGCCGTTCTCCTCGATCTGGCGGGGCACCAGGTAGCTCTTCGCGATCTGGAGCTTCTCCTCCTCGGTGTAGCCCGCGAAGTTGACGACCTCCATGCGGTCGAGCAGCGGCCCCGGGATGTTCTGCAGGAAGTTCGCCGTCGCGATGAAGAGGACCTCGGAGAGGTCGAACGGCACCGCGAGGTAGTGGTCGGTGAAGCTGTCGTTCTGCGCCGGGTCGAGCACCTCGAGCAGCGCGCTCGCGGGATCGCCCTGGAAGGAGACGCCGAGCTTGTCGACCTCGTCGAGAAGGAACACCGGGTTCTTCGTCCCCGCCTGCTTCATGCCCTGGAGGATCCGCCCCGGCAGCGCGCCGATGTAGGTGCGCCGGTGGCCGCGGATGTCGGCCTCGTCGCGGGCGCCGCCCAGCGAGATGCGGACGTACTTGCGTCCCATCGCGCGCGCGATCGACTTCGCGATCGACGTCTTGCCGACGCCCGGAGGACCCGCGAAGAGGAGGATGCGGCCGCGCGCCCGTGCGGACTTGCTGGTCTCCTCCTTCACGGCGCCCGGCTGGGGCTCGCCGCCGATCGTACCGGCCTCCTCCGCCGCCTTCTTCTCCGCCTGCTCCTTCTCGGACTCCTTCCCGGCGGCCTGCGAGAGCTGCCGCACGGCGAGGAACTCGAGGATGCGGTCCTTGACGTCCTTCAGCCCGTAGTGGTCATCGTCCAGGATGCGCGCCGCCTCGGGCACGTCCAGCTTCTCGTCGGTGCGCGTGTTCCACGGCAGCTCGGCGATCGTCTCGAGGTACGTCCGGATGACCTGCGACTCCATCGACTCGCGGCCGATCCGCGTGAGGCGATTCCACTCGCGGTCGGCTTCCTTGCGCGCGTCCGGCGGGAGATCGAGCGCGTCGAGCTTCGCCTTGAGCTCCTTCAGCCCGTCGTCGGACGAGCCCTCGCCCTCGCCGAGCTCCTTCTGGATGGCCTTCAGCTGCTCGCGCAGGTACATCTCGCGCTGGCGGCTGCCGATCTCTTCCTTGACCGCGGACTGGATCTCCTCCTGCGCCGAGAGCACGTCGATCTGCCGCTGGACGCGCACGAGCACGCGCCTCAGGCGGTCCTCCACCGACAGCGTCTCGAGGAGGGCCTGCTTGTCCGAGACCGGGACGTCGAGGTACCCGGCCACCAGGTCCGCGAGCCGCCCGGGCTCGTCGACCTCGGCCAGGATCTGCTCGACCGCCTCGTCGGGCAGGCCGAGCTTCTTGCCGAGCTCCGCCGCGCGCTCGCGCGCCTCGCGGTGCAGGCCCTGGAAGGCGGGGTCGTTCGGGTCCAGCGGCATCATGTCGCGGGCCTCCTGGACCGTGGCCTCGAGGAAGCCCTTCTTGGCGGGCGCATAGCGCAGGGCGATGCCGCGCGCCTTGCCCTCGAGCACCAGCCGGATGCCGCCCAGGCCCCGCTGAACGGACCCGATCGTCGCGATCGCGCCGATCGCGTGGAGCTCGGACGCGTTGACGTCCTCGGTGTCCGCGCGCTGCGCGACCGCGAAGACCTGGCGGGAAGGCGAGCTCAAGGCTGCCTCGATCGCGCGCAGCGTGGCCGCGCGTCCGGCCGAGATCGGGAACGAGACGCCCGGAAACAAAACGGCGTTCCTCAGGGGAACCACCGGAAGCGACAGAGATTCCGACATCGAGATGACCTCTTTTCTCCCTGCTGGGGCCGGCGGGCGCCCCAGGATGGGGAGCTGAACCGGCAGCGCGAAATACGCGGAAACCGGTCTGCCGGATTCCGCGCGCGCTCCAGGCGCGTTTCGGGCAAAGAACTGCAGACTCCAAAACGGGGGAGAAACCGAGCCGATTCCCGATGCCGGCGGACCGCTACGGAACGCCTTCGAGGTGCGCCCTAGACGCGCCGCCGGATCACGGCGACCGAGACGTCGTCCTCGGAGGCCGCGACACCCAGGAACCTATGCATGTCGGCTGCCACCTCGTCGGCGAGCGCCGGGGCCGGGAGAGAGGCGGCGCGCCGGATCGCGGCCTCGACCCGCGCGTCCCCGAATTCCTGGTCCGAGGCGTTGCGCGCCTCCGACAGACCGTCGGAATTGAGGAAGAGCGCCTCTCCGGGGGCGACTCGAAGAGTCTCGACCGGCCAGGAGAGGCCCGCACGGATCCCGAGCGGGTACGCGCCCCTGCCGATCCGCTCGCGGACGGCGCCGTCTGCGCCGATGTGGAGGATCGGCGGGTGACCGGCGACGCACGCCGACGCCTCGCCGTCGGCGGCGAGCAGCAGGTAGACGCATCCGAAGAAGGCGCGCGGCCCGCCCGTGCGGCAGAGGATGCGGTTGAGCGTCGCGAACACGGCCTGCGGCGAGGGATCCACGTCGAGCTGCGTGCGGAAGGCGGCGTGGGCGACGGCCATCACGAGGCCCGCGGTCATCCCGTGGCCGGACGCGTCTCCGAAGAGCGCCGCGAGACGCCCGTTGGGGAGCGGCACGAAGTCGTAGATGTCGCCCCCGACCGTGTTCGCGATCTCGTTGTGCGCGCCAAGCTCCCAGGCGCCGTCCGTCGGGAGCTCGCGCGGGATGAGGCTCGCCTGCAGGTCGCGCGCGAGCTCGAGCTCGTCGCGGTAGTTGATCTTGTCGACGAGCTCCATCGAGAGCAGGAGGAAGAGCAGCACGCACGACGCGCTCAGCCAGAAGTTGTCGAAGTAGAAGTGGTACTCGGTCGTCTTTCGAACGCCGTGCGCGATTCTCTCGGTATCGTGGCTGAACGACGGGCCCTGGATCGAGAAGATCAGGAAGACGAGCACCGCGAGGAACAGGACGCGGCGCGCCGGCGCGAGCCGTTGCGAGAGGCCGAAGAGGACGCTGTTGGCGGTCTTGAAGAAACGCTTCCAGCGCCTGGGCTCGCGATCGATCGCCTCGCGGTCCGAGGCGGTCAGCTTCCCCTTCGCGTGCTGCCACTCGCGCGAGAAGAGCCCGACGATGTCTTCCCGTCCGACGCGGTGAAACGTCGCCTTGAGGAGCGCGCCCCAGTCCTTCCCGGACGGCATGGGGCGGCATTATTTCCGATCCGCGCTCCACGAAACGACGACCCGCTCGCCCGGCGCGGCGCCGGCCGGACCGCGCTCGGCCGTGACGGCCAGCCGGTCGGGCGGCCGCGCGAGCGCGCCACCCTCGGCGATCAGCCGGGCGCGGCCGTCGGCGTCCGGGACGGCCTCGCCGAGCAGGACCCAGCGTCCGTCGAACGACGCCCACGCGCGGTCCACCTCGTCCGGCGGCGCCGCCGGGAACTTCGAGAAGGTGACGACCGCGATCGAGGCGCCGGCGCGGAAGCGGTAGGTCGCATGCGTGGCCGGGTCCTGGCCGGGGGCCGCGGTCATGCGGATCGAGACGGCCTCGCTCGAGGTCAGCATCGCGAGCGCGCGCTCGTCCCGGGCGAGGGCCTCGCGCCGGGACGCGAACCGCCACGCCAGCCCCGCCGCGATCGCCAGGACGAGGAGCGCCGCCGAAAGCGGCGCGAGCCGCGCGCGCAGCCGCGAGAGGCCCGAGCGCAGGCGCGACTTCACCGTGCCGAGCGGCAGCCCGAGGACGCTCGCGACCTCGCCGTGCGAGAGGTCCGAGAAGAAGGCGAGCCCGAGCGCCTGCCGCTGCGGGGGCGGCAGCTGCTCGAGCGCGCGCTGGAGAATCTGCCGGCGGTGCGCGGACCACGCCTCCTCGGCCTGGTCCGGAGAAGGATCGGGGAGGCGCGCCGCCTGCTCGCCCTCGGGATCCTCGACGGTCCGCGGGCGGCGGCCGCGGCTCCGCAGTTCGTTTGCGATCCGGTAGTGGGCGATCTGCAGCAGCCACGCGCGCGCCGGTCCCTTCGCCGGATCGAAGGTCGGCGCGCCCTTCCATACGGAGACGAACACGTCCTGAACGATCTCCTCGGCGGTCGTCTTGCCGAGCGCCTGGGCCGCCATGCCGAAGACGATCGGCGCGTACCGGGAGTAGAGCGTCCCGATCGGCTCCTCGTTCCCGGCGGCGATCTCGCGCAGGAGGTGTTCGTCCGTTGGGTTCACGTTACTCGACGACGATGACCATCTTCATGCCGCCGTGCCCGGAGCCGCAATAGTGGTCGCAGATGACCGTGTAGGTGCCGGGCTCCGCCGGCGTGAGCGGGATCGAGACGGTCTTCCCGGGTGCGAGGTCCTCGTCGACGTGGAACTGACGGGAGAAGAAGCCGTGGGTGACGTCCTCGCTCGTCACGGCGAGGGTGACCGGCTCGCCCTTCGCCAGGTGGATCTCCTTCGGCTCGAACGCGAAGCGCTTCGCGTGGATCGCGACGACCCTGGGTTGCTCGTCGCGGGCGGAGGCCGGGGCGGCGGGACCGAGCGTGGCGAGGCTCGCGGCGAGCGCCGCTCCCAGGGTCAGACGTCGAAGAGTCTTCATGATTCGTCTCCCTCCTTGAGGATCTGCTGGATGCCCACGGTTCCCGAGTACTCGCGCAGGGTCAGGTCCACCGTCCGCACCTCCGGCCGCGCCGGAGCCCGCTCGGTCACGCGGCGGATGCCCAGGTTCTGAAACGGCCGGGTCGCGTCGAAGGGGAGGGGCTTCCTGGGGGCGTCCTTTCCGGCCGCTTCCGGATCGGGGAACCCGAAGATCAGCGACCGCGACGCGTAGTGGGTGGCGTTCCCTTCCGTGTGCTCGTGCTCGCGGTGGATGTGGCCGTACAGCACCGTCACGTTCTCGTAGGGCGCGAGCGCATTCAGGACCTGGTCGCCGTCGCTCGTGAACCACTCCCAGTCGGGCCTGAGGTCGAAGAGCGGGCGGTGCGTGTACACCACGATCGGCGCGGTCCTGGGGAAGCGGGCGAGGTCCGCGCGCAGCCACTCGAGCTGCGCGGCGCCGACGGCCGGCTTTCCGAGCGAGACGTTGTCCAGCGCGATGAAATGGACGCCGCGGTGGTCGAAGGAGTAGTGCGTCTCGCCGAACGCGTCGCGGAACAGGGTCCCGCCGTCGAGGGCCGCGTCGTGCTCGCCGGGGACGACTCGGAAAGGAACGGTCAGCCGCCCGGCTATTTTCTTGAACAGCCGCATGCGGTCGGCGTGCTCGCCCGGCTTCTCGCTGTCGTGCGTGAGGTCTCCGGTGAAGAGGACGAGATCGGGCCTCTCGGGGAGCGCGTTGACCATGTCGACGGCCCGCTCGAAGGCCTGCGTCCCGAGGGGATCCGCCGGCCCGTCGAAGCCGACGTGGGTGTCGGAGAACTGGACGAACGAGAACGGGGTCGGCCGCTCGCCGTTCTTCTTCCGGAGGAGCTCCATGAAACGCCCCGCAGCGCCCTCGCCCAGGGCGGGCGCGGCCACGCTGTAGAGGGCCCCCGCTCCGAGCGAGACCCCCGCGATCTTCAGAAACCTGCGGCGATCGAAGATGTCCATACCAACCTCCGGACCGGATGACTCGAAGAAGCCGGTCGGAGGTGAGTACACCGGCGCCGTCCGGTCGGATCGGGCCGCAGGAGCAACTTAGATTTTCTTGAGGATCAGAGCCCGAACAGCGCGAGCTCGTCGAGGAGCTGGGCGACGCGCGGATGCTCGGCGAGCTCCTGGTAGAGCCAGCCGTGACGCTTGCGCAGGTCCGCCAGGTGCGTCTTGAGCGCCGCCGTGTCCTTCGAGGCGGCCGCCGCGCGGACCCTTTCGATCGCGGCGCGGCCCGCGTCGTCCAGCCGTCCGCCGACCCTCGCTCGGAGCGCGTCGAAGGTCTCCGTCACCCGCTGTTCGTGGTCGTCGTCGCGGCCGGCCATGAAGTCAGCCTATCAAAGCAGTCCCGGCAGATCCGCGATCGACTCGAGCACGCCGTCCGGGCGGATTCGCGCCGCGGACGACGGGCCGTCCAGGTCCTCGGGCCGGAACTTACCCGTGCGCACGAGGAGGCCGCGCATGCCGGAGGCCTGCGCGCCGCCGACGTCGGACTCGAGGTCGTCGCCGATCACGGCGGCCTCTCCCGGTGCGACGCCGAGCGCGCCGAGCACCGCGGCGAAGAACTCGGGCGAGGGCTTCCCGACGAGGGTGGCGGCCTTGCCCGTCGCGTACTCGAGCGCGGCCGCGAAGGCGCCGACGTCCAGGACGAGCCCGTCGCGCGCGCGCCAGTAGCGGTTGCGCGCGAGCGTGACGAGCTCGGCGCCGCCGACGACGAGGCGGAAGGCGCGGTTCAGCCGCTCGAAGGAGAGCGTGTCGCCGAGGTCGCCGAGGAGGACCGCGTCCGCCGGGTCGTCCGACGGCGAGATGCCCGCGAGGTCCTCGACGAGCGACGGGCGCGTCAGGAGGAAGCAGCGGGTTCGGCCCGTGCGCCGCAGGTACTCGCGCGCGGCGCGCGGCGCCGAGAAGACCGCCTCCGCGTCGACGGGGAGTCCCATCTCGGCGAGCTCGCGGACGATGACGGACCGGGGACGGCTCGTGGCGTTGGTCACGAACGCGACGTCGAGCCCGTGCGCCGCGGCCTCCGCGAGCGCGCTCGCCGCGCCGGGGATGAGGGCCCGATCCTGGAAGACGGTCCCCTCGAGGTCCACGAGCAGGGCGCGCACGCCCGCGAGCGGCGAGGGCGGGCTCACGCGGACGCCATCTTCTCGTAGAGGGTCAGGAGCGCCTGCGTCCCGTCGTCGCCGCGGCCCTGCGCCTCGAGCGCCGAGAGGAGCTGGTGCACGAGCGCGACAGCGGGCAGCGGCACGCCGTTGCGCCGGGCCGTCTGGAGCACGATCGCGAGGTCCTTCTGCTGGTGCCGGATCGCGAACGCGGGCTTGAAGTCGCGGTCGATCATCTTGCGGCCCAGCACCTCGAGCGCCCACGAGCTCGCCGCCCCGGCGGTCAGCGCGCCGTGGAGCGCCTCGATTGGGAGACCCGACTTCTTCGCGAACGCGAGGCCCTCGGCCACGGCCACGAGATTGCCCGCCACGATGATCTGGTTGGTGGCCTTGCCGAGCTGGCCCGCGCCCGCGCCGCCGAGGAGCGTGATGCGCTTGCCCATCGCCTCGAGGACCGGCCGCGCCTTCGCGAGCGCCGCCTCCTCGCCGCCCACGAAGAAAGTCAGCGTGCCCTCGATCGCGCCCTTCTGACCGCCCGACACCGGTGCGTCCAGCCACTGCAGCCCCGACTGCGCGAGCGCCGCGGCGATCCCACGGGCCGACTCGGCCGCAATCGTCGAGCAGTCGACGACGACCGTCCCGGGCCGCGCGCCGCGGATCGTTCCCTTCTCGCCGAGGTGCACCTCCTCGACCTCGGGGGCGTCGGGCAGGCAGGAGACCACGACGTCGCAGAGCCGGGCGAGCTCTTCCGGCGAGTCGCAGGGGCGGACAGAGCGCGGTGCGAACTCGCTGGCGAGCGTCCGGGCCTTGCCGGGCGTGCGCGTGGCGAGCGCGAGGTCGAACCCCGCCTTCGCGAGGTTGCGCGCCATCGGGGCGCCCATCGTCCCGAGACCGATGAAACCGACTTTGAGGGGCATGGGTTTCGCCTCCCGGGCGTGAGAATAGCCGAGGAGGTTCCGCATGAGCCCGTCGCCCCACGAAGTGATCGTCACCTCGATCGGCAGGAGCCTCGCGCAGCGCATCCAGGCGGGACGCCACGAGCTCCGCGCGGACGAGCCGGTGCCCGCCGGCGGCACGGACTCCGGCCCGGATCCCTACGCGTTGCTGCTCTCGGCGCTCGGCGCGTGCACGTCGATGACGCTGCGGATGTACGCGGACCGCAAGCAGTGGCCCCTCGAGCGCGTCGTCGTGCGCCTCTCGCAGTCCAAGGTCCACGCGCGGGACTGCGCCGAGTGCGAGGACCACACCGACGCGCGGGTCTCGCGGATCGTCCGCGAGATCGAGCTCGGCGGACCGCTCACGCCCGAGCAAAAACAGAGGCTCATCGAGATCGCGGAGCGCTGCCCGGTGCACCGGACGTTCATGGACCCGAAGGAGATCGTGACGAGGCTGGTGGAATAGCCCGAACGGGAACTGCGCGAGAGTGAATCGTTGCGGCCGTCGTCAGCCGCAATTCACGAAGCCCGAGACTCAGGTGAAATCGATGTCGTCCACGTGCGGCTTGAGCACCTCGGCCTGGACCTCTCTCAGCTTCTTCAACCCCTTCTTCGCCAGCGCCAGGAGCTCGCCGAGCTGCTCCTCGGAGAACGGCCGCCGCTCGGCGGTGCCCTGGATCTCGACGAACGATCCGCCCGCGGTGCCCACGACGTTGCAGTCGACGTCCGCCTCCGCGTCCTCCGCGTAGGCGAGGTCCAGCACCGGCTGTCCGGCGCAGATCCCGACCGACACCGCGGCCACGGTCTCGCGAAGCGGCCAGCGCGCGATGCGGCCCTCGCGGGTGAGCTTCGCGAGCGCCATCGTCAGCGCGACGCACGCCCCGGTGATGCCGGCGCAGCGCGTCCCGCCGTCGGCCTGGAGGACGTCGCAGTCGAGCGTGATCGTGCGCTCGCCGAGCCCGCGAAGCTCGGTGACCGAGCGCAGCGAGCGGCCGATCAGGCGCTGGATCTCGAGGGTGCGCCCGCCCTGCCTTCCCTGCGCCGCCTCGCGCGCCGAGCGCGTGTGCGTCGCGCGCGGGAGCATGCCGTACTCCGCGGTGACCCATCCGCTGCCGCTGCCCTTCAGGAACGGCGGCACGCGGTCCTCGACCGAGGCCGCGCAGAGAACGCGCGTGTCCCCGAGCGTGATGAGCGCCGAGCCTTCGGCGTGGCGCGCCACGCCGGTCTCGATCGTGACCGCGCGCATCTCGCCCGGCTTGCGGCCGTCGGGCCGCGGCGTGTGGGAATTCGGGCTCATGGAGTCGGCGCGGGAGTCGTCGTCGCGGCGGGCGGCGCGGCCGCCGGCTCGATCGCATTGCGCAGGTACAGCAGCGGACGCGTCAGGTCCACGTGGCCCCCCAGGGTCTCGGCGGGCTCGCCATTGACGAGGATTCTCACACGGGAGGTCTCCGCGACGTTCTGAAGCGTGGTGTCGACGAGGGCGGCCACGATCGAGAGCTCCTCGTCGGACCCGAAGGTCAGGCCCGAATCGACCGCGAGGTCCAGCACGGCCTCGCCCTCGTGCAGCAGGAACGCGTTGCGGAGCTGAAGCTTCGGAGGGATCACGCCCATGAGGCCCTCGCGGGTCGGGCCCTTCTGCAGCTCGGCGAAGAGCGCCTGGAGAAAGAGATCGCCCGTGGCGGGCTTCGGAATGTCGCGCTCCTCGGGATGGAGCAGCGCGCCGTCGGCGTCCGGGAAGTAGAGCGTGACCCGCACGGTCTCGACCGCCGGGACCGCCGTGGTGCCCGGCGCCGGGGAGACCGGCGGCGCGCTCGCCGCGGTCACGCGAAGAAACGGCCGCGGGGAGCGCCGGCGCAGGCCCGAGAGGTTCCCCCGTCCCAGGATCAGGAGCGCCGCGACCGCGACGGCGAGGACCGCGAGGAGGATCGCGGCGGCGCGCCGGCTCATGGGGTCGTCGGCGGCGCGGCGGACGAGGCGGCCGGGATCGGCGTCGTGCGCAGGGCGGTGGGAAGGCGCTTCGAGAAGAACCGCGCGACGGCGCGGGCCACGGCGTCGGCGACCGCCTGCTGGAACTCCGGGTTCTTGAGCTTCTTCTCCTGCTCGGCGTTGGAGATGAACGCGACCTCGACGAGCACCGCCGGCATCGTCGCCCCGACGAGCACGCGGAACGGCGCCTGCTTGATGCCGCGGTTGGCCGTCGGCGACACGCCGTTGAGCTCCGCCTGGATCGCCTCGGCGAGCTCGCTCGACTCCTTCAGGTGAGCGCTCTGGGCCAGATCCCACAGGACGAAGTCGAGATCGGGATTGGCCGCCGCGCCCGGCGCGGGAGTCGGCGCTCCGGGCGCCGCGTTCTCGCGGCTCGCGACTTCCTGCGCGATCTTGTCCGACGCCTCGAGCGAGAGGTAGTACGTCTCGGAGCCCTGCGCCGACGCCGCGCGCGAGGAGTTCGCGTGGATCGACAGGAAGAGGTCGGCCTTCTCGTGGTTCGCGACCGAGGTGCGGTCGTCGAGCGCGATGAGCAGATCGGTGTCGCGGGTGAGCACCGTGCGGCAGGCGAGCACGCGCGGGAGCGCGGCCGCGACGCGCCTGGCGATCTCGAGCGTCACGTCCTTCTCCTGGAGGCCGCCGGGCCCGATCGCGCCGGTCTCCGTGCCGCCGTGGCCGGGGTCGACCACGATGGTCAGGGGCGTCGCGGCCGCCGCCGGCCCCGCCGACTCGATCGGGGGCGCCGCCGCGGCCCCGGCCGTCCCCGCCGCCCGGCGTCCGATCTCGACGACGATCCGGTCGGGCGAGGTCAGCGGGTAGGACCGCGCCGTGGCGTTCGGCTCGCGGAACTCGATCGTCGCGGTGTCGGAGGTGAAACGCACCGCGGCGACGAGCGGGTCGTCGTACTTGCGCTCCGCGAACGGCGGATCCAGGCGGGTCTCCGGGAAGCGGACCTGGTAGCTCTTCTCCGAGGCCGTGGTCGTCGTCGGCGCGGCGGAGGAGAGCCGCAGCACGACCTGGGTCGTCGGCGCGACGTGGACGACCGCGACCTCGACCGACACGGGAGGCGGGCCCGCGGCCGTCAGCGTCCAGGTCTTGCGGGCCGAGTCCCACCCGCCGGCGGCGCCGGCCAGCGGGAAGAGGATCCTGTCGAAGAAGTCGATCGGCGCGTACAGGGCGCCCCCGACGACGCGCGCGGGCGAGGAGATCGGGACGATCCGCCGGTCCACCGGGACCTGCGCGGTGCCCGGCCCGAGCAGGATCTGGTGCCCGTGGCCGGTCACGGTCAGGACGCCGGTCCCCGCGTCGGCCGCCACGGTGTAGCCGAGGGCCCGCGCCGCGTCCGAGACCAGAAACTCCTTCCCGGCGATGGTCGCGACCGGGTGCGACTCGCCCTTCCAGACCAGCGTGACGCGATCCTCCGCCCGGAGGGGCTCGAGGAGGGCGATGAAGAGGGCCAGGGCCGCAGTCGCGGCGGCGCGTCGGTTGCTCAACCGGTGGTGGTTCTCTCGCTTAGAGATACGGCAATGAGGGTAGCACGGGCAGGTGATCGGTCGGACACCAACTGTCTGAGCCTCGGGGCGATCCTCTTTTCAGGAGGTCGCCATGGGACAGCTGATCGCTCCGACGGTCTGGTGCCGGCAGCCGTGGTGCCGCGCGGATGCCGAGGCCGAGCACCTTCTGGGGGACGGCTGCACGTGCGACGCGCACGGCGACGCCGGCGCTCTCGAAGCGGAGCCTCGACGGATCACGCTGACCGCCCAGGCGGCGCGCCTCTCGCCGTTCTTCTGCCGCGCCTGCGGGAAGAGCGCCCGCCGGATGGTCGAGTTCCCGGCGTGCTTCTTCCGGTGCGAGCCCTGCGCCGCGGAGGACCGCTGGCCCGAGTTTCACCCGGCCGTCGAACGCCGCCGGGTGCAATAAAAAAAAGAGGGCGGCTTGGACCGCCCTCGACGAAAGGTTCTGTTCGAGTCTGCGACTAGGGCCGGTGCGTGACCGGCGGCCCGGGACGCGGCTGAACGCGCACCGATCCGGTGGGCGTCCGATCGATCCTCGGATCGATCACCACGTCGCGGTCGAGGATGGAGAGACTCTCCTCGGTCCGGCGGCGGGACATCAGAAGGTAGATGCCCACGCCCGCGAGGGCGACGATCGCGACGACGATCCAGCCGCTGAACCCGTTGTTCTTGGCCTGGGTCGTGTCGACCTCAGTCTTCTTCGAGGCGAGCTCCTGCGCGTCGGCGGGGGCCGGCGCGGGCGCCGCGTTCGCACCGGGCTGAGCACCCGGAACGGCCTCTCCGGTATTGGAACCCGGAGGAGGCGGCGGCGGAGCGTTGTCGGTCGGCGCGGACGCGGCCGTGCCGGCGGCGGCTGCCGCGGCGGCCTGGTCCTGGTTGACGGGCTGGGTGTTCGACTCCTGCGCCTGCTGCTTCTCCTGTTTGAACTGCTTTTCCTGCTTCGCCTTCGCCTTCGACTGCGTCTTGCTGGTGGTCTTCGTCTCGGTCGCCTGCGCGGAGGGCTTCGTCTCGGTCGTCTGCGCGGACTGCTCGTGCTCGGAGGGCGCGTTATTGGCAGCGGCCGGGTCCTGCATGGGCGCCGGCTCGACGGCCGGAGCGGTCTGCTGCTCCTGCGGCGCGGGGGCCGGAGCCTCCGCCGACGGAGCGGGCGCCGCCGCGGGCGGCACGGGCGGGGGAACCGCCGTCGCGACCGGGGCGGGCTGCTGGGAAGTCTGCGATGGATCCGCGCTCTGCTCCTGAGCCACCGCCGTCAGGGACGCGGCGGCGAAGATCATCGCGGCCACGGAAATGCGACACGGGTATCTCATCTTCGTCTCCTTCCTTCTTTCTTGGCGAGGCCCCTGCGCGAGGCCCCGGGTTTCTCTCTCGCGGCGACGGGCGGCTTGACCGCTCACGCCACTCGAAGAAGGAAAAAGCAGATTTCGTGCCATTCCGGAGGGGATCCGGCGGCAAAAGAATTGGCCGGCGGGACTCCCCCCGCCGGCCCCTGGAGGATTCCGCCGAATCGCTAGAGCGAGTTCAGAAACGCGATCACGTTGTTCTTCTGCGACTGCGGCAGGCCCGCGTACCGATCACGCGACTTCTGCCCCTGCCCCGCGTGCGCGAGGATCGCGTCGTTCAGGCTGGCGGCGCGGCCGTCGTGAAGCAGGGGAAGCTGCTTGCGCACTCCCCAGAGCGGCGCCGTGCGCATGAGCTTGCCGGTCGCCAGGTTCTGCGTGATCCCGTCGCCGAGCGAGCCCATGTCGTGCAGGAGGAAGTCGGAGTACGGCGCGAAGTATTTCTTGTTGAGCGCCGCGATCGGGCTCGACCCCGTCTGCATGAGCGGCGTGTGGCAGTTCGCGCAGCCGATCGCGAGGAACGTGGCGTTGCCGAGCAGGACCTGTCCCGTGACGGGTCCGCGCGGAGGCGGCGCGAGCATCGTCATGAAGTCGGCGAACGCGGCGACGCCCTCGCCGTCGTCGTTCATCGCCGGATCCGGATTGCAGGAGAGGGAGTCGCAGTCGCCGGCCGGGCAGTTTTCGGTGGGGAACTGCGGGTTCGTGATTCCCATCTCGTTGACGTACGCGTCGCCGGAGAACTGGAAGATCGTCGGGTTCTGGCACTTCCAGCCGAACTTGCCGACCGCCGGTCTTCCCGTCGAAATGTTCGTGACGACGCTGACCGTGCCGGCCGTGTGGTCGGGGAACGCCCGCTCGAGCGCCGCCAGCGCATAGAAGGTCGAGTCGGGCACCGCGTCGACGAGCCCGAGCCCGAAGAGCGCCGTCGTGCGCCGATCGGCGCGTACCGTCGCCTCCGGCGGGACGGCCTCCTCGAGGTAGTCGCAATCGCCGGCGACGCCGATGCCGAAACGCTGGATGAGGGAGCCGCCGAACTCGCTCATCGGGTCGAACGTGCCGTCCGAGCGCATCTTGCCGAAGCGCGTCTCGAGCACCGTGCCCCCTCCGCCCACTGCCGCGAGGTTGTGGCAGTTGGCGCAGGAGGAATCGTTGAAGATGGGTCCCAGCCCTTCCTCGACGGTCTCGACCTCCGTGAACTCCGCCTTGCCCTGGTTGAACCGCTCGAGCTGATCCGGTGTCAGCCCGGCGAGCGGTTCGCCGAAGTTGGGCGCGCCGACGTTCGTGTCCGAGGTGAAGGCGAGAGGCGAGAGTGCGAGAACCGCGATGGCTGCTATCCGAAACGAAGCTCTCGAGCCCATGGGGCTCCTCCTTTCGTTCGGCCGCCGGATGGCGGACTGGGAGTAGTCCGGAATTCAGGAGACCTGGGTGCGAACTCTAGAGAGCGCGGCGGGGCGCGAACAATTGTCCGCGGGGTCCAAACGAAGTTCAGGAGGCTTTCGGCAGGTGGCTCTCGTCCGCGGGGCGAGGACGCGGTCAGGAGAGAACAGGAGGCGCGGCCGAAGGAGAACAGGAGGAGAACAGGAGCGCGTATCACCGCGGGACAGGCCGCATCCCTGAGCGCGGGGTCAGTGAGCGGAAGGGGACAGATTGCGGGCCATGGCAACCGCTACCGGAGCAGCGGGCCGCGGCGGCCGCTCAGCCGGTGCGGGGCCGCAGCTGCGAGCCGCCGATCGCGAAGTTCAGGAAGACGCGCCACTCGGACTGCGTCCGCTCGCGCTCGGAGAAGCCGCCGGTGTACGTCGTCCTGCGGCTGTACCACCAGTAGCCGCCGCCCACGCCGAGCGGGCCCCAGATCGGGATCCGTCCCGTCACGCGGAGGAACTGCAGGGTGTTGTTCCGCGAGACGCCGTCGACCGTGTGCGCCCAGACCACGCCGTAGCCCGCGGCCAGCACCTCGCGCGCTCCCGCGTAGAGGCGCGCCGCGACGCGGACGCCCCCTCCCGGCGCGTAGTCGTAATTGCGGCCCGTCGAGGGGTTCGTGAAGTCGGTCGTCCGGATGCCGGCGAGCGGGACCCCGATGATGCTGACGTCCGTGTTCGCGCGGATGCCGTCGTGGATGTCGTAGCGCGAGAGGAGGCCCGCGCCGAACATCTCCGCGCCGAAGACCTGCGACGCGTTGTTGATGTACTCGTATTCCTGGGAAAAGCCGAACACGTGCCGCACCGGACCGGTCGTGTCGCCGAGCTCCCAGCCCTTGAGCAGGCCCCGTTCCTCGAAGCGGGAGATCGCGGTGCCTCCGGGAAAGGTCACGTCGAGTCCGACCCAGAAGGTGTCGAAGGGCTTCTGGATGTCCCCGTTGAAGGGATCGCCGTAGAGCGCCGAGAAGGAGAAGAGCGCCTGGTCCGGATGCGTGACGCCGGCGCCGGCGACGTGGCGGTAGCCGAGGTCCGCGGAGATCGAGAAGCCGCTCGGGAAGCGCTCCTCCGGATTCGCGAAGTCGCGGCCCATGTCGCCGGTGACGAGCCGCGTGAACGCGCCGACCGGGTTCACGAGCGCCGCGCCCAGCTCGCGCCAGAAGCGCTCCCCTCCGCTCGCGGTGTTGTCGAGGATCATGACCGAGAGCCGGTGCGAGATCTCGCCCCGCGTCATGCCGCCCAGCGTCGTGTTGATGAGGTCGTTGACGGACGGCGCGGTGTTCTCCATGCAGCACTCCCAGATCGCGCTGCCCGCGAGCGTGAAGAGGCCCGACTCCCAGTACGTGTAGCCGTTGGACCGCGCGGCGTCGAAGTACAGGCTGCCGTGGTACGGATGCGAGAACTGATTCGTGTTGAAATCGTCGCGGTCGTAGACGAAGCCGGTGTGCCAGTTCTCGCTGACCGTGTGCCACGAGATGCGCGCGAAGTCTTCGTCGGCGACGTAGCGGTTGTAGGCCCAGGGGAGGAACTCGAGCAGCCCGACCTCGAATGCCGCGAGGAAGAAACGCTTCGGCCGCGGCGCCGCGAGCGCCTTCGGGTCGAGGTGGAACTGCGGCGTCGGCTGGGGAAGCCGCGGTGGCGCGGGCGCAGGAGTCGCGTTGGGGGCGCCGCCGGGAGTCGGAGTCGGCGTGGCGGCCGCGGCCTGTGCGAAGAGCGGCGCCGCGGTCAGGAGGACGACGACGGCCGAAATGCCGCCGGCGCGAATTCCCGATGTCCGTCGAGGCGGCATGTCCTCGAAATGAGCAATATCGGTGCCGTTTTCGGCGTCGGGCGACCTCTCAGGCGCTTCGCAGAAGCCTCAGCACCGAGCGCTCCGCCCGAGTGAGCCGCGTGCGCCGTGCGAGCCGCGCGAGATCGAGTCGCGGGCCGCACGGGATCAGGCGTCTCTCCTCGAACGCCCGGATGACGTCCGGGCAGACGTACGAGGCGCGGCACACGGCGGGCGTGTTGCCGAGGACGGCCGCCACCTCGCGCAGCTCCTCGCGGACGCTTCGCTGGAGCGCGGTCCGCGAGGCCGGCGCCTCGGCGGCGCGGGCTCCGAGCCGCACCGCGCAGAGCAGCGTCGCCGCCCAGGTCCGGAAGTCCTTGGCCGTGAAACCGCGTCCCGTCCGCTCACGGAGGAACGCGTTGATGTCGCGCCGCCGCACGTCGACCATCGCGCCGTCCTCCGCGCGGTAGCGAAACAGCTGCCGGCCCGGGATCGCGAGGAGAGCGCGCACCACCGACGCCACGCTGCGGTCGACGAGCTCGCGGTGCTGGTGCTTCCCGGACTTGCCGCGGAAGTCGAAGAGGACTCGGTCGCCGCGAACGGACACGTGACGACGCTTGAGCGTCGAGAGCCCGTACGAGTCGTTGTCGCGGGCGTACCGCTCGCTCCCGGGCCGCAGGAAGGAAAGCGAGAGGATGCGGAGGATCGCCGAGAGGACGTGCTCGCGCGAGAGGCCTCCCGCGCGCAACCCGCGCGTGATCTCCGTCCGCAGCTCCGGCATGGCCTGCATGAACGCGACGAGGCGCTCGCGCTTGCGCCGCTCGCGCTCGCGCACCCGCGCCGGATGGTAGACGTACTGCCACCTCCCGGCCCGGTCGCGCCCGACGGCCTGCAGTGAGCTCGCCGGCGACGCCGCGATCGCGACGTCGGTCCATGCGGGCGGCAGAACGAGCGCGCGGATCCGGGTCCGGTCGGCGAAGCTCGGGCGCCGCCCGTCCGCGGTCGCATAGGCGAAGCGCCCCGATGCGCCCCTCCGGCGAAACCCCGTGGCCTGCAGGCGCTGCACCTTCGCGCCTCCGGAAGGCGTCCTCGAACCCGAGCCGGAACCCGACGCCGGGACGGCCGCCTGGGCGGCGCGTGCATGGACTCGTCGCATCGCCGAATCCCCAGGAGCAATTCGGATGCCCGATCAGGAGAGAAGCGCGGCGACGCTCTCCTCGAAGACGCGGGTGTGGAGGTCGATGTCCTCTTCCGTGGTCTGTGGACAGAGGAGCGCCATGTTGTGAAACGGCGTCAGGAGAATGCCGCGGTTGAGCGCCGCGAGGTGCATGTAGCGGTCGAGCTCCGGGTCGACGGCGGCCGCGGCCTCGGAGCCGTTCCGCGGCGGCTTCTCCGAGAACCAGTACTCCGCGCGGCATCCGAGACGCGTCACGTGCCACGGCAGCCGCCGCTCGGCGATGACCCTCGCGACGCCCTCGGCGAACCGCTGCGCGAGCGGGATCGTCCGCGCATACGCGGCGTCGGTGAGGACGTGGTCGAGCGTCGCGCGCATCGCCGCGAGCGACAGCGCGTTGCCCGCGAGCGTCCCGCCGATTCCGCCGGTGTCCGACTCGTCGACGCGAATGGAGGCGCCGACGTTCCCGGCGAGCTCGGCCGAGAGGCCGTACACGGCCGCCGGAACGCCGCCCGCGATCGGCTTGCCGAGCGTCAGCACGTCCGGCCCCAGGCCGTGCGCGCGCGTGTAGCCGCCGGGACCGGCGCAGATCGTGTGGGTCTCGTCGAGGACCAGCAGCGTTCCGGTTCGCCGCGTCGCCTCGCGCAGCGCGTCGTGGAATCCGGGCTCGGGATGCACGATCCCGATGTTCGTCATCACCGGCTCGGCCAGGACGCAGGCGACGTCGCCCGGCGCGAGCGCCGCCTCGAGCGCGCCGACGTCGTTGAACTCGACGACGCGCGTCGTCACCGCGGGGTCGACCGGCGGCCCGAGGTTGCCGCTCCGTGGTCCGACGGCGCCGTTCCGCAGCGTGGCGAACGTCTCGTCGACCGACCCGTGGTAGCACCAGTTGAAGACCAGGATCTTCGGCCGCCGCGTCACGTGGCGCGCGAGGCGGATCGCGAAGCGGTTCGCGTCGGTCGCCGTCAGCGCCATCTGCCAGAACGGCAGCCCGAAACGGCGGGCCAGCTCCTCACCGACCCGGATCGCGTCCTCCGTCGGGAGCATGAACGTGACGCCGCGGCGCGCCCGCTCCGCGATCGCCTCGACCGCCGGCGCGGGAGCGTGGCCAGTCATCGCGCCGGTGTCGCCGAGGCAGAGGTCCAGGTAGCGGTGGCCGTCCACGTCCGTGAAGTGGGCGCCCGAGGCCTGCTCCACGAAGATGGGGAAGGCGCCCGGGGACCGCACCATCCAGTTCATCGGAACGCCGCCCAGCAGACTCGCGCGGGCGCGCTCGAAGAGCTCGCGCGAGCGCGGGTGGCGCGCCCGGAACCGCTCCTGCTCCTCTCCGAGGAGGCTGCGCAGGCGAGCCCGATCGACCGTCACGCGCGGCGAGTATACAAACCGCGCCTCGTGCCAGAATGCCGCCCTCGAAAGGCGGCCACCTGAAGATCGCGGATTGGAACAGGGCCCTCGTGCCCGGCGGTGCCCGGGTGAGCGCCCGTGTGCACTGGGAGGATACCGAGCGGCCGCCGCTCGAGATTTTCTTCGAGGCGCAGGGAGCGGGCGCCGCCGATCTCTCGCCGGAGCCGGAGGCGTTTCTCACGGCGTGCTTCCTGCCCGCGATGCGCGGCGGGGAGCGGCGCGTCGCGATCGAGGGCGCCGTCTGCGGGCGGCTCGCCGAGGGCCTCGCCGGGGCCGCCGCGCTGCTCCGCCAAGCGGACGGCGGCGTCGGTCCGCGCACTCCGGACGTCGAGCCGAGGCGCGGCCGGCGCACGCTCTTCCCGCGCCGTCCCTCGAGGGCGGCGACGTTCTACACGGGCGGTGTCGACACGCTCGAGATGCTGCAACGCAACCGGCGCGACCACGGGCCCGGCGATCCGGAGCGTTTCGTCGAGGCGGTCTGGACGTTCGGTCACCTCTGCCCGACCGACGCGCGGACGCTCGGTTGGAACGCGGCGGCGCTCGACGCGGCCGCTCCCCTCATCGCCCGCGAGGGCCTCGCGCTGACGGCGGTGCGCACGAACCTCTGGGAGCTCGCGCCGGACATCCCCTTCCTGGGCGAGAGGAGCCTCTCGTCCGCGCTCGCGTCGGTGGCGCACTGCCTGGGCTCACGCTTCGATTCCATCGCGGTGGCCTCGGGCCGCGACGCGAAACGCGAACGTCTGCGGGGGACCTGTCCGATGCTGGACCCGCTCTACAGCACGGGAGCCGTCGCGATCCGCCACGAGCCGAATCCGTTGACGCGGTTCGAGCGCCTGCAGGCGGTCGCGCAGAACCCCGAGCTCCTCGAGAATCTCATCGTCTGCCTCGCCTTCCCGACGCCGCCGCAGATCAACTGCGGGGAGTGCGAGAAGTGCCTGCGGACCATGACGGCGCTGCTCGCCATCGGGAAGCTGGAAGGCGCGCTCCGCTTTCCCGCTCGCGGCGTGACGCCGGAGCTCCTGCGCGCCGCCCGCCTCGATGAGCACACCGCGGTCTACTGGGACGATCACCTGCCCCTGCTCGGGAGGCGAGGCCATGCCGACCTGCTCGCCGCCATCGAGGAGGGCCGGGAGCGGACGAGGGGCCACGCCCGCTGGGAAGCCGACGAGGGATTCATGGGCGCCCTCAGGCGCCTCGACCGGCGCTACCTGGGGGGCCGGCTCCTCAGGATCCGCCGCCGTCTCGCCGCGCAGCCCGGCACCTGACCCGCGGAGGCCGCCGAACGGCGGCATTTTTCTTGCAGGTCCCGGGGCATGCGCACCGCAACACTCGAACGGCCCAACCTTCCCCCGTCATCGGCTGCCGATCAACTGGCCGGAACCGGCGTCTACCTGAGGGGAAAGACGTTCTGGATCCGGTACCACGGCCCCCGCCGCAACGGGACGTGGGGCCAGATCTGCGAGTCGGCGAAGACGAGCGATCCCGAGGAGGCGCGCCGTCTGCGGGAGCACCGGCTCCACGAGGTCTCGGATCACCGCGAGGGGATCCACCTCTTCCGCGGTCCGTATCAGAACCGCGCCGCCGTCAGTCTCAAGTAGCGTCATAGACTGAGGCCCATGGCGCCCGAAGAGATTCGGGAGGCGGGAGCCGAAGCCGAGAGGCTGCGCGCCTCGATCGGCCTGACCGACCCGCGCGCGCTGGCGCTCGAGCGCTTTCCCATCCGTACGCGCGAGGACGGGGTGACGCGATCGGCGTGGCGACTTCGCATCGCCTGCGCCGAGGGTGAGGGCGCGATCGTCTGGCTCGACTCCGGCGCGGAGCAGGCCCACTTCCGCGGCGAGGGCGTCTTCCTCGGCTGGCCGCGCGAGCGGCTCGAGGCGGCGTACCACGCGCTGCGGCCGGTCGACGACTCGCCCGCGTTCGAGCTGACCCAGCTCGGTTAGGGCGCCGAGGAAAAAACCCCCTCCCCCGGGGAGTGCGGGGGAGAGGGTGAGCGGGAAGCCGGAACCGGGGCGTGGGTGAGGGCCGGTCCGGACCTATTGCAGCAAGCGCTCGAAGCTCTTCATGTCCTTCGAGGTCTCGAAGAGGAGCTCGCCGGTCGCGACCGAGACGACCGAGTAGCGCGGCGCCGGGCCGGGCGTGTCGTTCCAGGCCTCGATCTCCATGCCGAGCCGCTGCCCGTCCTTGGAGAAGCCCGCGAGCGACGCCATGCAGTGCGCGAGCGCGCGATCGCGCAGCGGCCGGCCGTCGGAGAGGAACGCGATCTCGCGGGCCGGCTCGTCGCGGTCGAGCGAGGTGATGACCGGGACGAGGAGCGACGGACCCACGACCTCGACCCAGGCGACGGACCTCCCGTCGGGAGCGATGCGGAGCGAGCCGGGTACGGGGAGGATCGGGATCGCCGCCTTGCGCACGGCGACCTCGCGTGCGTTGCCGACGCGCGTCTCGACGACCAGCTGCAGGGCGCCGAGCTTGCCCTCGATCCGCACGGTGCGCTCGCGCACGGGTCCGGCGAGCTTCGCCTCCTGCGGGAACGTGGCGGTGCCGTTGCCGCACATCGCGCGCAGGATCACGCCGCGCGAATTGAGGCGGCGGCCTTCGGTGCCGGCCGGGACCTGCGACTGGACGCGCGCGCCCGCGAAGCGCATGCGCTCCTGCAGCCGCGTGATCTCGTCGGCCTTTCCGAGCGCCAGGAGGTAGCGTCCCAGCGCGAGCGAGGACGTTCCCGCGCGTTCGGCCGCCGAGCGGAGGACGCCGGGGTCCTCGGCGGTCTCGGCCAGGGAGAGCCAGGCCGCCGACTCCTGGGTCAGCGTCGTGAGGTTGTTGGAGCGCTCGGGAAACTGCGCGCGCAGGAGTCCCGCCGTCGCCCGCTCGCGCAGGCGCGCGCACGACGGAGCGGGGTCCTTCCCGAGCAGCTCGAGCGCCCGCTGGAACGCGGCCCCGTCGTAGAACGAGTGGGTGCCCGACGGTCCGGTCTTCTCGACGATCTCCTTGCCGATCTCGGGTGGGAACGGTCCGCCCGCGGCGGCGACGCCCTCGACGGTCTCGCCGAGGAGGAGCTCGACCTCCGGGTCGGGCGTCCCGGCGCCGCGCAGGCGCTCCGAGGCGCGCCGGAGCAGCGCGGCGGCGAGGCGGCGCTGGGCGTCCGACTTTCCGAGCGTGCGCCCGACCGTCACCATCTCCCGGGTGGCGGAGGCGTCGGGTCCGAAGACCACGACCACCTCGCGCGAGATCCAGCCGCCGTCGACGCGGAGGCAGGTCGGGCGCGCCTCGCGCAGCGTGAGGTGCGTGCCCTGCGGCAGGCGTCCGACGACGCGGCCCTGCGGCGACGGTTTCTCGCGCAGGAGGGCCTCGCGGGGAGAGGTGAACACGTCCGAGCCGGCCGGCTCGGCGCCCTCCTCGCCGAGCGCGACGGAGCAGGCGATGGCGAAACCGAGGGAGAGCAGGATCGCGAACGCGAAGCGGGGGATCAGGGTCCGGGCGAGATCCTTCATCATGGCGTCCTCCTCGTTCGGTAAGCGGTGCGGTTCACTGGACCTGCGCCGCGGTTTCTTTCTTCGACTTCCTGCGCGAGGCGACCTTCGCCGTGGGGGACGAGCCGGGTTGCTCGGCGATCACGGCCTGGCCGTTCGCGGCGCGCTTGACGTACTCGCCCGTGAAGGCCTCGCCTCCGATCGAGGGCGTCAGGATCACCTGCACGCGGTCGGAGAGGCGGTCGGCGAAGGTCTTCGGGATCAGGAGCGGGTTGGCCGAGACGAGCCGCGCCTCGCGCTCGAGTCCCTCGAACTCGGCGAGCGAGTTGGTGCGCGTCGCGTAGGCCTCCGCGTCGGCCATGGTGCGCCGCCGCTCCGACTCGGCCTCGGTCTGGATCCGCGTCGCCTCCGCCGCCCCGATCGCCTGGATCTTGGCGGCGTCCGCCGCGGCGTGCGCGCGCTCCACGATCGACTGGCGCTCGGCCTCCGCCTCCAGCCTCCGCTGCTCGATCTGCTTCTCCTTGAGCGCGAGGACGTGCTTCATCGCGTCGGCCTCGGCGCGCGCGCCGATCACCTTCTGCTCCGCCGCGGCCTCGGCCTCCTGGATCTCGCGGGCCTTTTGCGCCTCCGCCGTCAGCCGCGTCTCCTCGATCTGCTTGGCCTTCTTCTTGAGGGTCACGTCCAGGCGTTCGGTCGCCTGGACCTCGTCGACCATCGCGACCCGGCCCTTCTCGAACTCCTCGGGCAGGACGAGGTCGCCGATCAGGACCTCCTTCAGCACGATCCCGCTCTCGGCCAGCCGCTCGCGCGCGGTCGCGGCCGCGACGGAGGACAGCTCCTCGCGCTGCTCGGCGATGAGCTTCAGCACCTCGTAGCGGGGCGCGACCGTGCGAAACGCGGCGAAGAGGACGGGCGCCACGAGCTCCTCGCCCGGCCGCTGCGGAAGAGACGCCCACGTCGCCAGGAGGCTCTTGCGGTTGATCGCCCAGCGCGCCTGGACCGTCACGCGCGCCAGGACTCCCTCCTTGGTCGTCACGTTGAACTGACCCTCGTCGCCGGAGAGCAGCTGGTCCGAGATGCGGACCGGATGGATCTGGTAGAGCGCCGACGGGCGCAAATAGGTGCCGGGGTCGAGGATCTCGACGGAGCCGCTGAAGCGGTTGACGCTCACGCCCACCCAGCCGGGCGGGACGCTTCGGAGGCTCCGCTGCACGCCGCGCCACAGGAGGACCGCGCCCAGGACGAGGAGCGCGAGGACGAACAGCCGCCGCAGCGGCCGCCACGGGATGCGCACGTCGAAACGGGGAAGCCGCTCGCGGAGCTTCCGCATCCACTCCGGTTCCCTCGGCGGTTCGAGATCCGGTTCGAGGATTCTCGGCTCCTCTTCGGGCTCGTCGGGGGAGTTCAGGTTCAACATCTCCATGGCGTCCTCGCTTTCTCGCCCCCGCCTCGCCGGCGGGCGGCACGGTTCGAGGAGTCGGGGATTTCAAACGCCGTGCCCGGAAAACGGGCCGCATTCGGCCCATTTCTGCTCTGATTCAGATCATCAGGCTCCAAAACGGAGAATCCATTGGCGTGCCGGCCCGCACCCGCCGTATGCTCGGGGCGTCATGGGGGTCTCGGAGGCCGCCGAGCGTCTCAGGCACGACCTGGCGAAGGCGATTCGCTTCTCCGCGCCCGAGGTTCTCGAGACCGACACCGAGGCGCTGCGGGCCCGGCTGCACGCCGACGTCGCGACCACCCGGCGCGGCCCCTCGGGAACTCACTCCGCCGCCGAGGTCTTCGACGCCTGGTGGCGCGAGGAGAGCCGCCATTTCGGCGGGGCGCTCGCCCGGCGGGTCGACGAGATCGCGCGGACGGTCGAGGAGATCCGCGGGCTCGCCGCGCGGTTGCCGTCCCTCGCGCGTCCGGAGCTCGAGCGGCTCGACGACCTGACGCGTCGCGTCGCCTCGGAGTGCCGCGCCCTCGCGAGCGAGGCCCGCCGGGAGTCGCGGCGATGAGCCCCCGGCTCGACGGAGAGCGCGCTCGCGTGCTCGTCATCGACGACCAGCCCCGCACGGCCGAGCTTCTCGCGAGGCTCGCTCCCGAGCTGCGGATCCTGGCCGTTCGCTCGGGCGGCGAGTCCCGCTCGCACGCGCGATCGTGGAGGGAGGCGGCGCCGCTCCTCGAGGGACGGCGCGCGCCCGACGTCGTGGTCCTCGACCTGCGCTTCGACCTTCCCGACGAGGAGCTCCTCCCCGACGAGCGGCCCCTCGGCGACTCGGCCGCCGCGCGCCGCCTGAGGCGCGAGCGCCGCGACCGCCAGGGGCTCTTCATCCTCGAGCGGCTGCGGCGGCGCCGGCCGGAGGTCGCCGTGCTGCTGACGACCGCGTACGAGGAGATCCCCTTCGAGCAGGAGGCGCTCGAGCTGAAGGCGGACGCGTTCACCTACGCCGCCGCCGAGGAGGAGTCGGGCTCGGGTCACCTGCTCGTCGCGCGCCTGCGTCGGATCCTCGAGGAGCGCACCGCGCCGCAGCGGACGGGCCGGTTCTTCTGGGGCTCGAGCCCCGCGATGCGGGAGCTCCGCCGCAAGGTCTCGGCGCTCGCGCCGACGCCGATGCCGCTCCTCGTCACCGGGCCGACCGGCACCGGCAAGAACCTCCTGGTGCGCGACGTCATCCACCCGCTCTCCGGGCGGACCGGCGCGTTCGTGCCCTTCGACTGCGCGACGGTGCCGGAGGGGCTGCTCCAGGCGGCGCTCTTCGGCGCGCTGCGCGGGTCGTTCACGGGGGCGGTCGCGGACCGGCCCGGCGTGTTCGAGACCGCCGCCGACGGGACGCTCTTCCTCGACGAGATCGAGAACCTGGCCCCCGACGCCCAGAAAATGCTGCTGACCGCCCTGAACGACGGCACGATCCGCCGCCTCGGCAGCGCCGCCGAGACGCCGCACTCGGCGCGCGTGGTTGCGGCGTCCAACGCCGCGCTCGGGCGACGCGCGGCGGAGGGCGGCTTCCGCTCCGACCTCCTGATGCGGCTCAACCCGTCGCTCGCGCTGGAGCTCCCGCCTCTGTCGGAGCGGCGCGAGGACCTGCCGGAGCTGGCGCGGCTGACGGCGGCCGCCTTCTTCGACAACCCCCGGCACCGCCGGGCGATCGCGTCGCTCGTCCGCGCGGCCGGAGGTCAGGAGCCGGAGGGCGCGTTCGCGCTGGCCGTGTCGGAGCGGGACGCGCGCGACGCGGACGCCGCGGTCGTGTTCGTCGTGCCGGGGAAGGCGTGGTCGGCGATGGCGCGGCACCCATGGCCGGGGAATCTCCGCCAGTTCGAGATGATCCTGACCGACGCGCTGGCGGCCGCGGTCTACGCGGGACCGGGGGCGTCGCCGGACCCCGGCGGCGCCGGCCGCCATAGAACGTTCGTCGCTCTCGACCCCCGTCTCCTCTTCGACCTGCTCGCCGGGGCGCGCGCTCCCGGCGCCTCGTCGGCGTCGGCCTCGGGAGATCGCCTCGCGCTCGAGCGGCCGCGCGCGTCGAGCGTGGCGGGCTTCCGCCGCGAGCTCGAGCGATCCACCCTGCGTTCGCTCTTCCGTGAGGCGGGCGGAGATTTCGAGCGCATGGCGGAGCTCATGACGGGCTCCCGCAGGGAAGCGCGCGCGGTGCGCCTGCGCTTCAACAAGCTCGGGCTGTCCGCTCGCGACGAGAAGTGAAGTGATCCTCGAGGCGATCCTCGCCCTGGCTCTGCGGTCGTCTCCGCAGGAGGAGGCGGCGGCGGAATTCCCGATCGCGGGCGACTGCGCCTCGGATCCCGACACGCTGCTCGCGGAGGCGCGCGGGGTCCTGACCGGCGCCGGCCCCTCGCCCGATGCCTCCGCCTTGCGGCGCGCCCGCGATCTCCTGCGCCGCGCGCGCAAGGGATCGCCCGATGCCGGGCTGATGCTCCTCTCCGCCGACCTCGCCTTCGCCGCGGGCGACGAGGAGGAGGGTGCGGACCTTCTCGCCGCCGCCGCGGAGAAGGACGCGAAACGCCTCTCGCCGCCCGAGCTGCTCCTCCTGGCGCGGCGCGCGGAGTCGCGCCGGCGGTGGCGCGAGGCGGTCGTTCGCTACCAGGACCTCTCGCGCGCGCTCGAGCGCGACGATCTCTCACGCGTCCCGGAGGGCGCGGAGCGTGCGGACGGATACGCCGCGCGCATCCGGGAGCTCGAGCTCGAGGCGCAGGCCGACGCGATCGCCCCGCCCTCGACGGGCCCTCCCGCCGAGGCGCGCCTCGCCCTCGCGGACGGCAAGCGTGCGCTCGCGGCCGGCCGTCTCCAGGAGGCGCGGGAGCGGCTGCACGCCGCGCTCGATCTCGCGCCGGACTACACGGAGGCCCTGCTCGCGCTCGGCGCGGTCGAGACGCGCGCCGGCCGGAGGGCGGCGGCGATCCGCGCCTACCGCGGCGCGCTCGCCGCCGAGCCCGACCGCTTCGAGGCGCAGACGGCGCTCGCGAACCTCCTCTGGGAGGAGCCGGACCGGCGGACCAAGGAGGAGTCGCTGCGGCTGCTCGACCGCGCTTCGTCGCAACGTCCCGACCTCCGGAACCTGCTGCGCCTCTCGGCGACGCGCTGGGCCGAGTTCGGCGACGCGCCCAGCGCCCTCGAGCGGCTCGACCGGTTCCTCGAGCGCGCCTCTTCCCGGGAACGCGCCGACGCCGCGGCGCTCCGCGAATCGCTGTCGCGGCGCGTGCGCGGCGCGACGGAGGAACCGACGCCGTCCGCCGCGCCGGTCTCCGACACCCCGGCCTCCGCGGCCGTCGACCTCTGGAGGAAGGCGCAGGTCCACCTCGAGCGCGGAGGCGACGACGCCGACGCGGAGGCGATCCGGCTGCTCCAGGAATCCGAGAGGCTCGATCCCGCCTTCGCCGCAGCGCCCGAGCTCCTTGCCGCGGTCTACGTGAGGCGTGCGCAGTGGCGCGAGGCGGAGGACGCGCTGCGGCGGTCGATCCGCGTCGACCCCTCGCGCGTCGCCAACGCCGAGCAGCTCGCGCGCCTCCTCGGCCGCTTCCCGGACCGCGGCGCGGAAGCGCTCGAGGCATGGCGGAAGGCCGAGGCGGCGGGCTCGACCGAGGCGCTGATCGTGCTGGCGCGCGCGGCGGAGCGCTCCGGGTCCCGCCGCGAGGCCCTTCGCCTGTACCGCCGCTACGGAGACGAGGCGCCGGCGGGAGCCGACGCCGACGAGGCGGCCGCCGCCGTCGCACGCCTGGAGGCGCGCGGCAGGACGACCGTGCTCGTCGCGGCGGCGGTGGCCGCGGTCGCGCTCGCGATCGCCGGCTGGATCGTCTGGCGCCGGCGTTCGGGCCTGACGTTCGCGGAGTGGCTGGCGAGGGATCCCGGCCGGGCTCAAGACGCCCGCCCGGTGGTCGGACGGCTCCGGCACGAAGTGCTCAAGCACGGCGGCATGCTGCTCTCCGACGCCGCCGCGCGGCTCTCGGAGGGCGGCGCGGAGGCCCGGCGCGCCGCCGCGGAGCTTCTCTCGTCGCGCCTGTACGGGGACGCCGGGACGCGCGGCCTCCTCGCCGAGGCCGGCGCGGCGGTGACGGACCTCGAGGGGCTCGCCCGCCGGGGCGGCGTGCGGCTCAACTTGCGCCATCGCGACCCGGTCTTCGCCTGGCTGCTCCGTGGGCTCGCCCTGCTGCGCAAGGCGCGGCGGAGCCTGCGGCGCGTGGCGGAGGACCCGGAGCGCGAGCGCGACGCGGCGGCCTCGGCGCGGCTCCTGCGGCGCGCGGCGGGTTGCTTCACGCTCTCCTCGGGACCGGAGATCGCGCGCACGGTCGAGCGCGCCGCGGTGCTCCCGGTGCGCGCGGACGCGTTGTGCGCGCTGCTCAAGCGGGTCGCCGAGGAGCTCGACGTGACGACGCCGGAGCTCGAAGCGATCGGCGGGCTCGCGTGGGACGGCGTCCTGCCGGGCGTGCGCGTCACCGCCGCCGACTGGGAAACCGTGTGGCGCAACCTCTTCGGCAACGCGCTCGAGGAGGCGCGCCGTCGCGGCGGCGACACCGCGACCGTGCGCCTGGGACTGTCGGCCGAGCGCCGCCGCGATGCGGTCACGGGCGAGGCGCGCCTGCGTCTCGTTCTCGCGGACGACCTCGCGGGCGGGATCGACGCCGCGCGCATCCGGGCGCGCGAGTCCGAGCGCGGGCTCGGCGTCGTCGCCGAGCTGCTGCGCCGGAGCGACGGCTCACTCGAGGTCGTGCCGCCGCCGGCCGCCGGCTTCGCCAAGGGAATCGCGGTCGAGCTGCCGGCCGCCGAGGAGGGCGCGTGACGCCGCGTCCTCGTGTGGTCCTCGTCGTCGAGGACGGGACCGAGTACCGCGACGCGTTCCTCCGCCTCTCTCCCGCCGGCGCCTCGATCGAGTGGCTGCACGCGCCGGACGCCGCGGCGGCGAGGCGGCTGCTCGCCGAGCGGGCCGTCGACGCCGTCTTCCTGGACGTCGTCTTCGACAGAACTCCCTCGGAGGACCTCGTCGGAGACAGCGAGAGCCTCCGCGCGCGGTTCGGCGGCGACCGCGAGCGGGCGGTGGCGCATCTCGCGTCGAACCAGGGCTTCTACGTCGCCGCGGCGCTCGCGGCCTCGATCCCTCCGGGGGTGCCGGTGCTCCTCGCCTACGACTTCGGCTCGGATCCCGCGAGGCTGGCCGCTCTCCGGGAGACGCTTCCGGGACTCCAGGGAGTCGAGGAGGGCGCCTCCGCGTCGAAGCTGGTCGACCGGCTCCTCGGGAAATCCTGACCGCCCGCCTCGGTATCATTCGACGTCCCTATGCCCGTGACCTATCGCATCGATCCGGAGCGCCGCCGCATCGTCACGCGCTGCACGGGCGAGACGACGCTCCCGGAGGTCCTCGCGCACTTCGACGAGCTCGAGCGCGACGCTCGCGTGCCCGCCGGCGCGGACGTGCTGCTCGATTTCACCCGGATCACGTCGATCCCCAACGTCGGGCAGATCCAGTCGGCGGCGCACCGGGCGGGCAATGCGGCGAAGAAGGTGCGCTTCGGCGCGCTTGCCGTCGTGGCGCAGAACGAGGAGCTCTTCGGCATCGCGCGGCTCTTCGAGATGTTCACCCAGAGGGTCTTCACGCGCAGCCGGGTGTTCGCCGACGTCCAGGAGGCGGAGGCATGGCTCGAGTCTCCGGACGCGGGGCCCGGGCCGCGCCGCTTCGAACGATGACGCCGGTGACGCGACACGTCGGCATCGTGGCGGTCAGCGCCGAAGGAGCGGCGCTCTGCTACCGCACGCTGTGTGTCGAGGGAGCAACGCTCTTCGGGAGGCACGGCCATCCCGAGGTCTCGCTCCACACGATCCCGCTCGCCGAGTACATGCGTCCGATCGAGGCGGGGGACTGGGAGGCCGCCGCCGCGCTCGTCCTTCGCTCCGCCGAGACGCTCCGCCGCGCCGGCGCCGACTTCCTGATCTGTCCCGACAACACGGCGCACCAGGCGATCGACCTCGCCCGCGATCGCTCGCCGCTGCCGTGGCTGCACATCGCGGAGGAGGTCGCGGCGGCGGCCGCGGAGCGGGGCCACCGGCGCCTCCTGCTGCTCGGGACGCGTTACCTGATGGAGGGCCCCGTCTATCCGCCGAAGCTCGCGGCGCGGAACATCGCGTTCGAGACGCCGTCCCCCGACGTGCGGGAGCGCATCAACGCGATCATCTTCGACGAGCTCGTCAACGGGCGCTTCGAGGAGCCCGCGCGCAGCTCTCTCCGCGGCGTGATCGAGGAGGGCCGGCGCCGCGGCTGCGACGCCGTCGCGCTCTCCTGCACGGAGCTCCCGATCCTGATCGGCGAGGCGGATTCGCCGCTGCCGCTGCTCGACTCGACCCGGCTCCTCGCGCGCGCGGCGCTGCGGGAGGCGAGCCGGAGTGCGCGGGTCCCGCGCGCCGCTCAGTAGGCGATGCGGCGGGAGGGCGGCGGAAGCGGACGGCGCTCGATCCGGATCCGCGCGTCGACGACGCGCACGCCATGCTCGAGAACCATGACCGGATTGAGGTCCATCTCGCGCACCTCGGGGCAGCGATCGACCAGCGCGGACACCCGCAGGAGGAGTGCGCGCAGCGCCTCCTCGTCCCGCCGCGGCGCGCCGCGGTATCCGCGCAGGAGCGCCGTGCCGCGGACCTCGTCGAGCATGGACGCCGCGTCGGCGTCCGTCAGCGGGTGGAGGCGGAAGGCGACGTCGCCGAGGAGCTCCACGAGCGTGCCGCCGCTTCCGTAGAGGACGAGCGGACCGAACGTCGGGTCCCAGGTCGCGCCCACGATGACCTCGGCGCCGCCGGGCACCATCGCCTGGACGAGGTACTCCGTCAGCCCGTCGCCGAGGCGCTCCTTCAGCTCGCGGCACGCGGCTTCCACCGCCGCCGCGCTCGCGAGACCGAGGCGCACGCCGCCGACCTCCGTCTTGTGAAGGATCGCGGGGCCGACGGCCTTGACGGCCACCGGGAATCCCAGGCGCGCCGCCGCGGCGGCGGCCCCGGCCGCGTCGCGAACGAGCGCGAGCGGCGCGGTCTGAATGCCGAACGCGTCGAGCAGCTCGGCGGCCTCCGCCGGCCCGATCCATCCGCCGCCTCGCGCGAGGCTGCGGTCGACGATCGTGCGAGCCCGCTCGACCGAGACGTCGGCGAAGTCGGGGACGCTTCCCGCCGGCCGACGCCGCCACTCGGCGTAGGCCGCGGTACGCGCGAGCGCCACGGCCGCCGCCTCCGGAAACGGGTAGCACGGGATCGGCGCGAGGATCGGCGGAGCGCCCTTCGCGCTCAGGAACGTCGCGAGCACCGTCTTGGACGCGCCCGTCGCGCCCTCCACGATCGCGGCCGCGACGGCCTCCGTGTTCTCGGCGATCGGAGGAATGAAGATCACGAGCAGGCTGTCGAGGCTCGCGTCCGCGAGGAGGACGCGCTCCGCCTCGCGGTAGTGCTCCGGAGTGGCCGCCGCGAGCAGGTCGACGGGATTGCCGACGCTCGCCGCCGGCGGAAGGAACGCGCGGAGCGCGCGCTGCGTCGCCGCGGACAGCGACGGGAGCTCGAGCCCCTGCGCCGCGCACGCGTCGGCCGCGAGGATCCCCGGCCCGCCCGCGTTCGTCAAAATGCCGACGCGGCGCCCGCCCGGCAGAGGCTGGTGCGCGAGCAGCATCGCGACGTCGAAGAGCTCCTCGAGCGTCTGCGCGCGGATCACGCCCGCCTGGCGGAACAGCGCGTCGACGACCTCGTCCGTCTCGGCGAGCGCCCCCGTGTGCGACGACGCGGCGCGCGCGCCGGCGCTCGAGCGTCCGGCCTTGACCGCCACGATCGGCTTGCGGCGCGCCACGCGGCGGGCGATCCGGGAGAAGTGCACCGGGTTCCCGAAGCTCTCGAGGTACAGCAGGATCACGTCGGTGCGCGGGTCCTCGACCCAGTACTGGATGAGGTCGTTGCCCGAGACGTCCGCCTTGTTGCCGACGGAGACGAAGCTCGAGATGCCGAGGTTCAGTCCCGCCGCGTAGTCGAGCAGCGCGAGCCCGAGCGCGCCGCTCTGGGAGGAAAAGCCGATCCGCCCGGCCGGAAGCGGACGCGGAGCGAAGGTCGCGTTCAGCCCGATCGGCGGCACCGCGATCCCGAGGCAGTTCGGGCCGACCAGACGGGCGCCGTAAGCCCGCACGAGCGCGAGCAGCCGGTCCTGCCGGGCCCGCCCCTCTGTTCCCATCTCGGCGAAGCCGGCCGAGATCACGCAGAGCGCCCGGACGCCGCGGCGCAGCGCGGCATCGGCCGCTTCGAGCACCTGACCGCCCGGAAGGCAGATCACGGCGAGATCGACGAGCTCGGGCAGCTCGTCGACCGCACGGTACGCGCGGACGCCCGCCACCGCCTCGCCGCCACGATTCACGGGGTACGCAGCGCCCGTGAAGTCGGCGGTGAGGATGTTCCTGAAGAGCTCGCCGCCGATCGAGCCGCGGCGGCGCGACGCTCCGATCACCGCCACCGACCTCGGCTCGAAGAAGGGGCGGAGCGAGGCGACGACGCCGACGTGGTCCCGGTACTCGACGCGAAGGGCCAGCTCGCCCGTGGCGACGATGGGAAACCGCAGCTCGATCTCGCCTCCTTCGAGCTCGCGAACGAGCTCGAAGCCGGTGTCCGCGAACACCCGCACGGCGTGCGCGTTGCCGGCCATCACCTCGGCGACGAACTCGGTGATCCCCTCCTCTCGGGCGCGCGCCGCGAGCTGCTCGAGCAGGCGCGTCCCGATCCCGCGCCGTTGCTGCCCGTCGGCGACGACGAACGCGACCTCCGCCGTGTCGCGGCCGGCGAGGCGCTCGTAGCTCGCGAGCGCCACCACCTCGCCCTCGAGGGAGCCGAGCAGCGCGCCGCGCCGGCTCCAGTCGGGGTCGAGGAACGGCTCGACCATGCGGGCATCGACGCGGCGGGCCCCGTGGAACCGCAGCGCGAGGCTCTCCGGAGAGAGGCCGGCGAAGAAGGCGACGAC
>DASXAG010000097.1:0-6783 GCA_036406835.1 Thermoanaerobaculia bacterium
GACGTCGACCGTGATCTTCTTCGAGAGGTCGCCCTTGGCGACGGCCTTGGTCACGTCGGCGATGTTGCGGACCTGCGAGGTCAGGTTGCCGGCCATGAAGTTGACGTTGTCGGTGAGGTCCTTCCACGTTCCGGCGACGCCTCGGACGTCGGCCTGGCCGCCGAGCTTTCCCTCCGTGCCCACTTCGCGCGCGACGCGCGTGACCTCGGCCGCGAACGACGAGAGCTGGTCGACCATCGTGTTGATCGTGGCCTTGAGCTCCAGGATCTCGCCCTTGACGTCGACCGTGATCTTGCGCGACAGGTCACCCTTGGCCACGGCCTTGGTCACGTCGGCGATGTTGCGGACCTGGGAGGTCAGGTTGCCGGCCATGAAGTTGACGTTGTCGGTGAGGTCCTTCCACGTTCCGGCGACGCCGCGGACGTCGGCCTGGCCGCCCAGCTTGCCCTCGGTCCCGACCTCGCGCGCGACGCGCGTGACCTCGGCCGCGAACGAGGAGAGCTGGTCGACCATCGTGTTGACCGTGTTCTTGAGCTCGAGGATCTCGCCCTTGACGTCGACCGTGATCTTCTTCGACAGATCCCCCTTGGCGACGGCGGTCGTGACGTCGGCGATGTTGCGCACCTGGGACGTGAGGTTGCCGGCCATCGAGTTGACGCTGTCAGTCAAGTCCTTCCACGTTCCGGCCACGTCGCGCACGTCGGCCTGGCCGCCGAGCTTGCCCTCGGTGCCGACCTCGCGGGCGACGCGCGTGACCTCCGAGGCGAACGAGCGGAGCTGGTCGACCATCGTGTTGATGGTGTCCTTGAGCTCCAGGATCTCGCCCTTGACGTCGACCGTGATCTTCTTCGAGAGGTCGCCCTTCGCGACCGCCGTCGTGACCTCGGCGATGTTGCGCACCTGTCCGGTGAGGTTGCCGGCCATGAAGTTGACGTTGTCGGTGAGGTCCTTCCACGTTCCGGCGACGCCGGGCACGCTCGCCTGGCCGCCGAGCTTTCCCTCGGTGCCGACCTCGCGCGCGACGCGCGTGACCTCGGAGGCGAAGGAGCGCAGCTGGTCGACCATCGTGTTGATGGTGTCCTTGAGCTCGAGGATCTCGCCGCGGACGTCGACGGTGATCTTCTTCGAGAGATCGCCGTTCGCGACGGCGGTCGTGACGTCGGCGATGTTGCGGACCTGCGACGTCAGGTTGCCGGCCATGAAGTTGACGCTGTCGGTGAGGTCCTTCCAGGTGCCGGCCACGTCGCGGACGTCGGCCTGTCCGCCGAGCTTGCCTTCGGTGCCGACCTCGCGCGCGACGCGCGTGACCTCGGCCGCGAACGACGAGAGCTGGTCGACCATCGTGTTGACCGTGTTCTTGAGCTCGAGGATCTCTCCCTTGACGTCGACCGTGATCTTGCGCGAGAGGTCTCCGCGGGCGACGGCCTTCGTGACGTCGGCGATGTTGCGGACCTGCGACGTGAGGTTGCCCGCCATCGAGTTGACGTTGTCGGTCAGGTCCTTCCACGTGCCCGACACGCCCTCGACCCGCGCCTGGCCGCCGAGCTTGCCCTCGGTGCCGACCTCGCGCGCGACGCGCGTGACCTCGGAGGCGAAGGAGCGGAGCTGGTCGACCATCGTGTTGATCGTGGCCTTCAGCTCGAGGAACTCGCCCTTGACGTCGACGGTGATCTTCTTGGTCAGGTCGCCCTTCGCGACCGCCGTCGTGACCGCCGCGATGTTGCGCACCTGGCCGGTGAGGTTGCCGGCCATCAGGTTGACGTTCTCGGTCAGGTCCTTCCACGTGCCCGCGACCGCCTTGACCCGCGCCTGCCCGCCGAGCTTGCCCTCGGTGCCGACCTCGCGCGCGACACGCGTGACCTCGGAGGCGAACGAGGAGAGCTGGTGAACCATCGTGTTGACGGTGCGCGCCGTGCGGAGGAACTCTCCGCGCAGCTGGCGGCCCTCGGAGGTCAGGTCCATCGTCTGGGAGAGGTCGCCCTTCGCGACCGCGCCGATCACGCGCGCGGTGTCCACGGTCGGCCGGACGAGGTCGGCGATCAGCGTGTTGACGGAGCGGACCGAGGCCGCCCAGGATCCCTGGACGTCGCCGAGGAACGCGCGCTCCGAGATCCGGCCCTCCTTGCCGACGACCTGCGAGAGCCGCGCGAGCTCGAGGCTCATCCGCTGGGAGAGCTCGACGAGGTCGTTGAACGCGTCGGCGATGCGGCCCTCGACGCCGCTTCCCTCCGCCGCGAGGCGGACGTTGAAGTCCCCCTTCCGAAGCCGCGTCAGCGCGGCGAGGAGCTCGCGGTTGTCGAGCCGGCCGTCGGCGTGAGACGTCGCGTGGCCGGATCCGTGGAAGTTGCCGGGCGCGTCGGGAGGAACACGGTGGGCGCGCGGCGATCGGGGGGAGCGCGGAGACGCGGGGGTTTCGGCGCGCATGGTTCTATTGCTCCTTTTTCGGGAGGAGATCGTCGGGGCGAGAGGCGGGGAGGGGAAGACGAGGGTCTAGCGGGGGCGGCGCGGCGTGCGCGCGGCGTACGAATCGAGTTCGGACAGTTCCGGTGGCGTCGTGCACAGTAAATTCGAGCGGGAAATATGCAAAAGGCGCGCCACGGAAAACCGGGTCATTTCCGCCCCGGCGCGACCGTGTCCATGGCCGCCGTACGCTCCCGAACCGCCCAGAGTCCGAGGTGGCTGCGCCACGCCGACGCGGAATCGGGCGCCAGCACGAACTCGAGCTCCCCGCCGTCGGTCCGCGTGAGCCGCAGGACCTCGAGCCGCAGGAGCCGCCGTCCGCTCGCCATGCGCCGGCCCGTCGCGATCTTGTGGATGCGCGAGGTCGCGACGATCTCGTTCTCGCCGAACAGGCCCTGGAAAACCACGGCCTCGTGCGTCAGCCCCAGGACTCCCGGCAATCGCCGGTAGGTTCCGGATACCCATTCGGAGCGCGTCAGGAGCTGGAACCGGCCCGTCTCCTCGGCGAGCAGCCGCGTCGCAAGACGATCCTGCGCCCTCCGGACGAGCCGTCCGGGAAGAACGGCGACGGCGAGGAGCGCCGCCGCCGCGCCGCCGGCCGCGGCCGCGAGAAGAAGAGGACTCACGGATCGCGGCCGATCCTACCTCTCAGGGACCGTAGAGGACGAGAGAGAAGGTCAGCGTCAGGAACGCGGCCATCTGCTCGCGCGTGACCGGGTTGTCGGGGCAGTACAGCGCGGGCGGACCGACGGCGCATCCGCCCGTGATGCCGCGCGTCTTCAGGTCCTCGATGAAGTTGGAAAACGGAAACTGCGGCGTCGCCGGACACGGGACGTCCTGGAAGACGCCGGCGCAGTCCGGCGGGGTGTACGCGCTGCCCAGCAGCGTCTTCAGCAGGAACGGCGCCATCTGCGCGCGCGTGACCGGATCGCTCGGGCAGAAGAGCGCGGGCGGACCGACGGCGCATCCGCCCGTGATGCCGCGCGTCTTCAGGTCCTCGACGAAGTCCGTGTACAGGCCGGGACACGCGACGTCGGTGAACTGGCCGGGAGGCGTGCAGGCCGGCGGGACGTAGCCGGCGCCCAGGAACCCCTTGAGCAGGAACACCGCCATCTCCTGGCGCAGGACGTTCTGCACCGGGCAGTACGTCGTGCCGTCGCCGCAGCCGGCCGTCACGCCGTTGTGGAAGATCGTCTCGATCGACTTGTAGAAGGGATCGACCAGGGGATCGCCGTCGACGTCCACGAAGCTGTTGCCGATGTGGAGCGTCCAGGTCTTGAGGCCGAGGTTGCTGAGGATCTCGTCGAGGGTCGTGTCCCAGTGCCTCGACGGGCGGTTGGTCGCGGACGCGGTGACCTGGTAGCAATTGGAGTCGAGGCCGCAGCCGCGGGTCTCGGCGGGAGTGAGCGTTCCGTAGGCGGCGGCCCCGTCGACGATGCGGTAGTCGGGGAAGGGCGGGTTCCCGGTCGTCGGACCGGAGAAGTTCGTGATCTCCCCGGTCAGGACGACGTCGCCGCCGCCGCCGTTCGTCCACGCCGTGTCCACGCGCACGGTCTCGCCGACGTCGAAGACGCCGTTGCCGTTCGAGTCGGCGGCGGGGACGAGATCGACGGCGAGGCTCGCCGGCGCGAGCGGCGCGGGCACGGGGTGGCACGTCGCGGAGCAACCGGCGCCGCCGTCGCAGCCCTCGAGCCCCTCGAGGATCGCGTTGCCGCACGTCGCCGGCGGCCTGCTTCCGACGACTCCGGGGTTCGTGATCGGGAGCGGAGTCGCCGTGATGAAGTCGCTCGCGCTGTCGTCGGTGTCGTCGCAGACGTCCAGCGTGCCGGTCCCGTTGCAGATGTCGAGCCGCCGGCGCGCGGCGTATCCCGGGATCAATCCGACGGCCTGGTTGTACGGAGTCCCCACGCCCGTCGCGCTGCCCGTGTAGTTCCCCCAGGCGACGCAGTCGTCCGGCGTCGATCCGTCCCAGCAGGCCTTGCCGCCCGCCGGGTCGAGGACGGCCGTCATGGCCAGGTCGGCCGTCAGGCTGAAGATCGCCGCGGCGTCCGCGGTCGCGACGAAGACGGTCATCTGGTTGGCGGGGTTCGGGACGATCGCCGAAAACGTGAACGTGCCCGTCGGCGCCCCGGTCGCGTCGAACGTGAGGACGCTGTGGCCGGTCAGTTGATTCTGGCCCGACGCGTAGGCCTGGAGCAGCACGTACTGCGCGGTCGGATGCGCGGCGCTGCCCGCGAAGACCTCCTTGACCATGATCTCGTGGAAGGTGGCGAGTGCGGGCCTCGAATCGGCGGCGGCGAGCAGGAGCCCGAGCACGAGGGCGATCTTGAATCGCATGGCGCCTCCTTCCCTGCGACGGAGTCGAAGTGTTGCGGACATGTTAGCCGACGCCGGCGCGGTGAGCCCGTCTTTAGCTGAGGCTCATGTTCCGCGGGCGGGTCCGCGGGGATCGGGCCCTAGTGCAGGAACTTCTTGCGGTTCCGGATGTAGTCGGTGAACAGGAACTCGGCCAGGTTGTACGGCGACGCGTAGTACGCGCGGCCGCGATTGATCTTCGTGAGCTTGTCGACGAACTCGACCAGGTAGGTGTCGGTCGCGATCATGAACGTCGTGATCGTGATGCCGTCGCGCCGGCAGGCGTCGGCCTCCTCGAGCGTGCGGTTGACGATCTTCAGGTCCAGCCCGAAGGGATTCTTGTAGAGCTGCCCTCGCTCCCAGATCGCCGAGGGCTTCCCGTCGGTGATCAGGAAGACCTGCTTGTTGGGGTTCTTGCGGTGGACCAGGAGCTTGCGCGCCAGCGCGAGGCCCGCCTTGGTGTTGGTGTGGAAGGGGCCGACCTGCGTCTTCGAGATCTCGGAGATCGGCACCCGCTTCGCGTCGTCGCCGAAGAGCAGGACGTCGATCGAGTCCTTGGGGTACTTCGACTGGATCAGCTCGACCATGGCGAGCGCGACCTTCTTGGCCGGGGTGAAGCGGTCCTCGCCGTAGAGGATCATCGAGTGCGAGATGTCGATGGCGAGCACGGTCGCGCAGGACGTCAGGTGCTCCTCCTCGTGGACCTCGAAGTCGTCGGGCTGGAGCGTGATGTCCTCGGCGTCGCGCTTGACCGCGTTGCCGATCGTGCGGACGCCGTCGATCGCGCTCGGGTTGTCGCCGAACTCGTAGCGGCGCGTTTCGGGAAGGAGCTCGCCTCCCGCGCCGCTCCGAGGCACCGCGTGGTAGCCGGAGCCGGCCTTGGTCAGCGAGGTGAAGATCTCCTCGAGCGCGGAGCGGCGGATCCGCCGCTCGCCGGCGGCCGAGAGCTGGAGGGTGCCGCCCTTGTCCTCGACCATCTCGGACTTCTGGAGCTCCTTGCGGAACTCCTCCAGGTCGATTCCGGGGTCGATCATGCCGCGATCCTGGAGGTACTTCATCCAGCGAAGCGCCTCCTCGACGTCGCCGCCCGTCTGGAGCACGAGCTGGAGGAAGAGCTTGACGAGTTCCTGCATCGTGAGGAGCTGGCGGAGGAGATCGACGGGGTAGTCGGAGTACCGGTAGCGCATGGGGCTCGCCCGACGCGATCCTACGCCTTCCGGAGGGCCGCCCGCCACGAGCGCGCCGACTCCGCGAGCAGCGTCCGGTCGCTCGTCGTGAAGACGTGGAAGCCCAGCGCGGCGAAGTCGGCGATCTGGTCGGTGCGCCGCAGCATGATTCCCGCTCCGCGGCCCGCCGCCTTCGCCGCGGCGCCGACGCGCTGCACCGCGGCGCGGTAGCGCGGGTCGTCGTAGTGGCCCGCGACGCCCAGCGCCTGCGAGAGGTCGTTCGGCCCGACGAACAGCAGATCCACGTAGCGTTCGGCGGCGATCTCCTCGGCGACGTTGAGCGCGCCGGCCGTCTCGATCTGGATCATCACCGACGTCGCCTCGGTGGCCTCGACGACGTAGTGGTCCAGCGGAACGGTGCCATAGCGGTTGGCGCGCACCCCGGCGAGCCCGCGCTTGCCGATCGGGCCGAACTTCACGCTCTCGACGGCGCCCTTCACGGCGGCGACGCCGTCGGCTCGCGGGAAGAGGACGCCGGTCGCGCCCGCGTCGAGCGCCCGGCCCGTCTCGGCGGAGGCCTGACAATTGGGAACACGCACGACGGACGGCAGTCCGGCGGAGTCCGCGGCGCGCACCATGCGCTCGACCGACTCGATGTTGAAGAAGCCGTGCTCCGTGTCGATCACGAGGAAGTCGAACTGAGCGAGCGCCAGCAGCTCGACCGAGCTCTCGGTGGGAGAGGTCAGGAAGCAGCCCAGGAGCGTTTCTCTCGCGAGGAACCGCTGGCGGAGAGAGCTCACAG
>DASXAG010000098.1:0-66916 GCA_036406835.1 Thermoanaerobaculia bacterium
ACCGGCTCAGCACCTCGTTCGAAACCAGGAAGCCGCGCTCCGTGAACCGGACGCGGCTTTCCCTCTTTTCGAGGATTCCCGCCTCCACCCACGCCTCGTAGTCCCGCGGGAGGCAGGAGTCCGCGAACGTCACGATCTGTATCTGCCGGCGAATCGCGTCCTCTTCCACTCCCCGGGCCAGCCGCAGGCCCAGGAAGACCTCCTCCCGCGCCGCCTCGGCCTCGTCGACGAGCCGGTCGAGCGCCACCGGCCGCGCGCCTCCGGCGAGACTCGCGAGGTAGCCGTCGAGCGTCGAGACGTTCGCCCGCCGGCGGCCGGCCCAGTACTCGTGCGCCGAGACCCCGAGACCGAGCGTCGCGGTCCGCGTCCAGTACTTGAGGTTGTGGCGGGCCTCCCGGCCGGGAGCGGCCCAGTTCGAGATCTCGTAGTGAGCGAGGCCGGCGGAGGCGAGCGCCTCGCCCATCGCGAGCCACATGTCCGCCTGCGCGTCGTCCGAGGGATAGCGGTCCGGCCGGAGCCGCCGGTCCTCCTCCATCGTCTTCGACTTCTCCACCTCGAGCAGATACACCGAGGCGTGCGCGACGCCGGAGCCGATCAGACGCTGGACGCTGCGCCGGAAGCTGAGCGGGGTCTGCCCGGGCAGGCCGAGGATGAGGTCGCCCGACACGGAGAGGCCGGCGCGCGTCAGGGCCTCGAGCGCCGCGGCCGCGCGCGCCGCGTCGTGCCGCCGGCCGACGGCGCCCAGCTCGGCGTCCTCGAAGGACTGGACGCCGACCGAGACCCGCGTGACTCCGGCCCCGGCCCACGCCGCGACGGCGTCCTCCGTGACGTCCTCGGGGTTCGCCTCGAGCGTGATCTCGGCGTCGCCGGAGACGTCGAAGCGCGCGCGGAGCGAATCGAGCAGCCGCGCGACCGACGCGGCGGGCAGGAGGGACGGCGTCCCGCCGCCCAGATACACGGCGTCGAAGGCCTCGCCGGCGGCCTCGGGGACGAGCAGCGACGCCTCCCGCTCGAGCGCGGCCAGATACCGGTCCCGGCTCGCGCCGTCCGTCGTCACGACGAACGCGCAGTAGCCGCACCGCGAGGCGCAGTACGGCAGGTGGACGTAGAGGCCTGCCGGCGCGTTCATTCGGATGGCCGGAGCGCCGCCTCGGCTTCGGACGCCACGACGTCGTCGAAAGGAAATACTCGCCGGAAGTTCCCCTCGCGGGCGACCGCCGCCAGGTCCCGTCCGGACTCGTCGATCCAGCGCACGGCGGCGCGCAGGACCGCGGCGCGGTGCTCGGGCAGCGCGTCGAGCTCGGCGCGCTCCTCCAGCCGGGCCGACGCGGCGGCGTTGCCGGCCGGCTCCAGCGGCCCGGTCGGCCGGGGCGGCAGCAGGCCGAGGCCGTGCGCGGCGCACCGGCTGCGGACCGCCGGAAGCCGCTCGACCATGCCGCCGACCCACTCCCGGTGGTGGATCAAGGCGAAGAAGGCGTCCATGTCGGCGGCGTCGCCGTCGCCGTCTACGGGAAATGTCCTCGCCTCGACGATGGCCCGGCGCCCCTCGCCGTCCGCCTCCGGGACGAGCGGCGTCGCCGCGCGCGCTCCCGCGGCCGCGGCCTCGCCGAGGATCGCCTCGATCGCGGCCGGCTCCGCCGTCCACCCGGGGACCAGCGGAAACAGCACGCCGCAGACGAGCCCCCGCGTCCTCGCGGCCGCGAGCGCGGGAAACGCCGTCGTGGACCGGGCGGCGTACGCGCAGAGCGCGACCATGCCGGCCTTCCCCGTCGCGGCCGACTGCCGCGGGATGCCGTCCGCCGGCGGGTCGAGCAGGTAGACCGCGCGGCCCGCGGCGAGCGCGCCCTCCGCCGCCGCGCGATACGCCCCGCGAATCTCCTCGACGGATCCGTCGCCGCCGGGCCCCACCAGCACCGGGCCCGACGGCAGCCGCAGCGCCGCCTCGCGCCACGCCTCCGCGTTCGCGGGACCCACCATGACGACGGTCTCCTCGCGCCGCCGCGGAAACCTCCGGGTGAGCGGGTCGAAGCGGAGCATCCCCGCGTCCGGATCGGCGCCGTACGGGAGCAGGCGCCCCGCGACGCGGCGGCCCCCGATCTCCGCCTCGCCGGCGCGCACCGCGGGCTGCGGGGCGTTCTCGAAGACGATCACCGGCGCCGGCCCCTTCGCGGACGGACACGGCGCGCCCCGCGGGGGTTCCGTTCCGCGCGGCGTACGGCGCCTCGGCCATACCGCGCGAAGACGTCCGCCTCGAAGTTGACGGCGTCGCCTTCGGCGATCCGGCCGAGCGTGGTGCGGCGCCGGGTCTCGGGGATCACGGCGACCTCGAAGCGGCCCCGCCCGGGCGGCTTCGCGGCCACCGTCAGGCTCACGCCGTCCAGGCCGACGGACCCCTTCGGCGCGACGAACCGGGAGAGGCCGCGCGGGATCGAGAAGGTCATCCGGCGCGTGTTGCCGGATCCCTCGACGGAGAGGACGCGCGCGATCCCGTCGACGTGGCCCATCACGAAGTGTCCGGACAGCGCGTCGCCCCAGCGCAGCGCGCGCTCCAGGTTGACCCGCGACCCGCGCCGGAGCCCGCCGAGCGTCGAGCGCTCGAGCGTCTCGCGGGAGAGGTCGGCGACGAGCTCGCGCCCCCCGCGCACGGCCGTCAGGCACACGCCGGACACGCAGACGCTCTCGCCCGAGACGAATCGCCGATAGCCCGCGGGCGGTCGGACGCGCAGGCGCACCCCGCCGCCCCGGCGCGAGGCCTCCGTCACGGTGCCGAGCCCGGTCACGATCCCGGTGAACATCGGCGTGAGTCTATTGAACGCGCGCGGTCACGAGCAGGTCCTCCCCGACGCGCTCGACCCGCAGGCCGGAGAGCCTCGGCGTGTCCGCGAGCCGGAATCCCGCGCCCTCGACCGCGCCCCGCGCGCGCGCGCCGCCGAGGATGCGCGGCGCGAGGAAGACCGCCACCCGATTCACGAGGCCGGCGTGGAAGAAGGCGCCGAGCGTCCCGCCCCCGCCCTCGACCATCAGGCTCGTCACGCCGTGGCGGGCGAGCACCTGGAGCAGCCGCGCGAGGTCCACGCCGCCGCCCGAGGCGCGCGGACGAGTCGCCGGCACGCTCCAGACCCGGATGCCCCGGGCCGCGAGGCGCCGGGCCTTCGGATGCGTCTCGGGCAGCGCGGTGGCGACGACCCGCTCTCCCGGCCCGCGCAGGACGCGCGCCGTCTCGGGCAGGCGCAGCCGGCCGTCGAGGACGATCCTCCAGTGCGGCCGCCCCCTCGCCTTCCCGAGCCGCCGCGTCAGGCGGGGGTCGTCGGCCCGGACCGTCCCGGCGCCCACGAGGACGGCGTCGTACTCCTCCCGCAGGAGGAGCGCCCGCCGGCGGGCGGCCTCTCCCGTGATCCAGCGGCTCTCGCCCCGCGCCGAGGCGATGCGGCCGTCCAGCGTCGCGGCCCACTTCGCCAGCACGAGCGGGCGGCCATTCTCCATGAACTCGCGGAACTTCGCGTTCTGCTCGGCGGCCCGGTCGCGCCAGGCCGGTGGGGCGAGCGTCACCTCGACGCCGGCCCGCCGGAGGGCGCGGACGCCGCGGCCCGAGACCAGCGGATTGGGGTCCGTCGCGGCGACGACGACCCGCCGGATCCCGGAGGCGGCGACGCGAGGCGCGCAGGGCGGCGTGCGCCCCTGGTGGACGCACGGCTCGAGCGTGAGGTACAGGTCCGCGCCGCGCGCCCTCGATCCGGCCGCCCGGAGCGCGGCGATCTCCGCGTGGTCGCCTCCCGCGCGGCGGTGGTACGCCTCGGCGACCACGCGCCCCCGCCGCACGATCACGGCGCCGACCATCGGGTTCGGCGGCGTTCCGTAGCGGCCGCGCTCCGCCAGAGCGAGCGCGCGGTCGAGGTGCGCGAGGTCGACGCCGCCCGCCTTCACGCCGTCACGCGGGCGTCGGGGCGGGCGCCGCCTCCGTCGGATCCTCGAGGAGAGCGCGCGCGTACTCCGACGGATCGAAGGGGACGAGGTCCTCGACGCTCTCGCCCACGCCGACGTCGACGACCGGGAGGGCGAGCTCCCGGTAGATCGCGAGCACGATGCCGCCGCGCGCGCTTCCGTCGAGCTTGGTCAGCACGACGCCGTCGGCTCCGGCGGCCTCGACGAATCGCTGCGCCTGCGTCAGGCCGTTGACTCCGGTCGTCGCGTCGAGGACCAGCAGCGTCCGATGGGGCGCCCCCGGCACCTCGCGCGCCGCGATGCGCCGCATCTTGGAGAGCTCCTCCATCAGGTTCTTCTTGGTGTGCAGCCGGCCCGCCGTGTCCACGATCAGCGACTGGACCTGGCGCGCCTTCGCGGCCGCCAGCGCGTCGAAGAGGACGGCCGAGGGATCGGCACCCTCGCTGTGGCGCACCACGGGGACGCCCAGCCGGTCGGCCCACGTCTGCAGCTGGTCGATCGCGCCGGCGCGGAACGTGTCGGCCGCGGCGAGCAGCACGCGCCGGCCGGCCTGCTTCTCCCGGGCGGCCAGCTTGGCGGCGGTCGTGGTCTTTCCGGATCCGTTGACGCCGACCAGGAAGGTGACGTGCAGCGGCACGTCCGCCCGCGCCCCGGCGCGCGGCGCCGTGGCGAGGATGCCCTCGATCTCGCTCCGCAGCATCTCGCGGAGCCCGGCCAGGTCCTTGCGCTCCGACAGGCTCGAGCGCTCCCGGACGCGCTCGGCCAGCGCAGCGGCCGTGTCCGCGCCCACGTCCGACGAGAGGAGCGCCTCCTCGAGCGACTCGAGGACCGCCTCGTCGATGCCGAGCCCCTTCTTGACCGCCGTCCCGAGCTTCTCGAGGATCTCGGTGTGGGTCATGAAGAGACCCCGCTTGATCTTCGCGAAAAATCCCCCGCGGGCGGGCGGATTTCCGCTCGGCTCGTCGACCATCGGGGGAGAAGGTATCAGGTTCCCGGAGAGGCTAGGACGGCGGCGTCCCCTGCATCAGCAGGCGCGCCTTGGTGCCCGCGTCGCCGTTGGGGTCGAGGTCGATCGCGCGCTGGAGGTAGCGGCGGCCCAGATCGCCCTTCTTGAGCGACACGAGACAGACGCCCAAACGGAAGTTGGCCTCGGCGCTCATGGAGTCGATCTTGACGCAGCTCAGGTAGTCCTCGGCGGCGCCCTCGAGGTCGCCCTTGGACTCGCGCGCGACGGCGCGGCCGAGGAGCGCCGCGAACGACTTCGGATCGCGCGCGAGCGCCATGCTGAACTCGTGCTCGGCGGCCTTGAAGTCGCCCTGACGCTGGCGCAGGCGTCCGCGGTTGATGCTCGCGGACAGCTTGTCGTCGGGATTGGGCGAGCTCTCGGCGGCGTCGAAGTCCTCGCCGGCCTCCTGGTAGAGGCCCATCTCCATCCGCGCCACGCCCCGGTTGTTGCGGAAGGACCCGTTCAACGGATCGATCGAGACCGCCTTGTCGAGGTAGGTGATCGCCTCCTTGAAGCGCCCCTGCATCGTGAGCGCGTTGCCCAGACCGTCGAGCGCCTCGGCGTTGCGGGAGTCGTACTTGAGCACCTCGCGAAAGGCCCGCTCGGCGTCCACCGGCTGGTTGTCGCGGAGCAGGACCTGCGCCATGCGCTCGGTCAGCAGGAGCTCCGAGGAGGTCTTCGGCTTGGTGATCCGATGACAGCCGGCGCCGCCGGCGAGCACGCCGCCCAGCGCGGCGGCGAACGCGAGCCGGCCCGCGAGGCGCCTCATCGGGCCGCCGTCCCGGCGCCGCGCAGCGGGGCCGGAGCCGGCGCCGCGGCGGACCGGTCGCGGGGAATCAGGTCGCCCTTGCCGTAGGAGCTGACGAGCGCCTCGACGACGTCGTAGTGGAATCGCTTGTGCGCCATCTCGCGGAGTCTCTCGAGCACGTAGGTTACCTCCATGGCCTTCTGGTAGGGACGGGTCGTCGTCATCGCGTCGAAGGCGTCGGCCACGGCGACGATCCGCGCCTGCACCGGGATCTGCTCGCCCTTGAGGCCGTCGGGATAGCCGCCGCCTTCCCACTTCTCATGGTGCCACCGCATTCCCGGGATGATGTCGGCCATCTGCGGAATGGCCTCCATGATCGCGGCGCCCTTCGACGGGTGCGCCTTCATCAGCTCGAACTCCTCGTCGGTCAGCGCCGTCGGCTTGCGGATGATGCGGTCGTCGACGCCGATCTTGCCGACGTCGTGGAGCAGGGCGGAGAGCCGGGTCTTCCGCACCTCCTCGGCCGACAGCCCCATCTCCTTCGCGATCGCGGTCGCGTAGCGGGCGACCCGCTCGGAGTGGCCGCGCGTGTAGGGATCCTTCGCGTCGATGGCCGCCGCGAGGGCGCGGATCGACGAGAGGAAGAGCTCCTGGTTCTCGCGCGCCGCCTTCTGCACGCGCTCGAAGGCGTCCTTGATCGACTCGCTCATCCGGTTGAAGTTCTCGGAGAGGTCCGCGATCTCCGCCGTGCCGGTGACCTCGACCCGGGTGCCGTACTGCCCCTCGCTGACCGCGCGCGTCGAGTCGGCGAGCTGCGTGATCGGCCGCGAGAGCTGCTTCGCGAAGAGGATTCCGAGGAGCAGGGCGCCCGCGAGGCAGATCGCGCTCCAGATGACGGTGTCCCGCACCATGCGGTCGACCGACGCGAAGGCGAGCTCCCGATCCCGCTCCACCAGCACGCCCCACGGCGGCTCGCCCACCGGCGCGATCGAGGCGAGCACGACGCCCGTCGGCGCCTTCTCGGAGCGCGTCACGCGGGCCGGGAACTTGACGAAATCGGTGACCAGGGACGACTGGTGCGCGTTGCCCGCTCCCCCGGTGGCCGGCGGGTACAGGATCTTCCCGTGGGCGTCGACCAGCGTGGCCTTCGCGTCGCGCTTGAGCTCGTCCTGGAACTCCCGGACGATCGGCTGCCAGGACACGAGCCCCTCGACGACGCCGATCCGGTTGTTCTTCTCGTCGGTCACGGGCGCCGCCAGGACGGCGACCGTGCCGAGCTCCTGGACGCCGAAGGGATCTCCCGTGTACTTGACCCCGTCGCGGGCCGACTCGAAGCCGCGGCGGAATTCGAAATCCATCTCCTTCGAGTGAAGGTCGGGCCCGACGAAGCTGCCCTCGCCGCTCAGGTTCACGCCCCGGATGGCCGCGAGCTGGCCCGGCGCCCGCAGGACCGTGCCGAGGATGTCGGGCCCCTCGGCCGAGCCGAACGGGTCCTTGCCGGTCAGGTGCTCGGCCAGTCGGATGGCGTCGATGGCCTTGGTCAGCTGCTGGTCGGCGGCCTGGTAGAAGGCGGTGATGTGGTCGGCGATCGCCGCCGAGGAGCGGGTCAGGTACTTCTCCTCGAGCGTTTCGAGCGTGCTGCGATTGCGGCGGATGAGGACGGCCTCGGCGACGAGGAGGGGAACCAGGGAAGCGAGAATCAGGGCGCCGGACAGGAGCACGAAGAGGCGGATGCGACGCCGCGTGGCGCTGCCGGTCACGATAACGACATTATAGCGGCTGCCTGCAGCCATTCCTCCGCGGACACCGTCTCCTCGACCCGCGCCCGGCCGATTCCCTCGAGCAGGATGCCCGCCGTCCCGCGCGACGTGGCCTTCTTGTCGAGGCTCAGGAAGGGCCGGAGGACGCTCGGATCGCGCACGGGGGCGGGAAAGGGACCGAGACCGCGCAGCACCGCGCGCACCGCGTCGGCGTCGGATTCGGAGAGGCCCGCGCGGCGCCGGGAGATCTCGAGCGCCGCCGCGATCCCCCACGCGACGGCCTCTCCGTGGCGGAGAGTTCCATATCCGCCGGCCGCCTCGAGCGCGTGGCCGAGCGTGTGGCCGAAGTTGAGCAGGCGTCTCGCGCCGGCGTCCCGGGCGTCCTCGGAGACCAGCCGCGCCTTGACGCGCGCGGCGCCCGCCAGGAGGTCGCGCAGCGGCCCCGGCTCGCGCGCGCGGATCGCGGCAAGCGCCGCCCCCGCGCGGGCGGACAGCGCCGCGTCGGCGATCCAGGCCGCCTTGTACGCCTCCACGAGGCCGGCGGCGTAGTCGCGGTCGGGCAGCGAGACGAGGCAGAGCGGGTCGACGAGGATCGTGCGCGGGGGATGGAACGCGCCCAGCAGGTTCTTGCCGCGCGCGTGGTTGACCGCCGTCTTGCCGCCGATGGCCGCGTCGGCCATGCCCGCCGTCGTGGTCGGGACCGCGTTCCACGCCACGCCGCGCAGGAGGATCGCCGCCGCGAAGCCCGCGAGGTCGGTGACCACTCCGCCCCCGACGGCGACGATCGCGTCGTCGCGCCGGATGCCCGCCGCGAAGGCGGCCTCGGCGATCCCGTCGACCGAGGCCAGCGTCTTGGCGGGCTCGCCGTCGGCGATCGTGAGGTCGAGGAGCGGCGGGGCCGGCAGAGCCGCCCGGACTCGCTCCGTCCACGGGCGCGCGGAGGCCGCGCCGATCAGCAGGAAGCGGCCCGAGGGCGAGGCGAGGTAGCGGCCCGCGGCGTCGAGGAGGCCCGCCCCGACCCAGATCGTGCTCGGCGCCGTTCCCGGGGTCTCGATCCGCTCGGGCTCCTCCCGCGGCGCGCTCACGCCCCGGTCTTCTTGGGCGGCTCGAGGCCCAGCTCGGCGAGCTGCTCGGGGAAGACGCGCGCCGGCGCCTTCGTCATCAGGTCGATCCCCGACGTCGTCTTGGGGAACGCGATCACGTCGCGCAGCGACGACGCCCCCGCCGCGATCGCGCAGATGCGGTCGAGGCCGAGCGCGATGCCGCCGTGGGGCGGCGCTCCGTAGCGGAGCGCCTCGAGGAGAAAGCCGAACCGCTCCCTCCCCTCCTCCTCGCCGATCCCGAGCCGGCGGAAGATCCGCTCCTGCAGGTCCGCGCGGTGGATGCGGATCGAGCCCGAGCCGAGCTCCCAGCCGTTGACGACCACGTCGTAGGCGCGGGCGCGAACGCTGCCCGGGTCGGACTCCAGCCGGTCGACGTCCTCCTCCCGCGGCGCCGTGAACGGATGGTTCATCGGGAACCAGTTCCCGTGCTCGTCCTGGCCGAGAAGGGGAAACTCGGTGACCCAGCAGAAGGCGTATCGAGACTCGTCGACGAGCTTCGCCTCGCGGGCGGCCTCGGCCCGCAGGGCGGCGAGCGAGGCGAGCGCCGGCCCCTCCCTGTCCGCGACGATCAGGAGCAGGTCGCCGTCGGCGGTCGACGACGCGTCGAGCAGTCGCCGCATCTCCGCGTCCGTCAGGCCCTTCTTCGCCGGCGAGGAGACCTCGCCGCCCAGGACCTTGACCCACACGAGGCCACCGGCGCCGAGCTCCTTCGCCTTCGCCGCCATCTCGTCGAGCCGCTTTCGCGACGCGGCCGCCCCGCCGGGGATCCGCAGGCCGCGCACCGTCCCTCCGGACTCGAGGGCCTTCTGAAACGGCGCGAACGCGGTCCCGCGCGCGGCCTCCGTCAGATTCGTCAGCGGCAGCGCGTAGCGCAGGTCCGGGCGGTCGGTGCCGTACCGGTCCATCGCCTCGCGGTACGTGAGGCGCGGGAACGGCCGCTCGGCCCGGATGCCCGCCGCGGCGAAGGCCTCGACCAGGAACGCCTCGACCGTGTCGAACACGTCCTCCTCGGTCGGGAAGGAGATCTCGAGGTCGATCTGCGTGAACTCGAACTGGCGGTCGGCGCGAAGGTCTTCGTCGCGGAAGCAGCGGGCGATCTGGAAGTACTTCTCGAAGCCCGAGACCATCAGGATCTGCTTGAAGAGCTGCGGCGACTGCGGCAGCGCGTACCACTGGCCGCGGTGCACGCGCGAGGGCACCAGGAAGTCGCGCGCTCCCTCCGGCGTCGAGCGCGTCAGCATCGGGGTCTCGACCTCGAGGAACCCGCGCTCGTGGAGGACGCGGCGCACCCGGAACGCGATCTCGTCGCGCAGGACGAAGTTCTTCTGCAGCGCGGGACGGCGCAGGTCGAGGTAGCGGTACTCGAGGCGCAGCTCCTCCGTGGCGTTCGTGCGGTCCTCGACCACGAACGGCGGCGTCTGCGCGCGCGAGAGGAACTCGAGCCGCGCCGCGACGACCTCGACCTCTCCCGTCGCCAGCTCGGCGTTGCGCTGCGCCTCCGCCCGGAGCACGACTTCTCCCTCGATCGCGACGACGTCCTCGCTCCGCGCCTCCCCCGCCGCGGCCACGGCCTCCGCGGGGCAGCGCTGCCTGTCGAAGACGACCTGCACGAAGCCGCTGCGGTCGCGCAGCGTCAGGAAGATCAGGTCGCCGAGGTCCCGGCGGCGCGCCACCCAGGCCTTCAGCAGCACCGTGCGTCCGGCGTCCTTCGCGCGCAGCTCTCCGGCGGGTTGCCGCTTCGTGCTCGGCGCCGTCATGGCGTCATCCTCTCAGCGCTCCCTCGCCGCCCCGAGCCGCTCGGCCAGCTGCGCCCTCGGGAAAGACTGCTGCTCGCCGGAGGAGAGATCCTTGAGCGTCACGGCGTCGCCCTCGCGCTCCTTCTGCCCGAGGAGCACGGCGTGGATGCGTCCGACGCGGAACGCGTAGCGCGACGGGTCCTTCGCCACCTGTCCCGCCCGCGACAGCCCCTTGACGATCCCCCGGCCCTGGAGGTCCGTCTCGACGACCGCGTCGCGGTGCAGCGCCCGGATCGCGCTCGCGACGTCCAGCGCGTAGACGAAGTCGTCCGGCGAGTCCGGCACCACGTAGAAGAGCGTCTTCTCGACGCGCGCGTCGGCCGTCATGGCCTCGACCAGGCGATCCTCGCCGATCGCGAAGCCGGTCGCCGGCGTCGGCGGACCGCCCAGCTGCTGCACGAGGTCGTCGTAGCGGCCGCCGCCGAGGATCGCGTTCTGCGCGCCGAGCCGCTCGGAGGCGACCTCGAAGACCGTCAGCGTGTAGTAGTCGAGACCCCGGACGATCGAGGGGTCCTCCCGGAACCGCATCCCGCCCGGCGCGAGGAGGCGCTTGAGCTCCTCATGGTGCCCGCGGGAGGCGTCGTCGAGGAAGTCGAGCGTGGCCGGAGCGCCCTCGAGGATGCGCCGGACCTCGGGGTCCTTCGAGTCGAACAGGCGCAGCGGGTTCTGGTCGAAGCGGCGCCGGTCCTCGGCGCCGACCCGCGCGAGGTGAGGCCGCACGTGCTCCTGGAGAGCGCGCGAGAAGGCCAGCCGGGCCTCCCCCTTCGGGATGCAGTTGAGGTTCGCCACCAGGTCCGTGAAGCCGAGCTCTCCCAGGAACTGAAAGAGCATCGTGAGGACCTCGGCGTCGCCCGCGGGCCCCGGAACGCCGAGCAGCTCGACGCCGATCTGGCGGAACTCCCGGTACCGCCCGGCCTGCGGCTGCTCGTAGCGGAACTGCGGGCCCGCGTACCAGAGCCGGATGGGCCGCGGCATCTCCTGCAAACCCCTCTCGACCAGCGCGCGCACGACGCCGGCCGTGTTCTCGGGCCGCAGCGTCAGCGACCGGCCCTTCCGGTCCGCGAACGTGTACATCTCCTTGTGGACGATGTCGGTCGTGTCGCCGACCGACCGCGCGAAGAGATCGGTGCTCTCGAAGATCGGCGTGCGGATCTCTCCGTAGCCGAATGACCCGAAGACGCGCCGCGCGGCGTCCTCGACCGCGGCGAACTTCTCGCTGAGCGGGGGGAAGAGGTCGTGCGTTCCCTTGGCGGCCCGGATCCGCTCGCTCACCGCGCCCACTTCCCGTCGACCTTGAAGTACTCCTCCTTGTAGCCGAGGTAGTTGAGGTGGTACTTCCGCAGGTCTTCCACCTCGGCGTCGGAGAGCACGCGCGCCTGCTTCGCCGGGGCGCCCAGCCAGAGCGTGCGCGGGGGGACGATCGTCCGCGGCGTGACCAGGGCCCCGGCGCCGATGAACGCCGACTCGCCGACCTCCGCGCCGTCCATGACCGTGGCGCGGATGCCGATGAGCGCGCCCTTGCGCACGACGGCGCCGTGGACGATCGCGCCGTGGCCCAGCGTCACCTCCTCCTCGAGGATCGTGGGGTGCGTCCGGACCGTCACGTGAATCGCGCAGTTGTCCTGGATGTTGGTGCGCGCTCCGATGCGGATGAAGTTGCAGTCGCCGCGGACCACCGAGTTGTACCAGACCGACACGTCGTCGCCGAGGACGACGTCGCCGATCACGGCCGCCGTCTCGGCGAGGTAGACGCGTTCTCCCAGCTGGGGAGACTTCCCGGCGTATTCGCGCACGATGCCCATGAAAGCGCGCAATTTAGCATGGTTGAAGCGGGCTTGCCGCCCGCGGAAACCGGGAGGATCAGCGGCTTCCGGCAGGCCAGCGATACGCGCCCGCGCGCAGCACGCGCGGTGGATCCACCGTCGCGTCCAGCAGCGTCGACGCGAGACCTCCCGGCGTCGTGCCGCCGTCGACGATCACGTCGAGCTCCCCGCCCAGGACTTCCTCGACGGCGTCCGCGCGGTAGCACGGAGAATCGCCCGAGCGGTTCGCGCTCGTCCCCGTGACGGGACCGAGGCGCTCGAGCAGCGCGGCGAGCGCGGCATGCGCCGGCAACCGGACGGCGAGCGACCGCTGGCCGAGCGAGGCCGGGATCGGCGCGGCGAGCGGCAGCACCACGGTCAACGGCGCCGGCCAGACCGCGGCGAAGCGGTCGATCGATTCCGCGGACGCGGAGACGCCGAGCGGCGCGAGCTGGGAACGCTCCCCGAAGAGGACGAGCAGCGGCTTGCCCTCGGGGCGGCGCTTCAGCGCGAGGATCCGGCCGACTCCCCTCTCGCTGAGGGGATCCGCCGCGAGGCCGTAGAACGTCTCGGTCGGCACCGCCGCGACGCCTCCGGCCCGCAGCGTGGCGGCGAGCGCCGCGGCCTCCGACGGCGAGGCGAGGAGCTGCTCGAGCCGGACCCGCCGCACGCTCATCCCGCGACGTACCGGTCGTAGGTCACGCGGGCGCGCACGGGGTCGTCCGTCCCGCGCACCACGCAGCGGCCGTCCGAGAAGATCGACAGGCTCAGTCCCTCCGACTCGACGTCGGCGTTGAGCAGCTGCGGCGAGCGGCGCACGCGTCCCACCCGCGCGAGACGGCTCTCCAGCGCCTCGAAGTCGGGTCGGACGCGCCGCGCGGGCGTGATCTGGACGGACTGCCGGCCGCACAGCTTGACCGTGTCCGACGCGGCGGCCTCCAGCGCGGGGAAGCGGCCTCCGGCGCAGACCGGGCACGCCGGGGACGTCCGGGCGCTCTCGAAGAGCCGGCGCGACCGGAAGCCGCCGGTCCAGACGCTCAGCGAGAGAAGGCCCCGAGTGGGAGCCTCCCCCGCGGCCCACCGGAGAACCTCGCCCATCCCGATCGCGGCGACCAGCGGCGGAAGGCTCGGGACGACGCCCGCGGTGTCGCAGGTCGGCCCGGAGCCGGGCGGCGGCAGGGCCTCGAGGTAGCAGCGCAGGCACGGCGTCGCGCCCGGGATCGAGAGCGCGACGCGGCCCTCCTCCCCGACGCATGCCGCGTACAGCGAGGGCAGCCCGAGCGCGCGCGACGCGTCCGACACGAGCAGGCGCGTCTCGAAGTTGTCGGACCCGTCGAAGACGAGGTCGTGGCCGGCGAGGATCTCGCTCGCGTTGCCGGGATCGAGGTCCGCGACGATCGGCCGCACCGGCACCGACGGATCGATCGCGGACAGCCGCGCCGCGGCGGCCTCCGCCTTGGGGCGCACGGCCTCGGCGTCGGCGGCGTCGAAGAGGAACTGGCGCGACAGGTTCGACGCCTCCACGACGTCGCGGTCGACGACCGTGACGCGGCCGAAGCCCGCGCGGACCGCGATCTCCGCCGCCGCGGCGCCGACCGCGCCGACGCCCACGAAGACGAGCGCATGCCGGCCGATCCTCTCCTGGCCGGCGGCGCCGATGCCGGGAAACAGGATCGAACGCGAGTGGCGATCCGCGCGGCTCATCGGGCTCACCGCGCCGCGGCCTCCAGGAGCGTGCGCGCGTGCTTGAGGGCGGTCTCCGGCACGGTCTCCCCCGCCAGCATGCGCGCGATCTCCTCGATCCGCTCCCGGCCCTCGAGCGTTCGCACCGAGGCGATCGTGCGGCCGCGCACGCCGCGCTTCTCCGCGAGGAAGTGGCGATCGGCGAGCGCCGCGATCTGAGGCACGTGCGTCACGCACAGGACCTGGTCCGCGCGCGCGAGCGCGCGCAGCTTCTTGCCGACGACCTCGGCCACGCGCCCGCCGATGCCCGCGTCGACCTCGTCGAAGATCAGCGTCCGTCCCTTCCGCCCGCGCCCCGCCGAGACGGTTCGGATCGCGAGCTGCACGCGCGAGAGCTCGCCCCCCGAGGCGATCCGCTCGAGCGGCTTCTCGGGTTCCCCGGGATTGGGCGCGAAGAGGAGCGTCGCCGCCTCGAGGCCGCCGGAACGCGGAGCGCCGCCGGCGCCGACGCCGGCTGCAGGGGGGTCGAGGGCCTCGAGTACGACCCGCAGGCGCGCCTTCTCGAGGGCGAGACCCCGGAGCTCCTTCTCGACGGCCCCGGCGAAGCGGGGCGCGGCCTCGCGCCGCGTCGCGCCGAGGGCCGCCGCCGCCTGCGCGTACGCCTTCGCCGCGGACGCCTCCTCGCGCTGCCGGCGGTCGAGCGCGTCCTCGATGTGCGCGAGGTCGGACGCCTCGGCGCGGAGCTCCGCCGCGCGCCGCAGGATCTCCGCGACCGACCCGCCGTACTTGCGCTTGAGCCGCGCGATCTCGCCGAGGCGCGTCTCGAGGGCGGTCAGCCTGTCGGGATCGGCCTCGATCGCGCCGGCGGCGTCTCGCGCGGCCGCGGCGAGGTCGGTCACCCGCCGCTTGAGCTCCTCGGCCTCGTCGCGGTAGCCGGCGTCGCGGGGGTCGATGGAGGCGAGCTCCGCGAAAGCGCGCGCGGCCTCGCCGAGCCGGTCCGCCGCGGAGCCCTCGTCCTCCGAGAGCGCCCTGAGCGCCGCCTCGCCGAACTGACGGATCCGGTCCGCGTGCAGGAGGCGGTCGCGCTCGGCAGGCAGCTCGACCTCGTCGGCCTCGACCGGGGAGACCGCGTCGATCTCGCGGATCTGGAACTCCAGCATCTCGAGCCGCGCGCCCCGCTCGCGCCGCGACCCCTCGAGCGCCTCGAGCCGCTCGCGCGTCTCGGACCAGTGCGCGGCCGCGGCCGCGACGGCGTCGCGCTCCGCCTGCGCGCCGGCGAACGCGTCGAGCAGATCCAGCGGCGCACCCGCCGCCATCAGCTCCAGCTCGGAGTTCTGTCCGTGGATCGCGAGAAGCGTCTCGCCCACGCGCGCGAGCGTCCGGACCGCGGCGGGCTCGTCCTCCACGAAGGCCCGGCCGCGTCCGTCGGGCGAGAGCTCGCGGCGCAGGAGGACGGAGTCCGACTCGGCTTCGAGGAGCCCCGCCTGTGCGAGGACCTCGCGCACCGCGGCGTCCGCGTCGAACTCCCCGGCGACCGTGAGCCGGTCGGCCCCCTCCCGGATCAGCTCGGAGGATCCGCGGCCGCCCGCGAGGAGCGCCAGCGCGTCGACCAGGATGGACTTGCCCGCGCCCGTCTCGCCCGTGACCACGGTCAGGCCCTCGGTCAGCTCGAGCTCGAGGTCCTCGACGATGGCGAGGTTCTTGATCCTGAGCCGGCGCAGCACGAAGCAAGTCTACAGTCAACAGTGGACAGTTATCAGTTCGGAGCTGAGAACTGAAAACTGTGAACTGACAACTACTTCGTGCACGAAGGAAGTCTACAGTCAACAGTTGACAGTTATCAGTTCGGAGCCGAGAACTGAAAACTGTGAACTGACAACTACTTCGTGGACGAAGGAAGTCTACAGTCAACAGTGGACAGTCATCAGTTCGGAACTGAGAACTGAAAACTGTGAACTGACAACTACTTCGTGGACTTCTGCGCGATCTGCTTCGCGGGAATGCCGCCCACGATCCAGCCGGGCTCGACCGGCTTGGACGCCACGCCCATCGAGCCGACGATGGCGTCGGCGCCGATCTTCACGCCCGACAGCACGACCGAGTGGTAGGTGATGCGGGCGCGCGGCCCGATCTCGGTCGTGTGCAGTTTGACGTCGTGGATGTCCTCGACGGCGTGCGCGTGCGAATAGATGTTGGCGTAGTCCGAGATCGACGCGTCGTCGCCGATCACGACCTCGCCGCGGTCGTCGATCAGGACGTTGCGGTGAATGGTGACGCCGTCGCCGACCGTGAGGTTGTAGCCGAAGGACAGCTCGACCTCGTGGAAGATCCGCACCTTCTCGCCGCATTTCTTGAAGATCCGCTTCGCCAGCATGAAGCGCATCTGCGTCCCGAGGCGGACGTTGCGGCCCACCGGGGAGTGGTCGAACATCTGCCAGAACCAGAGCAGCGGCTTGACCCTCGCCCACTTCTCGAGGTCGATCTCTTTGTAGTACTCCGCCTCCATGGTCGCGTTGCGCGGGTCGAACGTCGCGACGAGCGCGCGGATGGCGGGCGGCGTCTTCGAGTCGCGGAGGACCTCGTCGTGCGCGATCTCGCGCCCCAGGTAGAGCTGGGCGAGCGCGTCGCGGACGACGACGTTGCGGTCGCGCGCGGGGTCGTCGAACGCCTCCGCGAGCCCGGCGACGAATTTCGGGAACAGTTCCTCCCCGACGGGCCCGATCTTGAACTCGCGCAGCGGCATGGTGGGCGGACGCTAACAGACGGCCCCCGGGGAGTCAAAGCCTCAAAAGCTGCGAGTCAGGCCCCCGTCGGCGCGGACGCTCTGGCCCGTGACGTAGGCCGCGTCGTCCGACAGGAGGAACGCGGCGACGCGCGCGACCTCCTCGGGCCCCGCGACGCGCCGCATCGGGATCAGGCGCGAGAACTTCTCGGCCACCGGATACGTGTCGACGAAACCGGCCAGCACGCAGTTCATCCGGATCCCCTCCGCCGCGTAGCGGTCGGCGTAGAGCTTGGTGAAGCTCGAGAGCGCGGCCCGAAGGGTCGAGGACACGGGCGCGTCGAGGTGCGGCTCGACCGCCCAGAGCGAGGAGACGTTGACGATCGCGCCGCCGCCCTGGCGCTGGAGCACCGGCGTGACGAGGCGGGCCATCCGGATCACGCTCTGGAGGATCAAGGAGAACCCCTGCTGCCAACTGGCGTCGTCGACGGAGAGGAGATCGCCTTTCTGCGGATGCCCCGTGTTGTTCACGACGGCGTCGATCCGGCCGTACCTCGAGAGCGTGTGCTCGACCGCGGCCGCGAGGTCCTCCGCCACCTCCACCGATCCCGCGACCGCGATCCCGGAGAGCTCCGCCGCCAGCGCGTGGACCGCGTCGGAGCGCGCCAGGAGCGAGACCCGGTAGCCCCGCGCGGCGAGCGTCCGTGCGCACGCGGCGCCGATGCCGCGGCTCGCGGCGGTGACGAGGGCGACCCGATCGGGCCGTCCGCTCACGCCCGGCGCGGCTTCTCGCGGCGCGGAGAGCCGGACGCCGCGGCGCCCTCGCTCCCGAAGCGCCGTTGCAGGAACTCGATTGCGAGCGCGACGCCGAAGCCCGTGGCGCCGGCGGGCCAGCCGCCCTGCTCGCGCTCGAAGTGGGCGACGCCCGCGATGTCGACGTGCGCCCAGGCGACGCCGGGCGGGACGAACTCGCTCAGGAAGACGCCGGCGTTGATTGTCCCGGCGGAGCGCCCGCCGGTGTTCCGCATGTCGGCCCACTCCGACTTCAGGTTCTCGCGATACTCGCTCCACAGCGGCAGCCGCCACACGCGCTCGCCCGTGGACTCGCCCGCCTCGGTCAGCTCCCGCGCGAGGCGGTCGTCGGGAGTCATGAGACCGGCGCACTCGCTGCCGAGCGCGATGAGCACCGCTCCGGTCAGGGTCGCGAAGTCGATCATCACGTCGGGCCGGAACTTCTCGGCGTACGACAGCGCGTCGCCGAGGATGAGCCGCCCCTCGGCGTCGGTGTTGTCGACCTCGACCGTCTTGCCATTGCGCATCCGGAGGATGTCGCCCGGCCGCGTGGCGCTGCCGCCCGGCATGTTCTCCGTCACCGGCGCGAGCGCCACGAGGCGGACCGGAAGCGCGAGCTCCTTCGCGGCCGCCAGACAGGCGAACGCGGTCGCCGCGCCCATCATGTCGTACTTCATCTCGCCCATCGACGCGGCGGGCTTGAGCGAGATGCCGCCGCTGTCGAAGGTGATGCCCTTGCCGACGAGGACCGCCGTGCCGCGAGCCGCCTTCGGCGCGTACTCGCCGATCAGGAACACCGGCGGCCGCGCGCTCCCCGCGTTCACGCCGAGCAGCCCGCCCATCTTCTCGCGCTCGATCGCCGCCTTGTCGAGGACCTCGAAGCGGAGGCCGTGCCGCTTCGCGAGCACGCCCGCCTCCCTGGCGAACTCGCGGGGACCGAGGTCGTTGCCGGGCGTGTTCCCGAGATCGCGCGCCCACGCCGACGCCTGGGCCAGGGCCCGCGCCCGTTCCGCCTCGCGCGCCAGGGATTTCGCGTCGACGCCGGGTGGGGTCACGACGTCGACGACCTTTTCAGCCGCCTCGGACTCCCCCTTCGGCTTCCGAGGCGTCGGGCGGCTCTTGTAGCGGTCGAAGCGGTAGTCCGCGGAGGCGATCTGGGGAAGGAGGGCGCGCAGGGTCTCGGCGGATACCCCCCCGTCGAACACGATCGCCGCGCCGCCCGGGCTCCGGGCGCCGTCCTTGAGGGCCCGGCGCAAGATCGCCCGGAGCCGCCCCGGCGACGCGGGCGCCTTGCCCAGGCCGAGGAGCGTCCACGACCCGGCCGATCCGACCTCCTTCTCCTCGCCCCGGAAGCGCGCGGCGCGGACCGCCTGGCGCACCGCGGCGCGGACGGACGGCCGGACGCCGGCCGACGGATCGCGGCCCTCGTGGAGCAGCGCGATCCTCGCGGACGCCCCTCCGCCTCGGGGAGCCGACTCTGTCAGACGAATTCGCATGGCGCTCTCAACGACCTGTTCCTGGCGCGCAACGATACAACGTTGCCGAGGGCAACTGTGCTAAGTTCCACCCCCCATGACGACCATCACCGAGACCCACCTCGCCGCCGCCACTCTGTCCCGCCGCGGCAAGGTCCGCGAGCTCTACGACCTGGGCGACTCACTTCTTCTTGTCGCGAGCGATCGGATCTCGGCGTTCGACGTCGTGCTGTCCCCCGGGATCCCGGACAAGGGCAAGATCCTGACGCAGCTGTCCAATTTCTGGTTCCGGAAGTTTGCGGACGTCGAGAACCACATCCTCGAGACCGACGTGGCCCGGTTCCCCGAGGCGCTCCAGGCGGACACGGCGCTCCTCGCGGGGCGCTCCGTGCTGGTCAAGAAGTGCGAGGTCATCCCCTTCGAGTGCGTGGCCCGCGGCTACATCGTCGGCTCGGGCTGGTCGGACTACAAGAAGACCGGGGCCATCTGCGGGATCCCGCTGCCGAAGGGCCTTCGCGAGGCGGACCGCCTGGCCGAGCCGATCTTCACGCCCGCCACGAAGGCCGAGCACGGCCACGACGAGAACGTCTCGTTCGACACCATGGCGAAGGCGCTTCCCGAGGGCGAGGCCGAGCGCCTGCGCGAGCTGACGCTCTCGCTCTACGCGCGGGCCGCCGAGTACGCGTCCTCGCGCGGGCTCATCCTCGCCGACACCAAGCTCGAGTTCGGCCGCCTCGATGGCCGCATCGTGTGGATCGACGAGGCCTTCACGCCGGACTCCTCGCGTTACTGGGACGCCGCCCACTACGCGCCGGGACGCAGCCAGCCGTCCTTCGACAAGCAGTTCGTGCGCGACTGGCTCGAGTCGACGGGATGGAACAAGCGCCCGCCCGCGCCGAAGCTCCCGGAGGGCGTCGTGCGGACCACCCGCGAGAAGTACCTCGACGCGTACCGGAAGCTCACGGACTCTCTCCCCGAGCACCTGGAAGGGTGAAGGGTGAGAGAGATTTTAGAGTTTAGATTTTTGATTCTAGATTCGGCTTGCCGATCTCTCTTCAAATCTAAAATCCAAAATTGCTCACTTCCTCACTCTGCTGACGAGCTCCGTGACGCGATCCACGGGATGAATCTCTAAGTCGGGGAACCCCGCCGCGTCGCCCGCGTTGCCGGACGGCAGGAACACCGTGCCAAATCCTAGGGCCGCGGCCTCCTTGAGTCGCGAGGCGGCCGAGGGCACGCGGCGCACCTCGCCGAGGAGCCCGATCTCGCCGAAGAAGACGCTCGCGTCCGGCAGCGGCGTGCCGCGGGCGGAGGAGAGCAGCGCGCCGACGATCGCCAGGTCCGCGGCCGGCTCCGACACCTCGATGCCGCCCGTGCACGAGACGAACACCTCGCGCGAGGAGAGCGCGATCCCCGCACCCTCCAGGACCGCGAGCAGGAGCGCGAGCCTCCCGCCATCGACGCCGATCGCCACGCGGCGCGGCGAGCCGGCGGCCGCGGGCCCCACCAGCGCCTGGATCTCGACGAGCAGAGACCGGGTGCCCTCGCGCGCGGCGGTCACGGCGCTGCCGGGAAGCCCCGCGCGGCGCTCCGCCAGCAGCGTCGCCGACGCGTTCGGCAGCTCCGCGAGGCCCTCGCCCGTCATCTCGTAGAGGGCGATCTCGTCGACGGGGCCGAAGCGATTCTTCGTGACGCGCAGGAGCCGCCGCGCCGAGCTGCGGTCGCCCTCGATCGAGACGACGGCGTCTACGAGATGCTCGAGCGACTTGGGCCCGGCGAGCGAGCCGTCCTTGGTCACGTGGCCGACCAGCAGGACGGGGACGCCGCGGCGCTTGGCGTAGCGGGTCAGCTCGCCCGCCGCCGCGCGGACCTGCGAGACGGTGCCCGGCGCCGACGAGAGGTCCGGCTGCTGGACCGCCTGGACGGAGTCGATGACCAGGACCGCCGGCGGCCGCGCCTCCGCCTCGGCGAGCACGCGCGAGACGTCGGTCTCGGAGAGCACGAGGAGGTGCTCCTCGCGGATGCCCAGCCGCTCCCCGCGCAGACGGACCTGCTGCACGGACTCCTCCGCGCTCGCGTACAGCACGTCGACGTCGTGCGACCTCTGCGCGAGCCCGCGGCCCGCCTGCAGGAGCAGCGTCGACTTGCCGATGCCGGGCTCGCCGCCGAGGAGCACGACGGACCCCGGGACGAGCCCTCCGCCCAGCACGCGGTCGAAACCGGGAAGACCGGTCGAGAGGCGGGGTCTCTCCTCGGCATCCCGCGAGGCCGCCGCCGGCGCGATGGGGACGGCCGCGGCCGGAGTCCCCGCCGCCGGCGCCGCGGCACGCGCCGGCTCGGCGCGCACCTCCTCCACGTAGGAGTTCCACTGCCCGCACTCGGGACACCGGCCCAGCCACTTGGGCGACTGCGCGCCGCAGGTCTGGCAGGCGAAGACGGTGACCGGACGCGCCATGCTCCTCGCGATTCTTCCGTCAGTGCGCCGCGGACGCCGCCGTGCCGGCCAGGTACTTGATGGCGTCGTCGCCCCACCGCACGCCGGCGCCGACGAAGATCGAGTCCGAGTTGCTCTTGGTGTTCAGGAAGTCGTCCCAGCCGCCCGTGATGAACACCGACGGCGAGAAGTAGTACCGCGCCGTCAGCTTGCCGTGCGGGTTGTAGTTGTCGCGGCCGAAGTCGAACATCTCGGCCGAGAAGCGCAGGCGGTCCTTGAGCGTGAGGTAGTCGATCCCGGCGCCGCCCGTGCTCTCGATGACGCCCGCGCGGCCCACCCAGTTGCCGAGGCGGTAGCCGACCTCCGCCGAGATCGCGGGCCGGTTGCTCTTGTAGGTCGTCGTGTCCGTCCGCGTGATCTCGGTGTGGCCGTCCGGGAAGGTCGTCTTGACGATGTCGGTCTGGTCCTGCCTGAATCCCAGCGGCTGGCTCGCGAGCTCGAACCGGTAGAACCGCGGCTTGCCCACCGGCTGGACGTCGAGGGTCAGGTAGCCCTTCCCCTTTCCGGGCCCCGTCAGGTACTCCTCCCGGATGCCGAGGTCGAAGTTGAGCTTCTTGACCTCCGAGAGGGCGCCGGTGACGCTGTTGACGCCCTCCTTGACGGCAACGAGCGCGTCGTTGAGGTTCTTCGTGGTCTCGTCGTTGGTCACGAGCTGGCCGACGCTGCCCTGCCCCGAGTTGATCTTGCCGGTGATCGCGTTCATGTTGTCGACCGTGGCCTGGAGCTTCGCCGACAGCTCCTTCGCGTTGGACAGGGTGTCGGTGACGTTGCCCTGGTTCGCCACGACCAGCCGGTCGATGCGCTCCACGAGCGTCGTCATGTTCGCCGAGAACTCGCGGAAGTTGTTGGTCGTCGCGTCGATTCCGGCGCGGTTGGCCTCGACCAGATCGCGCAGCGCCTTGGAGAGCTTGACCATGTTGTCGACCACGGCCTCGATGCGCTCCTGGCCGTGCGCGCCCCCGAGCGACTTCGTGAGGTTGCCGGTCACGTCGCGGAGGTCGACCTCGATGTCGCGCGCGAGCCGGCTGACCGAATCGAGCGACACGCCCTCCCGGCCCCTGAGGAGGGTGCCCTCGGGCAGCCTCGGCGTGTTCGGCGGTCCCGGGATCAGCTCGATGTAGTTCTCTCCGAGCATCCCGAGGGTGGCGATGTCCGCCGCCGCGCCCTGGTGGAGGTCGACGTCCTTCTCGAGCTCCACGTCGACCACGGCGCGCCCGCCCACCAGCCGGATCCTCGCGACGCGGCCGACGAGCACGCCGGCGACCCTCACGTCCGCCTTCTCCTTCAGCCCGGAGACGTCGTCGAACTGGATCGACACCGTCTTACCCAGCTTGCGGCCCAGCTTGAGGTCCTCGATGTTCCAGATCAGGATCCCCGTCAGGGCCAGCGCCAGCAGAAAGAACGCCCCCACCTTCGCCGCGGTCGTCATCGTGCCTCCCCGATCGTCCGATGCAGTCCCTTTTCGAATTCCCCCGTGAGCGGCCCGGTCGCGCGTCCCTCGACGAACTGGCGCACGGCGGGGTCGTGACTCTTCATGAACTCGTCCGGCGAGCCCTGGAACAGGATGTGGCCGCCCGACAGCAGGGCGAGCCGGTCGCCGATCTTGCGCGCGCTCGGGATGTGGTGGGTGATCGTCACGATCGTCGCGCGCAGCTGCTTGCGGATGCCGAGGATCACCTCGGCGATGATGTCGGTCATGATCGGATCGAGCCCGGTGTTGGGTTCGTCGAAGAGGAGGATCTCGGGCTTGTGCGCGATCGCGCGCGCGAACCCGACGCGGCGGCGCATGCCGCCGGAGAGCTCGGAAGGCCGCTTCGACGCGATGTTGGGCAGCTGGACGAGCTCCAGGCACTCCTCGACGCGTTCGCGGACCTGCGCCGGCTTCTTTCCCGAGCGGCGCAGCGGGAACGCGATGTTGTCGTACACGGTCATCGAGTCGAAGAGCGCGCCCTCCTGGAAGGACATCCCGAACTTCTTCCGGAAGTTGACGCGCTCGAGGTGGTCCATGGCCCAGAGGTCCTGCCCGTCCACGATCACGCGGCCGGAGTCCGGCCGCAGCAGGCCGATCAGGTGCTTGAGGAGGACGCTCTTGCCGGTTCCCGAGGGCCCCACGACGACGAGCGCCTCGCCCGTCCCGACGTCGAGGTCGATGCCGTCGAGGACGACGTGATTGCCGAAGGACTTGTGGAGGTCCTCGACCCGGATCTTCGCCTCCGAGCTGACCGGATAGGCCTGGCCCGTCTCGCGGCTGCTCAAAACAGCAGCCTCGTCAGGAAGAAGTCGACCAGGAGGATCGTCAGGCTCGCCACGACGACGGCCCGAGTCGTCGAGCGGCCCACGCCCTCCGCGCCGCCGACCGTGTAGTAGCCGCGGACGCAGGCCACGACCGAGAAGATCAGGCCGAAGACCGCCGCCTTGATGATGCCGGAGGTGAAGTCGACCATGTCGACGTAGTTGAACTGGCTGTCGTAGTACGTCACGGAGTTCGTGCCGAGCAGGCTCACGGCCACGAAGTAGCCGCCGATCATGCCGATGACGTCTCCCATCACGACCAGGAGCGGCATCATGAGGACCGACGCGAAGACGCGCGGCACGAAGAGGTACTGGACGGGCTCGGTCGCGAGGGCCTCGAGCGCGTCGATCTGCTCGGTCACCCGCATCGAGCCGATCTCCGCCGCCATGCTGCTGCCGACGCGCCCCGTGACCATGAGCGCGGAGAGCACCGGCGAGAGCTCGCGCATCAGCGACAGGGTGACCACGCTGCCGACGAGGCTCGTCGCGTTGAACCGGGCGAACCCGTTGTACGCCTGCAGCGAGAGGACCATGCCGGTGAACAGCATCGTCAGGAAGACGACGGGGATCGAGTCGACGCCGACCCGTTGCATCTGCTTGAAGTGCTCGCGGATGTCGTAGGGCGGCCGGGGGCTCCAGAACAGGATCCGGCCGAGCATGATGAAGAACCGGCCGGTCTCCTCGAACAGCCGGATGACGACGTTGCCGATCGGCTCGAGGAAGCGCTGGATCACGCGTCCCCTCCCGAGTACGTCCGGCGCACGCGCGGCCCGAAGCCGCACAGGATCTCGTAGGGAATCGTCCCGGCGGCGCGCGCGAGGTCCCACGCCGAGACCGCGGCGTCGCCGTCGCGCCCGAGGCAGACCACGCGGTCGCCGCGCTCCGCGCCCGTGTCGGTGGCGTCGACCAGGGTGACGTCCATGCTGATCGACCCCACGACTGGCGCTTTCCTCCCGTGCAGGAGAACCGACACCGTGCCGGAGAAGGATCGGCGAAAGCCGTCATGATAGCCGATCGGCAGCACCGCCACGGTCGTCGGCCGCGTGGTGACGAAGCGGCCGCCGTAGCCGAGCGGCGTGCCCGCGGGAATGCGGCGCGCGCCGACGACGCGCGACTCCACCGTCATCGCGGGTGTCAGCTCCGCGGCGGCGAGGGCGTCGGAGGGCGCGACGCCGTAGAGCGCGAGCCCGGGGCGCACGGCGTCGAACCACGTGTCGGGATGGGCGAGGACGCCCGCCGAGTTCGCCAGGTGGACGAGCCCGGGCGAGACGCCCGCGTCCCGCATCCGCGCCAGGCAGTCGCGGAGCGCCTGGACCTGCCGCGCGGTCTCCGGGGAGGCCGGGTCGTCCGCGCTCGAGAGGTTCGCGAAGGTGCCGGCGATCTGCGCGTGCCGGGCGCGCTGGAACAACGCAAGAATGCGATCGAGCTCCTCGGGGCGGATCCCTGCACGTCCCATGCCCGTGTCGAGCTCGAGGTGGACCCGCAGCGGCGCCGCGAGCCGCTCCGCCGCGGCGGCGACGGCCTCCGCCTGCGCGGCGTCGTAGAGGGCGGGCATGAGCCCGTAGGCATGCTGCCGGGGAAGCTCTTCCGGCTCGGCGCAGGACAGCAGGAGCACCTCCCCCGCCACCCCCGCGCGGCGCAGGGCCACGCCCTCCTCGGTGTTGGCCACCGCGAAGCGGTCCGCGCCCTCCTGCTGGAGGCGCCGCGCCACCGCGGCCGCGCCGTGGCCGTAGGCGTCCGCCTTGACGACCGCGAAGACGGCTCGCGGCGCCACGCGGGCGCGCAATGCGCGATAGTTGCGCGCGATCGCGTCGAGGTCGACCAGGGCCCGAGTCGCCGGTCCGTGGTCGGGGGTCGGGGGTTCGAGAGCCATCGGATGGTCCGGGATTCTCTCCCAGGTCTGGACGACGGAAACCGGACGCTTCGACCGGCGGCCGACTAGAAGGGCTGGCCCTCGGGCTGAATCCCGGCTCCGCTCATGGGCCCGGCGTAGTTCGCGAAGGTCATGTGGTCGCCCAGGAAGACGAGCGGGAAGTCTCCGGTGGGGCCGTTGCGCTGCTTGGCGATGATCACGTCCGCGATGCCCTTGCGCTCGGTGTCCTTGTCGTAGAGCTCCTCGCGGTAGAGGAAGATCACGACGTCCGCGTCCTGCTCGATCGACCCGGAATCGCGCAGGTCGGCGAGCTGGGGCTTGCGCAGCTCGCCCTTGCGCTGCTCGGGCTGACGCGAGAGCTGGGACAACGCGATGATCGGGACACGGAGCTCCTTCGCCAGCAGCTTGAGGCCGCGGGAGATCATCGAGACCTCCTGCGTGCGGTTGTCGAACCGGCCGTGTCCCGCCATCAGCTGCATGTAATCGACGATCAGGAGGTCGAGGCCCTTCTCGCGCTTGAGCCGCTGCGCCTTGGCCCGCATCTCCGGGACGTTCAAGGCGGCGCTGTCGTCGATGTAGAACTCCGCCCCCGAGATCTTGGCCTGCGCCGTCACGAGGCGGACCGCCGCCTCCTTCGAGGCGTACCCGTCGCGGACCTTCTTCGCGTCGACGTCCGCCTCCGAGCAGAGCACGCGGAAGCCGATCTGCTCCTTGGACATCTCGAGCGAGAAGAAGCCGACCGCCTTGCCCTCGCGGAACGCGACGTGCTGGGCCAGGTTCAGGGCGAAGGAGGTCTTCCCGACGGAGGGACGGGCCGCGATGACGATGAGGTCCGTGCCCTGGAGGCCCGAGGTCATGCGGTCGAGCTCGGTGAATCCCGTGGCCAGCCCCGAGAGCATCCCCTGGCGGCCGCGGGCGTCCTCGATGACCTCCAGGTTGTGCTTGACGATCGGGCCGATCTGCTCGAATCCGCCCCGCACGGCCCCCTCGGCGATGTCGAAGATCTCGCCGGTCGCCTCGGAGAGCAGGGCCTCGGCGTCCCGGTCCCCCGCGAGGCCGTCCCGGGTGATCCGCTGACCCGCGCGGATCAGCCGCCGGAGAGTGGACTTCTCCTTGACGATCCGGGCGTACTGCTCGACGTTGCCGACGTCGGGGACGCCGTCGAGGAGGCTCGTCAGGTACGCCGCGCCGCCGACCTTCTCGATCGCGCCCTTGCGGTCGAGCTCTTCCCGCAGTGTGAGCACGTCGATCTCGGTCGCGCGGTTGGAGAGATCCATCATCGCGCCGTAGATGCGGCGGTGGGTGTCCGGGAAGAAGTCGTCCTGCTCGAGGATGGGGACGACGAGGTAGATCGAGGCCGGGTCGAGGAGGATGGCGCCCAGGACCGAGCGCTCGGCTTCCAGGTTTTGCGGCAGAGTTCTCTCGGCGGTCGATTCTTGAAGCATCGCGGAGTTTTCGGCGATTCTTCCCTCAAGCTCCGCGGCTGTCAATCGGCTCCACGATTTCCGCATGCGCTTTCCGCGTCACTCTCTCGGCGCGCGCGGAGAAAAAAATTTCTTTTCCGCAGCGCGTCATTTTTCAACAGCCCATTGAGGACCGGAGCGTCGGACAGATGATGTCCGAGCGGGAGAGCGGAGACCGAGAAGTTATTTCTTGCGGCGCACCCGAAGCGCCTCGAGCATCGCCTGATCGCCGAAGACGCCGCCGGGACGCTTGCGCTCCTCGATCGCGCCGTGGAAGTCGCTGCCGGCGGTCGTCGCGAGCGAGAGCTCCTTCGCGAGCGCGGCGAGGCGCTCCTCGAACGCGGGATCGTGGTCCGGGTGGCGGACCTCGAGGGCGTCGAGTCCCGTGGTCGCGAGCTCGCGGATGAGCCGCTCCGAGTCCTTGTACCAGACCGCGTGCGCGAGAGACGACACGCCGCCCGCCGCCGCGATCGCGGCGACGACGTCCTGCGCCTTCCACTTCTCGTAGGGGACGTACCAGGGATGCTCCCGTCCGAGGAAGCGGTCGAAGGCCTCGTCGTTGCTGGCCGCATAGCCCGCCCGGATCAGCGCCCGGGCGAGGTGGGGCCGCCCCCAGACGCCGTCGCCGACGTCGGCCCGGATGGCGTCCAGGTCGATGGCGTAGCCCGCCTCGACGAGCTTCTTCGCCATGCGCTCGCCCCGGGTCCGCCGCTCCTCCTGCCGCTCCGCCAGCGCCGCGTTGAAGCGGGCGTTCCGCTCGTCCACGAAGAGCGCCACGATGTGGATGTCGTCCTGGCCTCCCCACTCGGCCGAGATCTCGGCGCCCGAGATCAGCTCCATGCCGCGCCTCTTGGCTTCCTCCCGGGCCTCGGGCAGTCCCGCGAGCGTGTCGTGGTCGGTCAGCGCGAGCGCCGTGATCCCGGCCTCGGCCATGCGGCCGACGAGCTCGGTCGGGCTGTCGGTGCCGTCGGAGACGGTGGAGTGGGAGTGCAGGTCGACTTTCATCGCCGGCATCCTACCCGCACGCGCTCGCGGCGGGACCTAGAATCCGCTCGTGGCGCCACCGGTGGACCGCAAGGAGATCGCGCGCGTCCTGCACGAGGTCGCGGGCATGCTGGAGCTCGCGGGCGCCAATTCCTTCAAGGTCCGCGCGTACGAGAACGCGGCCCGGGCGATCCTGACCTACGAGGGCGATCTCGCCGAGGGCGTCCGCTCGCGCGAGCTCCTCAACGTCCCCGGCATCGGCGCGACGATCTTCGGCAACGTCGAGACCCTCCTCCTGACCGGCGAGCTGCCCCTCCACGACGAGCTGCGCGCGACCTTTCCGCCCGGTCTCCGCGACTGCCTGCGGGTGCCCCGGCTCGGCGCGAAGAAGGTGAAGCTGCTGTTCGAGTCCCTCGGCGTCGACTCGCTCGACGCGCTCGAGCGGGCGTGCCTCGACGGGAGGCTGACGGGAATCCGCGGCTTCGGCCCCAAGAGCGCGCAGCACATCCTGAAGGGCATCGCGTTCGTGCGCGGCGCCGCCGGCCGGTTCCTCTACGTGACCGCCCGGGCGCGGGCGCGGTCGGTGGCCGCGGCGCTCGAGGCGACCGGTCTCGCGACCCGGGTGGAGATCGCCGGCAGCCTCCGCCGGCGCCTCGAGATCGTGAACGACATCGACCTCGTCGCCGCCTCGGCGAAGGGCCACGAGCTCGCGGAGTGGTTCCGGACGCTCGGCGACGTCGACGAGGTCGTCGGCTCCGGCGAGACCAAGACCTCCGTCCGCTTCTTCGACGGGCTGGCCGCCGACCTGCGCGTCGTCTCCGAGGAGGCGTTCCCGGCGGCGCTGCTCTACTTCACGGGCTCGAAGGAGCACAACACGGCCCTTCGGGGCCGGGCGAAGCGGATGGGCCTCCTCCTCAACGAGTACGGCCTCTTCCGCGAGGGCGGGACCGAGCGCCTGCCCGCGGATTCCGAGGAGGCGATCTACAGGGCGCTGGGCCTCGCCTTCATCCCGCCGGAGCTCCGCGAGGGAGCGGGCGAGATCGAGGCCGCCGAACGGGACGCGCTCCCGCGGCTCGTCGCCGACGGCGACCTGCAGGGCGTCCTCCACGTCCACACGACCGCCTCGGACGGGCGCGACTCGCTCGAGGCGATGGCCCGCGGGGCGCGCGACGCGGGCTATCGCTACGTCGCCTTCACCGACCACAGCAAGACGGCCGCGTACGCGGGAGGCCTCTCCGAGGAGCGCGTCCTCGCGCAACGCGACGCGATCCGCGACCTCCGCGCGCGAATGCCGGACCTGCGGATCTTCCACGGCACCGAGGCCGACATCCTGGCCGACGGCTCGATCGACTACGGCGACGCGTTCCTCGAGAACTTCGACGTCGTCGTCGCGTCGGTCCACTCCCGCTTCGGCCTGTCGTCCGCCGAGCAGACCGCCCGGCTCATCCGCGCCGTCTCGAATCCGCTGGTCTCGGTCCTGGGGCACCCGACCGGGCGCCTGCTCCTGGGCCGAGAGGGCCTCGCGGCCGACCTCGAGGCGGTCTTCGACGCGGCCGCGGCCTCCGGCTGCGCGCTCGAGATCAACGGCTCCCCGCACCGCCTGGACCTCGACTGGCGGCTGGCCCGCACCGCCGTCGCCCGGGGGATCCCGGTCGCGATCGACCCGGACGCCCACTCGGTCGCGGGGCTGGGCGACACGGCGTACGGCGTCGGCATGGCCCGCAAGGCGTGGGCCGAGCCGGGTTCGGTGCTCAACGCCCGCGACCCCGACGCGTTCGCGTCCTGGCTCGAGAAACGCCGCGGTGCGCCGATCCCGGAGGCGCGCGACCGCGTCCTCCGCTGACGGGGTAGAATCCCCGCCCCGCGGTGATGGGGCCGCGGCCAACACGAAGGAGCCTCCCGCATGGCCCTCAAGCCCGGCGATGCCGCCCCCGATTTCACCCTGCCCTCGACCGTCGGCGAGAAGGTGACGCTGTCCGACTACCGGGGCAAGAAGAACGTGATCCTCCTCTTCTACCCGCTCGACTTCTCCCCCGTCTGCTCCGGCGAGACGAAGGACTGCGGGCGGATGCTCCCGTCCTCGGGCGGGGACGGGGTCGAGGTCCTGGGCATCTCGGTCGACTCGCTCTGGGCGCACAAGGCATTCGCGGCGCAGCAGGGCATCTCGTATCCCCTGCTGGCGGACTTCAACCCGCGGGGCGCGGTGGCCGAGAAGTACGGCGTCTACCTGCCCGAGAAGGGCATCGCGGCCCGCACGGCCTTCATCATCGGCAAGGACGGCCAGATCAAGGACGTGGTCGCGAGCGACATCCCGGTCGCCCGGGACATCAAGGCGCTGCTCGAGAAGGCGCGGGCGGCCTAGCAGGCTCATGGCCCGATCGAGGGAATGGCCCGCGAAGCCGCGGCGCGGGAAGAACGGAACGCCTCAGGCCGCCGCCGACGGGCCGACCGTCCCGACGCTCGCGGACACCGAGCGCCTCGAGGCGATCGCGGACCGCTTCCGGCAGATCATCGACCTCCTCGGGCTCGATCGGAGCGACCCCAACCTGACCGAGACGCCGGAACGCGTCGCGAAGATGTACCTCGAGCTGTTCGCCGGGCTGTCCGAGGGCGCCGAGCCCAAGGTGACCTTCTTCCCGAACGACGAGCGGTACACGGCGATGGTGATGGAGCGGGACATCCCGTTCTACTCGCTCTGCTCACACCACTTCGTGCCGTTCTACGGGCACGCGCACGTCGCGTACATCCCGAACGAGTCGATCGTCGGCCTCTCGAAGATGGCGCGCATCGTGGAGTTCTACGCGCGTCGCCCGCAGCTGCAGGAGCGCCTGACGGAGCAGATCGCGAGCTACATGGCGGAGAAGCTGGATCCGCAGGGCGTCATGGTCGTCATCGAGGCGCGGCACCTCTGCGTCGAGATGCGCGGCATCAAGAAGCCGGGCGCGCTGACGGTGACCTCCGCGATCCGCGGGATCTTCAACACGCAGTCGGTGCGCGAGGAGTTCCTGAACCTGCTGACGAGGCGCCGGGCGTAGGTCAGTGTCAGTTGTCAGTTGTCAGTTGTGAGTTCTCAGAACTGTGAACTGTGAACTGTGAACTGTGAACTGAAAACTACTGCCGGTAGACCTTCCCGTCCTTCATCACGAAGGACACGTTCTTGAGGACCGAGACGTCGGCGAGCGGGTCGCCGCGGACGGCCACCACGTCGGCATAGGCGCCCGGCGCCAGGACGCCGATCTTCCCGCCCCTGTCGAGCATCTCCGCCGCCTTCGACGTCGCGGCCTGGATCGCGGCCATCGGCGGCATCCCGAACTCGACCATCCGCGCGAACTCGTCGGCGATGGGCTCGCTCCACGGGAACCCGCCGACGTCGGTGCCGAACGCGATCCTGACCCCGGCCTTCCACGCCTTGCGCAGCGACGGGCCGTGAACGGCGGCGCGCGCGCGGTCGCGGATCCCCTCCGGCGTTCCCTCCGGCGACCAGTCCTTGTAGTAGACGAGCATCGTCGGGCAGAGCCACGTCCCCTGCCGCACCATCTGGGCGACCGCGGCGTCGTCCAGGTCGAGGCCGTGCTCGATCGAGTCGCAGCCGCCGTCCAGCGCGCGGTGCAGGCCGATCCCGCCGTACGCGTGACAGGCCACCTTGCGCCCCCAGCCGTGCGCCTCGTCCACGACGGCCTTGAGCTCCTCGACCGTCAGGGTCGGCTGCGAGACCAGCTTCCCCTGCGCGTCGACCCACGAGCGGTGGGTCATGTAGACCTTGAGCCAGTCGGCGCCGTTGGACAGCTGCTCCCGGGCGGCCTTCCGCGCCTCGACCGGCCCGTCGACGAGCTGCGCGCCCTTCGGCATGTCGAGCTCCGGGGCATAGTCCTCCAGCGGATAGCCGCCCGTCGTCGAGATGGCGCGCGTCACCACGAACATCCGCGGACCCGGGATGTAGCCCCGCTCGATCGCCTGCTTGATGCCGACGTCGCCGTAGCCGGCGCCCTCGGTCTCGACGTCGCGGATCGTCGTGAAGCCCTGCTCGAGCGCGCGGCGCGCGGCGACCGTGGCGCGGGCCGCCCGCAGCGCCAGCCCCGACTTCAGGAGCTGGGCGTCGTAGCCGCCCTCCGCGGGGACCTCGCCCTGAAGGAAGACGTGCGTGTGCGCATCGATCATGCCCGGCAGGACCGTCGTGGCGGAGAGGTCGACGACCGCGGCGCCGGACGGCACCCGGGAATCCGACCAGTCGTCGACGCTCTCGACGCGGTTGCCCCGAATCACGATCGCCTGGTTGCGCCTCGGCGCGGCGGAGACCCCGTCGATCAGCGTGCCGGCGCGGATCACGGTGACCGGCTCGGCGGGGGCTTGGGCGAGGGCCGACAGGGACGAGCCCAGGAAAACTCCCGCGGCCGCCAGGCGAAACCATTGCATGGAAATCCCTCCTATGTCCGAATTAAATCAGGTTATTCTGCCTAATCTCTTAATTTAATTAGGTCTCGCACGGCGCGTATCCCGTCCAACGTTCGGACTCCGTGCCAGCAATAGTCGTCCCCGTCCACGAAGACGCGCCGCGCCGCGTTGCCGAAGAGCCGGGCCGTCAGCTCGCCGTGCTTCTCCTCGTCGAACGGGTACGGCTCGCTCGCGAAGATCTGGACCCGCGCGCCCCGCGCCAGCGCCTCCGACGGGGTGGTCGTCGGATAGCGCACCGGTTCCGCGCCGTACGCGTTCTGGCCGCCGACGAGCGACACCAGGTCGGCCACGTAGGTGTCGTCCGAGACCGTCATCCACGGGTCCTTCCAGATCCAGTAGGCGTAGCGGAAGGACCCGTTTCCCCGCTCGCCGGAGAGTCCGGCGGCGGCCTGCTCGATCCGAGCCGCCAGCGGCTCGGCCTCCTCGACCGTGCCGAGCAGCTTGCCCCAGCGCCGGATCGTCTCCGGCACCTCGGCCACCTTCTTCGGCAGGGTGACGTCGACCTCGATGCCCGCGTCGCGCAGCGCCTCGACGTCCTCCCGGCGGTTCTCCTCCGCATTCGCGAAGACGAGATCGGGCCTCAGATCCAGGATCCGGGCGATGTCCGGGCTCTTCGTCCCGCCGACGCGCGGCAGGCCCCACAGCATCCCGCTCGGCCGCGTGCAGTAGCGCGTGACGCCGGCCAGGCGCTTGAGGCCGCCGATGGCGACGATCGTCTCGGTGATCGACGGGCAGAGGGACACCACCCGTGAAGGCGGCATTGGGCCGATTCTATTGAGAAGGAATCTCGGGTCTCAAGTCGCGGCTCGAGTCCGCCTTACACTAGCCGTCACTTGGACATCACGGCCCGCGATCTCGCGCTCCTGTTTCGCTCGCGCCACCCGCTCGTGGTCTGCGAGACCGTCGAGGAACAGCGCTTCGAGGCCCTCGTCCGCGCCGTCTCGAGCGAGCTCACCCTGCCGCTCTGGACCTGGAGCGCGGCGAGCGGCCTGCTCCCGTCCCACCCCGTGGACTCGGACAAGTCGATCGAGCTCGCGTTCGCGCTGCGGACGATCCGGGGGACGACGGGGGACGGGACCTGGCTCCTGAAGGACCCGGTCGCGCAGCTCGAGCAGGCGGCGACGCTCCGGCTGCTCCGCGAGACCGCCCAGGAGTTCGCCGGCTCCTCGCGGACGATCGTCCTGGTGGCGCCCGCGATCCCCTCGAAGCCCGAGCTCGAGGACATCGCGGTCCGGCTGGACTTCGCCCTGCCGGGCGCCGACGAGCTGCGGGACCTCCTCCGCCGCGTCGTGCGCCGGCTGCCCCGCGAGAACCCGCGCGCCCGCGTCGAGCTCTCGCGCGAAGACGCCGAGGGCATCGTCTCCGACCTGCAGGGGCTGACGATGTTCGAGGCGGAGCGGGCCCTGGCCCGGGCGATCGTCGAGGACAACGCGCTGACCGTGGCGGACCGGCCCCGGATCCGCGAGATGAAGAAGGGCCTCGTCGAGGGAGGCGGGATCCTCGAGTTCATCCCGGCGCCGGAGGGGCTCGACCAGCTCGGCGGCCTCGAGAAGCTCAAGAAGTGGATCGCCACCCGCAGGGTCGGGTTCCTCCCCACGGCCCAGGGCGGCGAGCGGCCCCTGGATCCGCCCAAGGGGATCCTGCTCCTCGGGGTGCAGGGCTGCGGCAAGAGCCTGGCCGCGAAATCGATCGCGGCAACCTGGGGGCTGCCGCTGCTGTCGCTCGACGCCGGCCGGTTGCTCGCGCCCTTCGTCGGGGAGTCCGAGCGCAACCTCCGCGACGCGCTGCGCCGGGTCGAGCGAATGGCCCCCTGCGTGCTCTGGATCGACGAGATCGAGAAGGCGTTCGCGTCGTCCGAGTCGTCGGAGTCCGACGGCGGCGTCTCGAAGCGTCTCATCGGCACCCTCCTGACGTGGATGCAGGAGCGCGCCTCGCGGGTCTTCTTCGTCGCCACCGCCAACTCGGTCAAGCAGCTGCCGCCCGAGATCATGCGGAAGGGACGCGTCGACGAGGTCTTCTTCATCGACCTGCCCAACGCGGCCGCGCGCGCGGAGATCTTCCGGCTCCACCTCGCCCGGCGCGGCGAGGACCCGTCGCGCTTCGACGCCGCGGCGCTGGGCGCGGCGTCCTCCGGCTTCTCCGGCGCCGAGATCGAGCAGGCGGTCGTCTCGGCCCTCTACGAGGCGCGGGCCGGGAGCTATCCCCTCGACACCGCGGCGTTGCTCGTGTCGATCCGCTCCACGCGCCCGCTCTCCGTGCTGCGCGGCGAGGAGATCGCGAGCCTGCGCGCCTGGGCCGCCGGGCGGTGCGTGCCCGCGGCCGATTCTCCGCCCGCGGCCGCGCGCGAGACCTCTCCCTCCGGCGGCTACTAGCGCGCCCTCCGCTGGCCTGGCCGTGCCGCCGATTTATTTTGCGGTCACGACGAAGTGATCACGACGATTCTGCTGCCAGCAGGCCTCGTCCGCCGCGCTGCAGAAGGGGCGCTCCTTGCCGTAGGACACGATCTGGATGCGGTCGTCCGGGATGCCCATGGACGTCAGGTACTCGCGCGCGGCCTCCGCCCTCCGCTCCCCGAGTGCCAGGTTGTACGCCTCCGTGCCCCGCTCGTCGCAGTGGCCCTCGAGCAGGACGTGCACCGAGGGAAACTTCTTGAGCCACGTGGAGTCCTTCGCGAGATCTCCCCGGGCGTCGTCGCGAAGGGCGGCGGTGTCGTAATCGAAGAACGCGTCGGACAGATAGCCCTTCTTGTTGAGGGTCGCCAGGTCCTGCGACAGGACGTCGGCCGTCGCGTCGTGCACCGGCGCGGCCGACGGAGGCGGCGAGACCGCGGTGGACTCCGGCCCCCTCGAAACGGCCGGCCGGGCCTCGGCCGCCGTCGTGGGCGGCTTCTTGGCGCATCCCGCCGCCAGCAGGATCCCCAGGGTCGCGGCCGCGCCGGCCGCCATCGGACGCATCGCTCTCATGATCGGTTCTCCTCCTTGCGGAGGGCAACTTTATCGTTGTGCGATATATTTCCATTTGTTCGTATGTATCGTGCCGCGATATGATCACCCGATGGGCCAACTGCGGCGCCGATTGAAGGAGGGGGACTACCAGCGGCTCGCCCGCTTCCGCTACGCCCTCCGCCGCTTCCTCCGCTTCTCCGAGGACGCCGCCCGGGACGCCGGGGTCTCCCCCGGCCAGTACCAGCTGCTCCTCTTCATCCGGAGCTACGGCCGCCGACCCCCCATCGTGGCGGAGCTGGCCGAGCGTCTCCAGGTCCGGCACCAGAGCGCCGTCGGCCTGATCGACCGCTGCCAGCGCGCCGGGCTCGTCGCCCGGCGGCCGGACGCCGAGGACGGGAGGCGGGTGCGGGTGGCACTGACCGCGCGGGGGGCCCGCACCCTGGCCGGCCTCGTGTCGAGCCACCTCCGCGAGATCGCCGCGCTCCGCCGGGCGGTCCCGGTCGTCCGGGGCCTGGCATCGGCCTTGAAGAGAAGCCGGACGTGAGCGCGTCCCGCGACCGGCTCGGCGACTACTCGACCGATCGCCGCGTCTGGATCCTCTCGGCGATGGCGCTCGCCATCGGGGGCATCGCCGCGGGCGTGGCCTGGGCCCTCGTGTGGCTGATCGCGGTCATCACGAACCTGGCCTATTTCCATCGGTTCTCCTCGATCTTCGTGTCCCCCGGCGCGCAGCCGCTCTCTCCCTGGACCGTTCTCATCCCGATCGTGGGCGGCCTCGTCATCGGCGCCATGGCCCGCTGGGGCTCGGACCGCATCCGCGGCCACGGCATCCCCGAGGCCCTCGAGGCGATCCTGATCGGGCGGAGCCGTCTGGACGCGAAGGTCGCGATCCTCAAGCCCGTCTCCTCGGCGGTCTCGATCGGCACCGGCGGACCGTTCGGCGCCGAGGGCCCCATCATCATGACCGGCGGCGCGTTCGGCTCGCTCTTCGCCCAGCTCTTCCATCTCTCCTCGGCCGAGCGCAAGACCCTGCTCGTCGCGGGCGCGGCCGCGGGCATGTCCGCCATCTTCGCGTCGCCGGTCGCCGCGACGCTGCTGGCGGTGGAGCTCCTGCTCTTCGAGTGGAAGCCGCGCAGCTTCATCCCTGTGGCGCTCGCGGCCGCGACCGCCTCGGTCGCCCGCGTCCCGCTGCTCGGCGCGGGGCCCGTCTTCCCGGTGCCGGCCCACGCCCTGCAGCCGGGCATCGTGCTGCTGGCGGCGGCCGGGCTCGGGCTGCTCGCGGGGCTCGCCTCCGGCGCCCTGACCGCGCTCGTCTACGCCTTCGAGGACCTCTTCCTGAAGCTGCCGATCCACTGGATGTGGTGGCCGGCGATCGGCGGCCTGTGCATCGGCATCGGCGGCCTGATCGATCCGCGGGTCCTCGGCGTCGGTTACGAGTCGATTCACGGCCTCCTGGCGGGCTCGGTTCCGCCCGGCTCCGCGACGCGCCTGGCCGTGACGAAGGCCGTCGTCTGGGCCTTCGCGCTCGGCTCCGGAACGTCGGGAGGCGTGCTCGCTCCCCTGCTCATGATGGGCGGCTCGCTCGGATCCCTCTTCTCCACGATCCTGCCGCACGGCGGTACCGGCCTGTGGGCCACCGTCGGCATGGCGGCCCTGATGGGCGGGACGATGCGCTCGCCGCTGACCGCGATGGTCTTCACCGCCGAGCTGACCCAGGACTGGAACCTGCTGCCGACCCTGCTCGTCGCCTGCACCTGCGCGCACGCGGTGACCGTGCTCCTGATGCGCCGCTCGATCCTGACCGAGAAGGTCGCCCGCCGCGGCCACCACATCTTCCGCGAATATTCGGTGGACCCGTTCGACGTACACCGCGTCGGCGAGGTCATGGACCGCAAGGTCGCGACGATCTCGACCGCGACCAGCCTGCGCGAGTACTCCGAGCGTCTTCGCCACGAGCCGGATCTCGCGCGCCGGCAGGGGACGCCGATCCTCGACGCGAACGGGAAGCTCGCGGGCATCATCACGCGCAGCGACCTCATGCGCGGGCTCGAGAAGGACGCCCAGGGCGACGCCGCGGTGCTCGACGCCGGCTCGCGCCGGCTGATCGTCGCCTACGAGGACGACCTCATCGCCGACGCCGTCGAGCGCATGCTCGAGAACGACATCGGGAGACTCCCCGTGGTGGACCGCGCGAACCCGGAGAGGCTCGTCGGTTATCTCGGGCGATCCGGCATCCTGGCGGCGAGGCAGAGGCTCATGCACGAAGAGAACGTCCGCGAGCGCGGCGCCTCCCGCGGCCGATCCGACGAGATGCCGGACGCCTCGTGACCGAGGAGGAGAGTCCTCCAGCCCCGACCGCCCCTCCCGCCGCGGGTGAGCTGCCGCGGCCCCGGCTGTCCGACGAGGGCCGCTGGTACGCCGAGCACACCGCGCTCCTGATCAGCACGTCCAAGTGGGCGCTCCTCGGCGCAGTGGCCGGAGTGTGCGTGGGACTGGGGACCCGCGGCTTCCTCGCGGCCCTCGCGTATTCCACCGCCGCCGCCGGCCGGCTGCGTCTGGGACCGTTCGGGGCGTGGGTGCTCCTCCCGCTGGCGCTCCCGCTCGCCGTCTGGCTCGTGCGGCGCTTCGCTCCCGACGCCCGCGGCCACGGGACCGAGGCCGTCATCGCCGCGGTGCACACCCGTTCGGGAAAGATCGACTGGCAGGTCGCGCCCGTCAAGCTGGTGGCCACCGTCATCACGCTCGCGTTCGGGGGCTCGGTCGGCAAGGAGGGCCCCTGCGCGCAGATCGGCGCCGCGATCACGAGCTTCTTCGCCGACCGGCTGCGGTTGAACGACGAGGATCGCCGGCGTCTCGTGATCTGCGGCATCGGCGCCGGATTCGCCTCGGTCTTCGGGACGCCCATCTCGGGAGCGCTCTTCGGGATCGAGGTGCTCGCGCTCGGCCGCATCGAGTACCCCGTGCTGTTCCCGTGCCTCGTCGCCGGCATCGTCGGCCACCTCGTGTGCGGGGTTCCGCCTCCCGTACCCGTGCTCCACGAGGGCTTCGGCGCCCTCGGCCGGACGACTCTCGTGGGCCTCTCCCTGCTCTTCGGACTCGCCTTCGGACTCATGGCGCTCGTCCTGATCGAGACCATGCGCGGCATCGAGAAGTTCGTGCGGCGCTTCGGTCCGCATCCGTACTGGGTGGCCGCGGCGGGCGGGGCGGTCCTCGCCGCCTTCTACGCGCTGGCCGGCGGCCGCTATGCGGGGCTGGGGACCGACACCATCGCGGAGGCCCTGAACGGCGTCGTGCGGTTCACCCTCGCCGCGTTTCTCCTCAAGATCTTCGCCACGTCGGTCACGCTCGAGACCGGCGGCAGCGGAGGCATCGTGACGCCCCTCTTCTTCATCGGCGCGGCCGGCGGAGCCGCGCTCGCCCACGCGACCGGCCTGCCGGCGGGCGCCTTCGCGGCCTTCGGGTTCGTGTCCGTGCTGGCCGCGGCGGCCAACACGCCGATCGCCGCGGCCGTCATGGGCATCGAGCTCCTGCCCACCGAGGTCAGCGTCTACGCCGCTCTCTGCGCGGCGACGGCGTTTCTCATCGTCGGCCACCGGAGCGTCTACGCGAGTCAGAAGCTGGGCTTCTCCAAGTCGGCGGGACTCGAGCTCCCGCTCGAGACCACCATCGGCGAGTTCCGCCGCGGCTCGATGAAAGTGAAACCCGGCAGCCTCACCGAGCGCGCGCTGAGCTGGCGTCCGCGGAAGAAGTGACCCCGGCGTCTACTTCGACACGCTGTACGCGAGCGCCAATCCCTTCGGGTCCGCCTCGGCTCCCCCGAGGTAGCGGTGCAGCCAGTCCATGACCGTGTTGTGCCAGAGGCACGAGTTGCCGGGCTTCAGCACCCAATGGCCCTCGTCGGGGAACGTCAGCAGCCGCGACGGCACGCCCTGGACCTGGAGCGCGGTGAAGAGCTGCAGGCCCTGGCCGAACGGAACGCGGAAGTCCCTCTCGCTCGTGATGACGAGCATCGGCGTCTTGAGGTTGCCGCCGTAGGTCGACGGGCTCCACTTCCGGTAGAGGTCGGAGTTCCAGGGCCAGCCCTTGAACTCCCACGTCGGGAACCACAGCTCCTCGGTCTCGAGGTTCGATCCCGCCAGGTCCCAGTTGCCGTCGTGCGACACGAGCACCGCGAAGCGCTGCGTGTGCGTCGCGATCCAGTTGATCATGTAGCCGCCGTAGGAGGCGCCCGCCGCGCCGATCTTCGCCTTGTCGACGAAGGGCAGCGACGCGAGGTCGTCGGCCTGCCGCATCAAGTCGTCGTAGACCTGCCCTCCCCAGTCGCCGCTGATCGCGTCGAGGAAGTCCTGGCCGAATCCGGTCGAGCCGCGGGGGTTCGCCGCGTAGACGACGTAGCCGTAGGCCGCCCAGACCTCCGGGTTCCAGCGCGTCGACCAGCCGTCCTCCCACGCGCCCTGCGGGCCGCCGTGGATGAAGAAGACCGCCGGGTACTTCCGCGCCGGGTCGAAGGACGGCGGCGTCACGACCCAGGCCTGCAGCTTCCGGCCGTCGGAGGACGGCGTGAAGCGCTCCGACGTCTCGCCCATCGCGATCTCCGCGAGGCGCGCGTCGTTGACGTGGGTGACGGCGGCGGGCGCGGATCCGTCGAGGCCCACGCTCCGGATCTCGGGCGGGTGCGTGAGCGCGCTCGCCGCGAAGAAGACGCGCGAGCCCGCGATCTCGAGGCTCGGGATCGCGCCGCCGGTCCACAGGACCCTCGGCGCCCCGCCGCCGCCGTCGATCCCGATCCGGTAGAGCGCCTCGCGCCCGCCGACCTGCGCCGTGAAGACGAGCGACCTCGAGTCCGGCGCCCAGCGGAACTCGCCGACCCACGCGTCGAAGGACTCGGTCAGCGGCCGGGTCGTCCCGGTCGCGCGCTCGAGGAGCATCAGGCGAAAGCGGTCCGACTCGAAGCCCGGACGCTTCTGCGCGCGGTACGCGATCCACTTCCCGTCCGGCGAGAAGCGCGGCGCGCCGTCGAACGCCGGGTTGGACGCGGTCAGGTCCTTCGGCGCGGCCCCGCCGGGGCCCTGCAGCGGCACGGCGTAGAGATCCGCGTTCGTCGACAGCGCCTCGGCCTTGTCGGGGTTGGAGGGATAGACGAGCTCCCTGCCGTCCGGAGACACGGTCCAGGCCACTCCCCCGCCGACCTCGAAGGGCGGCGCGTCGCGGTCTCCGGGAGTGAGGTCGACGGCCGGTCCGGCTCCCATCGATGCCGGGACCTTCCAGATGTGCGAGCGCGTGCCGTCCTTCCAGCTGTCCCAGTGGCGGAAGAGCAGCCGGTCCGCGATACGGCCGTGGACCTTCGCCTCGGCCCGCGCCTTCGCGGTCTTCTCCAGGCACGCCGTGTCCGCGCACTCGGGGAAGACGTCGGAGCTGATCAGGAAGGCCGAGCCGTCGGGAGTCCAGGTGAACGCGTTGACCCCGGTCGGGAACTGGGTGGCGCGCACCGGCGCTCCGCCCGCGAGCTCGAGGATCCAGATCTGGGACCCGCCCTGGCGGTCGGAGACGAACGCGAGGCGCTTCCCGTCGGGCGAGAAGGCGGGGTCGGAGTCCTTGTCTCCGTCCGTCAGACGCACGGGTGCGCCGCCGCCGGATGCCGCGACGCTCCAGATCTGCGAGTGGGTCGTGTTCGCGTCGACGTCCGGCGTCCCCACGGCGTAGGCGACGCGGTTCCCGTCCGGCGACACGGCGAAGCCGCCGAGGCGTCCCAGCTTCGCCATCTCCTCGAAGCGCAGCGGCCGCTTCGCGTCGGCGGCGCGCGCGAGGGAAGTCGTCGAAATCGTCAGCAGAAGACACAGACCCGGCGTCAAACGGCGCATTCCGCTCCTCCAGGCCGCCGATTCTACCGGCCCGGATCACGGAGGCGGCGGCATCGCTTTGATATCATCGCGAGTCCCGCGGGTCGCCCCCGCACAAGGAGAAGCATGGCCACAGAGGTGCTCGAAGAGAAACGCGCGGACGCTCCGCGCCGCCCCCCCGTCATCAACGACTTCTCGATCCACGTGGCCACCGCCAACGGCTCGGGCAGCCAGTCCTCGAACACGATCCTCATGCGCTCCATCTTCCAGATGGGGATCCCGGTGTCGGGCAAGAACCTCTTTCCCTCCAACATCCAGGGCCTGCCGACGTGGTTCACGATCCGCGCCTCCAAGGACGGCTTCATCGCCCGCCGCCGCGACGTCGGGGTCCTCATCTGCATGAACCCCGAAACAGCCCACGAGGACGTCCGGACCGTGGCGCCGGGCGCCGCCGTGATCTACGAGGAGACCCTCAAGCTCGACGGCCTGCGCGACGACGTGCACTTCTACCCCGTGCCGTTCGGGAAGCTGGTCATCGAGCTGGTCTCCGACGGCAAGCTGCGGCGACTCGCCGTCAACATGATCTACGTCGGCGTCGCGGCATGGCTGCTCAACATCGACATGGCCGAGGTCGAGAAGGCCGTCGCGAAGCAGTTCAAGAGCAAGGCCGCCGCCGTCGAGATCAACATGAAGGCGATCCGGGGCGGGCTCGAGTGGGCCGAGAAGAACCTGAGCAAGCGCGACCCGTTCCGCCTCGAGCGCATGAACAAGACCGCGGGCAAGATCATCATCGAGGGCAACGCGGCCACCGCGATCGGCTGCATGATGGCCGGCGTCCAGTTCCTCTCGTGGTACCCGATCACGCCCTCGTCGTCGCTGGCGGAGTCGCTCATCGACTACGCGGCCAAGCACCGCCTTGATCCGGAGACCGGCGAGCCCACGCTCTCGGTGGTCCAGGCGGAGGACGAGCTCGCCGCGCTCGGGATGGTTCTCGGCGCCGCGTGGGCGGGCGCGCGCTCGATGACGACGACGTCCGGGCCCGGCATCTCGCTCATGTCGGAGTTCGCCGGCCTCGGCTACTACGCCGAGATCCCGGCCGTCATCGTGGACGTCCAGCGCGTCGGGCCGTCGACCGGCCTGCCGACCCGCACGATGCAGGGCGACATCACCTCGACGTATTTCCTCTCGCACGGCGACGCGAAGCACATCCTCCTCCTGCCGGCCTCGGTCGAGGAGTGCTACGCGATGGCGATGGACGCCTTCGACCTCTCCGAGCGGTTCCAGACGCCGGTGTTCCTGATGACGGACCTCGACCTCGGCATGAACAACTGGATGGCGGACCCGTTCCCCTATCCCGACAAGCCGTTCGACCGCGGCAAGGTGCTCCGCACGAAGGAGCAGTTCGAGGCGCACGTCGCGAAGTTCAAGGAGTTCGCCCGTTACCGCGACGTCGACGGCGACGGGATCCCGTACCGCACGCTGCCGGGGTTCGTGGACAACCCCGCCGCCGCGTACTTCACGCGCGGCTCGGGCCACTCCGACCGCGCCACGTACACGGAGCGTCCGGACGACTACAAGAACAACATGGACCGGCTGGCCCGCAAGTTCGAGACCGCGCGCAAGGCCGTGCCGCGGCCGGTACAGTCCGTCTCGGGCTCCGGCGCGCGCGTCGGCGTGATCGCGTACGGCTCCTCCGACTTCGCCGTCGAGGAGGCGCGGGCGATCCTGGCGAGGAAGGGACTGACCGTCGACTACCTCCGGCTGCGCGCGCTGCCGGTCACTCCCGAGACGCCCGCCTTCATCCGGGCCCACGAGCGCGTCTACGTCATCGACCAGAACCGCGACGGCCAGATGTTCGACCTTCTGCGGCTCGAGATGGGCGCCGACTGCGGCGCCCTGCGCTCCGTCCGCCACTACGACGGCTTCCCCCTCGACGCGGAAACGGTGGTCGAGGGAATCGAGGCCGGGGAGAAGAAGTGATGTCCAGCAACCCGCAGACCGCTCCCGCGGGCGGCGCCGCCGCCCCGAGCAACCGCGCCGGTTTGACCGTCAAGGAATACGGCGGGCTGAAGTCCACGCTGTGCGTGGGCTGCGGCCACGACGTCATCACCCGCCAGATCACGCAGGCGATCTACGAGATGTCGATCCCGCCCTACAAGATCGCGAAGATGTCGGGAATCGGCTGCTCGTCCAAGACGACCGCGTACTTCGCGGACCGGGGCCACGGATTCAACGCGGTGCACGGCCGCATGCCGTCGGTCGCGACGGGCGCGATGATGGTGAACCCGTCGCTCGTGTCGATCGGGGTCTCCGGCGACGGCGACACGGCGTCGATCGGCGCGGGGCAGTTCGTCCACCTGCTCCGCCGCAACCTCCCGATGGTCTACATCGTCGAGAACAACGGCGTGTACGGGCTGACGAAGGGCCAGTTCTCCGCGACGGCGGACGTCGGGACCCGGCTCAAGACGGGCGTCGTCAACGACCTGCCCTCGATCGACCTGTGCGCGATGGCGATCGAGCTCGGCTGCGGCTACGTGGCCCGCTCCTTCTCCGGCGACATGAAGCAGCTCGTCGGGCTCCTCAAGGGCGCGCTCGCCCACCGCGGCACGGCGCTCCTCGACGTGATCTCCCCCTGCGTCACGTTCAACAACCACGAGTCCTCGACCAAGTCGTACAAGTGGGCCAAGGAGCACGAGATCCCGATCCAGGAGATCGGCTTCATCCCGTACTACGAGGAGATCACGGTCGAATACGACCCCGGCACGACCCAGGAGATCGCGCTCCACGACGGCTCGCGCATCCGGCTCAAGAAGCTGCGCGCCGACTACGACGCCACCGACAAGCGGGCCGCGCTGGCGCTCTGCCAGGAGTCGCAGGAGAAGACCGAGTTCCTGACGGGCCTGATCTACGCCGAGCCCACCAAGAAGGATTTCCTCGAGCTCTCGAGCGTCGGACCGAAGCCCCTGGTCGAGATCGCGGACGAGCGCCTGCGGCCGCCCAAGGCGACGCTGGACGCGATCATGGAATCGTTGAAGTAGCCGTGACGCGCCCCCTCGTCCTCTCCGCGCTGCTCCTCGCGACCGTCGCGGCCGCGCCGAAACCCGCGCCGAAGCCGACGGCCGCCGCGCCGGCGACGACGAACTCCTGCTCGTCCTGCCGGGAGCGCCGGCCGATCCTTCCGGCCTCGAAGTTCGCGAAGAGCGAGCCCGAGGTCGCGCAGGGCTACGCGATCGCGAACAAGTACCCGGAGACCCTCGACAAGATCCACTGCTTCTGCGAGTGCGCCGAGAGCCCGATGTACCGGCACAAGACGCTCCTGACCTGCTTCACCGACCTCCACGCGGCCGGCTGCGGCGTGTGCCTCTCGGAGGCGCGTCTCGCCGCGCAGCTGAAGGAGCGGGGCCTCTCCGACGCCGAGATCAAGAACACGGTCGAGTCCGTCCACAAGACCGACGGCCACCCCGCGACCTAGTCCCTAGCCCTCCGCCTCCACGACCTCGGGGACGGCGCCCGACCAGGCGTTCGCCGTGATCAGGTTGTAGGCCCCGACCGACTCGATCACGAGGAGGTCCCCCGGACGCGGCCGGCCGATCGGGACGCGCTCCGCGAACAGGTCCAGGTTCGTCGGCAGCGGGCCGCGCACCTCGACGGCGCCGCGTCCCGCACGCCTCGGGACCGCCCGGAAGGGATGGCTCCCCCGCGGCACGAAGAACGCGTGGGCCATCCGCGACGCGTCGACGTAGACGCGCCGCTCCGTCGTCCGCACGACCCGCGTCACGAGGTGGAAGGCGTCCGAGGCGACGGCTCGCCCCGGCTCGAGGAACAGGCGCGCGCCCGGAACGGCTCGTCGCGCCTCGGCGCGGATCGCGCGGAGGAACGCCTCGGGCGAGGCCGCCCGGCTACGGATCCGGCCGCGGGCGTCGCGGCGCGCCTCCCGCAGCGCGGGGAACCCGCCGCCCACGTCCAGGACGCGAACCGCGACGCCGAGTCGCGCGAGCGCCTCGGCAAGGCGTCCCGCCTCGCGGATCGCGGCGGCGAAGGGCGCCGGAGACGCGAGACCCGTCCCCAGGTGGAAGGCCAGACCCTCGGGAAGCGGCCGGCGCTCCCGCACGGCCCGGGCGCCGAACGCGGCGACGCCTCGCGCCGTCAGGCCGAAGCCCCGCTGCGACGGCTCCGACGACGCCGGACGGAAGCGCAGGAGATAGCGGGGCGACAGCCGGAGCGCGCCCGCCCGATCCAGGATCGCGGCGGCGTCCTCCACCGAATCGGCCACGAGCCACGCGCCCGCCGCGAGCGCCGCGTCGAGCGCGGCGGGGGACTTCACCGGTCCCTGGAAGATCACGCGGGAGCCGCTCCGGTCGTCCCTCAGGGCGGCGACCAGGTCCTCGCCGGCCGTGACCTCGGCGCCGTAGCCCTCGGATCGCGCGAGGTCGACCAGCCCGCCGTGGCGGTTGCACTTCCAGGGATAGAACAACGCGACGCCGTCGGCCGGGCCCGCCGCCTTCCGCCACCGGCGCAGCGAGGCGCGCGCGGTCCCGCGCTCGAAGAGATAGAACGGCGTCGCCCGCGAGCGGGCGAGCCGCGCGACGAGAGCCGTCGCGGGCGTCAGCCGCGCGCGAAAGCCTGGCTCAGCCACTCGGTCGCCGCGCGGCGATCGACCTTCCCGGACGCCGTGCGCGGAATCTCCGAAACCGGGAGCATCTTCTTCGGCCGCGCGAACACCGGCAGGCGCAGCCGGGCATGCTCCCGGATCTCGTCGAGCAGGCTCTCCGACGAGTCCCGCACGACGACCAGCACGCCGAAGGAGCGGTCCCACGGCGCCGCGGCCGCCTCCGCCACCCCGGGATGCTCCGCGATCGCCGCCTCCACCTCCTCCGCGCACAGGATCCGGTCGCCCGAACGGAGCGCGAAGGCCAGGCGGCCGCGCACGCAGAGCTCGCCGGCCTCGTCGACGAAGCCCGCGTCCCCCGAACGCAGGCGACCGGCCGCGTCGAACGGATCGGGATCCTCGGCGGAGAGGTAGCCGGCGAAGACGGCCGGTCCGCGCATGCGGATCTCTCCGAGCTCCCCCGGCGCGCATTCGGCGCCGTCCTCGCGCACGATCGCGACCTCCATTCCCGGCGCGATCGGCCCGTTCGTGCCCGGCCGCCTCGCCCGGTCGCGCGGCTGGCGGCTGCCGAGCCCCGACGACTCGGTCAGGCCGTAGCCGCCGCGCACGGGAACGCCGCGGACGGTCTCGACCGCGAGCGCGTCGGCGTCGGACAGCGGGCCTCCGCCGCACCGCAGCGCCGACAGGCGCACGCGTGAGGCGTGCCGCGCGGCGAGCGGGACGAGCGCGGTCGGAAGGAGGACCGTGTCCGCGCCCAGCCGCTCGGCCTCGGCCAGCGGATCCCGCTGGGGCTTGTAGAAGATGACCTCGGCTCCGAAGAGGAGCGCGTTCAGCGCGCCGCGGACGAAGCCGAAGATCTGCGCGGGCGAGAGCCCGACCGCCAGACGGTTCCGCGCGCTCACCTCTCCCCATGGCGCGAAGGCGAGCGCCGCCGCCTCGAGGTTCGCATCGGTCAGGGGGACGGCCTTCGCGGGGCCGACGCTGCCCGAGGAGAAGAAGACGGTCCCGTCGAGGCGGTCCGCGCCCTCGGGGCCGGAAGAAAGCGCCGCGCGGACGGAGTCCTCGCGCATTTCGCGGAGCGCCGCGGGGACGTGCGGCGGGTGCGAGAGCGCGGCACGGCCGAGCGAGCGCGCCGCGAAGAAGTCGACGAGGAAGTCGATCGGACGGCCTCCGTCGAGAATCGCGAGGGAGGGCCCGAAAGCCTGGAGCTCTCTCGCGCGCTTCTCGATCCGATCGAGCAGCTCGCCGTAAAGGAGCCGCTCCTCGCCGCCGGCGTCCCGCAGGCCGACCGCCGCGCGATCCGGATCCCGGCGCGCGATCTCCTCGAGCCGGCCGAGCAGGCTCACGACGCCTTCCTCGCGGAGACATAGCGCTTCCAGTACACCGGGCCGTCCAGATCCCACGGGGCGCGCGCCGCGGCGTGGGCGAACGCTCGCGCGAAGGCGCCATGGGCCTCGGGCTCCTCGTCCCTTCCGGCGGGAAGCGGGCGCCCGGCGGCCACGGTCCAGCGGCGGCCCGGCACGGTCAGGAAGATCGGCACGCACGGGACGCGCGAGAGGCGGGCCAGGCGGAACGGACGCGGGTCGAGCCGCACCGCGCCGCCGAGCAGGCGCGCGGGGAACGCCTGCGACGCCTCGGCCTCGACCTCCGCGGGCAGGTCCGCGGCGAGGATCAGGCTCCCCCGCTTCAGCAGGCCGCGGAGGCGATGCGTGCCGTCGGAGGAGGCGACGTGCGGGAACGCGATCGGGAAGCGACGGTCGAACCGCGCGTCCTTGGCCGCCGGATCCGCCCGGTCGAAGTTGTAGGGCGCGATCACGGAGGCGACGGCGATGCCCCGCGCCCGGAGAACGTAGCGGAGCGCGAGGAGCGAGCCGAGGTGTGCCGTGACGTAGACGGCGGGGCCGCGAGGCGGATCCGGCCCCTCCCAGCGCGGGCTCCAGTCCCCGCTCGAGAGCGCGCGCGTCGCGAGGTCGGCCATGCGGCGCCGCGCGCGCGCCGCGCGCGGCCCGGCCGGCTGCGGCAGCTCCGGAAAGCGGACCGCGAGCTCGCGCCACTGCGCGGAGGAGAGGCCCGTCCAGGCCGGGACGTCGCGCTCCCGCAGGACCGGCTTCCAGGCGGCGAGCCGGGCGGTGAGGGAGTTGGGTTGTGGCGTCCTCACGCGGCCGCCGACACGAACACCATGTCCCACGGCACCCTCCAGCCGCCCTTCGACTCCTCGAGGCCCAGTTCGGAGAGAGCGGCGTGGAGGTCGGCGTCGCGCGTGTCCGGCTGGAGGCCGAAGAGCTCCCGGCAAAACGCGCGCGCGTCGATGCCCGACGCGAAACGCCAGGAGATCTCGATCGCCTCCGCCCGCACGCCGCGGCCCCCCGCCCCCTCGACGAACCCGGCCAGGGTCCCTTCGTCGTAGAAGCGGCCGGCGTGTCCCTGCTCCGTGTGGGCGTCGACGAACGCGTTGAGGAACCGCGCCGCGCGGGACCCCGCCGCCGCGTCGCCCACGGCGATCCGCCCGCCCGGGCCCGTCACGCGGAGCATCTCGGAGACGACCCGCTCCGGAGCCTCCGCGTGGTGCAGCACCGCGAGGCAGCCGGCCGCGCGGAAGGCGCCGTCGGGGAACGGGAGCCGCTCGTAGTCTCCCGCGATGCGGAGCGCGTAGCCGCGGGCCTCGGAGAGGAACACGGCCGAGGCGTCGCACGCGATCGGCTCGCCGGCGCGCCCGGCGGCCGCGGCGCGCTCGGCCAGGAACCCGCCCCCGGCCCCGACGTCCAGCCAACGCACGCTCCCGGGGAGCGCGAGGTGCGCGATCATCCGGTCACCCTCTTCCGCTCGCGCCTCCGGGAACAGACGGTTGGCGTGGTTGTAGCGCACGCCGCGGGCGTCGAAGATCGTTCGATACTCGGCCGCGGCCCGCTCGGGGGTGGCGACGCGGGCGTCCGAATCGCTGCGTCGAGACGTCACGGGGAAGGGGTTCTACACGCCCTTGCGCGCCGCCTGGCTCGGCGCGTTGAGCGGGCCGGGGCCCAGGTCCCGCTCGGGAAGCGCGACGTTCTGCTCCCGAAGCCGGTCCCGCTCCCCGCTTCCCGGGAGGACGGGGAGACGCGAGGCGTCGGTGGGCGGCGTCGTGCCGTCGCCGGGGTAGTACGGCCGGTAGCCGTACCCGTAGGTCTGGATCTCCGCGGGCGTCTCGCGGAGCCGGTCGATCGAGTAGATCGCGTCTTCGCGGTTGAAGAACGCCATCTCGTAATTCCGCGTCATCCAGATCGCGTCCTTCGGGCAGGCGTCGACGCAGAACCCGCAGAAGACGCAGCGCATCATGTCGATGTCGAACACGACCGGGTACTTCTCGTACGCGATCTTCGGATGCTCGCCCGCGACGATCGTGATGCACTCGGCGGGACACGCCTGCTGGCACATGTAGCAGGCCACGCACTTGAGCGTGCCGTCCTCGCGCGTCTTCAGGATGTGCTTGCCGCGGAAGCGTCCCGAGTAGTTCCGCCTCTTCTCGGGGTACAGGATCGTCGGCAGGCGGCTCATGTTGGCCAGGTTGCGCACGAGGTGGCGGATCGTGACCGCCATGCCGCGGAAGATCTCGGGCAGGTACAGGCGCTGGAGGAGCGTCAGCTTGTCCGGGACGCGCCGGGAGACGTCGATCACGCCGCTCATCGGTCGAGCTCTCCCGCGATGACGTTGAGCGTCCCGAGCGTCGCGACGGCGTCGGAGACCGTCCCGCCGAGGACGATCTTCTCGAACGCGGCCATGTTCGGGAAGCAGGGCGGCCGGACCTTCAGCCGGTACGGCCCGCCGCGGCCGTCCGAGACCGCGTAGAACCCGAGCTCGCCGTTGCCGCCCTCGATCCACTCGTAGCGCTCGCCGGCGGGCACGCGAATCCCCTCCATGACGAGCTTGAAGTGGTAGATGAGCGACTCCATGTCGTGGTAGACGGCGTCCTTCGGCGGCAGCACCACGCGCCAGTCGTCCGAGTTGACCGGGCCCGAGGAGGGAAAGACGTCGAGCGCCTGCCGGATGATCTTGAGCGACTGCCGCATCTCCTCCATGCGGACGAGGTAGCGTGCGAAGTTGTCGCCGTCGGACGCGATCGGGATGTCCCAGTCGAACTTGTCGTAGAAGTCGTACGGGCGCGCGCGCCGCACGTCGTAGGGAACGCCCGACGCGCGCAGCATCGGTCCGGTCAGGCCCCACGCGATCGCCTGCTCCTTGGTCACGACGCCGGTGCCGGAGAGCCGGTTGCGGACGATGCGGTTGGCGTCGACGAGCTTCTCGACGTCGCGGAGAAACGGCGGAATCGACTCGAGAAGCTGACGGCAGCGCGGGACGAAGTCGTCCGGCACGTCGATGGCGAGGCCGCCGACGCGGACGTAGGACACGGTCAGTCGCGCGCCGCAGCAGGCCTCGATCAGGTCGTAGATGTTCTCGCGGTTCTGGTAGAGGTAGATGAAGTTGGTCAGCGCCCCGATGTCCACCAGGTTGGCGCCGATGCAGACGCAGTGATCCATGATCCGCGAGAACTCCGAGAGGATCGTGCGCACGAGACGCCCGCGGTCCGGGACCTCGACGCCCAGCATCTTCTCGACGGTGCGGACGTAGCCGACCCCGTTGATCATCGCCGACACGTAGTTGAGGCGGTCGCAGTACGGGACGACCTGGTTCCAGTGGTGCGTCTCCGCCATCTTCTCGAAGCAGCGGTGCAGGTACCCGATCATCGTCTCGGCGCGGATGATGGTGTCGCCGTCGAGCCGCGCGACCAGGTGGATGATGCCGTGGGTCGCGGGATGGGACGGGCCGATCGAGATCGTCTGGGTCTCGAAGTGGTCGACGCGCTCGCCCGTGTGCTTCGACCACTCCGGCATGCGCAGGTCTTCCTCGGCGAAGAACCAGCGCTGGCCCGGCGCGTAATCCTTCCGCAACGCGTGACCCACGAAGGCGTCGTGGCAGAGGATGCGATGCAGGTTCGGGTGCCCCGGGAACGCGATCCCGTACAGGTCCCAGGCCTCGCGTTCGAACCAGTTGGCCGCCGGCCACACGCCCTCGACCGTCGGCACCGAGGGCGACTCGGAATCGGGAATCGCCACGCGCACGCGGATGTGGTTGTTGCGGGACAGCGAGTGAAGGTGGACGACGAGCTCGAAGCGCGTCGCCGGTCCGCGCCGCCGCAGGTTGTCCACGCCGCAGAGGTCGAGGAAGAGATCGTACTGGCATCCCGGGTCGTCGCGGAGGAATCGCGCGAGGGCCGGCCAGTCCTGGGGGCCCACGGTGATCGTCGGGAGGTCGAGATCCGCGACGGATGCACGGCTCGCCACCGGCGACTCCGCGAGCCGTTCGCGGAGCCTCTCGGCGGCGGGAGAAAGGACAGCGGCCTCGGCGACCGTCACGCGGGCTGCTCCGCCGCGAATTTGGCCGAGCGGCGGTCGCGGGACTTCTCCCCCGAGGCGATCTTCTTCTGCAGCTGCATGATCGCGTAGATCAGCTCCTCGGGAGTGGGCGGGCACCCGGGGACGTAGACGTCGACCGGGATGATCTCGTCGATGCCCTGGGTCACGTGGTACGCGCGGTAGAAGCCGCCCGAGGACGCGCAGACGCCCATCGAGATGACCCACTTCGGCTCCGCCATCTGGTCGTAAATCTTGCGCAGGACCGGCGCCATCTTGTCGGTGACGGTCCCGGCCACGATGAGGAGGTCCGCCTGGCGGGGCGAGAACCGGACGACCTCCGAGCCGAACCGGGAGATGTCGTAGTGGGCGGCCGCGACCGACATGAATTCGATCCCGCAGCAGGCCGTCGCGAAGGGGAACGGCCAGAGGGAGTTCTTCCGGGCCCACCCGACCATCTCCTCGAGCCGCGTCACGAGGAAGTCTGCGCCGCCGCTCCCGCCGCCGCCGGCGGGGGGATGGACGGGCAACTTCTTCTCGGACGGCGCCATCGCTCGGATTCTATTTCAAACCGAAGGCTCCTCTGTCATCCCGGGCGCCGGCGGCGCGAGGGACCGCTTTTTCCGGACGGATCGTCTTTGAAAGGGGTCCCTCGGCGCTTCGCGCCCCGGGATGACGACGTCAGCCGAAGTTGACCGTGTAGAGCAGGGTCTTCATGTCCTTCATGCGGTCCAGGTAGACGATGCCGTTCAGATGGTCGATCTCGTGCTGCAGGACCCGGGCGTGATAGCCCGAGGCCTCGAAGTCGGCCTTCTTGCCGGCGCGGTCGATGCCGCGCACGCGCACGGTCTTGAACCGCGGGACCGCGCGGCCCAGCAGGAAGGGAACCGAGAGACAGCCCTCCGAGTCCTCCTCGGTCTCCTCGCCGACCGCCTCGTAGTGCGCGTTGAAGAGCGCGGTCAGCGGGATCTCGGGCTCCTTCTTCTTTCGCGTCTCGGGATGCACCTCGTAGAGGAAGACCCGCAGCGGCGTGAACACCTGCGGCGCGGCGATGCCCGTTCCGTCGTACTCCCGCATCGTGTCCTCGAGATCCGAGAGGAACGCCTCGTAGTCTCCCCGGCTCACGGCCCTGGGGTCGACGTCCTGCGAGACCGAGCGGAGCGTCTTCACTCCGAGCTTGGCGACTTTGAGGATCATGGATTCGTGACGAGTGGTGCCCAGGGACGGAATTGAACCGCCGACACAGGGATTTTCAGTCCCTTGCTCTACCGACTGAGCTACCTGGGCTCCGGAAACCGGAGCGCGGAGTCTAGCCGAATCGACCGGCCACGGCAACGCGGCCCGTCAACGCACGACCGTGCGGGCGCTCGCCCGCTCGCCGGCCGGCGAGGGCGCCGGGCGCGGCGACGGCACGAATGGCTTCGCTCCCAGCGCGAAGAGGATCCCGTTGTTCTGGACGTACAGCACGCCATCCGGTCCGATCGAGACCGGCGTGTAGGCCGCGCCGAGGGCCGTGTCGAGGAAGAGCACCTCGCGCTGCCTTCCGTCGCGGTCGAGGGAGTAGAGGCGGCCGTCCTCGGAATTGGCGAAGCCCACGCCGTGGGCGTCCACGGCCGGCTGGTTGACGCACCACTCGAAGCCCTGAAGGTGTTGCCCGTCGTCGTCACACGAGATCGTTCCGTCGTCGGCGCGCGCACAGTCCAGCGTCTCGGTCGAGGCGAAGAACCACTCCGGCTCGAGGTCGGACGTGAGGGACGTCATCAGGTATCGGCCGTTCGCGCCCAGAGGTCCGGAGTAGTGGTTGTCCTTGATGACGATCGAATAGGTCCCGTCGTGCGCGAACACCGCGGGCGTGATGTCCCAGCCGAAGTCGTACGTCGCGAGCAGACCGCCCGAGGAGCTGAACTTGAAGAGGTGGCCGCGGCCGTAGTTGTAGCCGGTCGAGGCGCCCACGACGACGGCCCCGTCGGGCAGGACCACGGGCGACGCCGTGCCGAGGTCGTTGACGCGACCCGCGGGTTGGTCGTTCGTCGCGGGGTCGACGCCCATGTGGGCGCCCGTGCGGCACCCCGAGATCGAGTCGTCGATCGGAACCAGCACGCCGCAGCCGTCGTCGAGCAGGCCGCGCAGCGACGCGCTCCAGACGGGAGTCAAATCGGGGCGCACCGCAACGAGATACGCGTAGCGGTCGTTGAAGTGGGCGCGGCTGAGCGTGTAGATCGTGCCGTCCGGGGCGATCGCCGGCACGCCGTTGATCCCGGGCCGCTGCGCGCCGCAGGGAAAGGACGGCGGCGTCGCCGTCGGCGAGGGCGGCCACGGACGGTCGTCGCGCGCGAACACCCCCTCGCAGGCGTCGTCCTGCGACGGCGCGCCCGGGACGAGCGCGGCGTAGGCGACGCGGGTCGCCTCGGCCTCCGGCTCCACGCGCACGAGCCAGCCTCCGGTCGTGCCGATGGGATTCGTGCCCGAGAGCGCGATCACGTTGTAGATCACGGCGCCGTCCGGCGCGACGGCGAGTCCGCCGGCGACGTACCGATTCGGGTCGACGCTCGAGAACGGATTCACGCGCTCCTCGGAGATCCCGTTGGACGCGTCGACGCGAAAGACGGTTCCGCCCAGGCCGGGCACGTAGAGGTCGTGGCCGGAAATCGCCGGCTGGAACACCGCCTCCCAGCCGGTCAGGTCGAGCGGCTCCGGCTTCCAGTCGGAGACGAAGGTCCAGACCGTCTCGAAGCCGGCATCCGTGCGCCGCAGCTTCCGGACCGTCCACGTGATCGTGGACCAGTTCCCGAAGCCGGAGTACGTCCCCGTCTTGAAGGTCATGTAGACGAAGCCCCCGTCGTCGACGAGGGGGACCGCGTAATGCGCCAGGAGCTCGTCGTCGTTGTCCGCCTTCATCGCCTCGACGAAGGGGTCGTAGAGGATCTGCGCCAGGATGCCCTGCGCCGCCTGCGCCGAGACCGGCGAGGCGCCCGTGTGCTGCGGGGTGCGGCCCCACTGCGGCCAGTCCGCGCCCTGCGCCCGGAGCGCCGCCGCCGCGAAGAGCCCGGCCCAGGCGAGAGCGAAGGCGCCGAAGACCGTTTTCCGCGTCACGCCCGCGCATCATAGGCCGTCGAAACCGCAAAGGGAATTCTGAGAGAATCGCGGCGGTTATTCGGCCGATGCAATCTCCAAAATTTCGGACGGCGGCCTGCACCGTCCTCGCCGCCTGCGGACTCGCGGCATCCGCGGCGCGTCTGTCGGCGCAGCAGCCGACGCCCGCAGCGCCTCCGGCGGCTCCGGGCCCGGGAACGTCCGCGCGCACCGTCAAGAGTCCCGGAAACGCCGAGTGGGCCGCGAACGCCGCGGACGCCCGCGCGCGCGCCACGGCGGAGCACAAGCTCGTCTACTACGAGTTCGTCAGCCAGAGCTGCGGCGAATGCGGCCGCATGGAAGGCCTCCTCTATCCCGCGTTCGACTTCGAGGCGCTCCTGGTCGGCATGGTCCCGGTCCGGCTCGATCTGGTCTCGAAGGAGGGATCGGAGCTGTCGGAGCGGTACTCGATCAAGGAGACGCCGTCCGTCGCGATCGCGACGCCGGCCGGCCGGCTCGTGTTCCTCATGCAGGGCTTCAAGACCCAGGGCGACTTCTTCTCGCACGTGCGCAAGAGCCTCGACTCCTACCGCGCGTGGGCCAATACGATCGACGCGCAGAACGTCTCCGCGCTCGGCGCGTCGGACGCCTACCAGTCGGCGCGACAGCTCTTCGCGCGCTTCGACTACTCCGAGGCGCGCCCGCGGTTCAAGCGCGCGAGCGCCGCGCCCGACGCGACGCCCGCGATCCGCGACTCGGCGAAGGAAGGCCTGGCCGCCTGCGAGCTGCAGCTCAACGATCCGGCGCAGGCGCGCAAGACGATCGACGGGCTGATTGCGGCGACGAAGGACCCCGAGGTCAAGGAGCGCGCCGAGCTCTTCCGCGCCCAGATTCCGCTGGCGCAGAACCGGCCCGAAGAGGCGCTGACGCTCTACAAGAAGTTCGAGAAGGACCACCCGCAGTCGAAGTACAAGGAGCAGGTGCGCGACTTCATCTCGAGGCTCGAGACGGGAGAGCCTCCGAAGTGAACGGAATCCGGCGCGCGATCGCTCTCCTCCTGTTCGCCTTTTGTTCCTCCGCGTTCGCGGCGGGGCCGCCCGATCCCAGGACGCTCCTGAAGGCCTCGGCGCAGCTCGAGCAGACCGGGTCGGTCCAGGGAACTCTCGTCGTGCGCTGCGAGCTCGCGAGCGGCTGGCACGTCAACAGCCACACGCCCTCGGAGGAGTACCTCATCCCGACCGAGGTCGTGGTCGCTCCGATCCGGGGCGCCACGATCAGCCCTCCGGACTACCCGGAAGGCAAGGACACGAAGTTCGCCTTCTCCGACAAGCCCCTCTCCGTGTACGCGGGCTCCTTCACGATCCGGGTGGCGGTCTCCTGGAAGGACGCGTCTCCCCCCGACCTCTCCGGCGTCGTGAAATTCCAGGCGTGCAACGACGCGCAGTGCCTGGCGCCGGCCGAGGTCGCGTTCCGGACGACCGGAGCGTCCCCGGCGTCCCCGGCGGCCGCGGGGGCCGTGGGAGCGCCGGCGCCCGCGCCGCCCCCGGCGGGATCCCTGACGGGGGGCGCCGTCCCTCTCTCCGAGGCCCGCCGGCTTCAGCCCCAGACCTCCGCGCCCGGCTCCTCGGCCGACTTCGGCAAGCTGCTGCAGACGCGCGGGCTGTTCGCCGTCCTTCTGCTGCTCTTCGGCTGGGGCCTGGCCCTGAACCTGACTCCGTGCGTCTATCCCGTCATCCCGCTGACGGTCAGCTTCTTCGGCGGCCAGGCCCATGGCCAGAGCCGGAAGACGTTCCTCCTCGCGGCGATCTACGTGCTCGGGATGGCGACGACGTACTCGGCGCTCGGCGTCGCCGCGGCGCTCTCGGGCCGGCTCTTCGGCGTCGCGCTCCAGTCGCCGTGGGTCGTGGGCGCGATCGCGCTCGTCCTCGTCCTGCTCGCGCTGTCGATGTTCGGGCTCTACGACATCCGCATGCCCACCGCTCTCATGCAGAAGGCCGGGGCGCGGCAGGGCCTGGCCGGCGCCTACGGCATGGGACTGCTCGTGGGCGTGGTCGCGGCGCCGTGCGTCGGCCCGGTCGTGCTGGGACTGCTGACCTTCGTCGCCGCCACGCAGAACGCCGCGCTCGGCTTTCTCTTCTTCTTCGTCCTCTCGCTCGGGCTCGGGCTGCCGTTCCTCTTCCTGGCCGCCTTCTCCGGCCGCATCGCCTCGCTGCCCCGCGCGGGTGCGTGGATGGAGGGCGTGAAGAAGATCTTCGGGTGGGTCCTCCTCGCGATGGCGGCCTACTTCCTCCGGAACGTCCTGCCGCCGCGCGTGGGCGCCTGGCTGCTCCCGGCCGTGCTCGCGGCCGGCGCCGTCGCCCTGCTGTTCGTCCATGGGAGCCTGCGTCTCCCCGTCCGCGCGGCCGTCGCGCTCCTCTTCGTCGGCGTGGCCTTCTTCTTCGCGCCGCGGGCCGAGGCGGAGGGGCCTCCGTGGGCCCCGTACGACGCGGCGCGGATCGCCGGGGCGAAGCGTCCGACCGTCGTCGACTTCTCGGCGTCCTGGTGCCTGCCGTGCCTCGAGCTCGACCGCAAGACGTTCAGCGACACGCGGGTGCGCGAGGCGCTCTCGCGGCGAGGGCTCTTCAAGGCGGACATGACCCAGGCGCGCGCCGAGGAGACGATCGCGCTCGCGCAGCAGTACCAGATCCTGGGAGTGCCGACCGTCATCTTCCTGGACGAGTCGGGCAAGGAGCGCCGGGAGCTCCGCCTGGTGGGATTCGAGGAGCCGGGAGAGTTCCTGAAGCGCCTGGAACGCGCCCCGTAGCCCGGCTCTACGCCGGCAGCCGGCCCAGCTTCTTCAGCGCTTCCTTCGCCGCCTTCCGCTGCGCCTCGCGCTTCGAGGGCCCGCTTCCCTGCGAGAACGCGTCGCCGTCCCACAGGAGCTCGACCAGGAACGCCTTCTCGTGGTCCGGCCCGGACTCCTCGATGACCCGATACTCGGGCAGCGGCAGCCCCAGGCCCTGCGCGGTCTCCTGGAGCGTCGTCTTGTAGTCGTGGAACGACAGGTCGCCGATGTTGATGCCGTCGACCTCGGGACCGAAGACGCGACGGCAGAAGGCCTCCGTGGCCGGGACTCCCCCGTCCAGGTAGATCGCCGCGACGACCGCCTCGAACGCGTCGGCGAGCAGAGACAGCTTCTCCGCGCCTCCGGACCGCGCCTCGCCCGCCCCCATCCGCAGGTAGCGCCCGATCTCGAGCGCGCGTCCCTTGGCGCCGAGCATGTTGGAGGAGACGAGGTGCGCCTTGATCTTGGAGAGCGCGCCCTCCTGCAGCGTCGGAAACGAGCGGTAGATCATCTCGCCCACGACGAACCCGAGCACGGCGTCGCCCAGGAACTCGAGACGCTCGTTGTTCGGGGCGCGGACGTCCCGGTTCTCGTTGCTGAAGGACTTGTGCGTCAGCGCCCGCTCGAGGAGCTCGCGCTGGCGGAAGGTGTAACCCAGCCGCAGCTCGAAATCGGAGACCGCCTCGGTCGGCGTCGCGCTCATGACGAGGAAGGTGGTGCCGGAGGCCGGAGTCGAACCGGCACGGGCCTCGCGGCCCTCGGGATTTTAAGTCCCGTGCGTCTGCCCATTCCGCCACTCCGGCGCAGCCGGGGCGTGATCGGTAACTCGGGTGTCCTGCGCGGGCTCATGGTGCGGCTCGTTGGAGGCGACGGGCGGATTCGAACCGCCGCATAAAGGTTTTGCAGACCTCTCCCTTAACCACTTGGGTACGTCGCCGTCGATTGACCCGGTGAATTCTAGCGCAGGGCGCGTGAATAATCGCGGATCAGGCCCGTCACCACACCCTGGATCGTGACGTCCCGCGCGTCGACGGTCAGGGGCCTCATCGAGGCGTTGGCGGGCTGCAGCCGCACGCGCGCGCCCTCGGAGTAGTACCGCTTGAGCGTGGCCTCGCCCCGGATCAGCGCGACCACGGTCTGGCCGCTCTCCGCCTTCTCCCGGCGCGCGACCACCACGTAGTCGCCGTCGAGGATGCCGTCGTCGACCATCGATTCCCCCCGCACGCGCAGGACGAAGTGCTCGCCCTTTCCCAGCATCGATGCGGGGACCTCGATCGACTCCTCGTTCGGAAAGGGCTCGATCGGCCGTCCGGCGGCGACCGCGCCGAGCAGCGGAATGCCCCGCGCGCCATCGCCATCCTCGCGGGGTGAGATGCCCCGGCTCCGGTTCCACTCCCGCGAGAGCGCCCCCTTCTCTTCCAGCCGCTTCAGGTGTTTCTGGACCGTGCCGAAGGAGGAGAGGCGGAAGGTCTCCCGGATCTCACGTTGTGTGGGAGAGATTCCGTGGCTCTGGCGGTAGTTTCGGATGAAATCGAGAATTTCCTTCTGGCGCTTGGTGAGATTCATCGTCCACCTGATTCCATAAGGCGAAACGCCAATCTAGTCGAATTCAATAAGGCCGAGGGAACCACCGCGGCCGCCCGGGAGGCCTGACCGGGCAGCCCATCGGCCTTGCAGAGTGACTATAGGCGCAAAAAAAGCGTAAGTCAATACGCCTTCGGGCGGATCTCCTAATCGGCCATCCAGGTGACCTTGCCGGTCTCGATGTCGTACATCGCTCCCGCGAGTCCGACCTTGCCCGATTGGAGCAGCTCGCGAATGACCGCGCTCTTGTCGCGGATCTCCTTCATCTGGAGACGCACGTTGGCCTCGGCCACCTTCTGGACGTAGGCATCGTCCTTCGACTTGGCCGCCGGCACCGGCTTCGTCATGGCCGGCTCGATCTTCTTGAGGAGCTCGGTGAGGTTGCCGAGCTGCACGCCGTCCACCGCTCCCTTGACGGCGCCGCAGTGCGAGTGCCCCACCACCACGATCAGCTTCACGCCGACGACCTTCGTCGCGTACTCGAGTCCGCCGAGCGTGTCGACGTCGACGACGTTGCCGGCCTCGCGAAGCCCGAAGATGTCGCCGAGACCGCAGTCGAACGTGAGCTCCGGCGTCACGCGGGAATCCATGCAGCTGACGATCGCGGCGTACGGGTACTGCCCCGCGGCGGTTGCCTTGACCTGCGCCGGATAGTCGTGCGGCGTGCTCTTTCCCGCCGCGAACCGTGCGTTGCCCTCCTTGAGGAGAGCGAGCGTCTTCGCGGGAGTCATCGCCGCCTGGGACGCCTGGGTCTGCACCGAGCCTGCCGCGGCGGCCGACGTCGCCTGTCCGTGGACGGGCGCCGCCGCGACCAGCGCGGCGAGAGCCGCCGCCGAGAGAATCCGGGTCTTCATTTGTCCTCCTTCTTCGAAGTGCGGTCGCATCGTACAGGAATGGGCATCCGGCGGCGTGGTTTATGGTTCGTGCGCGGGATGGACACGGTCTCGCTTCGCGCCTTCGTGCGCCGGCGTTTCTCCCGGGAGGAGGCCGTCGGGCTCTACTTCACGCTGAGCCTGCTGGCCTGCGGCGCGCTCGTCGTCGCGTTCGGCGTGCTGGCCCACGAGGTCTTCGAGGCCGGCGCCTCCGGGTCCTTCGACGCCGCCGCCGGAAGATTTCTGTACGGCCTCCGGTCGCCGAGGACGACGGCCCTGATGGAGGCGATCACGTTCATGGGGCATCCCGCCTTCCTGCTCGTCGGCAGCGCCATCGTCTGCGCGGGTCTCCTGCTCCGCGAGCACCATGTCTCGGCGCTTCTCTTCGCGGGCAGCGTCGCGGGAGGATTCGGGCTGAACAGCGCGCTCAAGATCGCCTTCGCGCGCGCACGGCCGGAGGCGTGGACCGCGCTCGTCAAGGAGACGACCTACAGCTTCCCGAGCGGCCACGCCGCCATGTCCACCGTCTTCTTCGGCGGCATCGTCGCCGTGGTCTTTCACCTCTACCCGGATCGGGGGCCTCGCCTCGCGGCGGCGATCGTGGCGACAGCGTGCGTGCTGGCCGTCGCCGTCAGCCGCGTCTACCTCGGCGCACACTGGGCCACCGACACGCTCGCGGGCGTTCTCGTCGGGTTGTTCTGGGTGGCCGTGTACGCGGCCGGCGTCGAGGCCGTCGGCCCGAAGCGTCGCGCGAGCCGCTAGTCGACGCGAGGCGCGCCGCGAATCAGAGGGACGAGCCCGGGAGCTCGTCGCGGCCCGAGTCGCGCGCCGGCTCGGCGCTCCGCCGCGGCGCGGTGGCCAGCAGTTGCTCGAGCGCGGCGGCGCGCAGGGGCTTGACCATGTGGTGGTCGAACCCGGCCTCGCGCGACCGCCGCCGGTCCTCCTCCTGGCCCCAGCCCGTGACGGCGACCAGCATCATCGAACGGCTGGCCGCCTGCGCCCGGATGCGCCGCGCCGCCTCGTACCCGTCGATGCCGGGGAGGCCGATGTCGAGGAGGACGACGTCCGGCGCGAACCCGAGCGCCTGGTCGACGGCGCTCAGGCCGTCGTGCACGGTGTGGATCTCGTGCCCCGACAGCTCGAGCAGGGTGGCGAGCGAGGATGCCGAGTCGACGTTGTCGTCGACCACGAGGATCCGGCGCCGCTCGCCGTGGCTCGGCGCCGCATCGCGGAGAGAGGCGGGCTCGCCGGCCGAAGCCGCGCGCCCCTCCGGCAGCGTGACGCGGAAGACCGCGCCGCGATCCGGCCCTTCGCTCGAGGCCTCGACGCGCCCGCCGTGCATCTCGACGAGGCGGCGAACCAGGGCGAGCCCGACCCCGAGCCCGCCTCCCGCGCGCGCGCGGTTGGGCTCGAGCTGCGTGAACATCTCGAAGATCCGCTCGCGATCGGCGGGAAGGAATCCGACGCCCCGGTCGCGCACGGTCACCTCGACGCCTCCGTCGCTCCGCACGGCCGACAGCTCCACCGGGGCACCCGGCTCCGAAAACTTGCAGGCGTTGTGCAGGAGGTTTCCGAAGACCTGCGCGAGGCGGGCCGGATCGCCCCGAAGGACGACCGGCTCCTCGGGCAGCGTCACGGCGAGCGAGTGGCCGCCGGCGTCCAGGAACGGCTGGACGCCCTCGATCGCCTGCGCGAGGACCGGCCTAAGCTCGCAGTCCTCGAGACGAAGCTCGAGCACGTCGCGGTTGATGCGCGAGACGTCCAGGAGGTCGTCCACGAGGCGGACGGCGTGCGAGAGCTGGCGCCCCATCGCCGCCCGTGCCGCCCCGGCGATCTCGGGAGTGACGTCCGGACGGCGGAGGATCTCGAGGGCGTTGCGCAACGGCGCGAGCGGGTTCCGCAGCTCATGGGAGAGGGTCGCGAGGAATCGCTCCTTGCGGGCGTCGGCCGCGCGGAGCTCGGCCTCCGACCGCATGCGATCGATCCAGTCGGCGGCCTGGCGGCCCAGGAGGTCCAGCGCGTGGAGGTCCGCCTCGGACGGACGCGTCGGCTTCGCGTAGTGGGTGGAGAGCATCCCGACGAGCTCGCCACGCCGGCTGAAGAGGGGCGTCGATTGCACGGCGCGGACGCCGGCCTCGCGGTGGATCTCGAGCTCCCGGGTCCCGTCGAAAAGGGGGCTCGTCTCGACGTCCTCGACGAGGATGCGCTGTCCGGTCGCGATCGCGGCGCCGCAGACCGAACATGCCCCGTCGACCGCGTCGAAGTGGTCGAGGAACGGCTTCCCGAACCCGCGGGAGGCCGCCAGGCGGAGCACGCCGCCGTCGAGGAGCTGGATGTTCCCCTTGTCGGCCCCCGAAACGGCGATCGCCGTATCCACGAGGTCGAGGAGAAGCGCCCCGGGGTCGCCCGACCGGACCAGGCGATTTCCGACGTCGTGCAGCCGCCCCATCTGCGCGAGCTCCCGGGCGCGCGCCGCGAGCGCCTCTCTGAGCCGGCCCTCCGACGTCGCGCGCCCCTCCCTCTCCGCCTCCGCGACGCGCCGGCTTCGGTGAAGGAGCTCGCTGAACCAGGAGAACGTCCCGGCGATCGCCACGAAGATCGCCGCACGCGCGAGCGCGTCGGCCGGCGTGGCCTCCAGATGCGGCGGGAGGACACGCGCCAGGAGAACGGACAGCGCGGTCGCGAAGAGTCCGGGTCCGAGCCCCCCGTACCAGGCGGCGACCGTCACGGCGATGAAGAAGGGCGCGTAGACGGGCGCGACCGAGGGAAGCAGAGCGACGAGCGGCATCCGGACGGCAGCCGCGCCGATCGTCACGAGACCGGCGACGAGATAACGTGCGGTTGCTGCTGGGAGCCTCGGCTGATTCATCCGAATGACGCGCCTCGTCCGGCGCGGCGATCCTACTCCCGGAGGCCACGACGAAGCGCCGCCCAAAAGGAAAGGCGGCCGGGAAGATCCCGGCCGCCTCGTGATTCGACTTCGAGAAGGCCTAGGCGCGGCGGAAACGGCGCGAAACGCTCAAGGAGAATCCCAGGCCGAGGCACACCAGACCGGCCAGGCCGGCGGCCGGCACCGAGGACGCGGTCTTCGGGAGCTTCTTGTGCTCCACCGCCGGGGCGGCCGCGACCTTCGCGGGCTCCGCGGCGGGCGCGGCGGCCGGAGCCGGAGCGGGAGCCGGGGCCGGCTTCACGGCGGCGGGCTTCGGCGCCGGAGGGGGCGCGGCGGCCGGGGCCGGAGCGGCCTCGTACTTCGCGGCCTGCTCCTCGGTGACCGTCGGGCTCGCCTTCGTGATGAACGTCGCGGTCACGATGTCACCGACGTGCAGCTTGTCCGGAGTGATCGCCTGTCCGTCCTTCCAGATCTTCGTGTCCTTCCACTCGTCCTTGGTGAAGTGGCGAAGACCGGCGTCGGTCTTGACGAGGAGATCCGTCGGCCCGACGGCGCGGACCTTGCCCTTCCTGATCTCCGTCCAGATGATCCGCTCGGAGGTGATGTCGCCCGTGCCGGCTTCCTCGGCGATGTCGTAGGACTTCATCTGCTCGGCGGTCGGCGCGGCCGGCTCGTGCATCGTGACGATCGTCGCGGTCACGATGTCGCCCTTGTGGAGCTGATCGGGCTCGATGATCTGCCCGTCCTTCTCGACCCTGATGTCCTTCCAGTCTTCTTTGGTGAAGATCTTGACGCCGTTCTTGCCGCGAACGGCCAGCGTCCCCGGAGCGACGTAGACGACCTTCCCGTTGCGAATCTCCGTTTTCGTCCCCTGCCCCGTCTCCTGGGCGAGGGCGATCCCCCCGAGGAGCAAGGCGACTCCAATGGCAACCGAAACACCTCTGACGAGCCTCCGCATGGTCTCCCTCCTTCTTTTCAAAGCAGCTGAAACGAGTCGTTGATCACTTCGTATCCGTGGAGTTCTCCAGGACGGCATGCACGATGTACCTCTTCGGCGCCGAGCCCACGTAATAGAAGGGGTAGCAGGTCACGAGCGTGAGCGAGGCGTTGGGCGTCGGGTCCAGGACGTCGACGTCGTTCGGCGTGACGATCCGGATGGATTCGACGTGATAACCGGCGTTTCCCGACAGCAGGGCGAGCTCGATCCGATCGCCGGCCGCGATGTCCTTCAGGCCGCGGAAGAACCCGTCGCGGTGTCCCGCGATGCCGAGGTTGCCCGCCTCCCCCGGACGCGCGGTTCCGTCGATCCGGCCGACGCCGCGGTCGAGCGTCACGTCGTCGGTCCCCTCGTAGACCGGGGCCTCGATCCCGAGGCGGGGAATCCTCAGGATGGCCTCGGGCCGGACGGACTCGCGGCTCGCCGCGTTGAAGGCGTCGATCCGCACCGGCGACCAGAGGTCGAACTTGACCGCGGGAAGGGGCAGGGATGCGGTCACCGGGGACGGCGCGGCCTCGGTGGGCGGGGCGGGAGCCGGCGCCGGGACCCGGACCTCCTCGCGCGCCTTCTCGAACTCCCGGATGCCGGTCCGCGCGGCCGCCGCGCTGTGAATCCGGCTGTACGCATAGAAGAGGATGAGCGCCGCCCCGATCGCCCAGGCCGCGATCTCGAGGACGCCGGCCCGCCGGGGCTTCCGCCGCGAGGGTGTGGGCGTTCCTGACACACCTTCACCCGCTACGCCTGCCGGCACGGTTGTCGGAATCGGCGGGAGCTCCATCTAAGGGTTCCCCTTCAATGGCCAAGGATTCTCTCATAAGTCGAAATTGCCGAAGTCAAGGCGGCGAGCCTAAACGTCGGCTCCGCCGCGAGTTGCCGGGTCGCCCCCGCCGGCGGCACGGTAAGGAGGGCGCCGGCCGAGTGTTCGGGCCGGCGCCCTACCGAATCCAATCCGAAGCTTCGAGACCTAGCTCGACGAGCAGCAGCAGGAGGAGACGACCTCGCCCGTGAGGGTGCAGACCATCTTTCCGTCCTGCATGGCGCAGCAGCAGGAATCCACCACGACGCCGGTCTTCTCGCAGACGAGGCCGGACGTCCTCGAGGCGCCGGTTGCCAGGGCCGAGGCCGCGACCACGAAGGCGAGCGCCAGGGTCACGACGATGCGTTTCATGACGAGCTCCTTTCGACTGTTTCGATCGTTCGAAGGAAAGAGCCGACGGGACGATCAGCGGCGAAGGGGCCGGACGAATCCGGTGGGCAGGAGGTGGATGCCCGCGATCGCGACGGGCGCGAGGGAAGCGATGGGCGCGGCCGCCCGCACGAGGGGCGCGGGAGCCGCGGGAGCGAGCGTCGCGGCCTTCGGGGCCTTGTCGGCGTTCGCGTCCCGGCAGAAGGACACCGGGCAGCTCTCGCAGCTGGCCGAGCAGCAGGACATCGAGAGCGCGGCGGCGGCGCCCACGGTCAGCGAGCCCATTCCGAGGAGGGCCAGAAGGGCGGGGAGCCGGTTCGCGCGGTGCATACGCCATTCTGAACCGATCGGCAGTCGGAGGCCATTCCCGGGGACGGAATTCCGATCGCCTGCTAGCGCCATTCGGCGCGCGGGTACGGATCCGTGAAGGCGACGAGCCGGCCGCGTTTCGGATCGCAGACGAAGGCCCGGCCGTTCTGGTCGGAAACGACACAATGCCCGCCGGGTGGCGACGCGGTGTCGCCGACCTCGCCGAGCTCGCCGGCGGGGCCGACGGTCAGGATCGCCAACATGCCGTTCTTGCCGCCGGGCACGTAGAGATGATGCAGCGTCCGATCGTAGTCGATGATGTCGACTCCCAGAGCCCGTGTCTTGACGCTCGAGAGGATCCGACCGTCGTGCGCAGCGTCGAGCACGACGGCCCGGCCGTCCGCGCAGGCCGCGAACACGTAGCCCTTCTTCTCGTCGAGGGCGATGCCACGAGAGTCGAGGCACTCGTTGTTCCAACGCCCGACGACTCGTCGGCTCTTCAGGTCGATGGCGAGGGTCGCGCCCTTCCAGAGGTGGGTGTAGGCGCGCCCTCGGGTCGCGTCGATCACCAGGGATTCGGGCCCGTTCGGCACCGCGATGTCGGCCGCGTGAACCGGCGCGCGATCCGCCGGATCCGACGCGAGGCGGAAGATTTCGATCCGGTCCGCATCGGGCTCGGTCACCCAGATCTCAGCGGTCGGCCCCACGAACCGCACGTAGTCCGGGCTCGCGGAGAGTGTCGCGCGCGATTCGATGCGCCCTGCGGCCGGATCGACGACGGCGAGCGCGAGCGACGTCCGGTCGGTGACGAAGAGTCGACGCTCGTTCTCGGAGACGGAGGTGATCCCCTCGCCGTGACCGCCGCGATACTCCGACGCCGGAGAGAATCCCTGGATCGCCGAGATGGCTCCGTCCTTCGGATCGACCAGGAAGAGAGACCCGGTCCGGCCACCGGGAACCAGCAGCTTTCCCAGCCGGGACGAGAACTGAAGATCGTCGAAACCGATTCCCGAGGAGCCCTCCGGAAGCGGGATCGGGATTCCTGGGGGGATCGGCTTCGGAGAAACCTGCCCGACCACGAGAATCACGCCGAGGAACACCGGTCCGAGCATGGCGGCACCTCCGCACTCTCGACTCTCGCGCAAATTGCAGGTCTTCCTCAAGTGCGATACGAGAGTACCGTGGCGCGACGTCGAGGACGGATCGCGAGAAAAGTCCTCCTGCTGCTCGCCGCACTCGCCATCTCGCGCTGCGGCTGCGGTCAGGGCGGACCCCCGCTCGTGACCGACGATCCGGGCACGCCGGGACCGGGAAACTGGGAAGTCAACCTCTCCGGCGCCCTCGAGGATCGCCGCGGCGAGCGGTCGTTCGATTCTCCACGCATCGACGCCAACTACGGCATCGGCCGTCGCCTTCAGGCGAAAATCGAGGTTCCGTGGCGAATTCGAGAGGATGGAGCGAGCGCCTCGGGGATCGGCAACGCCCTGCTCGGTCTCAAGTGGCGCTTCTGCGACGAGGCCGACTGCGGCGCCTCCGTCGCGTTTTATCCTCAAGTCGAGGTGCAACTCTCCCAGCGATCCGTGCGGCTGGGTCTGGCGGAGAACGGGACCGGCCTCCTGCTCCCGGTCGTCGCCCAGAAAGAGTTCGGTCTCCTCTCGGCGAACGTCGAGGGCGGCTACTTCAAGCGCGAGGGCGAGGGCCGCCGCTGGATCTGGGGGCTTGCGCTCGGCCGCAGGTGGGGGGATTTCGAAGTCATGACGGAGGCCTACGGGTCGGTCGCGCCGAAGCCGGCCGGATCCGAGGCTTCGTGGGACCTCGGCGCGCGCTGGCACGCCGCGCCCTGGTTTGGAATCCTCGCGTCCGCGGGCACCGGCCTCTCCGCGAGCGGCGGTCGAGCACCCAGGGCACGCGCTCTCGCCTACCTGGGCGGGCAGTTTCTCTTCTGAGCCTCCGCCGGCCGCGGCGTCAGACCTGCGGCCGCCACCGGCCGGCGAGGGTGGCGATCACCGCCACGAGA
>DASXAG010000099.1:0-4594 GCA_036406835.1 Thermoanaerobaculia bacterium
CTCGGGCTCCTTCGACGACCTGATCGACCGCGCGATCGCGACGCGCGACGAGCACGCCATCAAGTTCACCGAGGCGTGCCGCCGCGAGAACGCGCTCAATCCGAAGCCGGTCTACTTCGCCGCGGCGAAGGACGCGGTGTCCCGGCTCGGCTGACCTCGCCGTTCTACTTCAGCCCGGTCGCGAGGAAGAGGTCGCCGAGCGTGCGGCGGTAGGAGTAGACGTAGGCCGATCCGTCGGGGGCGATGACGGCGGGGCCGGCCTGCTCGACACCGCTCGGGTCGGGGGGCTCGAAGCGCTTCCACTCCTTCCGGCCTCCCGTCGCGACGTCTACGACGGTGATGATGCCGGGAAGCGCCGAGAGGTGCGTCACGTAGATCGAGCGGCCGTCCGCCGTCCAGCGGATGGGCAACTCGTCCGGGTTGAGGCCCGGAACCGGGCGCGCCTCGGCGGCCCCCGGCTCCGCCGGATAGATGGTCATGCGCCCGTCGGGGCCGCGTCCGACGATCGAGCGTCCGTCGGGCGAGATGCCGTTGCCTCCGACGACCGTGACTCCCTCGGGGCTGATCGGCCGGGGCTTTCCGCCGGCGATGTCCTGCACGTACAGACGGGAGCCGTGGCCGGGCTCGTTGCCGTTGACGAGGATGCGCCGGTCGTCGGGAAACCACGCCGCCCACTGGCAGGTCAGGTTGCCCATCTCGATGGTCTTCGGCTCGCCGGCGCCGATCGGCACCAGCACGATCGCGTGCCGTTCCGGAATCCTCACGGTGACGACCCACTTGCCGTCGGGCGAGAAGCCGTAACCCTCGCCGTCGCCGAGGCGCACGGCGGGGGAGCCGTCGAACTTGCGCACGTAGACGCCGGGGGGCTCGACGATCTGCTCGTAGAAGAGGACGGTCTCGGCGTCCGCCGAGATCGCCGTGGGGAAGGACCAGTTCAGGGCCGTCAGGTTGCGCGGCGGGCCGGTGCGCGGAAAGCCGACGATCTCGCGGCGCGCCACGGCTTCGTTGACGAGGGCGCGGCCGTCGCGCGAGCGGTCGAACACCGCCGCGTTCGGAGAGATCCAGACGGGCCGCACCTTACCGTCCAGTGCCAGGGCGTTGATTCCTCCGAACCAAACCTCGTCGCCCCTCGGCGACCACGCGAGCGGGCTCGCGCCGCTCGAGAACGGGCCGTCGAGGCGGAGCTTGCCCTCCGTGTCGACGATCTTCACGTGGCCGTTGTTGTTGCCGCGCTGCGGGCTGTCGACGAACGCGAGGAGCTTTCCGTCCGGCGACATCCGGACCTGGTCGAGCCAGCCGGCCGTCTCGTAGATGACCTTGCCGATCGGGTATTCGAGGCGGCTCTTGTTGCCGACGACGCGGCAGACCGCGAGGTTCTTGCCGTCGGGCGACCAGTCCGCCGCCTGGGCGCTGTCGAGGATCTCGCGCGGCGCGCCGCCGGCGAGCGGCACGCGCGCGAGCGTCCCGGTCGCCTCGTAGCCGACGACGAAGTGCCGGTTGAGCGAGACCGCGATCTCTCCCGCCGAGGAGACCGAGAGCACCGTCGCCCCGGGCAAGCCGAGGGCCCGCGACTCGGGACCGTCCGAGCGCGCCGTGAAGATCTCGGGCGGCCGCCCCTCCCAGGCGCCGCTGTAGACGATCGTCTGTCCGTCGGGAGCGAAGCGCGCGGAGAGAATCTGTCCGCGCTGAAACGTCAGCTGCTGGAACTTCGGGGCCGGGGCAGGCTTGCGCCCGAGCCTCGCGTGGATCAGCGCGCCGGCGGCCGCCCCGATGAGGATCGCCGCGATCGCGGGAACGACCCAGCCGCGGCGCGGCGCCTTCACGGGCTCGGCGGCCTGGAGCGCGCCGGACACGGAAGTCTCTGTCAGGTGGTCGCGGAGACTCCGGAGATCGCGCGCGAGGTCCTTGGTCGACGCGTAGCGCTCCTCGGGGTCCTTGGCGAGGCAGCGCTCCACGATCCAGCGCACGGGCGCCGGCGCCTTCGGCGCGAGCTGCGACAGCGGCTGCGGCTCCTCTCGAATGATCGCGACGAGCGTCTCGGCGCCGGTCTTCCGCTGGAACGCCTTCTGTCCCGCCGCCATCTCGTAGAGGATGGCGCCCAGCGTGAACTGGTCGGAGCGGAAGTCGACGGGATGGCCGCTCGCCTGCTCCGGCGACATGTAGCCGGCGGTGCCCATGACCGTGCCCGGCTGCGTGGGCGCGGCGACGGCGGTCGGCAACACCGAGGCCGCCTGGGAGACCGGCTCGGTGAGTTTCGCGAGCCCGAAGTCGAGGATCTTGACGAACCCGTCCCTCGAGATCATCAGGTTCTCGGGCTTGAGGTCGCGATGGACGATCCCGCTCGCGTGCGCCTTCGCGAGGCCGTCTGCGGTCTGGACGCCGACGTCGAGCAGCTTCCGTGTCGGCAGGGGCTCGCCCGACGCCAGCAGCTCCCGCAGCGTCCTTCCCTCGACGAGCTCCATGGCGATGTAGATCGTGCCGCCGTACTCGCCGATGTCGTAGATCGTCAGGATGTTCGGGTGGTTGAGCGCGGAGGCGGAACGCGCCTCCTGCTCGAAACGCGCGCGGCGATCCGGATCCGCCGCGGTCGCCGACGGCAGCACCTTGATCGCTACGTCGCGGCCGAGCCGCGCGTCCTTCGCGCGGTAGACCTCGCCCATCCCGCCCGCGCCGAGAGGGGCAAGGATCTCGTACGCGCCCAGCCTGGATCCCGCCTGCAACGTCATGGCTTCAGTCCGCTCACGAGGAACAGCTCGTCGAGCTGCCGGCGGTACGAATAGACGTACGACTTGCCGTCGGGCGTGATGTAGATCGGGCCGATCGTCAGCACCCCGGCGGGATCGGGCGGGACGAGCTCCCTCCAAGGACGGCGATCGCCGCTCGCCACGTCGCAGATCTCGATGCGCGCGGGCATCCCCATCCTGCCGAGATAGACCGACTTTCCGTCCGCAGCCCAGCCCCAGGCGACTTCCTCGGGCTGGGCACCCGGCACCGCCCTCGGCGCCGCGCTTCCGTCGCTCGGGCAGACGTAGACACGCCCGTCGGCGCCGCGAAGCAATACCGTGCGTCCATCGGGGCTGATCGCCTTTCCGCCGCCGAACGAGAGACCGAAGCCCTCCGGGGTGATCGGCCGCGCCGCAGGGTCGTCGAGTCCCTGTACGTAGAGCCGCGAGGCACGTCCCGGCTCGTTCGCCCACAGGAGGACGCGCTTTCCGTCCGGAAAGAACTGCCCCCACTGATGGACGAGATTCGCCTTCGGAAGGCTCCGCGCGCTGCCGGCCCCGGTCGGCACCAGCGTGAGCTGGTCGGCCGTGGGGTTGGTGGTCAGCGCCCACCGGCCGTCGGGCGACAGGTCGAATCCCTTGGCCTTGCCCAGCAGGACCGAGGGGGAGCCGTCGGTCTTGCGGATGTAGCAGAGGTATTCCGGACGGGGACGATTCTGTTCGTCGAACAGCACGATCCTGCCGTCGCCGGACGTGTTGTCGGGAAAGGACCAGTCGAGCCACGTCAGGTTGCGTTCCGTGGTCTCGCCCGGGGCCAGGGCGACCATCTCCCGTCGGGAGAATCGACGCCGGGCGAGGAGCGTCCCGCCCGGGGCGAAGTCTTCCGGGATGAACCCCACGCCGATCGTCGTGGTGCGCCGGACCCGGCCGCCGCTCGAGACGAGCTGCATCGCGCTCGGACTTCCGGCGAGGAGCACCTCTCCACCCGGCGTCCAGACGAAGCGCGACGTTCCGCCGACGAAGGGTCCCTCCGTCCGCTTCCGCGTCGCCGTGTCGATGAGGATCAGTCGGCCGGCGTTTTCCCCTCTCTCCTGATGGTCGAGCAACGCCACGCTCTTTCGGTCCGGAGCGATTCGGACGTCGCTCAGCCAGCCCGAGCTCTCCGTCAGGACCGTCCCGACGGGGAACTCGAGTCGCGCCCGACCGTTCGTCGGATTGCTGATGACGGCGAGGTCCTTTCCGTCGGGGGACCAGTCCGCGTCCTGGACGTTCTCGACGACCTCGCGCGGAGCGCCGCCGGCGAGCGGCACGCGCGCGAGCGTGCCCGTCGTCTCCCAGCCGACCTGGAGGCGCCAGCCGAGGGAGACGGCAAGCTCTCCATTTCGCGAGACGGCGAGGACGTCTCCGGGCGGCAGCCCGAGCGACTTGGATTCCGGGCTCTCGGGATTCGTCGAGAAGATCTCCATGGGCGCGCCGTCCCATGCCGCGCCGTACACGACGGTCTTCCCGTCCTGCGCGAATCGAGACGTGCCGATGGCGCCGCGCCGGAACGTGATTTTCTGGAAGCGCAGCGGGGCCGGCGCGAAGAGGTCGAGCTGCCGGACGGCGAGGAGGGCCGCGCCCCCTCCGACGAGGAACGCGAGCAGAGCAGGGAAGAGCCAGCCGCGCCGTCTGGCCTTCGGGGTCTCGGAGGTTGCGAGGACGCCCGAGGCCGAGGTGAGCGAGGACTCCGTCAGATGGTCGCGGAGGCTCTTGAGATCCCGCGCGAGGTCCTTGGTCGACGCGTAGCGCTCCTCGGGGTCCTTGGCGAGGCAGCGCTCCACGATCCAGCGGACCGGCGCCGGCGCCTTCGGGGCCGCCTGGGAGAGGGG
>DASXAG010000100.1:0-18839 GCA_036406835.1 Thermoanaerobaculia bacterium
GCTTACAAATCGATCCGCAACAACCGCCACCAGCCACCACCAGCCTACGAATACCGTGACGAACGCGATTTGTGTCGCGACTCGAGCGGCTCCGGGCGATGCTGGGAACGCGCGCACCACTGCGCGCTGAACGAGCGGCAGCAACGGATTGAGCACGACGAGCAGACCGTAGAGTACACGCGCGATCCAGGCATACTCGGCCGAATCATTCAGTAGCCAAGCAAGCCAGAAGAACGCCACGACGATAGCGACGCTGACAGAGACGCCAAGGATAAAGATGCGAACGCGTCTCCACCGGATTCTCGCCATCACGCCTTCCTTGGCCACGAGCCGCCTAACATGTACTTAGACTGCCTACGCGATTTGCTGGCTGCTGCGCACATTGCCATCTATTCCTCTACGTCCGTGTCGCGCCAGTCGTCGCGATCCTGTTCAGCCGGCAAAAGCTGGCGCTCGGGCGGGATGAGGGACATCGGGGAAATAGACTGCGAAGTCAGTCGAATAAGGTTGGGCGGAGCCGCAATACCGCCCTTTGACCAGAGGAGATCCGCCGGGCTGCGGACGCCGCGGCCGCCCCGCCTGAGGACGTGTGTGTAGATCATGGTCGTCTTGACGTCCTGGTGGCCGAGAAGCTCCTGGATCGTCCGAATATCGTACCCCTCCTCGAGGAGGTGGGTCGCGAAGGAATGGCGGAACGTATGGCAGCTGACGCGGCGGGAGAGTCCGAGATCGACGACCGCCGCCCGGAGCGCCCGCTGGACGACGGTCTCGTGCAAGTGGTGACGGCGCTCGACTTCTGACCTCGGGTCGACGCTCGTGCGCTCGGCGGGAAAGACGTACTGCCATCCCCACTCCCGATCGGCGCCGGGGTACTTCCGGGCGATCGAGTCCGGAAGGAACACGCTGCCGAGGCCCCGCGCGAGATCGCTCGCGTGGATCCGCTGGACGCGGGACAGCCAGTTGGGCAGCGCCGCGCGAACGACGGCGGGAAAGGGAACGACGCGGTCGCGATGGCCCTTGGTGTCGCGGACGAGGATGCGGTTGTTGCCGAACTCGACGTCCTTGACGCGCAGGCGCAGCGCCTCGAGCAGGCGCATGCCGGTCCCATAGAGAAGCGTCGCCACGAGCTTCGGCGTCCCGTGGAGCCTCGCGATGACGGCGCGGACCTCGGCGCGCGTAAGCACGGTCGGCAGCCGCTCCTGGGACTTCGCCCGGATCACCGTGTGGAGCGCGGGCAGGTCCTTGCCGAGCACGTGGCGGTAGAGGAAGAGCAGCGCCGACAGCGCTTGCGTCTGGGTCGACGCGCTTACGGGGCCCTCGACCGCGAGGCTCGTGACGAACGCGTTGATCTCGGCCTCCCCCATCTCGGCCGGGTGGCGCTTGTCGTGAAAGAGGATGTAGCGGCGGATCCACGCGACGTATGCCTCTTCGGTGCGCAGGCTGTAGTGGCGCGCGCGGATGGCCGCGCGCACGCGGTCGAGGAGGCGCGGCTGGCCGGACGGCAATCCGGGCGGGCCCATGCCGGGGCCGGGAAGGGACATGCTGACTACTTATTGTCGCGGCTGAGCAGCTCGCCCTGGCGATGCGGGTGCCCGGGCCGCTCAGCGTGCCGCCGCCACGACGTGCGCCTGCATCTTCGCGTCCACCTCGCCGCGTCCGAACCGGCGGGCGATCGCCTCCTCGGCCGCCCCGGTCGCCTCGTCGATACGCGACGGGTCCCGCGCGACGAGCTCGTCTCGCAGCGGAGTTCCCTGGCAGAACGCGACCGCGGCGTCGCGGGCGGACCGCGCGCGGCTGCGCAGCGCGAGCGTGGCGATCTCGACGTCGGCGACGCGGAAGCCGCCGGCGCGCAGGTCCGCCTCGAGGACGGTCCGGTCGTGGTAGCCGTGAGGCGTGCGCTCCATGAAGCGCGGCGGATCGCCGGGAAAGAGCGGCGCGAGCGCCGACTGGACCGTCTCCGCGAGCTCGTTGTCCGCGATCCGGTCCCAGACGCTGAAGAGATAGACGCCGCCGGCGCGCAGGACGCGGCGCGCCTCGGCGAACGCCTTCGCCTGGTCGGGGAAGAACATCACGCCGAACTGGCAGACGACGGCGTCGAAGCGCGCGTCGTCGAACGGCAGCCGCATCGCGTCCGCCTCGCGCCACTCGACGGGCCGCGCGATCGGGATCGCCGCGGCCTGGTCGAGCATCGGCCGGCTCCGGTCCGTGGCGACGATGGCGGCGCCCTCGGGGAGCCGCGACGCGAGCTCGCGGGTGACGACGCCGGTGCCGCAGGCGATCTCGAGGACACGCGACGGCGCGCGGCGCGCGAGCCGGTCCGCCAGGTCGCGCGCGTACGGCGCGAAGAGGATCGGGACGAGGTGCGACTCGTAGAGCTGCGGAACCGAGCCGGCGAAGTCCTCCATGCGCGGACCGAAGGCCTCAATGCCCCTTCGGGACCGCCCAGTCTCCGACGGACAGCGCCTTCATGACGATCTCGACCGCGAGCGACGCGAGCAGGATCCCCATGACGCGGATGAGGACCGCCGCGCCCTGCTTGCCGATGATCCGCAGGATCGGATCCGAGAGGCGGAAGAACAGGTAGTTGATCAGGAGCACGACGAGCAGCACGACGGCGGTCTCCATCTGCTGCGGGACGGTGTAGACGTCGTTGTCGGTCAGGATGATCACCGCCATGATCGCGCCCGGGCCCGCGATCGACGGCACCGCGATCGGGAAGACGGCGAGGTCGCGCTTCGGGTCGGCCGACGGCGCGCCCTCGTCCATCTCGCCGAAGAGCATCTTGACCGCGAAGAGGAAGAGGATGATCCCGCCCGCCACCTGGAGCGAGAGCATGCGCACGCCTACCGCGTCCAGGACGATCTGCCCGATCACGACGGCGACGACGAGGATGATGGCGGCGTAGATCGAGGAGCGGCGCGCGATGCTGGCGCGCTCCGCCGGGGTCCGCGAGCCCGTCAGCGCCGAGAAGATCGCGACGTTGCCGATCGGATCGATCGTCGTCCAGATCATCATGAAGTCGCGAACGATCTTCTGGATCATGGATCGTCCTACTTCATCTCCGTGTACAGGCTGTCGGACACGACCGTGCGCAGCTTGTCGAGGCTCCTGTACCAGGCGACGTACTCGGGATTGCTCTCGATCGCGGCCTCGTCCTTCGCCATCGACGCCATGCTCGGGTACTCGACCGAGACGACGATCGAACCCGCCTGCTCGCCCGCGAAGCGCGCGCGCCAGACGCGGATCGTGGCGGTCACGCCGAGCTTCTTGAGCAGCTCGCGTCCCCTGTCGATCTCCTTGAGGTACGCGTCCGGGCTCTCGGACTTGACGACGAGCACGCGGAGGACGGTGTGATCGGCGGCCGCCGCCGTGGTCGGCATCAGGGTGAGCAGGAGAGGGAAGAACAGAGCGGCGACCTTGCCACGCATCGGCCCTCCTTCGAGGTTGTCCGGAATCGTTGCGGGGGATTCTATGCCGCGGGGGCTAACGGCGGCGTTTCGCCGGGCGGGACTTCGCCTTTGCGGGTTTGGGCCGGGCTTTGGGTCCGGGGCGAGGCTTCGGGGCCGGCTTCGCTTTCTTTTTGGGCTTCGGCCGGGATCGAGGTGCGGCGCGCTTCTTCGGCTTCGATGTCTTCTTTATAGGTGCGCGCCTGGGTTCGGGCGTCGCTCGTCGCGCCACCGGTTTCCCGGAAGCCGAGGGCGTCCCCTCACCCCTGCCCTCTCCCGCCGGGAGAGGGAGCGCCGCGGGCCGGCGGTCGGGCGGCTCGGTCTGGATCTGCCGCTCGCGGAGCTCGCGGCTGCGCCGCAGCGCCTCCTGCAACCACTGGCGCTCCTTCTGCTCCTCGGTGGCGGAGGGAGGAGGCGCGGGCTGCGGAGCGGCCGCCGCCTGCGGAGCCGTGAGGTTCGCGGCCAGACGGCGCAGGAGCTCGGCGCGCGCCGCCTGATCGAGCCTCATCGCCTCGGCCACGAGCTCGTCGAGGGTCATGGGGCGATTGTAACCGGCTCACGCTGTCATCGATGGGCTGTCATCCCGAGAGCGGAGCGACGAGGGACCCCTTTGAAGTCGCAGTGCGGCGCAAAAAGGGGTCCCCGCGCCGGCGGCGCTCAGGATGACATACGAGAACTAGTCGTACACCCCGTCCGCGAACCAGGCGCCGCCGCTGCGCGCGCGGTAGATGCGGTAGAGGCCGCCGTCGGAGAGCTCGACGTCCCAGTAGTCGCGGTCGGCGGCGGAGTCGGTCCACCACCCTTCCTCGAGCGACCACGGTCCCGCGGCGACGCGGACGGAGCCCGCGATCGCGAGCGCGGCGTCGGGAGGGGATTTGAGGGAGATGGGGCGGGCGAAGAGATCGCCGCCGTCGCCATGGATCACCTCGAGCGGCACCGGCGGACGCAGGACGCGCACCGAGAGGAGCCCGCGTCCGGCGCGCGGCGGCGGGCGCATCGGCGGAGGCGGCGGCGCGGCATAGCTCGTCTCCGTGTAGCGCTCGGGGCGGTGGCCGTCGAGCGCACGCGGCGAGCCGACGCGATCGGCGCCGAGCAGCGCGGCGAGGCGCGCGATCGTGGTCGCGAGGCGGTCGGGCGAGAGGGCGGCGGGGCCGAAGAGCGTCAGCTGCGCGCGGCGCGGCTGATCGGGGTGCGCGGAAAAAGTGAATCCGGCGACGGCGGCGCCGGGCGGACGCGCCTCGAGGTCCAGGCGCAGGAGCGTCAGGAGCGTCTTGACGTCGCGCGTCGGCGCGGGCAGCTGGATCGCGCGCGTGTCGTGTCCGTCGGGGTCGAGCGCGAGGACCGTCTCGAGCCGCGAGCAGGCGAGCGCCTGCGCCTCGAGGCGTTCGACCAGGCGCGTCAGCGCCGCGTGCGCGACGAAGAGGAACGGCTCGAGCGACGCGAGCGGCCATTCGAGCTCCATCCCTTCGGAGAAGGCCGGCGGCGGCAACCAGGGCTCGAGCGGACGCGGGTCGACGCCGCGCGCGGACGCGTGGAGGTCGCGCCCGCTCTCGCCGAGACGGCTCGCGACCTCGCCCTCCGGCAGCTTCGCGAAGTCGCCGATCGTGCGCAGCCCCCAGCGATCGAGCAGCGCCGCGGTCTCCCACTCGGGCGCAAGGCGCGCGAGCGGCAGCGGCGCGAGGAACCGCTGCTCCTCGCCTTCGGGGACGACGGTCGGCGACTCGGGCAGCCCCGCGGCGACGCGCGCGGAGAGCTTGGACGCGGCGACGCCGACGCGGCCGGGCAGCCCCGCCTTCTCGACGGCGCGGAGAAGGTCGCGGGCGAGGGAGCGAAGCCCCTCACCCCCCCTCACCCTGCACTCTCCCCCCGCGGGGGGGAGAGGGGATTCTTTTGAGAGGCCGGCTTCCAATCGTCCCCCTCTCCCGGCGGGAGAGGGAGGGGGTGAGGGGAGCCCTTCCCGCAGAGCCGGGTGCCCCGTCAGATCCAGATAGACGACGCCTTCTCCCGTGTCCTCGACGCGCGGCGAGAAGGACTCGGCGACCTCGAGAAGCGCCTGCTGCGCCGTGCGCTCGCAGGTCGCGTCGCGGCCGCGAGCGATCAGCTTCGGCAGCCGCGCGCGCGCCTGCGGCAGCGTCATGCCGGGCTCGATCCCGACCTTGCGCGCCTTGCGCGTCGCCGAGGAGACGCGCGCCGCGGTGCCGTTGCCCTCGCAGATGACGACGGCTTCGTCCTTGAGCTCCGGCTCGCTGCGCAGCCGCGCGGCCAGGGGAAAGAGCGGAACGAAGATGCAGGCGATCACGCGTCGTCACTTTTGCCCGTCATCCTGAGGAGCGAAGCCTGAGCCGTCATCCTGAGGAGCGAACCCCGAGCGCAGCGAGGGGGAGCGACGAAGGATCCCGTCACTGACAGCCGAGTGGCTTTTGCGCGCGGGATCCTTCGCTCCGCTCAGGATGACTGCCTCATCGAGCGAGGGCAAAAAATCCCCTCTCCCGCCGGCGGGACCGGAGGGAGAGGGGTGGGAAAGGGGGACATCGCCCATCGAGAGCCTCATCGCTTCACTCACTCCCGTCCGCGCGCGCGCGTCCTTCTGCAGCGTCAGCCGCGAGGCGAGGCCCGCGAGCAGGCGCGGCGAGGATCCGCTGCCGCTCCAGGTCCCGCGCGCGGAGTCCGCCGCGACGACCGCCTCGGCCGCGACGCCGCTGATCCGGTACGGCGCGAGCAACAGGAGCGCGGCGTGATGCGCGCGGGCGGCGCGCTCGAGGCGCACCCACGCCGCGTCGGGGACGAACCGGCCGCGCACGGGCGCGAGACCCAGGTCCGCGACGACCAGCGGGAATCCCGTCGCGAGCAGCATCTCCGCGCTCGCGACCGCCTCCTTCAGCCGCGAGGGCCGCACCCAGAGCAGCCGCGTCAGGTCCGCGCCCGCCGCCTCCGCGGACTGCGGATCGAGATGGCCGCCGAGGTCGACGAGCGCGGCCGCCTCGCCGCTCGACGTCGCCGACGCGAGCGCCGCGAGTCCGATCGAGAAGCGTCCGGACGAGCGCTTGCCCGACAGCTCGACGAATCCGCCGCGCGGCAGACCGCCGCGCAGGAGCCGGTCCAGCCCGGGGACCGTCGTCGCGATCGGATCGCGAGTCGCGGAGGGGGACGCGAGGTCGCTCGCGCGCGTCAGCCGCGCGCCCAGGCCCGAGAGAAGCGCGGCGGCGGCGGGCTTTCCGGCGATCTGCTGCCGAAGGTTTCTTCCCTCGAGAAGGGCCTCGATCGCGAATCCCGGCAACGCCTCCATTCCGCCCCCTCCGACTCCGACGCCGACGGCGCCATCGCCGCGTGGAGGAGCAAAATAGGCGTAAATTAGTCGTAAGTCAAGAATGTATTGCTTACTTTACTTTTAGTAAAGTATTCTTTACACCACCTGACGAGGACTGCAAATGAACGAAGCCATCGCGATGAAATCGCCCGCCAAAATCACACTCTGGCATCTTTTCCTGCTCGCGGCGACCGGCGCGTTCCTGCGCCTCGCGCTCTCCGCCGCGATGCGGGCGTGGGTCCTCCATCCTCGCCCGACTTCCGCCGTCGTCCTGGCCGCCGCTTCGCTGACGCTGGCGGTCCTGCTGCTCGCGCAGCTCCGGCTCATCTGGCGCCGACGCGAATCGTGGGCGCTCTACCTCGGCGCCGCGCTCCTGTTCATCCTCTTCTACAAAATCGCCGACAATCGTCCGGAGCTCTCGCCCATCGAGTTGCCCCTCGCGATCCTCCTGCTTCTCCCCGCGGGGCTGCTGGTCTGGACCTTCGTACGGCAGATTCGCGGAGCCGATGAGCTCGAACGGCGGATTCTCTTTCAGGCGCTCGCGTTCGCGTTCGTCGTCGAGTTCAGCGTCGCGATCGTGTACGCGCTGCTCGAAGGGGTGGACGTCCCGCGTCCGCCCTCGATCCTCTGGGCCTCTCTTCTCGTCATGTCGTGGGCGGTCGGGCTCGGCATCTTCCACAGGCGCTACCAATGAAGAACCACCTGCACGTCCTTCGCGCCGAGCGCGAGTGGTCGCAGGCGGAGCTGGCCGAGCGCCTCTCCGTGTCGCGCCAGACGGTCAACGCGATCGAGACCCGGCGCTACGATCCGAGCCTTCCGCTGGCCTTCCGCATCGCGAAGCTCTTCGGGAAGCTGATCGAGGAGATCTTCGAGCCGGGCTAGAAATCTTCTCCTCCCGCCTCCTCGCCCCCCGAGCGGGGTAAGATTCGCGCCAACTCGAGCGAATCCCCCAAATGCCCAACCGACACTGACGCCGCCGCGCGATGAATCTCTTCGTCAAAGGGCTCATCGTGGGATTCGCCCTGGCGGCGCCCGTCGGCCCGATTGCCGCGATCTGCGTCCAGCGGACGATCTCGAAGCGCTGGATCTCGGGGGTGGTGTCGGGGATGGGCGCGGCCGTCGCCGACGCGGTCTACGGCGCCATCGCGGCGTTCGGCGCGACGTTCATCTCCGAGTTCCTCATCTCCGAGCGGCAGTGGCTGCAACGCATCGGCGGCGTGATCCTGATCCTGCTCGGCCTGCGGCTGATCTTCTTCACGAAGCTCGAGGAGCGAAAGAACGGCGCGTCGAACCGGGGACTCTTCGGCGACTTCCTGTCGACGTTCGTGCTGACGCTGACGAATCCCATGACGTTCGTCGCGTTCGCCGCGATCTTCACGACAATGGGCATCGGCGCCGTTCGCGGAGAGCCGATCCTGACGGCGGAGCTCGTGGGAGGCGTCTTCGCCGGATCGGCGCTCTGGTGGCTGATCCTGTGCGGCCTCGCGTACCTGGTGCGGAACCACTTCGACTTCCGCAAGCTCGGCACGATCAACCGCGCGACCGGCGTCTTCGTGATCGCCGTCGGCGTGCTCTACCTGTTCGTCCTGCACCCCGGCGCGGACGAGGCCACGCCGATCCAGCGCCTCGTCCCGCACGAGCTCAAGGCGAAGACGCCGAGCCCGGCGCCGTAGGCTCGGGCCGGCGGGCTAACTCTCGTCCTCGAACCCCATCGACAGATGGGTGTTGTCGCAATACGGTTTGTTGCCCGAACCCCCGCAACGACACAGCGCGTAGCGATGGCCGGCGTCCTCCCAGCGGTTGCCGGCGGAGTCGACGAGGGCCACGGGGCCGTGGACGTAGAGGGGTCCGTCTCTCTGGACCGCGATCCTGATCTCGGTCGGGACCGCCTCCGCCGCACCGCCGTCCAGGCGCTCGTAGCGCAGGGCGCCGGTCGGGCACTGCGCCACGGTGCGCGCGATCGAGTCGGCGTCGGCGTTCTCCGCCTGGATCCACGGACGCTCCTTCGGACGGAACACCTCGGGCGAGCCCGCCACGCAGCGCGCGGCGTGGATGCACTTGCGCGGGTCGAAGGTGACGCGAATCGTCGCCGAGTCGTAGCTCTTTCTCATGTCTTGGACTCCAGGGAATGCCCCTCACCCCTGCCCTCTCCCGCGGGGAGAGGGGGACGAGAGCCGAGCACTCCTCGCGCCTTCTCGAGCGCGCGGGTGAGCGAGGGATCGACGCCGAGCGTCCGCGCGCCCTCGAGGGACACCCAGCGCATCGGGCGGTCCGGATCCTCCGCCCGGGCCGCGTGCTCCGGCGCGCCCTCGGACGACGTCAGCAGGAAGCGGACGTCGAAGTGCGAGTGGGCCGGGTCCCTCTTGTGGGCCGGGATCGCATGAACGTCGACGTCGAAGACCTTCCGGCCGATCGGCGCGCCGAACCGCGCGATGCCGGTCTCCTCGCGCGCCTCGCGCAGCGCCGCGTCGAACGCCGACGGATCCGACGCCTCGGTATGGCCGCCCGGCTGCAGCCAGCGGGAGAGCTTGCGGTGGTGGACGAGGAGGAACTCGGATCCGTCCGGCCGCGCGATCACCGCACTCGCCGTGATGTGGCCCTCCGGGTTCTCGCGCGCGAACGGGTCCTCGGGCGCCTGCAGGAATCCGAGGATACGCGCGAGCGACGCCGCCTCCGCCGGATCGGACGGAGCGTATTCGCCGAGGGTCGCGAGCAGCTCTTCGCGCTTCACGACAGGCGTTCCAGGACGACCGCGGTCCAGTCGTCCGCGAGCACGGGGCCCGTGGCCGACCGCACGGCCTCGAAGAGCGCCGCCGGCGTGGCGGCGCGGGACAGCAGCGTCTCGAATCGCTCGTAGCCCAGCGGCTCGCCCGACGCGGTCGGCGCCTCCGGAAGGCCGTCGGTCAGAAGCAGCAGGCGCTCGCCGGGCGCGAGCACGCCTCCGACGCTCTCGTACTCGACCTCGCCGCGCACCCCGAGTGGAAAGCGCGGTCCGGGCGCGGAGATCGCCCGCGCGGGACGGTTCGCTCCGATGCGGTAGGGATCCGGGAGGCCGGCGTTGGCGAGCTCGAAGGCGCCCGTCCTGGGATCGTATCGGGCATACGCCAGCGCGACGAACTCTCGCGTGTGGAGGCGGAGTCGCAGCCTGCGGTTTCCTTCCCGCAAGGTCTCCGCGACGGAACGGCCCGTCGCCAGAAACGGCAGCGCGGTCTTGACCGTCGCCATGATCAGGCTCGCGGCGACCCCCTTTCCCGCCACGTCGGCGACCACGATGCCGATCGCGCCGTCCGGCAGCTGGAAGACGTCGTAAAAGTCGCCCGCCACGAAGCGCGCGGGCAGGTTGCCCGCCGTGATCCGATAGCCGTCGCCCGCGATCTCCGCCGGCGGAAGGATGCGCTCCTGGATCGAGCGCGCGAGCTCCAGCTCCTTCTCCGCGAACTCGGCTTCCTTCAGCCGCGAGACGCTCTGCTCCAGGCGGTCGCGGAGCAGCGAGTAGGCGTAGAGGGACAGGCCCGCGATCAGGGTAATCAGGCCCGCGACCGGAGCCGTCAGCCGAAGCGACTCGGCGGTCATGGGAACGTGCACGAGTCCGAGCGCGTTGGCCACCAGGGTCGCCAGCAGCCAGCCGAGCACCCCGCCCACGAAGTACAGGATCGACCGGGCCACCCGCTGGTATCCGATCCGGACGCGGCCGATCCAGCCGCCGCAGGTGCTGCCCAGCAGCAGGCAGACGACGTAGGCGAACGACCCGATCATCGCGCCGTAGGCGGCCGCGCGCGCGGTCATGCGAGCGGACTCGCCGAGCAACACCAGGAACACGACGCCGAGCCCGATCAGGATCGAGATCGCGAGCTCGCGCAGGAACTCGCCGGGCGAGTGAACGAAGAGGTTCGCACGCGCCTCGGCCGGCATGACCTCATCGTATACGGCCCTTCGGAGAGCGGGTTTGCGCGCTCGTCGATAATGCGGTCCGAGGTGCGCATGACTCAGCCGAATCCCGACGCCGTCTCGATCGACGCGATCATCAAGGCGCTCTACGAATCGATCTCGGGCCCGGCCGGCGCACCGCGACAGTGGGAGCGGGACCGCGCGCTCTACGCGCCGGGCGCGCTGATGATCCCGATGCGACCGCCGAGCGTCACGAAAGACGGCCGCGGCGCGGCCGAGATCCTCGACTTCGACGGCTACGTGAAATCGCGGACTCCGTTCTTCGCCGCGAATTCCTTCTACGAGGTCGAAATCGCGCGGAAGGAGTTCCGATTCGGCGCGATGGCGCACGTCCTGTCGGCCTACGAGGGACGCGAGACGCCGAACGGCAAGCTCATCAAGCGCGGCATCAACTCGATCCAGCTCTTCCACGACGGTACGCGCTGGTGGGTCGTCTCGATCATGTGGGACAACGAGCGCGAGGGCGTCGAGCTGCCGGAGGATTTCGAGGGCTAGGCCCGCCTCACCAGGGCGCCCTCGCCGGCGTGACGGTCGTCGGTGCGGCCGCCGACTTCGGGCCGGCGGCCCCCGCGTTCATCGGCACCCATCCGTTCCTCAGGAGCTCGTGCGAGAGGAGAAACGCGAAGAACGCGTGGCCGCCCGGCGTGAAGTGGTCGTTGGAGGTGGCCTCCGAGAGGGGATACCAGCTCTCGCGCAGCGCCGTGAAGAGATCGGTGAGGTCGAGGTAGTCCGCGCCCGCTCCGCCGGCGACCTGCCGCCAGAACTCCGCCTCGCCGCCGATGGGCGCACGCCCGCCGAGAAGGTAGTGGCACAGCGCGAATCGCGGGACCGCCCCCTTCGGGAACTTCGCCTCGAGCCCACGGCGCAGCACCGCGACCGGCCGGGTGTGCAGCTCGACGAGGATCTTTCGCGCGGCCGGGTCTCCGAGGAGGATCGGGATCCGGTCGAGCGCGAGGTTGTCGTGGTCGGGAATCGGATGGGCCCAGCCTCGCGCCTTGGCGCGCTCGACCAGCGGCGCCGCGGGACTGTTGCGCACGCGCTCGTCCCAGGGCTTCAGCAGGTACTCCATGTCGGCCTTCTCGGTCGGCAAGCCGTTCGGGTTGGTCGGACGTTCGAGATACGCCTGGATCGTGCCGCTCCCGCCGGGCGGCACCATCAGCAGAACCAGGTCGACGTCGAACTTCTTCGCCATGTCCGGCGTCGCGTACGCCGACCAGACCAGGAGCGGGTCCCAGCTGACGCGCGCCTGCGTCAGCACCTCGTAGCGGATCGGCGAGCCGTCCATCGCGCCGAGGGTGTTCAGCATGAGCTCGAGACGCTTGGGCGTTCCCTCGATCCGCGTCGGCGTGAATTCCGGGGTTCGGTAGCCCGGCTCGAAGAAGAAATTGATGTGCGAGTCGCCGATCATCAGGATGCGGAACGTCCGCGGGGGCTTGGCCTCGGGATACTCGAAGTCCATGAGCCCCGAGGCCGCCGGCGTCGACCTGTCCCACAGCGCGGCGAATCGGTAGTCCCGTACGCAGACGATCGTCTGCTGCGCGGACGAGCTGACGAAGAACGTCCGCGGACTGCGCGGGTCGACGGCGAGTCCGACCTGCTCGAACTCGCCGAATTGGAGGTACGGGACTTTCGTGCTCTCCGCCAGCACCGCCGGCGGGGTCCAGAGGCGGCCTTCGTTCACGATGAACCAGGTCTGCTCGTCGCCGCCTCGCACGGCGTAGAGGCTGCCGTCCGACTCCGCCATCGCGCGGATGTGCTTGCCGTGCCCGATCTCGACGATCTTCCGCTCTCCGACGAAGTCCGGCGCGGTGGTCTCGACGGAAACGACCCGCCCGTTGCCGTCGGCGACGCAGAGCGCCCCTCGGAAGATCGCCAGAGCTCCGGGGGCCGGCAGGCGCGAGTCGTCCCGAATGATCGGCGCGATCGTCCTCGTCTGCAGGTCGAGACGCCGCACCGCGTTGCGCTCGGGCTGCGAAAAGTAGACCGCGTTCTCCTTCGGAGAGTAGGCGAGGCTCGCGACCTCGCCGAGCTCCGCCGTCGCCGCCGGACCGTCCTGGAGACCGCGGTTGCCGCTTCCCGCGACCGTCTCGACTCTTCCCGAACGGATGTCCACGACGCGGAAGCGCGCGGTTCCCTCGTCGTTGACCAGCACGGCGTGGTCCGAGATGGCCACGATCGCGCCGGGCTGCTGGAAGGTCGCGCGCAGGAGGGGCCCGTCCGCCGCGCCCGGGGCGCCCGTGCCGGCGAGCGTCTCGACGCGATTGCCCTCGTCGAGGTGGATCGCGCGGATCCGGTTGTTGTCCTGGTCGGCCACGGCGAGAATCGCGCCGCCTTCGAGCACGGCGATCCCGGCCGGATCGCGGAAGCGCGCGCGGTAGAACTCGCCGTCCCGGAAACCCGCGGTGCCGTCCCCCGCCACGAGGTCGTGGTAGAGCGACATGGGCTGGATCGCGGCGGCGTGCGGGCTCCAGCCGCCCGCGCCGATGAGGAGTGCCACGAGCAGCGCGAGCGCCCGCGCGCCGAGTCTCAGGGAAACACCTCGAACTTGTCGAAGCCGCGCCGGGGATCGCTCGCGGCCGGCGCCGTCTCGGACTGGGTCTTCTTCGAGAACTCGAGATGCGCGACGCGCTTCATCGTGTCCCACTTGGGCATCCCGTACTCGTCGCGCTGCTCCACGAAGACGACGTCGACGCGCATCGCGTCCGCCGTCGCGCCCTTCGGGTACTGGAGCGCGACGAGCTGGCGCGCGGCCTCCGCCAGCAGCGCGTCCCGGTCCTTCCCGTTCGCGGCGAAGCGGTCCTTCACGTCGTTCGCGTTCCAGAAGAAGTGGACGTACGTCTTCTTGTCGGTCACGACCGTGTTCTTCGCGAACCACGCCGGCCAGTCCGGAGCGGACGGCAGGGCCTCGAGGGCGGAGGCGGCGGCGAAGGCGCCGAGGAGAAGGAGTCCGAGGACCGTCGAACGGCGCGCTTCCACCAGCGAATTATAGGGGCCGTGTGAACCCGGTCTTCGGCCGGGGAGGTTCCGGCCCGGCCTCGAACCATGGGTCGGTCAGGGGTTTCCAAGGATCCGGGAAGAGGGCCGCCCGCCGGGCTGTTCCGGTGACCGCAGGGGCATCACCGCCCCTTGGCACCCGTATTCATCGAACATTCTTCAGAGGGGGTGCGTATTAAGAGGTCGTGGCTCGGCTGATGGGCAATTTAGGGGGGTTTCTCGTGAAGAAGAAGAAGTGGGTAGGCCTGTTGACGGTGCTCCTGGTGCTGGCCGGCGTGGCCCTCGTGGCCGCGAAGGGCCGCGACAAGGCCGATCCCAAGGCCGATAACTCCCCCTTCCGGCTGGGCAAGGTCCAGGCGGAGGACCTGCAGGTCTCGGTCCGCGAGGTCGGCGTGGTGGACCCCGTGACGAAGGTCGACGTGAAGTCGGCCGTCTCGGGCCGGGTCCTGACGCTCAAGGTCCGCGAGGGCGCGGTCGTCAAGCAGGGCGACGTGCTCGCCGAGATCGAGCCCGACGTGAACCAGGCGCAGTCGCTCTCGGACGTCCAGGCGAGCGTCAAGGACGCCGAGCTCAAGCTCCAGGACGCGGAGCGCGACTACGCGGTGCAGAAGAGCCTCTTCGAGCAGGGCCTCCTCGGCAAGGATCCCTTCCGCGCCTCCGAGATCAAGCGCGACCAGGCGAAGGAGAACCTCCGCGCCGCGCAGATGCGCTACCAGATCGTCGAGGACCGCGGCATCCCGATCTCGGGCAACGCGTCGTCGCAGAACGCGCGCGTCACGGCTCCGATGAGCGGCGTCGTCATCAAGAAGGGCGTCGAGCTCGGCGAGACCGTGACCTCGGGCGTCTCCTCCTTCAACGCCGGGACCGTGCTCTTCACGGTCGCCGACCTGAAGTCCCTGATCATCCGCGTCAACCTGAACGAGGTCGACATCGCCAAGGTCCACGTCGGACAGCCGGTCCGCATCTCGCTCGACGCGTACCCGCAGAAGATCTTCACCGGGAAGGTCTCCTTCGTCGCGCCGTCGGCGGAGCTCGTCGAGAAGATCAAGGTCTTCAAGGTCGAGGTCACCCTCGACGAGCTGGGCGACTCGTTCAAGACAGGCATGAGCGCGAACGTGGAGATCCTGGGCGAGAAGCGCGCGAACGCCGTCTCGATCCCGCTCGAGGCGCTGCAGAGGCGCGAGGGCAAGACGGTCGCGTACCGGCTCAAGACGGACCTCAAGCCGCAGCAGCTGAAGGCGGCGAAGGACGGCCTCTCGGGCCGCAGCAAGTTCGTGTGGCTGTCGGACCACTGGAAGGACTACTTCGACGTCGTCCCGGTCCAGGCGGGCATCGCGACGCTCGAGCGGGTCGAGATCGTCCAGGGGCTGAAGTCGGGCCAGCAGGTGTCCCTCGAGGATCCGACGAAGAAGCGCGTCGAGAAGGACGACGAGGACAACTAGTTCACAGCTCACAGCTCATGGCCAGACGGCAACCCTCGTATCTGGCTGAAAGCTGAAAGCTGTTAGCTGTGAGCTTGGACGAGGGAGATCGACCGCCATGCAACCGATCATCGAGACTCGGCGACTCACAAAGACGTTCGGCTCCAACGGCGCCGCGGTCCACGCGCTGCGCGGGATCGACCTGACGGTCTCCCGGGGCGAGTTCATCTCGCTGATCGGTCCCTCGGGCTCGGGCAAGTCGACGCTGATGGCGATCCTGGGCTGCCTCGACAAGCCGAGCGCCGGCACCTACGCCCTCGACGGCGAGCGGGTCGAGGGGCTGTCGGGCCGCGAGCTCGCGCAGATCCGCAACGACAAGATCGGCTTCGTCTTCCAGCAGTACAACCTGCTGCCCAAGGCGTCGGTCGCGCGCAACGTCGAGCTTCCGATGCTCTACGCGGGCGTCGGGCGCAAGGAGCGCCGGGCGCGCGCGCTCGAGCTCCTCGAGATGGTCGGCATCCCGGAGAAGGCGAAGGTCCTGCCGGCCGCGCTCTCGGGCGGCCAGCGGCAGCGCGTCGCGATCGCCCGCTCGCTCGCGAACCGGCCGGCGCTGCTGCTCGCGGACGAGCCCACGGGCGCCCTCGACCAGAAGACCGGGCACGAGGTGCTGGAGCTCTTCGCCGACCTCCACCGGAAGGGCAACACCATCATCATCGTCACGCACGACCTCTCGATCGCCGCGATGGCGCAGCGCCAGGTCGAGATCATGGACGGGCTGATCCGAGTCGCCGAGGCCGCGTAGCCCTCGGGACGACCTCCATGTTCAACGGCAAGTTTCGCGAGCGCGTCAAGAACTCCTGGGTCGAGATGCGGGAGAACTTCACCCGCTCGATCCTGCAGTCGCTCGGCGTGATCCTCGGCGTCGCGGCCGTGCTCGGCGGGTTCTCCATCTCCGACAGCATGCGCAAGCGCTCGATGGAGCTCTACGTGAAGATGGGCGGACTCGACAAGCTGAACGTCCGGCAGTCGGCCGTCGTCAAGGAAGGAGCGCCCTCCGCGCTCCAGATGGCGAACCTCGGGCTGCGCACGGCGGACGCCGTGGAGGGCGAGGAGATCGACTCGAGCCAGGTGCACGGCGTCGCGCTCCGCAAGGACGCGCGGGCGCGCGTGCGCTCGCCCTACGCCGACCGGGAGCGCGACATCCGCGGCGCCGGAGGCGACTTCCTCGCGCTCGACGGGTACGAGATCGACGAGGGGCGCGGCTTCAGCCAGCACGACATCGACACCGCGGCGTCCGTCGCGATCATGGGCAGCGAGGCCGTGTCGGTCTTCTTCCCCGACGGCCACGCGGTGGGCCGCACGCTTCGCATCGGCGACACGCCCGTCACGGTCATCGGGACGCTCAAGGAGCGCGTCTTCCGCTTCCGCGACGGCCAGCACAACATCTTCCGCTGGCGCAATCGGATCATCGCGCTTCCCAACTCGCTCGTCGCGCGCCGCTTCGAGGGCGACCAGTATCACCGCGTGGACCGCGTCACGTTCCGGATCCCGAATCTCGACGCCATGGCGACGTTCTCCAAGGCGCTCTCGAGCGTCCTCAAGGCCAATCACCGCCAGCAGGAGGACTTCCGCCTCGACGACGTGGGCGCGCGCGTGCGCAAGCAGCGCAGCCAGGGCGACGTCTACGACATCATCTTCCTGCTCTCCGGATTCCTGTCGCTCATCGGCGGCGGCATCGTCAACGTGAACATCCAGATGGCGACGCTCAAGGAGCGCATCCGCGAGGTCGGCGTCAAGATGGCGATCGGCGCGCCGGGCGGCGAGATCTTCAAGGAGTTCATGACCGAGGCGCTGCTCCTGACGGGCGTCGGCTCGCTCGCCGGGCTGGTGATCGGCGTCGGGTTCTCGAAGATCATCACGTCCTCGATCGGCGTTCCGCTGCACATCGATCCGAAGAGCTTCGTCTTCGCGTACCTGCTGGCCGCGGTCTTCGGCTTCCTGTTCGCCCTCTTCCCGGCGTGGAAGGCGGCGAGGCTCTCGCCGATGGAGGCGCTCCGGTATGAGTGAGCACGCGCTCCCGCTCGCGACTCCCTCCGCGGCGGCCCCGCAGGCGCGCCTTCGCGAGCACCGCCGGCTGTCGCTCGGCGGGAAGCTCTCGCTCGGCTGGGAGATCGTCAAGGGCGGACTCGTCGAGCTCTGGGCGCACAAGCTGCGCTCGACGCTGACGCTGACGCTCCTGATGCTGGGCGTCTTCGCCCTCGTCGTGATGAGCTCGGTCCTCGACGGCGTCATGGACAAGATCGCGACGGGGTTCTCGGGCATGAGCTGGGACGGCACCCTCATGCTCGCTCCGGACTCGCCCGAGACGACCGAGGAGCAGAAACGCTTCGCGATGAGCCCCGGGCTGCGGGCCGAGGACCTCCCGCGCCTGACCGCGCCCGACGAGAAGGTGCTGGCCTATCTGCCGCGCGCCACGAAGGAGTCCGCGGTCAAGATCGCCGGCGGCACGGAGCGGTGCTGGGTCAACGGCGTGCTGCCCGATTACGCGCGCTGGATGAACCGCACGGTCGCGATGGGGCGCGGGCTGACCGACGACGACGAGCGCCGGCGCTCGACGGTCGCGGTCGTCGGCGCGACGCTCGGGTCGAAGCTCTTCGGGGGCGCCGACCCGGTCGGCCGCGACATCACCGTCGAGGGGGTGCGCTTCCGCGTGGTCGGCGTGCAGGCTCCGAGCCAGATCTTCTCCGAGGAGCTCTGGTACGACGCCAACGGGATCACGATCCCTCTTCAGACCTACATGGACCGCATCGACCCGGACCACAAGCTCGCGAGCGTGTCCGTCAAGCTCGCGCGCAAGCGCGACAACGCCGTGGTCTCGGCCACGATGATCGGCCGGGCGAAGCAGGCGCACCACGGCATCGAGGACATCAAGATCGTGGACATGGAGGCCGAGTCGGCGCGGGCGTGGCAGAACTTCCTCGACCAGATGCGCGGCTGGAGGGTCGTGCTGACGAGCCTCGCCGCGACCGTGCTGCTCGTCGGCGGCGTCGGCGTGTTGTCGGTGATGCTCATCTCGTTCTCCGACCGCCGCTACGAGATCGGGCTGCGCAAGGCGATGGGGGCGTCGGACACGGAGATCCTCGTCCAGTTCCTCCTCGAGGCCTGCGTCCTCGCCGCCGTCGGCGCCTCGCTCGGCACCTTCCTCGGCACCGTCGCCTGCCAGGCGCTGTCCGCGAACTTCCCCTACGGTCTCGTCGTCAACCCGATGGGCCTTCTGATCGCGTGGCTGACGGCGCTCGTGCTGGCGATCGTCTTCGGGATGTATCCCGCCATCCGCGCGTCGCGCCTCTCGCCGATGGAGGCGATGCGCTAGACAGCCCGGGTGCTTCGCGCGCCGGCTCCTCGCAATCCCGGCAGCGGCAGCCGAGTCCGTGATCCCTCGCGACGCTCGGGATGACGCGTCATGCGTGCTCACGCACGCGACGTGTCACTTGGCCGCCTTCGTCGACTTCCCTTCCGCGAGAACGTTGTAGGTCTTGCCGTCCTCCGACGCCTCCCACTTGAACGTGTAGGAGGTCGGCGAGGTCTCGACGATCGTGTAGCGCGAGTGGATCGTCTTGCCGCCCATCTTGTCGACGCCGGTCCAGGTCCACGTCTTGTCCTTCAACGTGCCGGTCGCCGTCGTCATCATGCCCATGCTGTCGTAACCCATGAACTTGTACG
>DASXAG010000101.1:0-11301 GCA_036406835.1 Thermoanaerobaculia bacterium
GGCGCTGGTCGGTCGATGGAACGCCCACCGACTGCGTCAACTGGGGCGTGCTGCATCTCCTCAAGGACGAGCGACCGCGGCTGCTGTTCTCGGGCATCAACCTGGGCCTCAACCTGGGCGACGACGTGACGTACTCGGGCACCGTGTCGGCGGCGTTCGAGGGCACGCTCATCGGGATCTCGTCCGTCGCGATCTCCCAGGAGATCGAGACCGGCTTCACCTTCGACGCGGCGGCCGGCTTCGCGGTGCGGCTGGCGGAGATCCTGGCGGACAAGCCCCTGCCGGCGGGCACTCTCCTGAACGCGAACGTCCCGGCGGGGGAGCCTCGCGGCGTCCGTGTCGTCCGGCAGGGGCGGCGCCGCTACGGCGAGACGGTCATCGAGAAGAAGGACCCGCGCGGGCGGCCTTACTACTGGATCGGCGCGACCGTGCCGCAGGGCGACCTCGAGCAGGGGACCGACCTCGCCGCGGTCGCCGAGAAGCACATCTCCCTGACCCCGCTGCACCTCGACCTGACCGACTACGACTCGATGGAGCTGCTCGGTGGAATGGCCCGGCTCCTGGACGGTGTTGGGAACGCTCGATGAGATCCCGCTTCGTGCCCGAGGCGATCGTCTTCGTGCTCCTCGCCGTGATCCTGGCGGCGGCGGCCAACGCGTTCGCGGGACCGCAGCGGAAGCTGCGCTGGGTGGGTTCCTACGACACGCCGTCCGAGCGGCCGGCGGCCGCGACGACGCCGTCGAAGGCGGCCGCCTCTCCCGCGGCGCCGGCCGAGGGCGCCGCGAGCGCGGCCGGCTCGCCGGCAACGGGCAAGACGTTTGCGCCGCACCCGAACACGGCGTGGGTCGAGATCGGCGGCGACGACGCGGCGGCGCTCCATGCGGGCGGAACGGCTCCCTTCCTGGACGCGCGGCGGACGAACGTGTACCAGCAGGGCCACATCGCCGGGGCGCGGCCCTTCTCGGTCTGGGAGTCCGACGTCGACGACAAGGTCAAGGCCTTCTTCGCGGAGGGTCACGACCAGAGCCAACCCGTGGTCGTCTACTGCAGCGGGGGGGACTGCGAGGACTCGCATACGCTCGCGCAGAAGCTCTACTTCGTGGGCTTCGACAACGTGCTCGTCTACAAGGACGGCTTCCCCGACTGGCAGAAGCGCAACCTCGCGATCCACACCGGCGCGACACCGTAGCTCCAGTGAGAAGCCGCCTGCTGTCGCCCTGGCTCACGGTCCGCCTCCAGTTCGTGCTGGCGGCGTTCTTCGTCGTGGCCGGAGTCTCCAAGATCGTGGACCCGCCGGGGTTCGCCCACGAGATCCACAACTATCAGCTGGTTCCGGGCGTCGCCGTGAACGCGGAGGCGCTCGTCCTTCCGTGGCTCGAGGTCGTGCTCGGCGGCGCGCTCTTTCTGGGAATCTGGACGCGGACCGCGACGCGCATCCTCGCGTTCCTGCTCGTGGTCTTCATCGCCGCGCTCTCGATCAACCTCGCCCGCGGCCGGCCCGTGGACTGCGGCTGCTTCGGAACGAGCGCCGTCCCGAAGACGACCGAGCAGCGGCTCTTCGACATGAAGGTCGCGATCGCGCGGGACGTCGGGCTCCTGCTCCTCGCCGCGCAGATCCTGGCGGCGGAGCGCGAGAGGCAGCGCCGGCGGTAGCCGTCGGGCTGTCATCCCGACCCGAGCGAAGCGAGCGGGAGGGAACCCGGACTCGATTGCCTCCGCTGCCAGAACGCACGGGATCCCTCGTCGGCTACGCCTCCTCGGGATGACCGGCGCTTCGCGCCCGAATCAGTACTCCAGGACCTTCTTCGCCGCGGCGAGGACCGTGTCGGTCGAGGGCAGGATCGCCCGCTCGAGAACCCGCGAGAAACCGACCGGGGTGAACTCGGAGCCGACCCGTCCGACGGGCGCGTCCAGGAACGCGAACGCCGCGGCCTGGATCTGCGCCGCGAGCTCGCCGCCGAATCCGCCGTGCACCTTGTCCTCGTGGGCGACCAGCGCGCGGCTCGTCTTCTTGACCGACGCGAGGACGGCGTCGAAGTCGAGAGGGACGAGGGAGCGCAGGTCCAGCACCTCGACGCTCACGCCGTCGGTCTCGAGCCGCTTCGCGGCCTCGAGCGCGAAGTGGACCGGCGTGCCGTAGGCCACGATCGTGAGATCGGTTCCCTCCCGCCGCAGCCGCGCCTTGCCGAACGGGACCGCGAACTCGGCCGGCACCTTCGCGCGCGCCATGGGGTTGTTGTAGAGGAACTTGGGCTCGAGGTAGACGGTGACGCCGCGCGAGCGGATCGCGGTCCGCAGCAGTCCCGCCGCGTCGTCGGCGAAGGCCGGCACGACGATGCGAAGTCCCGGCAGCGTCGTCAGCCAGCCCTCGATGTTCTGCGAGTGGTAGAGGCCGCCGCCGATGTAGCCCCCGGAGGCGAGGCGCACGGTGACGTTCGGAACGAACTGGCCCTTCGTCCGCCAGGACTCGTGGGACATCTCGACCATCTGCTCGGCGGCCGGCCAGAAGTAGTCCGCGAACTCGGCGCCCTCGACGACGACGCGGATCGCCTCGGAGAAGCGCGAGAAGCCGTCGGCCGTGCCGAGGATGTAGTCCTCGGCGATCGGGCCGTTGAAGACGCGCGCGGCGCCGAACTCCTGCTGCATGCCCTTGGTGACGTTGAAGACGCCGCCCTTGTCGCGGTAGGCCACGTCCTGTCCCCAGATGTAGGTGTCGGGATTGCGGCGGAACTCGTCCTTCAGCGTGACGTTGAGCGCCTGGACGAGAGTCATCTCCTCGCCGGTGCCGTCGGGGAGGCCCTTCGGCCACCGCTCGGGCCGCCACGGCTCGGGCATCACGAAGTCGTGGATCGTGGCGGGATCCGGCTCCGGCGCCGCCCGGGCCTTCTCGGAGGCCTCGTCGTAGGTCCGCTCGTTCTGCGTCTCGATCGCGCGGATCTCCTCCTCGGTCAGGAGCCCGGTGTCGAGGACCAGCTTGCGGAAGCGGGGCAGGGGATCCGCGGCCTTCGCGGCCGCGAGCTCCTCGGGCGTGCGGTAGAGCTCGTGGCGGTCGGAGTTCGAGTGCGAGTGGATGCGGACGACCGTCGCGTGGACCATCGCGGCGCCCGCGCCGGTGCGCACGAACGCCACGGCCTCGCGCATCGCCCGGAAGGAGTCGAAGACGTCGAGCCCGTCGCAGTGAATGATCTTGAGGTTCTCGAACCCGGTGAAGTTGTCGGCCGCGAACGCGTTGGCGGTCTGGTCGGCCTTGGGAACGGAGATCCCGTACGCGTTGTCCTGGATCACGAAGACGACCGGCACCTTCTCGCGGGTGGCGCCGTTGACGGCCTCGTAGAAGTAGCCCTCCGAGGTCGACGACTCGCCGATCGAGCAGAAGACGATGGAGTCCCGCCGGTACGTCTTGACCGCCCGGGCCAGGCCGACCGCGTGCTGGGAGTGGTTCGAGACGGCCGACGAGACGTTCTGGATCCCGATCGCGATCTTGGCGAAGTGGTTCGACATGTGCCGCCCGCCCGAGGCGACGTCGGTCGCCTTCGACATCCCGTTGAGCAGGATCTCCTCGGCGGTGATTCCCGCGGCCACGACCGTCGTCAGGTCGCGGTAGTAGGGGAACAGGTAGTCGCGTCCGGGACGGAACGTCATTCCGAGCGCGAGCTGGATGGCGTCGTGGCCGGCCGACGGAGCGTGGTAGCTCCAGCCGAGTCCCTGCTTCAGGTAGTTGGGAGCCTTGTCGTCGAGCACCCTCGCCAGGTGCATGAGCGCGTACCACTTTCGAACTTCCTCGCGGGAGACACCGGCGAGACGCGGCTCCCGCCCGACTTCTGCGATGTCCTGGGTTTCCAACTCGAGTGAACCTCCGTCCGTCACTGTTGAAGCGTCCATTCTACCGGCTCCGGAAAAAACAAGCGGCGGGGCGGACTTCTTCCGTGGCCGGCCGCGACGGGCGCGCGCGTCGGCCGCGCGCCGAGGGTCGGCCCCCTGCTATCATGGTGCCCGATGCCGCCGCGCGACGAACCCGTTCCCGTTGCGGGGCGGCGCGATTCCTCCGGCGGCCGCGGCTCCCAGGCCGCTCACCGTGAACAGGCCCTGCGCCACGAGATGGTGGCGCGCTACGTGGCGCCCCGCGGCGTGGACGACCCTCGGATCCTCGAGGTGATGCGGGAGGTGCCCCGGCACCGCTTCGTCCCGGAGCCGCTCCGGGCGCGGGCGTACGGCGATCACTCCCTGCCGATCGGTTTCGGCCAGACGATCTCGCAGCCTTCGATCGTCGGCGTCATGACCCAGCGGCTGGGCGTCACGCGCGACCACAAGGTCCTCGAGATCGGCACCGGCTCGGGGTACCAGGCCGCGGTGCTCGCGAGGCTCGCGCGCAGCGTCTACTCCCTCGAGCGGATCGACGAGCTCGCGCGGACCGCCGCGGCGGCCCTGGCCTCCCTGGGCCTCCACAACGTCTCCGTGAAGGCGTTCGACGGGACGTATGGGTATCCCGCCGCCGCGCCGTATGATCGGATCCTCGTGACCGCCGGAACCGAGATCGTGCCCGAGCCGCTGCTCGCCCAGCTCGCCGTCGGCGGCCGGCTCGTCGTGCCCGTGGGACCGGCCGGCCGCCAGAGGCTCCGCGTCATCCGCCGGCGGAAGACCGACTTCGCGCAGGAGGACGGCGAGGACGTCACGTTCGTGCCCCTCCTGGGCCGCTTCGCCGGATCTCCGGCGTGATGGCGCGGCGCGCGATCGTGAAGGGCCGCGTCCAGGGAGTCGGGTACCGCTTCTTCGCGGAACGCGCCGCGCGGGAGTGCGGCGTCCGCGGCTGGGTGCGCAACCTGCCGGACGGATCGGTCGAGGCCGTGGCCGAGGGCGACGACGCGTCGGTCGCGCGCTTCCTCGCGCGGCTGCGCGAGGGCCCGCACGGATCGCGGGTGGATTCGCTGGCCGAGGAGGAGCAGACCGACTCCGGCTTCGCGTCCTTCGAGATCACGCACTGACGATGAAGACGAGCCCCATGACCGACTTCCGGCCGTTCATCCGCGACGTGCCCGACTTTCCCTCGCAGGGAATCCTCTTCCGCGACGTCACGCCGCTGCTCGCCTCGCCGGAGGCGTTCGCCGCGGCCGTGGATGCGATGGCGTCGCCGTTCCGTTCCGCGAAGCCGGACAAGATCCTCGGCATCGAGGCGCGGGGCTTCCTCTTCGGCAGCGCGCTCGCGCGCGAGCTTCACGTCGGCATCGTTCCGGCGCGCAAGCCCGGCAAGCTGCCGTGCCGCACCGAGCGCGTCGAGTACGGGCTCGAGTACGGGAAGGACTGCCTCGAGGTGCATGCCGACGCCTTCCGGCGGGGGGAGCGCGTGCTCGTCGTGGACGACGTCCTCGCCACGGGCGGCACGGCGAAGGCGGCGGCGGATCTCGCGGAAAGGCTGGGCACGCACGTCGTGGGCGTCTCGGTCTTCATCGAGCTGGAGGCCCTGGGCGGGCGCGGGCGCCTCGGCGGGCGGCCGACGCACGCCGTCCTGGTGCTATAATTTCGCCCTCCCCGCCGGTCAAACACACGGAATGGCTTCCGAAAAGATACTCATCGTCGACGACGACGAAGACGTTCTCCTGATCGTCCAGACGATCCTCGACAATTCCGGCTACACGGTCGTCGTGGCGCGCAACGGGCGCGAGGGCGTCGAGAAGGCCATCGAGTCCTCGCCCGACCTGATCCTGCTCGACGTCATGATGCCGGAGCTCTCGGGCTGGGAGGTCTGCACGACGCTCAAGAGCGCGCCGGAGACCCGCCAGATCCCGATCGCGATGCTGACCGTCAAGAGCGAGATCCGCGACCTCATCACCGGCATGCAGGTCGGCGCCGACGACTACATCACCAAGCCGTTCACGCGGAAGAAGCTCCTCTCGACCGTCCGGCGCCTGCTCGACGAGAAGCGGGAGTCGCCGCCGGCCTACCTGACCGCCGAGAACGAGGAGATGCGCTTCAAGAATCTCCTCTTCGACGCGGTCACCGAGCTGCCGACCGTGCCCGTCATCATCGACGCGCTCCGGGACCGTCTCCTCGACAACCGCGACATGGGCGTGCTGTACATCGACGTGGAGCAGTACAGCCACATCGAGGAGACGTACGGCTGGGAGGTGTTCGACAGCCTCCTCACGCATACCGCGCGAACGCTCCGCCGCATGATCGGCACCGTCTTCGCCACGGAGGACTTCATCGCGGTGAACCGGACCGGCGGCTCCGACTTCTACGTCTTCGCGACGCTCGAGGGCGGCGAGGAGGCGATGACGCGGCTGCAGCGCAAGGCCCGGCAGGTGGAGGAGTCGCTGCGCGGCTCCCTCGACGAGGCGTTCGGCAATCGGATCCACAAGCGCATCGGCGTCTTCGTGGGACACGCGCTGCTGCGCCCGAGCCCGCAGATGCGGGTCGAGCGGCTCGTCTACCGCGCCCTGGGCCAGGCGATCGCGGTCGCCACGACGAAGGAGGAGGAGCGGCAGGCGTTGCTGCGCGAGACCTTCAAGGAGATTCTGCGCAAGCGGCGCATCCGCACCGTCTACCAGCCGATCTTCCACCTCGAGACGATGGACGTCTTCGGCCACGAGGCGCTGACGCGCGGGCCGGTCGAGACGGCGTTCGAGAGCCCGGAGCTGCTGTTTCAGTTCGCGGGCGAGAACGAGGCGACGTGGGAGCTCGAGCAGCTCTGTCTCTCCTCCTCGGCCAGCCGCTACGGGATCGACGGCCAGAACCACCTGTTCATCAACGTGGAGGCGGAGACGATCGCGGCGCTCTCCCAGGGCGGCGCCGAGGCGGTCCCGCCGCTGTTCACGCTCAAATGCCCCGTCGTCCTCGAGGTCACGGAGCGCTCCGCGATCCGGGACGTCCCGGTCTTCCGCGCCTCGCTGCAGCAGCTGCGCGACCAGGGCTTCCGCATCGCCATCGACGACGCGGGATCCGGCTACGCCTCGCTGCAGGCGATCGCGGAGCTGCGGCCCGACTTCATCAAGGTCGCGAACACCCTGATCACGGGCCTCCGAAGCGACTCGATCAAGCGCGACGTCGTCGAGATGCTCGTCAACCTCTCGAAGCGGATCGACGCGGTCTGCGTCGCCGAGGGCATCGAGACGCCGGAGGACCTGGAGGAGTGCCGGCGGCTCGGCATCCCCTACGGGCAGGGCTTCTACCTCGGCGTCCCGACCGAGCGTCCCGCCAGCGCCCCGGCCCGCGAGTTCACGGGCCGGATCCGCACCGTCCGCTAGCGCCGCGCGTCGGCGACGGCCGAGGCGGCCTCGCGGTAGACCGCGAGGGTGGCACGCGCGGCCTCCACGCTCGAGAAGAGCGCGACCCGCTCCCTGCCCGCGGCGATCAGCCGGTCGCGCAGCGCGGCGTCGCCGGCCAGGGCCCGCAGGGCGGCGGCGATCGCATCCGGGTCCGCGGGATCGACCAGCAGCGCGGCCGGACCCGCGACCTCCGGCATCGAGCTGAGGTTCGAGGTCACGACCGGCACTCCCGCGGCCATCGCCTCGATCAACGGCAGGCCGAACCCCTCGTAGTACGACGGGTGCAGGACGATCCGGGCCGCGCGGTAGAGCGCGTTGAGCACGTCGGGCGGCACGTGCGCGAGCACCCGGACCTGCGCCCGCGCCGAGTCCGATCCGAGCAGGCGTTCGAAGAGGCAGTCGGGTTCCGCGTCGCGGCGGACGAGGACGAGGCGGTGGTCGGTCCCCTCGAACGCGCGGAGGAATCCCCGAACCGCGTTCAGGTGGTTCTTGTACGGCGTGCCCTGGCCCACCGTCAGCACGTAGGGATGCGAGGCGTCGGCACCGAGGACCGGCGCGAGCGCGCCGCGCGCCTGCTCCGGGGTGAGCGGCGCGAGGCGCCGCGGGTCGAACGCGTTGGGGATCACGCGGACCTTCGCGGCGTTCCGCGGCGCGTGCTCGCGGATCGCGTCGCGCGTCGCGTTCGAGACGGCGATGATGCGGGTCGCGCGGTCCATCGACGCCCGGATCGCGGCGCGGTAGTACGTGCCCCGGAAGAACCGGGCGAACGGGTTGTGCGTGTTGTGGCGCGAGTCCACGATCCAGTTCAGGTCGTGGACGGTGACGACGAGCGGCCGCGCGAGGCCGCGGGGCGTCAGGTCGAAGGGCGAATGAAACACGTCGAAGCTCTGGCCGCGGAGCAGGTGCGCCAGCGCCAGGGGAGTGAACGGCGAGTCCGACTCGAAGGGGACCGAGAAGTCCTCGACGCGGGAGGAGGGGAAGTCGGCGCGCGGCTTCGTGGCGCCGCCCTGGCGGATCAACAGGAGCTCGAGGCTCGGGTCCGCCTCGAGCAGCCCGTTGACGAGGTTGAGCGTATGGATGCCCATGCCGCTCTCGATGCGGGTCAGCTTGCGGGCATCGATGGCGACTCGCATTCGCGCGGGGAGTGTAGCGGGTCGAGGAGCTGGTGGGACCGGGCGGAGTCGAACCGCCGACCTAGAGTTTAGGAAACTCTTGCTCTATCCAACTGAGCTACGGCCCCTTCGGCACGGACGATAGCACCCGCGCATTCCGGCCGAGGGCTCCGAGTCATGGACAGGTCGCGGCCGCGCGATCCGGCACGGTTCTTGTACTGCCATCAGCAGGAGACCGCATGCCGCTTTCGCTCGCACCCGCGCACCTCAAGCGCTATGCCGAAGTGGGGAGGCTGTTCCTGAAGTTCGCCCGCGGCCCGCTCGCCGCGCAGCTCCGCAGCGATCTGCCGCGCGAGGCCGGCGCCGATGAGCCGGAGGATGCGAAGCCGGCCGAGCTCGCGCGGGACCTCGAGGCGATGGGCCCGACGTTCATCAAGCTCGGGCAGCTGCTCTCCTCGCGCGCGGACCTCCTGCCGGGCCCCTACCTCGAGGCGCTGTCGCGCCTGCAGGACGACGTCGAGCCCTTCTCGTTCGGCCAGGTCGAGGAGATCGTGGAGTCGGAGCTGGGCGTCCGCCTGTCGGCGGCGTTCGCGGAGTTCGAGGCGGCGCCCCTCGCGGCCGCCTCGCTGGGCCAGGTCCACCGGGCTCGCCTGCGGGACGGCCGGCCGGTCGCGGTCAAGGTGCAGAGGCCGGGCATCCGCGACCGGATCGCGGAGGATCTCTCGACGCTGGGGGAGCTGGCGCGCTTCCTCGACAAGCACTCCGAGGTGGGCGCGCGGTACGAGCTCGAGGCGCTGGTCGACTCGTTCGGGCGCGCCCTGATCGGCGAGCTCGACTACCGGCGCGAGGCCCACAACCTCTCGCGCCTGCACGACGGGCTCCGGCGGTTCGAGGGGATCGTGGTGCCGCTGCCGATCGAGGACTACACGACCGAGCGGGTGCTGACGATGGAGTTCGTGGAGGGGCGGAAGGTCACGCAGCTCGATCCGCTCACCCGCATCGACATCGACGGCGCCGCCCTCGCGGACGAGCTCTTCCGCGCGTATTTGCACCAGGTCGTCGTGGACGGCTTCTTCCACGCCGATCCGCACGCGGGCAACGTCATCCTCACGGACGACGGCCGCCTGGGCCTCATCGATCTCGGGATGGTCGGCCGCATCGCCCCACGGATGCGGGACGCGCTCTTCCGGCTGATCCTCTCGATCGGCGAGGGGCACGGCGACGAGGCCGCGGACCGCGCGCTCGCGATCGGAGAGCGCCGCGAGGGGTTCGACGAGGGCGAGTTCCGGCGCCGGATCGTGTCGGTCGTGGGGGAGTTCGAGGAGGCGCGTCTCGGCGAGATGGAGATCGGCCGCGCGGTCATCGCGGTCGCGCGCGCGGCCGCGGAGACCGACGTCCGCGTGCCCGCCGAGCTGACCATGCTCGGCAAGACGCTCTGGAACCTGGACGAGATCGGCCGGACGCTGGATCCCGAGTTCGACCCGAGCGCGGCCATCCGCCGGGAGGCGCCGGGGCTGCTCGGGCGGCGGATGGCCCAGCGGTTCTCGCCCGGGCAGATCGCCTCGACCCTGATGGACGCGAAGGAGCTCGCCCAGGAGCTGCCGTCCCGCGTCAACGCGGTGCTCGACGTGCTGGCCAAGAACGCGCTGCGGCTCAAGGTGGACGCGTTCGACGAGGCCGCGCTGATCGAAGGCCTGCAGAAGATCGCGAACCGGATCGCGATGGGCGTCGTCCTCGCGGCGCTCATCGTCGGCGCCGCGATCGTCATGCAGATCCCGACGCGGTGGACGATCCTCGGCTATCCCGCGATCGCGATGGCGCTCTTCGCCGCGGCGGCCCTGGGCGGCATCGCGCTCATCACCTCGATCGTGACGACCGACCGCCGCCGGAGACGTCGCAAGCCATAATCGCGCCATGGAGTGCGCGCTCGGCCTCCGGGCTCATTCCGGCTGGGCGGCCGTCGTCGCCGTCGCCGCGCCGGACGAAGCGGCGGAGGGGCCGCGCGTGGTCCTGCGCGAGCGGCTCGAGCTCACGGATCCCGCGATCCCCGGCGCGAAGCAGCCGTACCATGCCGCCGAGCCGATGGGGCTCGAGGACGCCGCCCTGTTCCTCGAGCGGTGCGAGCGCGCGAGCCGGGAGCTCGCGAGGGCCAGGCTGACCGCCGTCCTGGAGCGGCTCCGCGCGGAGGGACTCGCGCCGGCGCGCTGCGGTCTCCTCCTCGCGGCCGGGCGGCCGCTTCCGGATCTTCGCGCCACGCTCGCCTCCCACGCGCTGATCCACGTCGGCGATGGCGAGCTCTTCCGCAAGGCGCTCGCGGCCGGCGCCGACGGCTGCGGCCTGGAGCTGCGGAGGGTCCGCGAGCGCGACGTGGCCGCCTCGCTCGGCCGGTCCGCCGACGCGGTCGAGGCGTATCTGACCCTCCAGCGGAAGACGCTCGGGCCGCCCTGGGCCCAGGATCAGAAGCTCGCGGCGCTCGCCGCGTGGTTCGCGCTCCGCGGGTGACGCGGCGGCCGGCTCAGGCCGTGGTCGCCAGCTCCTGGAGCCAGTGGGGAAGGATGCCCTCGTGGCGCAGGGTCGCGATGACGCGGTCGGGCGTTCCCCAATCGCTCCACGTGAAGGGCGGCATCCTCGACACGGCCAGCATCGACGGAACGGCGGACAGCACGTCGGCCGAGAAATTCGCGCCGGGCACGCGGAGATACGCCGACTCGAGGATCGACGCCTCGGGATCCGACCCGACCAGGGGAGCGATGCGCGCGAGGCGCTCGGAGAGCTCGGGCAGCGTGCGGCGGCCGGCCTCGATCAGCGTGGCGGCCCGCGCCACCATGACGAACGTGTTCCAGAGGCCTCCGCGCTCCATGCAGGCGCGGGCGATCTCCGGCGACGGCTTCTCCCAGAAGCTCAGGACGCGCCGCAGCCCGCCGGCC
>DASXAG010000102.1:0-54783 GCA_036406835.1 Thermoanaerobaculia bacterium
GGCTTCCCGAGCTCGCGAAGATCCTCGCGTCGGCCGAGCGGTCGAACCTGCTGATGCTCGGGATCCTGCTGATCCTGGCGGGGCTGCTCTTCAAGATCGCCGCGGTGCCCTTCCACGTGTGGACGCCCGACGTCTACGAGGGCTCGCCGACCCCGGTCACGGCGTTCTTCTCGGTCGGTCCGAAGGTCGCCGCGTACGGCATCCTCGCGCGGATCTTCTACGTCGCGTTCCCGAAGTTCCACGCGGACTGGGGCCTGATCGTCGCGCTCGTCTCGGCCGCGACGATGGTGCTGGGCAACGTCGCCGCGCTCCTCCAGACCAACGTCAAGCGGATGCTGGCCTACTCGTCGATCGCCAACGCGGGCTACGCGCTGCTCGGGGTCCTCGGCTTCCGCACCGAGTGGGGGCTGTGGGGGATCCTGATCTACCTGCTCGCCTACACGTTCATGAACTTCGGCGCGTTCACCCTCGTGATCTTCCTCGAGAGCAAGGGGTACGCGGGGGAGTCGGTCCAGGACTTCTCGGGTCTCGCCAAGCGCCACATGCCCGCCGCGATCGCGATGCTGCTCTTCCTCCTGTCGCTCGCCGGGATCCCGCCGACCGCCGGCTTCATCGGCAAGTACTACCTGTTCGCCGCGGCGATGAAGGCCGGCTACGCCTGGCTCGCCGTGCTGGCGGTGGCGATGTCGGCGGTGTCTCTCTTCTACTACTTCCGCATCGCGGCCGCGATGTTCTTCTCGGAGGCCGCGGGCGCCAAGATGCAGAGCTCCTACGCGCTGACCGCGGTCGTCCTGATCTGCGCCGCCGGGACCCTCCTCATCGGGGTCGTTCCCCAGCCCGTCATCGCGGTCCTGCGCGCCTGCGTTCTGAGCCCTTAGGTTCCCGCCGCGGATAGACTCCGCGTCATGTCTCCTCCCGGCGCGAACTCCCGCTACGCGCTCGTGGCCGAGGCGACCACGGCCGGACTGATGTTCCTGCTCGGTCCCGCCGCGGGCTACTTCCTCGGGAAGTGGATCGGAACGTGGCTGCACGTCGGCCCCATTCCCTCGTACGTCGGCGCCGCGCTCGGGCTCGTGTCCGCCTTCGTCCACCTGATTCGGCTGACCAACCGGACGCGATGAGCGACACTCCGGCGCTGGTCCTCCGCGTCAAGAAGCGCGCGTTCGCGCTCGGAGCGCTCGGCGTGCTCGCGGCGTTCCTCGTCTCGGTCCGCGCCGGCGCTTCCTTGACAATCTGCGCCGCCGTGGTAATTTCCAGCTTCCTGGTTCTCGAGAAAACGACCAACCGGATCGGGTCCACGGCAGGCGAGTCGAAGCGGAAAACGCTCGTCCCGCTGCTGTGCGTCACGGCCGGGAGCTTCGTCCTCCTGGGCCTGGTTCTTTGGCGGTGGACGGGATTCGAGCCGATCGCGGGAGCGGTCGGGCTGTCGGTGGTCGTGATCGCAGTCATCCCGGAGCTCTGGATGGGAAGGTAGGAAGGACCGCGTGCAGGAGCATCATTCGATCCTCTACGGCCCGATCAACGCGCTGTTGATCCGTCTCCTCGGCGAGCCGCCGGTCGAGCGGCTCTCGCCGGGAATGGCCCGCTTCTTCTTCCCCGACGGGAAGCACGCGTGGATCCCGGACCCGGCGATCATGGCGCTCTTCCTGACGCTCCTGATCGCCATCCTCTTTCCCCTGGCCGCGCGCCGGTTCGACCGCAAGTCGCCCAAGGGCACCCAGAACTTCCTCGAGATGATCGTCTCTTTTCTGCGCGGGCTCGTCGGCGAGACCGTCGGGGACGAGGCCATCCCGACCTACCTGCCGATGATCGGCGCGCTCTTCATCTTCATCGCGATGGGGAACCTGTTCGGGCTGTTCTACTTCCTGCAGCCGCCGACGGGCTCGCTGTCGACGACCGCCGCGCTCGCCGTGGTCTCGTTCGTCTACTTCAACGTCCAGGGCGTCCGCGAGCACGGCGCCGGTGGGTACCTCAAGCACTTCATGGGGCCGATGCTCCTGATCGCGCCGCTCTTCTTCGTGATCGAGATCATCGGGACCTTCGCCCGGATCCTGTCGCTCTCGCTGCGGCTCTTCATGAACATCTTCGGCGAGCACACCACGACGGGGGTCTTCGCGAGCCTCGTGCCGATCGTCGTGCCCTGGCCGATGATGGCGCTCGGGATCTTCACGGCGTTTTTGCAGGCGTACGTGTTCGCCCTGCTGTCGGCGGTCTACATCGCGGGCGCGATCGAGCACGAGGCCCACTGAATCGGGCGCGAGTCGTGATAGGGTTCGCGAACCATCGCGCGGCACGGCGCGAACAGAAGGAGAAATTTCGGATGCTGAAGAAGACGCTTGTGTTGTGTGCCCTGGCGCTGGTCCTGGCGATGCCGGCCTTCGCCCAGGAGGCGGGCGGCGCCGCGGCCGGAGCGGCCGGGGGCGTCAAGTGGGGCGTGATCGGCGCGGCCTTCCTGCTGGGAGTGGGCGCGGCGGCCGGCGCCACGGCCCAGGGACGGGCCACGTCGGCGGCGGCGGAGGCCATGTCGCGCAACCCCGGGGCGGCCAAGGACATCCGGGGCATGACGCTGCTCGGTCTGGTCCTGATCGAGTCCCTGGTCCTCTACGCCCTGCTGATCTGCTTCCTCATCTACGCGAGGTAGGCGATCCCGGACCCCGGGCGCCCGGACGGGCTCCCGGGGTCCTTTCGTGTCCTCTTTCGGCCACAATCTGACCCCTTCCGGAAACCTCCGGGCCTTCCGCCGCGTATTCCCATCTAGAAGATAAAGCCAACGGGCGGGGCCTCAAGTCCGTAGAAACGGAAGAGGTTAGGTGGGCCGGGTGGGGTTCAAATTAAAACTGAAGGGAGCGGGCAAGAATCTTGCGAAATAGGGAATTCATGGAGAAAGCAAGCGTGTCGGCTCCCACTGACGGCAGCAGCGTCACGTCCTGGGATTTCAACTCCCAGGTCATGCCCTTCGTGGACTCGCTCTACAACACCGCCTACCGGATGACCCGTTCGGCCGAGGATGCGGAGGATCTCGTCCAGGAGACCTTCTTCAAGGCCTACAAGTACTACGACAAGTTCGAGGAAGGCACGAACCTGAAGGCCTGGCTCTTCAAGATCCTCAAGAACACGTTCATCAACAACTACCGCAAGCGCAAGCTCGAGCCGCGCAGCGTCGATTTCGCCGAGATCGAGGACTCCTTCGAGCGCATCGTCCGGCGCGACAATTCCGAGCTTCCCGCGGACCCCGAGTCCGAGTTCTTCTCGGGCGTCCTCGACGACGACGTCAAGAAGGCGCTCGAGTCGCTGCCCTACGACTACCGCATGGTCGTGATCCTGGCCGACCTCGAGGATTTCTCCTACAAGGAGATCGCCGAGATCCTGGACTGCCCGGTCGGCACCGTCATGTCCCGGCTCTACCGGGGGCGCAAGCTCCTCGAGAAGGCGCTCCTCAAGTACGCCCGGAAGAACGGCTACATCCGGGGCGCCGAGCCGACGAAGATGCGGACCCGGCCACGGCCCCAGCCGGCCTAGGACAGGCTCGGCCCGGCCGGGAGCCCCCGGGGACGACCCCCTAACTTCGAGGGACGGAATAAGGCCCGGGTGCGGGCGGTTCTTCCCTGCGGCCCGATGGACTGCACCAGAGCGCGATTCCTCGTTTACGCCTACTTGGACAGGGAGCTGCCCCGCAACGAGGGGGAGGCGCTCCAGCGCCACCTGGCCGGCTGCCCCTCCTGCGCGGCCCGTGGACGGTCGGCGCGGAATCTGGTCAAGCTCCTGCAGTCGCGCCTGGACCGCGCCCCGGCCCCGATCGGCCTGCGCGAGAAGCTGAACTCCGGCGCCTACGCGCTGCCGCCCAGGCCGCGCTACGCGGCGATGGGGCTGGCCGCGTCGATCGTGCTGCTGCTCCTTCCGCTCGTCGCGGATCAACCGTCCCCGAGGACCGCGGCGATGTCGCTGGCGAGCCCCGTCGCGGTCGCCCTGCCGCCGGTCGTCCCGGTCCGCCAGATGAGCGGGACGTTCGTCTGCCTGCAGTGTGAGGGCCGTCACGGCGGAGGCGTCTGCCCGCTCGACGAGCGCGAGCGCGTCCACGAGCTCGGCTTCTGCGCCGACAACGGCGAGACCTGGCGGATGATGACCTCGGACTCGGCGCTCGCCCAGGCCTCGGTCGGCCAGGCCGTCACGGTCGAGGGCGTCGCGTTCCCCGAGTCGGGATTCCTCCGCGCCAGCCGCGTCGGGTACTAGTTTCCCGTTCACGGTTTTCCGTTCACGGTTTTCGGTCTCGAACCGAAAACTGATGACTGACAACTGACAACTCCTCCCTACAATCCCTTTGATGTCCGAATGGATCGAGGCTTCGGCGCCAGCCCGCGTGGACCTCGCGGGCGGCACCCTCGATCTCTGGCCGCTGCACGTCCTCCATCCGGGGTCCGTCACGGTCAACCTCGCGATCGACCGGCGCGCCCGCTGCAGGGTGCGGCGGGCCGCGACGGGCTTCCGCGTCACCGTCCCGGAGCTCGGCTACGAGCGACGGGTCGGGCAGGCGGCGGAGCTGCTCTCGGATCCCCGCGGGGCCCTCGCCGGCGCGCTCCTCGAGGCGCTCGAGGTCGGCGAGCCTCACGAGATCGAGCTCGCCTCGGAGGTTCCGTTCGGATCGGGGCTCGGCGGCTCCTCGGCCATGACGGTCGCGCTGGGGGCGGCGCTCGCGGCGAGCGTCGGGATGCCGTTCGAGGGGCCGGCGAGGGTCGACTTCGTTCGTGACGTCGAGACGCGCGTCCTCGGCAAGCCGGCCGGCGTCCAGGACTACTACCCGCCGCTGACGGGGGGCCTCCACCGTCTCGTCTTCGAGCCCGGCCGCGTCGTCGTCCGGCGGAACGACGCGGACGCCGGCGCCTGGCTGCGGCACCTCACGCTGTTCGACACGGGCGCCGCCCACTCCTCGGGCATGAACAACTGGGAGATCTTCCGCGCGCGTCTCGAGGGGGACCGGCGGGTGGCGGAGGCGCTCGACCGGGTCCGCGTCGCCGCCGCGTCGATGGCCGAGGCGGCGGGGCGCGACGACTTCGAGGCGATGGGACGGGCGCTCGCCGCGGAGTGGGACGCGCGCCGGAGGCTCGCTCCGGTCGTCTCGTCGCCCACAATCGAGAGGGCGATCGAGGCCGCGGTCGCGGCGGGGGCCTGGGGCGGGAAGGCGTGCGGGGCCGGGGGCGGCGGGTGCGTCGTCATCCTCTCTCCGCCCGACCGCGCCGCGGCCGTGCGCGCGGCCCTCCAGCGGCTGACCGAGGGGCGCCTGCTGACGGTCGCGGCGGAGAACCGGGGGCTGCAGGTGGGGCCGCCGCGGAGCTGATTCCGGCTCAGCGCTCCTTCATCCAGGCCACGCACTTCTCGAGCTCGCGGCGCATGGCGGCGGGCGACTCGGCGCGATACCACGCGCCGTGACCCGGCAGCACCCACTCGAAACGATACGCAGGGTCGAGGAGCCGCTCCATCGAGCGGATCGTGGCGGGCCAGGAGTACCAGTTCGCGTCGCGAAACGCGACGAGGTGCCCCCGCCGCGCCGACCAGGCGAGGTGGTCTCCGGTGAACAGGAACTTATCCCGGTAGAGCAGCACGGAGTGGCCGCGGGTGTGTCCCGGCGTCGGAATCGCGACGAGGTCGTCGGCGAGCCGGATCGGCTCCGTGCCCGTCAGCGGGCGCTCGACGTCCTGCGTGCCGCGCGTCAGGTCGTCCGCGTGGAGGACCCGCTCGCAGCCGAACCGGCGCCGGAGCGCCGCGTGGTCGGCGACGTCGTCGCGGTGGGTCAGGAAGAGCGTGGCGACGCCGCCGCGCTCCTCGAGCGCCTTCAGCAGCGGGCCGGCCGCGCGGGGCGAGTCCACCAGGACATTGCCTTCGCCCCGCTCGATGAAGTAGCTCCAGGCGCCGAACGAGCTCTCGGCGGTGAACCCGCAGAAGGAGACGTTCTCCTCGACCGTCTCGGGATAGGCCTCCGAGCCGGGACGCGCGTCCGTGCGCGAGACTGTGCCGATCGAGGCCGTCGGGCATGCGACGAGCGCCATCAGCGCGCGCCGCGTCTCCTCCGGCCCGTGCGGCTGCTCGGCGACGTAGGAGTGGCCGTCGCCCTCGGTGAAGACGGCGGGGGCGACCCGCCGGCACGTGTCGCAGTCGATGCAGGTCGAGTCGACGTAGAACTCGCCGGGGACGTTGTCCGGGAGACGGCGGGCCGGGAGGGCCATGCGCTAGATCGACTCGAGCTCCGGCACCGTGCGGTCGTTGACGACGTTGCCCGTGTTGAGCGTCGTCGCGGGCTCGATCAGCACGACCCAGCACTCCTCCGGCGCGAAGGGCTTGTGCTCGACTCCCTTCGGCACGATGAACAGCTCGCCCTCGCCGAGCTCGACGTCGCCGGTGCGCAGCCCCATCCGCATGCGGCCCTTCACGACCAGGAACAGCTCGTCCTCGTTCTCGTGGTGGTGCCAGACGAAGTCGCCCTGGAACTTCACGACCTTGACGAGGGTGTCGTTGACGGTGCCGACGATCTTGGGCTGCCAGTGCTCCGCGAACAGCGAGAACTTCTGACCCAGGTTGACCTTTTCCATCACATTCTCCCCGGTTGCGGAATTCCCAACAGCTCCAGAAGGCGGCCCATTTCCCGCTGAAAAATACGCGCGATCGCGATCCGCCGGTTCCGCACGGCGGCGTCCGGCTCCTGCAGGATCGGCTGGCGGTGGTAGAAGTGGTTGAACGCCTGGGCCAGGCCGAACGCGTGCCGCGCCAGCGTCGCGGGCTCGAGCGCGTCGACCGACCGCTCCGCCGCGTCGGGGATCGACGCCGCGTCGAGCGCGATCGCCCAGAGGTCGTCGGTCCAATCTCCGGCCTCCAGCCCGACGCCTTCCAGGGAGACCGCGTCGCCGATGCCCCTCTCCCGGAGCTTGCGGAAGATGTTGCCGGCGCGCACGAGCGAGTACTGGAGGTAGGGGCCCGTGTCGCCCTCGAAGTTGAGCGCCTCGTCGAAGTCGAAGGCGATGACCTTGTTGCGCCCGACCTTGAGCAGGAAGTAGCGCAGCGCCCCGACCGCGATCGCGCGCGCGTCCTCGGCCGCCGATCCGGCCGCGTTCGCGCCGCCGGCCGCGTCCTCGCCCTGGCCGCGGCGGCTCTCGACCTCCGCCCGCGAGCGTTCGAGGAGGAGCTCGACGAGGTCGTCGGCCTTGACGCCGAGCCCCTTGCGTCCGGACATCTCGACGTACGGCTTCTTCTCGTCCTCCGGCGAGAGCCGGTACTCCTCGCCGAACCGCTCCGCGAGCTCGCGCGCCGCCTTCGGCGAGAGCGCCACGATCTCGTAGGAGAAGTGCGTCGAGCGGTCGGCCTCGGCGGGGTAGCCGAGCGTGCGCAGGCCCTCCTTGACGACCTTCTGGAGGTACGACTGGCGGACGTCGATCACGTTGATGACGCGCGAGCCGTGTCCGAACCGCGGTGCGTTCGGAGAGCCGCCCGTGTGTCCGCTCCGCCAGACCGGGTGGTCGCGGACCGCCGCGGGGATCTCGCCGGGTGGCACCGAGCCGACGCCCCAGTCGACCGCGAAGGGCGTGTAGTCGAAGTCGATCGGCAGCAGGCCGAACTTCCAGAGCTGGTAGGCGATGTCCTTGCCGGTGTAGGTCACCGTGCCGTTCGAGCGCACCAGGATCTTGTCCGGCTCCTCCATCCCCGCGAACTCCTCGGACTCGGAGAGCGGCAGGACCCAGCATCCCGCGTGCTTGCCCTCGGTCTCCTGGTGGATCGCGCCGGCCTTCTTGAGCATCTCGAACGCGGTGGCCCAGAAGTGCTTGTGGAGGATGTCGCTCTCGCGCGGCAGGAGGTCGTAGGCGATGCCGAGCCGGCCCATCGTGGCCACGTGCGACGAGGCCACGGCCTCGACGACCGCTGCCGCGACCCGCGCGGTCTCGTCGTCGCCCCTCTCGATCGCGTGGAGCACCTCGTCGCGCCAGGCCTTGCTCTCCGGCTTCGCGGCGTAGGTCCGCCCGACCTCCGCGTAGAGGTCCCAGCAGAGGTAGGCGAAGCCCTTGGCGTTCGCCTCCCCGCCCGGGAGCCGCCGGTCGCGCACGGCGCTCCGCACGGCGTCGGCGGTGCGCACGCCCTGCAGGTGGATCAGCCCGGCCACCACGTCCGCCACCTGGACCCCCGTGTCGTCGAGGTAGTTCTGGACCTCGACCGTGTGGCCCAGGTGCCGCAGCGTCCGCACGAGCACGTCGCCGAGGACCGCATTGCGCAGGTGGCCGATGTGCGCGGCCTTGTTCGGGTTGATGTTCGTGTGCTCGACGATCACCTTTCCGGGCCTCGACGGAGGCGCCGGAGCGTCGTCGAGCAGCGAGCGGACGAATCGGCCGCGGTCCAGGAAGAAGTTCAGGTAGCCTCCGCCCTCGACCCTCGCCTCGCGCACGCCGGCCGGCAGCGCGACGGCCGCGGCCAGCTCGGCCGCGATCGCGCGCGGCGCCTTGCGGAGCGACTTGGCCAGGTCGAAGGCGACGGGCGAGGCGAGGTCGCCCAGCGACGCCTTCGGAGGACGTTCCAGGGCGACGCGATCGACCTCCGCGCCGAGCTTCTCCCGCACGGCCGCGCGCACGGCTTCCGCGATCGCGGTGCGAATGGCGTCGAGCATCGGGGCGGGAGTATACGAGTTGACAGCTCACAGCGAACAGCTCAAAGCCAGACGGAGTGAACCCGGAGCTGTAAGCCGTGAGCTGTAAGCTGTAAGCTTCCCCAATGAGCGTCGCCGTGACCCGCTCCGTCTCCGTTCACGCGAGCGCCTCCGACGCGTTCGACGCCTTCACGCGCGTCTCCGACCTGCTGTCCTGGCTCTGCGAGGGCGCGCTCGTGGGACTGCGGCCCGGCGGCAACTGGGCCGTCGGCTTCACCGACCGCCGCGGCATGACCGAGGCGACGGTGCTCGGCAAGATCGAGGAGTTCGAGCGCGGCCGGCGCCTCGTCGTGGGCGACATTTCCTACGAGCCGCGCGAGGGAGAGCCGCTCTCCGGGATCCGGCTGGAGCTGACGATCGCGGAAGAGCAGGATGGCTGCCTCGTCACGGTCGAGCAGGAGGTGCCGGACGGCGGTCCGGCCTACGCGAAGTACAAGGACGAGGTCGCGCCGGCATGGGAGGCGAGCCTCGCGGATCTGAAGAAGTACCTCGAGGGCCCGCGCCGCCGGCGCGTGCTGATCGAGGCCGGGCTGCCGGAGAACTGAGCGCCACGATGGAGAGCGTTGCGGGCGATGCGCGCGGCGGCGAGACCTGCCGGCTCTGCGGCGGCGCGGGCTGGGTGGTGGAGTCGGCCGAGGGCCGCAAGCAGGCGCACCCCTGCATCTGCCGCGGGGAGACGATCGCCCGCGCCCGGTTGGACGCGGCCGGGATCCCGCAGCGCTACCGCGATTGCACGCTCGAAAACTTCTCCGACAACCACGTCAGCCTGACCAAGGCCCGCGGCGCCGCGCGTGACTTCGTCGACGTCTACCCGGCGGTCGAGGCGGGCCTGCTGCTCGTCGGCCCGTCCGGCCGCGGCAAGACGCACCTCGCCTGCGCGATCCTCTCCGAGCTCGTGCGGACGAAGGGCGTCACGGGACTCTACGTGGACTTCTCGGACCTGCTCATGAAGATCCAGACGTCGTTTCGCCCCGACGCGGACATGTCGAAGGAGTCGGTGCTGACGCCCTATGCCGAGACCGAGCTGCTGGTCATCGACGAGCTCGGCGCGTCGAAGCCGCACGCCTGGGTGCTCGACGTGCTGTACAGCCTGCTCAACACGCGCTACAACCGGAAGAAGCTGACGATCGCGACCTCCAATTTCGAGGACGACCCGGAGCCCGGCTCGGGCGAGCGCGACCGGCTCGAGGACCGCATCGGCTACCGGCTGCGGAGCCGGCTCTACGAGATGTGCCTGATGGTGCCGCTTCGCGGAAACGATTTTCGCAAGGACGTGCTCGGCACCCGGATTCGGTCTCGGTTTTGAAGCGCGCGAGTCTCCGGCTCTTCGGAGCGGCGCTGTGGTTTTCGGTGTGGACCGCCGCCTGCACCACCACGACGCCCCCGCCGCCCGCGCCGCTCCCGTCGGCGGAGACGGCGCCCGTGCCGGTGCCCCCGGTCCGCGTGGCGCCGCCCGCGGTTCCCGCGCCGTCGGGCTCGGTCTTCCGCGTGGGCCTCAAGAGCGACCTCACCGAGGTCACGCTCGGCACGGCGGGCACGATGTGGATCGTGGCGTCGGGGGACCGCGCCGAGCTCGTGCAGGGCCCGCTGACCGTCCAGCCCGGAGGCGGCGGCGGCGGCGAGGCCGCGCCCTCGTTCCAGATCCAGGCCGGCGCGTTCTCGCAGGAGGAGCCGGCGCGCAAGCTCGCCGACCGCCTGGGCGCCGCGAACCAGCTCTCCGCCCAGGTCGCGTTCTCGGCGGATCGCGGCCTCTACCGCGTGCTGCTCGGCGGCTTCGCCTCGCGGGCCGACGCGGATGCGGCGGTCGAGCGGCTCAAGGCCTCGGGTCAGGACGGCTTCGTCGTCCCCGGCGCCCCCCGCGCGGCCTCGGGCCAAGCCGGGCAAGCGGCCTCGCGCGTGACCGTGACCGGCGGCGCGAACGTCCGGATGGAGCTCGCCTCGCCCGTCGACTTCTACCCGCCGGCGCCCGACGCGCGCGTGGCCTGGGACGGCGTGGCCTACCGCGGCAGTCTCCGCGTGCTCGTCAACCCGCGCGGCACCCTGAACGTCGTCAATCGCGCCGACCTCGAGGACTACCTCTACGGCGTCGTCCCGTCGGAGATGGGGCCCAGGCGCTTCGACGCCATCGAGGCGCTCAAGGCGCAGGCCGTTGCGGCGCGAACCTACGCGCTCGCGCACCGCGGGCAGTTCGAGGCGGAGGGCTACGACATCTGCGCGACGCCCAAGTGCCAGGTCTACGGCGGCGTGCCGGTCGAGGACCCGCTGTCCTCCGCCGCGGTCGACGGCACGCGCGGTCTCGTGCTGGCGTACCAGGGACAGATCGCCGACGCGCTCTTCGTCTCGACGTGCGGCGGCGTCACCGAGAACGTCGAGAACGTGTTCTCGGGCGGTCCGGTTCCGTACCTCGTCGCGGTGGAATGCGGCGAGCTCGCCGGCGCGGACGTCGAGGGCGCGCGCATGCCGCGGGACGGATCCGGGGCCGGAGCGCGCTCCGCGCTCCAGTGGCGCGGTTACGTGCTGCGGCGCAACGTTCCGCGGCGGGCCGCGATCCGCGGCGCGGCGCTCGAGACCGCGCAGCGCTGGGCGGGCGTGGAGGCGAAGGGCGCGGCGCCCGCGAAGTTGAGTCCCGCGGCCGTGTACCCGTCGCTCGTCGCGGACTTCGGTCTCGCGCCATCGCAGGAGCTGCACCTGACGGATCGCGACCAGCGGTACTACGACGAGTCGCCCGCCGTCGCGGGGCGCCTCACCGGATCCGCGCGCTCGGCCTACGAATTCCTGTGGCGCTTCCGTTTCGCCGCAGCCGAGACGCTGCCGCCGCCCGACCGCGACCTGACCGAGGAGGAGTACGCCGGGCTGCTCTTCTCGATCGCGCTCCGGCTCTCCGGCGTGACGGAGGGCAGCGGCCGCTTCCTCTCCCGCGAGGGCTCGAACCTGTGGGTCAAGACGACCGAGGGCCGGCAGGGGCTTCCGGTCGATCCCGAGGTTCCGCTGGCGCGGCGCGTGGCGGACCGTTACCTCCCGGCGGGCTCGCTGACGCTTCGCGCCGGCGATCGCCTCCGCTGGTGGAAGGACGGCGCGGGCCGCGTCCTGGGACTCTGGGTCGAGACGGACGCCGACGGGCCCAGCTTCGAGCGCGACTCGGCCTGGACGGAGTGGGTGCGCCGCGTTCCGGCGAAGGAGCTCGCGCGCCGGATGTCCGGACGCGTCGCCGGCAACGAGGTGCGCGAGCTGACCGTGACGAAGCGCAGCCCGTCCGGGCGCGCGATCGAGATGCACGTCCAGACCGACCTCGCCGAGGCCACCTTCAAACGCTTCGACCTGCGGCAGGCGGTGGAGATGCCCGAGATGCTCTTCACGGTCACGAAGGTCGCGGGCCCGCAGGGGGAGGCGGAGTTCGTCTTCCTGGGCCGCGGCTGGGGTCACGGCGTGGGGCTCTGCCAGAACGGCGCCTTCGGCATGGCGCTCGCGGGGGAGACGTACGACCGGATCCTCCGCCACTATTACACCGGGATCGACATCGTGGCCGCGTCGACCGTCACGGCGGCGCCGCCGTCGACGCGGTGAGCGTCGCTCATCGGTTGTCGCGATAAAATGAGCCGATGACAACCGCCGTCAGCGCCGAACGCGAGGCGATCCTCAAGACCGTCCGCGACTTCTGTGAGGCCGAGATCCGGCCCAACGTCCTGCGCTGGGACGAGGCGCAGGCGTTCCCGCGCGAGCTCTTCAACAAGCTGGGCGAGCTCGGGCTGCTCGGCGCGATGTTCCCCGAGAAGTACGGCGGCGCCGGGCTCTCCGCGATGGACTACCAGGCGATCGTGGAGGAGGTCTCGGCCGTGGACCCCTCGGTGGCGCTGTCGCTCGCGGCGCACCACAGCCTGGGCAGCAGCCACATCTTCCAGTTCGGCAGCGAGGCGCAGCGGCAGCGCTACATGCCGAAGCTGACGTCGGGCGAGTGGATCGCGGCGTGGGGGCTGACCGAGGCGGAGGCCGGCTCCGACTCCGGCGGGACGAAGACCACCGCGGTCCGCGACGGCGATTCCTGGGTGCTGAACGGGTCGAAGAACTTCATCACGAACGCCAGCGTCGCCGGCGTGGCCGTGCTGATGGCGGTGACGGACAAGAGCCGGAAGAACAAGGGCATCTCGGCGTTGATCGTCGAGCTCGACAACCCGGGCATCCGCGTCGGCAAGAAGGAGAACAAGCTCGGCATGCGGGCCTCCGACACCTGCACGCTCGTGATGGAGGACTGCCGCGTGCCGGCCGCGAACCTGCTGGGCGCGGAGGGATCCGGCTGGCTCGACTCGATGAAGATCCTGGACGGCGGGAGGATCGGGATCGCCGCCCTCTCCGTGGGCCTCGCGCGCGGCGCGTACGAGGCGGCGCTCCGCTACGCGCGCGAGCGGCGCCAGTTCGGCCGGCCGATCGCGGACTTCCAGGCGATCCAGTTCTACCTCGCGGACATGGCGACCGAGATCGACGCGGCGCGGCTGCTGACGGAGCGTGCGGCGGCGGCGCGGGACGCGACCGGCGTTCCGGTCACGAAGCTCTCCGCGCAGGCCAAGCTCTTCGCGTCGGAGGTCGCCGTGCGCGTGAGCGAGCGCGCGGTCCAGATCCACGGCGGCTACGGGTTCACCAAGGACTTCCCGGTCGAGAAGTACTTCCGCGACTCCAAGCTCTGCACGATCGGCGAGGGCACGAGCGAGGTCCAGCGCCTCGTCATCGCCAGGCAGCTGCTGTCGGGCGCCTCATGACCGCGGGGGCGGGCGCGGCGGCTGAGGCTGAGGCGGCCGCTGCGGCCGCTGCCGAGCTCGCCCGCGGCGTCCTCGCCGGCCAGCCGCGTCCCATCGGCCGCGCGATCTCCGAGGTCGAGCGCGATTCGGGCACGGTGCCCGACATCCTCCGCCTGCTCTTCGCCCGCACGGGGCGGGCGCGCATCCTGGGAATCACCGGGCCGCCCGGCGCCGGCAAGTCCACGCTGGTCCAGCGGCTCGCCCAGGCGTACCGCAAGCGCGGCGTGAGGGTTGGGATCGTGGCCGTCGACCCGTCTTCGCCGTTCACGGGCGGCGCGATCCTCGGCGATCGCATCCGCATGTCCGAGATCTACACCGACCCCGGGATCTTCATCCGCTCGATGGCGACGCGCGGCGCGCTCGGCGGCCTGGCCCGGGCGACGTCCGACGCCGTCGACGTGCTCGACGCGGCCGGCTTCGACGTCATCCTGGTGGAGACCGTCGGCGTGGGGCAGGACGAGGTCGACATCGTCCGCGCCGCCGACACGATCGCGGTCGTGCTGGTCCCCGGCCTCGGCGACGACATCCAGGCGATCAAGGCCGGGATCCTCGAGATCGCCGACGTGTTCATCGTCAACAAGGCCGACCGCGAGGGCGCGGACCGCGCCGTCGCGGAGCTCGCGATGATGCTGGACGTCTCCGCCGAGAAGGCCTGGCGGCCGCCGATCGTCAAGACCTCGGCGCCGTCGGGCGGCGGCGTCCCGGAGGCGATCGCCGCGCTCGAGAGCCACGGCGAGTACCTGAGGGAGTCGGGCGAGGGCGCGGCGCGGCGCGCGCTGCGGGCGCGGTCGCGGCTGCTCTCCCTCGTCGCCGAGAAGTTCCGCCGCGCCGTCGAGGAGAGGGCCCTCGCGCCGGACGGCCTCGAGGAGGCAGTGCAGTCGGTCCTCGGCCGCGAGGAGGATCCGTACTCCGCCGCGGACCGGCTCTACGGCGCGGTGGTCGGGTCCCGGGAGGCCGTTTCGTGAGCCAGGCGTCCAAGGACGCCGGCGCGCCGCGCAGGAGTCCGGCCTACAAGATCGACCATCTCGGCATCGCCGTCGCGTCCATCGACGCGGCCCTGGACGTCTACCGCGCGCTCGGGCTCGTCGAGACGAAGCGCGAGCTCGTGCCGACGCAGAAGGTCACCGCGGCGTTCCTGCCGGTCGGGGAGAGCCGCATCGAGCTGCTGGAGCCCGCCGCCGGGGACTCGCCGATCGCAAAGTTCCTGGCGAAGCGCGGCGAGGGCATCCACCACGTCTGCTTCGCCGTCGAGGACCTCGAGGCCGCTCTCGCGGACCTCGCGGGCCGCGGCTTCCGGCTGATCCACTCCCGTCCGGTCGAGGGCGCCGACGGGAAGCGGGTCGCGTTTCTCCACCCCGAGGCGGGGCACGGCGTCCTGATCGAGCTCTCGGAAAGGCGGTGACGGGATGAGGGTCGGAGACTACGTGCTGATCCAGCTGGTCAACCCGCGGGAGAAGTTCTGGGGCCTCCTCCGGGACCGGGACGGCTCCGGGATCACCGTGCGGGGCCTCTCGCTCGAGGGCTTCGAGGGCTGGCTCCACGAGATCGCGCGGCGGGAGACCGTCACCGTCCTGCCGGCCACGGTCTTCTTTCCGCTTCACCGCGTCGAGCGCATCTTCCTCGACGAGACGGCGGGAGACTTCGTGTCGTTCGCGGACCGCTTCAAGCGGACCGTGGGCGAGGACGCGCGCTACTACCTGACGCCGGTGCCGGACGTGGAGGAGTAGTTCTCAGTTGTCAGTCGTCAGTTCTCAGTTGGAAAAATGAAAACGATGAACTGAAAACTGACAACTCGTTACAGTTCCACGTTCCTGACGAAGAAGTCGGCGGCCGAGATCTGGCCGTTGACCAGCAGCCGCGCCTGCTCGGGGGACATCTCGAGCGTGCCGGCCTGCTCTCCCGAGGACGTCGTCAGGATGATCTTGATCGTCGTCGGAACGCCCCGGCTCGCCGGATCCGACAGGGCCCGCGCGGCCGCGGCGAGCGCGTTGAAGACCTGCTCCTCCGTGTTGGCGGTGACGAGCAGTCCGGTCTTGCCGCGGAAGTTGGTCAGCCGGTACTGGGTGATGCCGGCGCCGTCGAAGATCTTCGAGAAAGCCGACTGGAGGTTCGCGTCCACCGGCTGGAACGACGGCCCGCTGCCATCGGCCGCGGCCTTCTCGGCGGCGGGCAGGCCCATGCGGGGGTGCTTGTCCTTGATGTAGTCCTGCAGGCGGGGCGCCTTCTCCGACGGGCCGGCCGACGACACGGGCGTGGGCTTGTGGCCCTCCGGCGTGTCGATCGCGACGACGTTGCCGAAGTTCTCGGCGTTGTACTTCTCCGACCCCTCGACGTCGATCTGGTCGAGCTTGATCGCGGTGACGGTGCCGTTCTCGAGGGTGACGATCGCGCGGTCGCCCTTCACCGTGTACTTGATCTTCGCGAAGATCAGCGAGCCGTCCTTGAGCTTGATGACGTAGGCCGAGGCGGCGGAGCAGACCAGAAACGTCGAAAGAAGCGCCAGCAGGATCCTGTGTTTCACTATCCCGGGCCTCCTCGACCCGCGTCCCGATCCGGTTTGACAGGGCCGGTTGTGGCCCATATTTTAGCACCCGCATGCTGATCGTGATGGACTCGGTGGCCACGGCGGAGGACATCCGCCGCGTCGTCGAGGCCGTCCGGAGCCACGGTTTGCAGGCCCACCCGATCCCCGGGACCCAGCGCACCGCGATCGGCATCACGGGCAACCAGGGCCGCGTCGATCCCGGCGCGTTCGAGAACCTCCCGGGCGTCCTCGAGGTCATCCCCGTCTCGGCGCCGTACAAGCTGGTCTCCCGCGAGGCCAAGCGCGAGAACACGGTGGTCTCGGTGGGAGGCGTCCCGATCGGCGGCGAGCGCATCGCCATCGTCGGCGGCCCGTGCGCGGTGGAGTCGGAGGAGCAGGCGGTCGAGATCGGCAAGCGCGTGAAGGAGGCCGGCGGCTCGCTCTACCGCGGAGGCGCGTTCAAGCCGCGCACCTCGCCCTACTCCTTCCAGGGCCTGGGCGAGGAGGGTCTTCGGATCCTGTCGCTCGTGCGCCGCGAGACCGGCCTGCCGATCGTGACCGAGGTGCTGGACACCGAGACCGTCGACGTCGTGGCCGAGCACGCGGACTGCCTCCAGGTGGGGGCGCGCAACATGCAGAACTTCTCGCTGCTCAAGAGGCTCGGGCGCACGAAGAAGCCCGTCCTGCTGAAGCGGGGGATGTCCGCCACGCTCGAGGAGCTCCTGCTGTCGGCGGAGTACCTCCTCGCCGAGGGGAACTACGACGTGATGCTCTGCGAGCGCGGCGTGCGCACGTTCGCCGACCACACGCGCAACACGCTGGACCTCTCCGCCGTGCCGTACATCCAGCGCATCTCGCACCTCCCGATCCTCGTGGACCCCTCGCACGGCACGGGGAAGCGCTCGAAGGTGCTGCCGCTGTCGCGGGCGGCCGTCGCGGTCGGCGCCGATGGCCTGCTGATCGAGGTGCACCACGAGCCCGACCGCGCGCTCTCGGACGGGCCGCAGGCGATCCTCCCGGAGATGTTCGCGGAGCTGATGCGGCAGATCGCGCGGCTCGCGCCGGTCGTGGGACGGACGGTTTGAAGGGCCTCCTGGTCCTGGAGGACGGGACCTCCTACGAGGCCGAGGCGATCGGACGCCCGGGGACGGCCTTCGGGGAGATCGTCTTCAACACGGCGATGAGCGGCTACCAGGAGGTGCTGACGGATCCGTCCTACTCCGGGCAGATCGTCGTCATGACGGCCGCGCACGTCGGCAACTACGGCATCCGCTCCGACGAGGCCGAGTCCGACAGGGTCCACGTCTCCGGCTTCCTGGCCCGCGACTTCCCGGAGCGCTGGAGCGGCACCGACGGCGAGCGCAGCCTCGCCGAGTACCTCGACGAGAACGGCATCCTCGGCCTGCACCGCCTCGACACGCGCTCGCTCGTCCGCCGCATCCGCAGCGAGGGCGCGATGCGGGCCGGGATCTCGACCGAGTTCCGCGACCCCGCGGAGCTGCGCCGCCGCGTCCTCGAGTCGCCGCCGATGGTGGGCAGCGACCTCGCGCTGTCCGTCTCGCCGCGCGAGGCGCGGGTGGCGGGCGCGGGGAAGGGCCGCAAGAAGTACCGTGTCGCGGCCATCGACTACGGCATGAAGCGCAACATCGTCCGGCTGCTCCAGGCCGGCTCCTGCCGCGTGACGGTGTTCCCGGCGACGTCCTCGGACGAGGAGATCCTCGAGTCGCGGCCGGACGGGATCTTCCTCTCGAACGGCCCCGGCGACCCGGCCGCGCTTCCGGGACCGATCCGGACGATCGAGAGGCTGATCGACGCGGAGATCCCGATCTTCGGCATCTGTCTCGGCCACCAGCTTCTGGGACTCGCGTTCGGAGCGAAGACGTTCAAGCTCAAGTTCGGGCACCGCGGCGCGAACCATCCGGTCCAGGACGTCGCGTCGGGCCACGTCGCGATCACCTCCCAGAACCACGGGTTCGCGGTGGATGCGGCGACCCTGCCGCCGGAGGTCGAGACGACCCACCGGAACCTGAACGACGGAACGCTCGAGGGCTTCCGCCACAAGACGCGTCCGATCTTCGCCGCGCAGTTCCACCCCGAGGCCGCGCCGGGGCCGCACGACGCGAACGTGATGTTCGAGACGTTCCTGAACGCGATGCGGCGGAGCCGGAAGACGACCGGCACCGGGACCGCCCGGAAGTGAACGCGCTGGCGTTCGAGGTCGCCCTCCGCTACGTCCGGTCCCGTCCCTCGCGCCTGATCTCGTCGGTCTCGCTCCTCTCGATCGGGGGGATCGCGCTCGGCGTCGCCGCTCTCGTCGTCGCGATGGGACTCCTCACCGGGTACCGGACCGAGATCCGGGAGCGGCTGATCGGGGCGAACGCCGCGGTCGTCGTCTTCCCCCTGATCGCGGGAGGGGAGTCCGACACGACCGCGCTCGAGGCGCGCCTCGGGAAGGTGGCGGGCGTCCGCGCCGTCGCGCCCGTGATCTACCAGACCGGGGTGGCGAGCTCGACGGCGACTCCGGACGGGACCGACGCCGTCCTGAAGGGCATCGACGCCGACACGGAGCGAAAGGTCTCCGACCTCGACGCCTACCTTCCCGACGCGGCCCGCGCCGTGACGAAGGCGACGCCGGACGCGCCCGCCTCCGTCGCGATCGGATACGAGCTCGCGCACAAGCTCGACGTCCGCGAGGGCGATCCGGTCGTGCTGGCCGTGGCCGACAACGCGCTGCAGGGCGGCCGCTTCGCCCCGCGCACGGGACGCTTCCGCGTGGGAAGGGTGTTCCGGACCAACTTCGCCGAGTACGACTCGGAGTGGATCTTCATGGACCGCCAGGAGCTCCGCCGGCTCGCCCGCCTCGAGGGCGCGGCCAACGTCGTCGAGATCCGGCTGAACGCGCTGCGCGACACCGAGAGCGTCGTGACCGCCGTCCGCGCCGCCGCCGGGAACGGCTACTCCGTGTCGGACTGGCGCTCGATGAACGGCGGCCTGTTCGCGATGCTCGTGATCCAGCAGGCCGCGCTGTTCCTCGTGATCGGCCTCATCGTCGCCGTCTCGACGTTCAACATCGTGGCGACGCTCGTCATGACGGTCCAGGAGAAGAAGCGCGACATCGGCGTGCTGACGACGCTCGGCGCGGAGCCGCGTCTCCTGCGGCGGATCTTCCTGTGGCTGGGCGCGCTCCTGGGCGGCACGGGCGTCGTCGCCGGGGTCCTCTTCGGCGTCGCGGTGTGCTGGGCCGCGACGCGCTTCCGGCTGCTCTCGTTCCCGGCCGGCGTCGCCGAGATCTACTTCGTCTCGTTCATCCCGTTCCTCGTCCGGATCCGGGACCTCGCGGCGATCGTGCTCTTCTCGGCGGCGGCGATCCTCGTCGCGTCCTGGGTCCCGGCGCGCCGCGCGGGCCGGCTCGACGTCGCGGAAGCGCTCCGCTACGAATAAGGGTCAGGCCGGCGGCTTCGACGTTCGCTTCGCCAGGAACTCCTTCTGGCGGCGGACCGACTCGGCGCGGATCGCGGCGAACTCGGGATCCTCGCGGATCGAGGCGAAGACCGGGTCTCGGTCCATGCCCTCGTGGAGGAGATAGTTGCCGTCGACGGCGGCGCGCAGGAGCCGCAGGGCGGGCTCGCGCCGTCCCGCGTTGGCGCTCAGGATCGCGAAGAAGTAGCGGTTCTCCGGATCGGGATCGTGCAAGGCGCTCGCCTCCGCACGCGCCATCCCCGCCTCGCGCTCGGCGGCGGAGCCCGCCGACGTCACCATCGCGAGGATGTCCGGGTTGGCGCCGTTCTGGACGGCGGCGACCGCGTCCGCCGTACGCCGCTGGTGCACGCGGACCTGCGCCTCCACGGACTTCGCCCATGCGGATCCGGCGTCCAGCCGCGTGTAGTCCAGGGCCCGATCGTAGTCGCCGAGGAACACGTAGACGAGGGAACAGGATCGCAGTCCCGAGTCGCGCGGATCCCTCGCCCGCGCGGCTTCGCAGCGCTTGGCCGCCTCGTCGAGGAGCCCGGCGTAGCGGAGGACGTAGGACAGGGTGAAGAGTGCCCGGGAGTCGTCGGGCCGGCGCTGCAGCAGCTCCCAGGCCTTCGCGTCGGCCTCGACCAGGTTGCCGGCCTCGACCGCGAGCACGATCAGGTTGCCCGCGGGCTCGGTGAGGTTGGGGTCGAGGGAAACCGCCTTCTCGTCGGCCGCCTTCGCGCGGGCGAAGTAGGCCTTCGCCTCTTCGACGCTCCCGGTGTATCCCTGCGATCCGCGGTAGTAATAGCGCAGTCCGAGCTGCGACCAGGCGGGAGCGTAGCTCGGATCGAGGCCCACCGCGCGCTCGAGCATCGCGATCGCCTGCTTGTTCACCTCGGGATCGCTCTGGAGCGGCCGCGTGCGGAGGTAGAGGTCGTAGGCCTCGGCGTTCTGCGGCCGGGTGGAGGCGGCGGCCGCTCCCGTGCCGCCGCCGACCAGCGGAAAGAGTCCCGTCCGCAGGCGCGAGGAGATGGCCTCGCGCAGGCCGATGAGGTCGTTCGCCGCCGCGCTCGAGCTGTCGCGCCAGAGCAGCTTGTTGTTCTCCGTGTCGACGACCTCGAGCGTCACGCGGAGCTGATCGCCCTCCTTCTGGAAGTGTCCGGTCAGCACGTCCGCGACCTTCAGCTCGCGGCCCGCCGCCTGCGGGTCGACGTCGCCCTTGGCGTACTTCTGCGTCGAGGCGAACGGGCGGATCGCGAGCGTCGGGATGTACGAGAGCGTCGTGATCACCTCGTCCGGCAGCGCGAGGCGCAGGTGGTCGATGGAGGCGTCGCCGCCGAGGTTCTGGAAGGGGAGCACGGCGAGCGTGACCTGGGCCGCTCCGGCGGCGCCGACCGGGCCCGTGGGTCCGCGACGATGCGCCGCCCACCAGCCCCATGCGCCCCCGGCCACGACGACGGCGGCGGCCACGGCGAGCCACCACGGGCGCATCGTCGGGTGCAGGGGAGCGATCGGCACCGGCGTCTTGCCGCTGCGCTGGGACTCCGAGTCGCGCCTGAGGCGCTTCAGGTCGGTCTTCAGGTCCGCGATGCTCTGGTAGCGCAGGTCGCGGTCCTTCTCGAGGGCGGTGTTGACGATCCGCTCGAGCTCGGCGGGCAGCTCGGGGTTGAGCTTCACCGGCGACACGGGGGCCTTGTTGAGGATCGCGTCGAAGATGATGGCCGAGGTGTTGCCCGCGAAGGGCTGGCGGCCCGTCGCCATCTCGTAGAGCACGGCGCCGCAGGAGAAGACGTCGGAGCGCGCGTCCAGCGCCTCGCCCCGGGCCTGCTCCGGGGACATGTAGGCGACGGTTCCGATCGCGGTGCCGGGGCTCGTCAGGTTCTTTTCCGCCATCGCCGTGGGCATGGCCGTGTCGCCGCCCTTCTCCGAGACCGCGTCGGCGTGCTTCGCCAGGCCGAAGTCGAGCAGCTTGGCCTGTCCCCGTCTGGTGACGAAGACGTTGGCCGGCTTGATGTCGCGGTGCAGGATCCCCCGCGCGTGCGCCGTCTCGAGCGCGTCGGCGATCTGCGAGCCCAGGTCGAGGACGGACTCGAGCCGCAGCGGCCCCGGGCCGAGACGCTGCTGCAGCGTCTCGCCGTCGAGCAGCTCCATCGCGATGAACGGCCGGCCCTCGTGCTCGTCCACGTCGTAGATCGTGCAGATGTTGGGGTGCTGCAGCGACGAGGCCGCCTTGGCCTCGCGCCCGAGCCGCTCCATCGCGTGCTCGTCGCGCGCGAGCTCGTCGGGAAGGAACTTCAGCGCGACCTTGCGGCCGAGCTTAAGGTCCTCGGCCTCGTAGACGACGCCCATGCCGCCGCCCCCGAGCTTCGAGAGGACCCGATAGTGCGAGACGGTCTGGCCGATCATTAAGAGAAGCTCGCGCCGGATTCTACCCGCTATAATCCGCTCCTACCCTTTCCAGAGAGGTCCCGCCATGTCGAAGACGCTTCGACTCGCCGTCGCCCTTCTCACTCCGTTCCTACTCTCCTCGGCGTCTCCGCTCGTCGCGCAATCCTGCGGTCCGTGGCGCTGGGCGAGCCCCAAGCCCCAGGGCAACACGCTGCAGGGCGTGGCGTACGGAGGCGGTCGATACGTCGCGGTGGGACGCGCCGGCGCGATCCTGTCGAGCCCCGACGGGCTGACGTGGACGCCGGTGGCGTCGAACACCGTGGACGACCTGCGCGACGTGGCCTTCAACGGCTCGTCGTTCGTCGCGGTCGGCGCCGCGGGCTCCGTGCACACGAGCGGCGACGGCGCGGCCTGGGGAGCGCGCCTGTCGGGGTCGGCGTCGAACCTCAACCGGATCGTCTGGAACGGCTCGCAATTCGTGGCCGTGGGCGACGACGGCGCGATCCTCACGAGCCCGAACGGCTCCGACTGGACGAGCCGTCCGTCGGGGATCGGCTTCGCCTTCCACGACGTCGCCTGGAACGGCCACCTCTGGGTGGCGGTGGGCGACGCGGGCTCGGTCGCGCACAGCACCGACGGCATTCACTGGAATCGGGCGGACTCGGGGACGCTCGACCTGTTCCACGCGGTGACCTGGACCGGCGGGAAGTTCGTCGTGGCGGCCGTGCGCTTCCCCTACGAGCCGCGGATGTACGCGAGCACCGACGGGATCTCGTGGCGCATCGCGTCGACGCACGCGGCGGATGTGCAGCGCATGGTGTGGACGGGCTCGGGGCTCCTCGGCGTCGGCCTCACGGGCTCGATCGCCGCCGGACCCGACGAGGCCTCGATGCAGGGTCGCGAGTCCGGAACGCCGCTCGATCTCCTCGGCGTCGCGCAGGGCCCGTCCGGGATCGCCGCGGTCGGCGCGCGGGGCACCGTCCTCTTCAGCACGGACGGCGTCGCCTGGAGCGACCGCGCGCCCGGGCCGCGGGCGGCGTTCTCGGACGCCGTCTCGAACGGCGCGACGTTCGTCGCCGTGGGGGAGGGGGGCCAGATCGCCACGAGCGGCGACGGGGAGACCTGGACGCGCCGGGACTCCGGCACGTTCCGGTGGCTGTTCGCGGTGGCCTGGAGCGGATCCACGTTCGCCGCGGTCGGCGAGGCCGGGACGATCCTGACGAGCCCCGACGGCGTCGCGTGGACGGCGAGGGCGGGCGGACAGGGCCAGAACCTCCAGGGCATCCTCTGGGACGGGCGGCGGTTCGTGGCGGTCGGGAGCGGGGGCGCCGTGCTCACGAGCGCGGACGGGACAGCGTGGAGCTTCCGCTCGGCCGGACCGAAGACGCTCAACGCGGTCGCCTGGAGCGGCTCCGGGTACGTCGCGGTCGGCGGCGAGCTGACGGGGTGGATCGTGTCGAGCCCGGACGGCGCGAACTGGACGAGGCGAGACGTCCCGGGCAGCCTCCCGCCGCTCAACGGCGTGGCGTGGAACGGCTCGGAATTCCTGGCGGTCGGCGACCACGGGCAGGTGATGCGCAGCCTCGACGGCGTCGCCTGGCTCGAGGGTTCCGTCGGGATCGACAAGCGCTTCTTCTCCGTCGTCTGGACGGGCTCGCTCTACGAGGCGGTCGGCGAGGACGGCGCGGCGGCGGAGAGCGGAGACGGGTTCGGCTGGTCCGCGCGCGCGTCCGGCACGGCGGGCGACCTCTACGGCGCCGCCTGGACCAACTCGGCGCTTCTCGGGCTCGGCAAGGGCGGCACGATCCTCTCCGGCGACTGCTCCGCGTTCGGGCATCGCACGCAGGCGATCACGCGGGCGCCGTAGCGGAGACGCCGGCGCGACGCGGGCGGCGATTCCGGGGCTGCTAGACTCGCGGCCCGGTGGCCAAGCGCGTCGACATCAAGAGCATCCTCGTCATCGGCTCCGGCCCGATCGTCATCGGGCAGGCCTGCGAGTTCGACTACTCGGGAACGCAGGCGGTCCGCGCGCTGCGCCGCGAGGGCTACCGCGTCATCCTCGTCAACTCGAACCCCGCGACGATCATGACGGATCCCGAGCTCGCCGACGCGACCTACGTCGAGCCGCTGACGCCCGAGTTCCTGGAGCGAATCCTCGAGAAGGAGCGCCCGGACGCGATCCTCCCGACCGTCGGCGGCCAGACCGCGCTGAACCTCGCGCTGGCGCTCGCGGAGCGCGGCATCCTCGAGCGCCGCAACGTCGAGCTGATCGGCGCGAACGAGGTGGCGATGCGCCTCGCGGAGGACCGCGACCTCTTCAAGAAGGCGATGCTCGCGATCGGCGCGGAGGTCCCGCGCTCGGGCCGCGCGCGCTCGCTCGCCGAGGCCGAGCAGATCCGCGACGAGATCGGCCTGCCGCTCGTGATCCGGCCCTCCTTCACGCTCGGCGGCTCCGGCGGCGGGGCGGCGAAGACGGCGGAGGAGTTCCGCCGCATCGTCCAGAACGGGCTCTCCGAGTCGCCGGCGAAGGAGGTCCTGATCGAGGAGTCGGTCGAGGGCTGGAAGGAATTCGAGCTCGAAGTCATGCGCGACAACGCGGACAACGTGATCATCGTGTGCTCGATCGAGAACTTCGACGCGATGGGCGTGCACACGGGCGACTCGATCACCGTGGCGCCGCAGATGACCCTGTCGGACCGCCAGTACCAGGCGATGCGGGACGAGGCGAAGGCCGTCATCCGGAAGGTGGGGGTCGACACCGGCGGCTCCAACATCCAGTTCGCGGTGGACCCGAAGACGGGCCGGCGCGTGGTCATCGAGATGAACCCCCGCGTCTCGCGGTCGTCGGCGCTCGCCAGCAAGGCGACGGGGTTTCCGATCGCGAAGATCGCGGCGCTGCTGGCGGTCGGCTACCACCTGGACGAGATTCCCAACGACATCACGCAGAAGACGCCGGCCTCGTTCGAGCCCTCGCTCGACTACGTCGTCGTCAAGATCCCGCGCTGGACGTTCGAGAAGTTCCCGCGCGCCGACGCGCGCCTGACGATCCAGATGAAGTCGGTCGGCGAGGCGATGGCGATCGGCCGCACGTTCGCCGAGGCCCTCGGCAAGGCGGTCCGCTCGCTCGAGATCGGACGCGACGGCCTGGACGACGGCCGCGGCGCGCTGCCGCCGGACGAGCTCCGCCGGAGGCTCGAGGAGCCCACCGCCGAGCGCCTCTTCCACCTCCGGCGGGCGTTCCGCGCGGGCCTGGACGTCGACGCGGTCGCGGCGCTGACGCGGATCGACCCCTGGTTTCTCGACGGCGTGCGGCGGATGGTCGACGCGGAGGACGCCTTCGAGGGCGTCGCCCTCTCCGAGGTCCCGCGCGAGACGCTCCGCGAGGCCAAGCGGCTGGGGCTCTCCGACCGGGCGCTGGCCCGCCGCATGGGCGTGGGCGAGAACGAGGTCCGCGAGCGGCGCCGCGCGCTCGGCGTCGTGCCGGTCTTCAAGACGATCGACACCTGCGCCGCGGAGTTCGAGGCGCAGACGCCGTACTTCTACTCGACCTACGAGGACGAGAACGAGTCCGTCCGGACGGACAAGCCGAAGGTCGTGATCCTCGGCGGCGGGCCCAACCGCATCGGCCAGGGCATCGAGTTCGACTACTGCTGCGTGCACGCGTGCTACGCGCTCTCCGAGGCCGGGTTCGAGACGATCATGATCAACTGCAACCCGGAGACGGTCTCGACCGACTACGACACCTCCGACCGGCTCTACTTCGAGCCGCTGACGCTCGAGGACGTCGCCGCGGTGCTCGACCACGAGCGGCCCGACGGCGTCCTCGTCCAGTTCGGCGGTCAGACGCCGCTCAAGCTGGCGCGTCCGCTCGAGCAGGCGGGCTACCCGATCTGGGGGACCTCGCCGGACTCGATCGACCTGGCCGAGGACCGCGGCCGCTTCGGACGCCTGCTCGCGGAGCTGAACCTCGCGGCGCCGCCGCACGCCGAGGCCACCTCCGCCGCCGAGGCCCTCGAGGCCGGACGGCGCATCGGGTACCCGCTGGTCGTGCGGCCGTCGTACGTGCTGGGCGGGCGCGCGATGGCCGTCGTGTTCGAGGAGAGCCGGCTCGAGTCCTACGTGCAGGAGGCCGTCGCGAGCTCGGGCGAGCATCCGGTCCTCATCGACCGCTTCCTCGACGACGCCGTGGAGCTCGACGTGGACGCGCTCTGCGACGGCACCGAGGCGTGGATCGGCGGGATCCAGCAGCACATCGAGGAGGCGGGCATCCACTCCGGCGACTCGTTCTCGGTGCTGCCGCCGTGGAAGGTTCCGCCCAGCCTGCTCGCGGAGATCCGCGAGGCGACGCGGCGTCTCGCCGGCGCGCTCGCGGTGCGCGGCCTCGTCAACATCCAGTTCGCGATCCAGCACGGCAAGCTCTACGTGCTCGAGGTCAACCCGCGCGCGTCCCGCACCGTGCCCTTCGTCTCGAAGGCGATCGGCGTGCCGATGGCGCGGGCGGCGGCGCTGCTGGCGGCGGGACGCTCGCTCTCCTCGCTCGGCCTGCCGCCCGAGCGCGACCCGGCCGACTTCTTCATCAAGGCGCCCGTCTTCCCGTTCCGCAAGTTCCCGGGCGAGGACGTCCTGCTGGGCCCCGAGATGAAGTCGACCGGCGAGGTCATGGGCATCTCGCCGCGCTTCGGGGACGCCTTCGCGAAGGCGTGCGAGGCCGTCGGCACGCGGCTGCCGCTTTCGGGGCGGGCGTTTCTGACGGTCAATCCGTACGACAAGGGGGCGGTGATTCCCATCGGACGCGAGCTCGCGGAGCTGGGGTTCCAGCTGTGCGCGACGGAGGGGACGCGCGAGGCGCTGCGCGAGGCCGGCGTCCCGGCCGAGCACGTGTTCAAGGTCAACGAGGGGCGGCCCAACGCGGTGGACCGCATGGAGGCGGGGGAGATCCAGCTGGTGATCAACACGCCGCTCGGCAAGGAGTCGCGGTTCGACGAGGCGGCGATCCGCGCGGCGGCCCTGCGCCTCTCGATTCCGTGCCTGACCACGCTCTCCGCCGCGACGGCGGCGGTCGAGGGGATCCGCGCGCGCCAGGAGGGCGCGACCGGCGTCGCCTCGCTCCAGGAGTACCACCGCGGATGAACGACGAGCCCGCGCAGCGGCCCGGCGGAGGCATCCGCCTGGGATTCCTGCTGGCCGCGGTCTCCGGCTTCGTCGCGGTGTTCTCCGTCGGGTTCCCTCCCGCGGCGCGCGACCGGCTTCCGCTGCTGCTGCTGGCGCTCGGGCTGGCGCTCGTCTCCGCCTGGAGCCCGGGCCGCGGGCTCGCGCTCTTCGCGTTCTGCTTCCCGCTGGCGGGCGCGGGCGCGCGTCTCTTCGGCGGCTCCGACCCGATCGCGTGGCCGATCCTGCTCTTCGCCGGGTTCGCGGCGGGCTGGACGTTCCGGTACCTCTACGACTTCGAGAGCGTCGCGGATCCCTCGCCGGTCGACTCGGTCCTGCGGACGCTGACGGCGGTGTGGGTGCTCGCGGCGGCGCTCGCCGCCGTCTCGGCGCGGACGCTGTGGGCGCTCCTCCGCGGCCTGTCCCTGCGCGCGGTCAACGTGCAGGGGCTGCTCGACGCGGCGGCGATCCGCGAGAGCGTCCTGGGGTTCGCGGCGCTCGCCTCCGGCGCCGGCTTCTTCTTCATCCTCCGCCGGTCCGGACCGGCCGTGCGGGACCGCGTCCTCGGCGCGGCGCTCTCGGGCGTGGCCGTCTCCGCGGCGCTCGCGCTGGGCCAGCGCGCCGGCGTCGCGCCCGCCGAGACCAACGGGTTCTGGAAGCTCACGGGCCGCCTCTCGGGGGGCGCCGTCGATCCCAACGCGCTCGGCATGCTCTGCGGGATGGCGGCGGTCGTCGCGCTGGGTCGGCTGTTTTCCGCGATCCCCGCGATCGCCGTCGAGCGGCGCGGCGGCGCGGTTCGCTGGGCCGTCACCGCGGCGCTCTGCGCGGCGGGCCTCGCCCTCTCCGGCTCGCGCAGCGGTCTGCTCGTCGCCGGGCTCGGCGTCGCGTTCCTCCTCTTCTCGGCGGGACGCTTCCGCCGCCGCCTCGCCGTCCTCGCCGCGGGCGCGGCGCTGCTGGCCGTCGTCGCGGTCGCGGCGCGGCGGGGCGCGCCCGGAACGACCGGGACGCGCCTCTCCGAGCTCCTCGACCCGAGCCTTCCGGCCGAGTACAAGACGTCCGCCCGGCCGCTGCTCTGGGACAGCGCCGTCCGCCTGTTCCGCCGCCACCCGATCGAGGGTGCCGGGCTCGGCGCGTTCTCCTGGCAGCTGCCCGACCTGCTGGCCGAGACCGGCCGCTCGCTTCCGATTCGCGACAACCCCGGCAGCGCCTACCTGCAGGCGCTCGCGGAGACCGGCCTCGTCGGCCTCGTGCTGACGCTCGCCTTCGCGATCGGCCTCGCGCGGTTCACGTTCTCGGGCAAGGACGGCACCGGCGGCGCCGTGACCGCGTTTCTGATCGCGCTCGCGATCGGCTCGCACTGGCTCGCGGCCGACGTGTCGCTCGGGTTCTTCCTGCTGGCGTCCGTGGCGGCGGCGAGCACGGCGACGGCGCCGGACTCCGCGACGTCTCGTGCGCGCACCGTCGGGCGGGGACGCCGCTGGCGCGCCGCGCTCGTCGCCCTCTACGCGATCGCGGCAAGCGTCGCGAGCCTGTCGACGCTCCGCGCGGACTTCGCCTTCCGTCACCGCCGGGGAATCGGTTTCCACGAGAAGGAAGTCGGGGCGGGGGGGCCGTTCTACTGGACGCAGCGGCGCTTCGCGATCTTTCTCACGCCGGGGATGGACATGCGTCTGTCGCTCGCGCACTTCACGCCGGAGGGTCGCCCGGTCGAGCTCGTCGCCGAGTCGGGCGGCCGCCGCGTCTACACGCACACGTTCCAGCCGGGACAGGGCGTCTCGCTGCGGCTCAACGGCGCGGCCGAGGGCTCCCGCGTCATCCGCTTCACGGTCTCCCGGGCGTTCGTGCCGAAGCGCCTCGGGCTCTCCTCGGACCGCCGCGAGCTCGGCCTGGTCGCGGTCTTCCCGAAGACGTAGGACCGGGCGCGCCGACCGGGGAGGAAGCCGTGCGACACTGGTGTCGCCCTTGGAATTCCAGCTGCATCCCTATTCGTCCCGCGGCGCGGTCCGGTCCGTGCAGTGGGGCGTCCGGGGCGAGCGCTGGGCGACCGCCGCGGCCGGCGTCGCGACGGCGCTCGCGCTGTCGCTGTGGATCACCGTTCCGATCCTCGCTTTCCGCGGCATCCGGGCGCGCGCGCAGACGGAGTCCCAGCCGCAGCTCCTGAGCGCGCGGCGGGAGTGGCGCGAGCTCGAGGCGCAGTCCGCCGCGGTGCGCGCCCGCGCGCTCGACGCGGGAGACCGGCTCAGCCGGATCGCGTTTCTCTACGGGGTCCCGGTCGCGAGCTGGCCGAGGGGCCTGAATCCCGAGACCGGCGTTCTCGCCGCGGACTTTCCCGAGCGGGTCGCGGAGGGCGGGGACCGGTACCTGACCGGCCTGGAACGCGGCCGCGCGCTGCTCGAGGCGGCGGAAGCCGCGGACGCGGGCCTCGCGTCGAGGACGCCGTCGCGCCTTCCCGTCCGAAACGAGCTCGTGGAGCCCTCGGCGTACTTCGGGCCGCGGGTCTCGCCCTGGACGCGGGCCGAGGAGTTCTTTCCCGGGATGGATCTCGCCGCTCCCGCCGGCTCGGAGGTGATCGCGCCCGCGGAGGGGACGGTCGTGTTCGTCGGGCACGCGCCGGCGCGAACCGGCTCGCGGCTCAACCGCCTCGGCAACCTGATCGTGCTGCGCCATGGCGCGGCCGGCGTCACGCTCTTCGGCCACCTGAAGCAGGTCGAGGTGCGGCCGGGACAGAGAGTGCGCCGCGGCCAGCGGCTCGGGACCGTCGGGTCGACGGGCTGGGCGGTCTCGCCCGGCCTCCACTACGAGTACTGGCGGGAGGCGGGCGGAAGGCTCGCGCCGACCGATCCGCAATTCGCGATCCTGGATCGCCGGATCGGTCGCCGGGAGTCGTCGTCCCTCGAGCGGATGCGCGCGACCTCCGCCGCCGGTCCGGTCGAGCCGCCCCCCGGGCTGTAACGGCTTCGACTTCACCCCGCCTTCGCCCGGACGGCGTTATGCTGTCATGGGCATGACCGAGACGTTCGACCTGGCGTCTCTGGCGTACGCGCGGTGGAAGCGGTCCGTGGACCTGCTGGTCCGCGAGGTCGTCCGCCGCCGTCGCACGCGCGCGGAGGAGAGCGCCGAGCACGTTCGCGCGGTTCGCCGCGTGCGGAACCTGCGGCGGATCGTGCGCAAGGCGCTGTCGGAATACAGCCGCCTCCAGATGTCCCAGACTCTGAGCGGGCCGCTACGCGGCCCAACCGAAAGAAGAGGGGAAGTCTCCACGGCACTCTCTCCCTCGAAATGACACCCTAGCGACCGGACTTCCTTCGGAGCCGCGGGTCCAAAGAGAAACCCTCCGGTGATCCGCGCCTGATCCTCGCGAAGTCGGGGTGCGCGGGATTGAGGAGATAGTTCCGCTCGCGCGGCACGATCGCGGAGGGGACCGACAGCACGGGCGAGCGCGCGGCGGCGAGCCACGCCTTGCCCAGCTCGGCCAGCGCGTCGGGCGCGGGCATGCGGGTCCAGTCGGCCGGCAGGAGCGACTCGTCGACGGGCTCGATCGCGAGCGAGGCGGGGATATCGGCCGCGATCGCGACGAGGTCCGCGGGAAGCAGCGTGGGCTCGCAGTGGACCAGGATCTCGAGGGCCGCGAGCGAGAGACTGCCCGAGGTGTAGATCATCCGGGTGCCGCGCGGGTTCCAGCGTCCGCCGACCAGCCGCGCGCCCTCTCCGTCGAAGGCGGCGTGGGCGCGCTTGCACAGACGCCAGACGCGCCGCGAGGTCCCGGGATCAGCCGAAGACGCCATGGGCCAGGCGCAGGAGGACGGCCTCGACCTCTTCCGCCCCGAGGTCGGTGTCGAGGCACGACAGCGGGGTGGCGTTTCCGAGCGCGCGGTTCTCGACGCGCAGCCATTGGGCGGCCCTCCGCCGGTCTCCCAGGACGTCCTCGGCCAGGGTGGCGATGCGGCCCAGGCGAAAGAGGCGGTCGGACTCCTCGGGCGAGAGGCGGCGCTCCCTCTTGCGGCGGGCGAGGGTCCGCGGGGGGATGCGCAGGACCGTGGTCGCGTCCTCGCCGCCGAGTCCGAAGCCCGACGCCACCGCCGCGAGCGAGGCGTAGGGGAGCCCGGCGCGGAGCCGCTCGCGCAGCTCTCCCAGGGAACGGGCATGGACCAGCTCCGGCCCTCCGAGAGTTCGAATCACGGGCGGGACCCGCCCGGCCGCTTTGCGGACGACTGCCATATGGCAAGCCGCATTATGCCATATGGCATGCTTCGCCGGGAAGCCCCCTCGTGAGGAATCGAAAACGTCATGCGGAAGGATGGCCGGAACGGCCGGACAGATGAGGTCCGGGAGCTACTTCGGGTATTTCCGCACGCGCTCGCGGTGGGCGGCGAGGCGCGCGGTCACGTCCTCCAGGCGGTCGCCGCCGGTCAGCTCGAGGAGCGCGTCCGCCAGGACGAACGCCAGCATAGCCTCGCAGATGACGCCGCACGCCGGGACGGCGGTCACGTCGCTGCGCTCGTAGGCGGAGCGCGCGGCCTCGCCGGTCTCGAGATCGACGGAGTCGAGCCCCCTCGCGAGCGTGGAGATCGGCTTCATGGTGGCGACCACGATCACGTCCTCCCCGTTGGTGACGCCCGCCTCGAGGCCTCCGGCGCGGTTGGTGCGGCGCCGGAGCGTTCCCCCGGGCCCCTTCTCGATCTCGTCGTGGGCCCTGGAGCCGGGTCCGCGCGAGGCCTCGATCGCCGACCCGAGCTCGACCGCCTTCACGGCGGGCACGGACAGCAGGGCCTGCCCGATCCGGCCGTCCAGCTTCCGGTCCCACGACGCGAAGCTGCCGAGCCCGGCGGGAACTCCCCGCGCGCCGACCAGGATCGCACCGCCGAGCGTCTCCCCGTCCTTCTTCGCGGCGTCGATCGCGGCCATCATCTTCGTCTCGAGTCTGGCGTCGACGGCGCGCAGCGGCGAGTCCTCGCGGACCCTCTCGAGCGTTTCGAAGGAGCGCTCGACTTCCCCTTCGGACCCCACGCCGCCGAGCGCGAGAACGCCGCTCCGGACCTCGATCCCGCACTCGCGGAGCAGGAGCTTGCAGACGGCGCCGGCCGCGACGCGCGCGGCCGACTCGCGCGCCGAGGCGCGCTCCAGCACGTCGCGCAGGTCCCGCGCGCCGTACTTCATCCCTCCGGCCAGGTCCGCGTGGCCGGGCCGGGGGCGCGTCAGCCGCTTCCCGGCGGCGGCGGCCTCGTCCACCGAGAGGGGCCCCATGACCGACTCCCAGTTTTCGAAGTCCCGGTTGACGACGCCGATCGCGATGGGGAAGCCGAGCGTCCGTCCGCCGCGCACGCCGCCCTCGAACGCCGCCGCGTCGCTCTCGATCTTCATGCGGCCGCCGCGGCCGTAGCCGTGCTGGCGGCGCGCGAGCTCGGCGGCGACGAACGCCGGGTCGATGCGCAGGCCGGCCGGGATGCCCTCGAGAATCGCGGTCAGCCGCGGGCCGTGGGACTCCCCGGCGGTGGTGAGACGGAGCGGCATCCCGCGAAGTCTATCCGCGTCGCGAGTCGAGTCCGGGATCCCTCGGCGGCGCGCCTCGGGATGACGGGCGAGGGCGCCTCCGCGCCTCGCCCGTCAGTGGGGGATGAAGTTCGAGAGCGAGTCGGTCGAGAAGAGCGACGTGTAGGACTCCTCCGCGCCGGACGCCGGGGCGGCGGTCTCGTGGCCGGTGCCGACGCAGAAGAAGAACAGCAGCGCCGCCGCGGCCGCCAGCGCGAGACGCGTCCGCGCGCGGTGGACCCGGTCCGCGCGGATCGCGGCGAGCGTGCGGCTCATGAACGCGTCCGACGGCTCGACGGGCGGCTCCATCCTCTCGGCGCGCGGCAGGTCCCGCCAGGCGGTCGCGAGGCGCGCGTGGGCGCGGCAGTCCGGACAGGTCAGCAGGTGCTCCGTCAGGCCGCGGGGACCCCGGCACTTGGGATTCATGGGTTGTCCTCCTGAAAGCGGGAGCGGATCTTCTTCCGGGCGCGGTGCATGCGCACGCGCACCGAGGTCAGCGTGATGTCGAAGCGGGCGGACAGCTCGCGGTCCGAGGCGCCCTCGAGCTCGCGGGCGATCATGATCTCCCGGTCGAGCGGGGAGAGCGACTCGAGCGCGGCGCGCAGCAGATCCGCGTCCTCGTGGCGCGCCTCCTCGCTGGCGGGCCCGCTCTCGGTGTCGGACAGCGGGATCTCCGGGCGGCGGCGCCGCATCAGGTCGATCGCGCAGCGGATGGCGATGGTGCGCACCCACGCGCGGAAGCTGGACTGGGGACGGTAGCGGTCGATCGCGCGGAACGCGCGCAGGAAGGCCTCCTGGGAGGCGTCCTCGGCGAGCGCCGGGTCTCCGGTCACCCGCCGCGCGGCCGCGAGGGCGGACGGCGCCGCCAGGCGGACCAGCGCCTCGATCGCCTCCTGGTCCTGGAGGCGCGCCCGCGCGACGAGCTCGTCCTCGTCGCCGCTGAGGCGCTCGGGAGCCGCCGGCGGGCCCGGGGCCCGCACCAGGCGAAGGTTCAGTTGGTTCCCCGGAGGAAGGCGTCGAGCGACTTGAGCGCCTCGTCGGTGTGCTCGCGCATGTGCGAGTGGAGGGTGGCCACCTTCTGCTGCTGCTCCGCGGTCAGGAGCGGCCACACCTCGGTGCGGATGCGCGCGAAGAGCAGCGCCCCCTCCGCGTGGACGTTGCCGAGCTCCTGCGCGCGCTGGCGGATGGTCGCCTCGTCGGTCGGCTGGACCAGGACCGCGTCGTGGAGCGCGCGGCGTGCGTCGGTGGCGGACTTGACGTGGGACTCGATCTCGTCCGCGTGGTTCTTCAGGATCTCGCGGATCTGTCCCCGCTGGCCCTCGGAAAGGTCGAGCTGCCTGGCGAGGTGCGCGAACAGCCGCGGCGCCATGGGCGCGCCGTAGTGGCCTCCCATCTGGTGGGCGACCAGGCGGCCGGCGAAGATACCCGTCCCCGCCAGGACCACGAGGGCGGCGGCGACCAGGATGGAGCGGCGAACGTTCTGGATACTCATGAAAGCACTCCCTTTACCCCTGCAAACGCGAGGGGGGCGGCAAAGATTACACTCCCATCGTGGAGCCCAGGGAGCGCAAGTACGTCCTCCGGACGCCCGCCCGGCTGACCAAGTACCGGGTGGACTACGACCGGGAGCTCAACGACGAGCAGAGGGACGTGGTCCTCGCCGGCGGCGGCCCGATCCTGGTCATCGCGGGGGCGGGCTCCGGGAAGACCCGGACGCTCGTCTACCGCGTGGCGCGCCTGATCGAATCGGGACACGACCCCTCCCGGATCCTCCTCCTGACCTTCACCAACAAGGCGGCCCGCGAGATGCTTCGCCGGGTCGAGACCCTGCTCTCGATCGACGTGCGGCGTCTCATGGGGGGGACCTTCCACTCGGTCGGGAACCGGCTCCTGCGCCGCTTCGGCACGCGGCTGGGCCTGACTCCGACCTTCACCATCCTGGACCCCGAGGACGCGCGGGAGCTGCTCGAGGCCGCGACCTCCGACCGCCAGATCCGCACGCTCGAGCAGCGGTTCCCCAAGGGCGACGTCCTCCTCGACCTCTACTCCTACACGGTCAACACCGGCAAGTCCTTCACCAACGTGCTCGCCGAGCGCGCGCCGCACTTCGCCGCGCTCGAGGCGGAGATCATCTCGGTGCTCACGCGGTACCGCGAGCGCAAGCGCGCCGGCAACGCCTGCGACTACGACGACCTGCTGCTGAACTGGAAGCGGCTCCTCGACGAGAGTCCGGAGGCGGCGGCGCAACTCGGGGCCTCCTACGACCACATCCTCGTGGACGAGTACCAGGACACCAACACGCTCCAGGGGGACGTCATCGACCGCATGGCGAAGCTCAAGCGGAACGTGACGGTCGTGGGCGACGACGCCCAGGCCATCTACTCCTTCCGGGGCGCGTCGTTTCAGAACATCCTGGGATTCCCGGAGCGGTATCCCGACGCGGCGACGTTCCGCCTGACGCGGAACTACCGCTCCACGCCCGAGATCCTGGCCCTCGCCAACGCCTCGATCGCGCACAACGAGCGCCAGTTCCCGAAGGAGCTGCGCGCGTCGCGCGAGGCGGGGCCGCTGCCGGCCGTGGTCGCGCTCCCCGACATTCCGGAGCAGGCGCGCTTCGCCGCGCAGCGGCTGCTCGAGTGGCACGACGAGGGGGAGAAGCTCCAGGACCTCGCGGTCCTCTACCGCGCGCACTACCAGGCGCTCGAGCTCCAGATCGAGCTGACGCGCCGCGGTATCCCGTACGAGATCCGCTCGGGCACGCGGTTCTTCGAGCAGCGGCACGTGAAGGACGTCCTCGCGTTCCTGCGGATCGTCGTGAACCCCAAGGACGAGCTCTCCTGGAAGCGCGCGCTCAAGATCTTCCCGCGCGTCGGCGAGCGCTCCGCCGCCGCCGTGTGGGAGGCGATCGGCACGCGGCCCGACCCGCTGTCGGCCTTCCGCGCGCTCGACGCGTCGGGAGCCGCCTTCGGACGGAGCGCGGACGCCGCGCTCAAGCCCTGCCGCTCGCTGCTCGCGCGGCTGGACTCGCCCGCGGTCCGCTCGTCGCCGTCCGAGGCGATCCGGGCGATCGTCGAGAGCGTCTACAAGGACTTCGCGCGCGCCAAGTTCCCCAACGCCAACGCGCGCCTCGACGACCTCGAGCAGTTCGCGCAGTTCGCCCAGACCTACGAGTCGCTTCCCGCGTTCCTCGAGGACGTCACGCTCTTCAACGAGCTGTCGGGCGAGGACGTCGTCGCGGGGGAGTCGGAGGACGACCGCGTCGTGCTCTCCTCGGTCCACCAGGCGAAGGGCCTCGAGTGGAGCCGCGTGATCGTGATCGGCCTCTCGGAGGGACGCTTCCCGAGCTACCGCTCCGCGTCCACCGACGAGGGCCTCGAGGAGGAGCGGCGGCTCTTCTACGTCGCGGTCACGCGGGCGAAGAACGAGGTCGCGCTCGTCTACCCGATGCTGGCGCGCGACCGATACGGCGTCGACGTCATCCTGGAGCCCTCCCGGTTCCTGGCCGAGCTGCCCGACGGCGTCTACGAGCGCTGGACGGTGGAGCTGCAGCCGTCCTCCGAGGACGCCGCCACGGATGGCGCCGACGAAACCGTCCACTAGCCCGACGGCCGCCGGCTTCGTGCTGCTCGGCGGCGTCTGCAGCTTCCTCGCGTCCGCCGCGGCGATTCGCGCGATCCGCGCGGACCTCCTTCTCGACGCCGAGCCCACGTGGGCGCTGCCGCGATTCTTCCTCAGCCTCGCCGTCATCGTCGTCGGCGTCGCGGCCGGAGGGCTCGCCGTCGCCGCCGCGCATCGACTGGTCCCGCGCGTCGGCCCCGGACTTCCCGGGCTGCCGCTGTCCGACGGGGCGCTCGCGGTGCTCGCGGCGGTCTCGGTCCTGGCCGGGTCGCTCGCGCGTCTCGCGTCCCTCTCCGAGATCCCCTGGCCCATGTGGGTCGACGACGTCTCGCTGCTCGAGCCCACGCTCGCGCTCCGGCGCGCATGGAGCGACTTCCTTCCGCCGGTGCGGGCGGTCCCGTACGTCCCGGGCCCGGCGGGAGGGACGGTCGGCGTCCTCTACCTCGAGCTCTACCGCGTGGGACTCGACGTCTGGGGAACGACCGTGTTCGGCGTTCGCTTCCCGTCCCTCCTCGGCGGAATCGCCTCGCTCCTCACGGCGGCATGGCTCGGGCGCCGGCTGCTTCCGCGCGGCGGCGGCGCGCTGGTCGCGCTGATCCTGGCGGGTCTGCGCTGGCACCTGATCGAGTCGCGCTGGGGATGGAACACGATCGTGCTCGCGCCGGTCCTGGACGTCGCGGCGATCCTGCTGCTGCGGGCGATGCGGCGGAGAAGCCTCGCGGCCGCGCTCGCCGCCGGCGCGGTCGCGGGCATCGCGACGCACGTCTACCTCGCCGCCTGGATCGGCGCGGCGGGACTCGGGCTGCTGGCCCTGTGGCCCGTCGCCGGCGCCGGCGGAATTGTCGAGCGCGCGAAACGTTCCGCGCTCTACGCGGCCGGCTTCGCCGCCGTCGCCGGGCCGCTCCTCCTGCGCCCGGCGTCGCATCCCGAGTGGCCGCGGTACTTCGCGCGGGCCCATCCGTTCGCCTACGCGCGTTCGCTCGACGGGGCGCGGGCGCTCGTGCCCGCGCTCGTGACCGCGGCCGACGGGATGATGGCGCCGTGGCTCCCGGATCCGCTGCCGCGCCACGACATCCCCGGCCGCGCGCGGCTGCCGTGGATCGTGGCCATCCCCGCGGCCGCGGCGTACGTCCGCGCGCTGCTGTATCCGCGCGACCGCCTGTCGGCGTTCCTGCTGGCCCACGCGTCTACCGCGCTCGCGGGAGCGCTCGCGTGGGGACCGCGCGGACATCCCAACGGGTTCCGCTACGGATACCTCACCACGATCCTGGCGGTGGGCGCCGGGGCGGGAGTCCTGTGGCTGCTCGCGTGGGTGGCGGATCCGCGGCGCCGGCGCCTCGCGGCCGTCTCCGCCCTCGGTCTCCTCGCGATCGGCGGCGCGCTCGGCATCCGCGACACGCTCGCGGTCTGGGGAACGAGCCGTGCGACCTTCGACGGATTCCTCGGGCAGGACACGCTGATCGCGCGGACGGCGCTGCGCTGGGAGAGCCTGGGCGACGTCTCGATCGAGCGGGAGCCGGGAGCCGCGCCGCCCGTCGTGTCCCGGGTCACGGTCGACGCGGTCCGGAAGTACGACGTGGTGGCCTCGCCGCGTTCCGACGGTGCGCAGCGACACAACCTTCGAGTCCGGATCGCGGGTCCCGCGGCGGCCGCCCGATCGGGAGAACGCGCCGTCGAGCGTGTCGTGGACGGCTGGGGACGCGCGTGGGGAGTCGTCTACGCCGCCGCCGGAGACCGATGAGCTGTGCGAAAATAGTCGCGTCGGATTCGCTGTTCTGACTCGAGGCGAGGCGATGGTGAAAGACGACATCTACTCCGCGATCTGCCGTGAGGCCCTGGAGTCGCGCCAGAGGGACGTCATGACGTTCGTGGACAACGGCATGACGGGGATGTCGGGCCGCCTCGAGAAGACGCTCCTGAAGCTGCCGTCGGGCCACTTCCTCCTCGGGCTCGGGCCCTACAACGCCGGGCTCGTCAAGCTCGACTTCGACGAGCTGCTCCTCGGGCGCGAGGTGCCCGAGTACATCGGCGTGGGAATGCCGGTGTCGGGCTTCCGCGTCTCTTCGCCCGACGCCTTCCTCAACGTCGAGGTCTCCCGCCTGCACGCGAAGGTGATCCGCAGGATCCAGGGAGAGGGACCGAACTACCGGCTCGTCGACATGCGCTCGACGTGCGGCACGTATCTGAACGGCGATCCGATTCCGGTGCCGGACGACCTGGGCGGCGTCTCCGAGGAGGACTGCGCGCAGCCGCTGCGCTCCGGGGACTTCTTCTCGCTCGGCCCCTCGGCCGTCAACCTCTTCCTGTTCTTCCAGAAGTGACGGTCGCGCGCGGGCGCGAATCCGGAGGCGCGTGAACGCCGGGGGACCTCGCGCGTCTTACCGGGCGACCGTCTCGTTCGTCGCGCGCGCCAGGATCTCCTCGCCGACGTCGAAGGCCGACGGCATGATCGAGATCAGGCCCTGCGCGTCCCAGACGCCCATCGTCCGCAGCGGCGGGCGATAGATGTGGAGCGAGACGGCGCGCGCGGTCGTCGGCGCGAGACGGTGCAGCACCGTGGGGCCGATGTCGCAGAGGTCGCCCTCGGGCCGGGTCCGGCTGTCGTAGAGGCTGGGCCGATTTTCCGGCGTCTCGAACCGCTCCTCGAGCAGCGTGCCCGAGAGCATCGCCATGCCGCCGATGACGCCGCGGTGGTCGTGGATCGGAGTGATCTGGCCCTTCTCCCACGCGATCAGCATGACCTCCCAGTCTTCCCACAGCAGGATCGGGTGGCGCATGTAGCGCTGCGACGAGAACTGGACGCGGTCGAGGTAGCGCTCGGTCTCGTGCGCGAGACGCTCGCACAGGGAGCCCGGCGTCGGCCGCGCGGGGCCCCGGGCGGCGTCGGTCAGACAGTCCCGGACGGCGTCTGAGAAGTTCATGGGGACATTCTAGGACGAAAGCCGGCGCGGGATGCCCCGTGCTATCTTCCGCCGACTCATGAAAATCGCGGTGGTTCCGGGGGACGGAATCGGCGTCGACGTGACCGCCGAGGCGCTCAAGGTCCTCGATCGCGTCTGCCGCCTCCGCGGGATCCCGCTCGAAGCGGTTCCCTTCCCCTGGAGCGCCGACCACTACCTGAAGACGGGGGAGACGATCCCCGCCGGCGCCTTCGACGATCTCGCGAAGAACTACGACGCCGTCTTCATGGGGGCGTTCGGCGATCCGCGGGTGCCGGACATGAAGCACGCGGCCGACATCCTCCTCGGGGCGCGCTTCCAGCTGGACCTGTACGTCAACTACCGGCCGGTCCGCTGCCTGGACGACCGGCTCTGTCCGCTGAAGGGGTTCGGCGCCACGGACGTCGACTTCGTGGTCTTCCGGGAGAACACCGAGGGCTCCTACGTCGGCTCGGGCGGTCACCTGAAGAAGGGGACTCCCGACGAGGTCGCGGTGCAGGAGGACGTCTCCACCCGCAAGGGCGTCGAGCGGATCATCCGCTACGCGTTCGAGTTCGCACGGAGCCGCAAGCGGAAGCGGGTCGTCATGTCCGACAAGTCCAACGCGATGCGCTTCGTCGGGGACCTCTGGCAGCGCACGTTCGCGGAGGTCGCGAGGGAGTTCCCGGAGATCGAGGCCTCGCACCTCTACATCGACGCGCTGTGCATGCAGATGGTCAAGGACCCCCGCCAGTTCGACGTCATCGTGACCAACAACATGTTCGGGGACATCGCGACGGACCTGGGCGCCGCGCTCCAGGGCGGGTTGGGCATGGCCGCCTCGGGCAACCTCCACCCCGGCCGGGTCTCGATGTTCGAGCCGGTGCACGGCTCGGCGCCCAAGTACGCCGGGACCGGAAAGGCCAACCCCTTCGGCGCCATCCTGACGGCCGCGCTGCTCCTGGACGACCTGGGCCACGCCGCGGAGGCTGCCGCCGTCGAGGACGCCGTCCGGGGGTGCGTGCGCGAGGGCGCGGCGACCGCCGACGTCGGCGGGACGCTCACGACGGCCGCCTCGGGCGACGCGGTGTGCCAGCGCCTGCGCCTGCCCTGAGATACAATGAGCCGACAAGGAGAGCTTCACATGTCGACTCTTTCGCGCAGGCTGATCGCCGTTCTCGCTGCGGGGTTTTTCGTGCTGGCGGTGTCGTCGGCGCGGGCCTCCGATCGGAAGTTCCTGGACTCCGACGACGCCAAGGAAAAGGACGAGCCGCAGAAGTTCCTGCCCGACTACGACAAGCTGACCAAGGGCCACGAGGCCGACTGGACCTACTTCCCGGAGGGCTCGCTGTCCAAGTACAAGACCGTGAGCGTCGAGGAGTTCGACCACACCGGACACGGCGACTCCCGGGACGCCGCTCGCGACGGCAAGGACTACATGGAGCAGTGGCTGGACAAGGCCGGCTTCAAGGTCGTCAAGTCCGGCGGCGAGATGACCGTCTCCGGCAACGTCTTCAACGCCTGGGAGCCCCACGGCGCCGCCCGCTACTGGGGTGGCTGGGCCGCGAACCCGGGAGTGGGCCTCGAGCTGCTCATCAAGGCCAACGGCAAGGTCGTCGGCGAGATGCGGCACAAGGCCAAGGGCTCGACGATCCGGGACGCCGTCGAGAACGGCCTCGAGGACATGACCAAGGACATCGGGAAGGCCAAGTAGAGCGCTTCCGGCGTTCTAAGTCATTGCAAACAACAGACTTGCTTCTTGAGGAGGGGGTCGGCCGGGCCCGGTCGTCCCCCTCCGTGGTACCGTTTACGGCCTCAAGGAGCTGAGCCGATTCCCGACCAGAACCACGCCGTTACCCTGCCCGAAACCGGGCTGACCGCACTCTTCGGAATCGCCGACGAAAACCTCCGCGCCATCGAGGAGGCTTTCCGCGTCCGTCTGCAGGCTCGGGGCAGCGAGATCTCGGTCCTGGGCGAGGGCCCCGGTCCGGACCGGGCCCGGCACCTCATCGCCGGCCTGACGGACCTGATGGCCTCCGGCTACCCGCTCAAGACCTCGGACGTGGCCACGGCCATCCGGGTCGTCAAGGAGGACCCGGCGGTCTCGCTGACCGAGTTCTTCACCGACAGCCCCTTCGGGCCCAGCCTGAACGCGGTCGTCTCGGTGCGCAACATCAAGCAGCGGATCTACGTCCAGACGATCGACCGCCACGACCTCGTCTTCGCCATCGGCCCCGCCGGGACCGGCAAGACCTACCTGGCCGTGGCGATGGCGGCGGCGGCGCTGCTCGAGAAGAAGGTCAAGCGGATCGTGCTCGCGCGGCCGGCCGTGGAGGCGGGCGAGAGGCTGGGCTTCCTTCCCGGCGATCTCGTCGAGAAGGTCAACCCGTACCTGCGTCCGCTCTACGACGCGCTCTACGACATCCTGGGATACGAGAAGACGGCGAAGCTGCTCGAGCGCGGCATCATCGAGGTCGCGCCGATCGCCTTCATGCGAGGCCGCACGCTCAACGACGCGTTCATCATCCTCGACGAGGCGCAGAACACGACGACCGAGCAGATGAAGATGTTCCTGACGCGCATCGGCTTCGGCTCCAAGGCGGTCGTCACCGGCGACATCACGCAGATCGACCTTCCCCAGGGCAAGACCTCCGGCCTTCGCGAGGCGCAGCAGATCCTCTCCGGCATCGAGGGGATCCGCTTCGTGCTCTTCGACGAGCGGGACGTCGTGCGGCACACGCTCGTCCAGTCGATCATCACGGCCTACGAGGCGCTCGACCGCGAGCGCGAGGCCGCGGCGGCGGGCGGTGCGGCTTTGGGTTCGAGGAGTCGCGGGGGGGCCATGCCTCGTCCCTCCGAAGCGCCGGAAGGCGGACGGACGGCCCCCCGGTCGTCCGAGCCCCCTGCCGACGCTCGCTGAGGCGATTCATGCCGGACGAGGCGCCTCCCGGGCGCGGGACGATTTCTTTCGAGCGGCCGACGCAGGCGCCGCGGGTCCGTGAGGCCGAGGAGCCCCGGGTCCGTCCGCTCCTGTGGGCGATCGGGTACGTCCTCGTCACGACGTTCTCCTTCGCGCCGACCCTCTCGTTCGTGGACGCGCCCGCGGCCTCCGGGACGGTCGCGACCCGCGACGTCGTCGCGCCGCGGGACCTCATCGTGCCCGACCCCGACGCCACCGCCCGCCGGCGCGCCGAGGCCGCCGACGAGGTGCTCCCGGTCTACGACTCGGACACCCTGGCGAGCGCGCGCTTCGAGGAGCAGATGCGCTCGTCCTTCGAGCGCGCCCGCGCCGTCGTCGCGAAGTCGCGCTCCAAGAGGCTGACGCCGGAGCTGCGGGACGCCTTCACGCTGCCCATCGGGGACGAGGCCCTCTCGGCGCTGGCGGACCGTGGTTTCTCCAAGGAGCTCGAGGACCGCTTCGTCGCCATCGGGCTCGACCTCTACGGGCGCGGGGTCGTCGATCATCGCGACCTCCCCCCGGAGGCGCGCGCCCGCGGCATCCTCACGCGCGAGTCCTCGACCGGCCGCGAGACGAGGCGCCGCGACGCCGGAGCGGTGGAGTACGGTCCCGAGGCGAAGGCCGCGGTATCGGCCAGGCTGGCGGAGGTGCCGATCGCGGAGCGCGACCGCGTGGAGGTCGCGGCTTTCCTGGCCGCGGCGCTCCGGCCGAACCTGACCTACGACGCGGCCCTGACCGCCGAGCGGCGCGTCGCGGCGGGCCGGTCCATCGAGAGCGTTTTCACGCGGATCCCGCGCGGGAAGGTCATCGTGCGGCGCGGCGACGAGATCACGGCGCGGTCGGCCCAGTGGATCGCGGCCGTGCGCGCCTCGGCCAAGGACCCGTCCTCGTGGGTCAAGGTCACGGGCATCCTGATCCTGCAGATCCTGGCGGCCGGCGCGTTCTGGCTGGACGCGCGCCGCCAGCGCCGCCGCCGGCGCGAGCGCAGCTCGAGCGTCGTCTTCGGATCGGTGCTCGCCACCGGCATCCTGTTCGCGCTCGTCACCCGGGGAGGGTTCGTTCTGGCGCAGGCGCTCTCGCCGAGCCTCGAGAACGCCTCGGCCTCGGTCAACTACGCCATTCCGTTCGCCGCGGGCCCGATCGTCGTCAGCCTGGTCGCCGGCATGGGCCCCGCGCTGCTCGTCGCCCTCGTTCACGCGATCGGCGTCGGCGTCCTGATGGGGCTGTCGTTCCCCTTCGCGCTCTTCGCGGTCGTGGGATCGCTCGCCGGCATCTACGGCCTCGGCAAGCTGCGCGCGCGCAGCGTGCTTCTCCTGATGGGCGCGATCGTCGCGGCGGGCAACCTGATCGCCATCGCGGCGATCCACTTCCTCAACGCCGGTCCCTGGGGCTGGGAGTTCCTCTACGACGCGCTCGCCGGAATCGCGGGCGGCCTCGCGGTCTCGATGGTCGTCGGCCTTCTCCTGCCGATCTTCGAGCACCTCTTCTCGGTCGTGACCGACATCCGCCTGCTCGAGCTCTCCAACCAGAACCTGCCGCTCCTGAGGACGCTGGCGCTCGAGGCGCCGGGCACCTACCAGCACTCCCTGATGCTGGGCCACCTCGCCGAGGCTGCCGCCGAGGCGATCGGCGCGGACTCGCTCCTCGCGCGCGTATCCGGCTACTACCACGACATCGGCAAGACCAAGATGCCGGACTACTTCATCGAGAACCAGCCGAAGGGCTACAACCGCCACGACCGGCTGGAGCCGTCGATGAGCGCGCTCATCATCGCCGCGCACGTCAAGGAAGGCGTGGAGATGGCGAACAAGGCGCGGATGCCGGAGCCGATCGTGACGGCGATCCGCGAGCATCACGGCACCAAGCTGATCCGCTACTTCTACCAGAAGGCGCTGACCAAGGTGAGCGGCACCGCGACTCCCGTGTCCGAGTCCGACTACCGCTACCCCGGCCCCAAGCCGTCCACGCGGATCCTCGGGATCCTCATGATCGCCGACGCGGTCGAGGCGGCGTCGCGGACGCTGATGGAGCCGACGCCCGCGAAGATCCGCGCGATGGTCCAGACGATCGTCGACGACTGCCTCCGGGACGGACAGTTCGACGACTGCGACCTGACGATGCGCGACCTCGCGATCATCTCGGACTCGCTGGTCCACACCGTCAGCACGGTGTTCCACCACCGGATCGACTATCCGGGCTTCGACTTCAACCGGGAGCGCGCCAAGCGGCGGACGACGGAGACCGAGGCCGCGGGCCCGCGCGCGGTGTCGTGATGATGGTCGACGTGCAGGCGAAGGTCGCCGGAGCGCCGCCCGCGCCGCACGTCCGGCGGACGCTGGGGCGCACGGCGAGGCTCACGCGGGCGCGCGCGGGAGAGGTTTCGGTCCTCTTCTGCGCGGACGCCCGCATGCGCTCGCTCAACCGCCGCTACCGCGGCAAGGACAAGACGACCGACGTGCTGGCGTTTCCGGCGGGGCCCGGGTCTCCCGGAGGAGTGGAAGGCTTCCTCGGGGACATCGTGATCTCGGTGCCCTACGCCGCGCGGGAGGCGCGCCGCCGCGAGGACACCCGCTCGCGCGAGATCGACCGGCTGCTCGTCCACGGTTTCCTCCACCTCATGGGCTACGACCACGAGACCGACGAGGGACAGATGGACGCGCTCGAAGGCCGCGTCCGCCGCCGGCTGGGCCTCGCGTCCGCGGCCTCGGCGGCGACGAGGACGCGGGCGGCGGCGGCGGCGAGGAGCCGCCGATGATCGCACTCCTGGCGGCCTTCTTCTGCTACGCCGCGTTTCTCCTCTTCGAGACCTTCGCCCTCGCCCTGGACCGGCTCTCGCCGATCAAGATCCGCGGCCTGCTCGAGGAGCACCCGGAGAGGGCGCGCCTGCTCTCGGGAGCGGGCGAGGTGGAGATCGTCCGGACCACGACCAAGGTCCTCGTCCAGGCGCTCCTCCTGACGGGCCTCCTGACCACCGTGACGGCGCTCGAGACCTACGAGGTCCCGCGGCCGTGGCTCTGGGGCGGCGCGTTCTTCCTGGCCGGCTGGATGCTGACCGAGATCGCGCTCCTGCGGCGCGACGCCAACCGCGACCCGGAGAAGATCGTCGCGCGCCTCTTGCCGGTCATCACGGCGGCCTCGTGGCTTCTCTTCCCGATCGCGGCCCCGATCCGGCGGATCTTCGCGGGCCGCCCGGCGGCCCCGGGCAAGCCGCCGGAGGCCACCGAGCAGGAGGTCCGCGCGTACATCGACGTCGGCCGTCAGGAGGGCATCCTCGAGAAGGAGGAGGAGAAGCTCCTGATGTCGATCGTGGACTTCGGCGACACGCGCGTCCGCGAGGTCATGACGCCGCGGACCGACATCGTCTGGATCGACGTCGCCGCGTCGCTGACCGTGCTGTACGACCTCTTCGTCGAGTCGAAGTACTCCCGCATCCCGGTCGTGCGCGGCTCGGTGGACACGGTCGTGGGCACCGTCCACGTCAAGGACTTCTTCCAGGCGATTCGCTCCGGCGCCAACCGGTCGATCGCCGACCTCATGCGGGAGGCGTACTTCGTTCCCGAGACCAAGAAGGTGTCGGAGCTCCTCCGCGAGTTCCAGCGGCGCCACCTCTGGATGGCGATCGTCGTGGACGAGTACGGCGGCGTCTCCGGCCTCGTGACCGTGGAGGACCTGCTCGAGGAGATCGTCGGCGAGATTTCCGACGAGCACGAGGACGAGCGCGAGCCCGTCACGCGCGCCAGCGAGCAGGCGTACTCGGTCTCCGGGAAGGCCAACATCGCGGTCATCCGCGACCTCTTCGGCCGCGGGCCCGAGGAGGAGGAGTTCACGACCGTGGGCGGCTTCCTCGCGTCGCGGCTGGGCCACATTCCGAAGCCCGGCGAGGTCTACCGCGAGTCGGAGCTGCGCTTCACCGTCGAAGAGGCCGACCGCCGTCGGGTGTACCGCGTCAAGGTGGAGCCGGAGACGAGCTCCCAGCTCACGGCTCACAGCTCACCGCAAGACAAGATCGGTGGTTCGCGCCAGTTGAAGGCCGAAAGCTGACCCGAAGGCCGTGAGCCGTAAGCCGTCAGCTTGAAGGTCGGCGAGGTCGCGGTCGTCGGCCGGCCGAACGCGGGCAAGTCGACGCTGGTCAACGCCCTCGTCGGGGAGAAGGTCGCGATCGTCTCGGACAAGCCCCAGACCACGCGCCGGCGGATCCTGGGCGTCGCGAGGCTTCCCGGCGCGGAGATCGCGCTGATCGACACGCCCGGCATCCACCGCCCGCAGTACAAGATGAACGCGGCGATGGTCCGGGAGGCCACGGACTCGCTGGCGTCCGCGGACATCGTGCTGCTCGTCGTGGACGCGACGGAGCCGCCGGGACCGGGCCTCGCGTTCATCCTGGAGCGGCTGAAGGAGGTCCAGGCGGAGACGCCCGCGATCCTGGCGGTCAACAAGATCGACCGGCTGCGCAAGGACCGGCTCCTCCCGATGCTGGACGATCTCTCGAAGCGTCACGCCTTCCGCGAGATCGTTCCGGTCTCGGCGAAGACCGGCGACGGCGTGGAGCGGCTGAGCGCGGTCCTCGCGGCGAACCTGCCGGAGGGAGAGCCGGGCTATCCGGAGGACTTCCTGACCGCAACGCCCGAGACCGAGTGGATCGCGGAGGTCATCCGCGAGAAGCTGCTCGAGCGCACGCGCGACGAGCTGCCGTTCGCGCACGCGGTGGTGATCGAGTCGGTCAAACCCGCCGAGGGGAAAGACCTCACCGTCGTCCGCGCGTCGATCGTCGTCGAGCGCGAGGGCCAGAAGGGGATCGTCGTCGGAAAGGGCGGTTCCATGATCCGTGAGATCGGAAAGGCCGCCCGCGAGGAGCTCGAGGCGGAGCTGAGCCGGCGCCTCTACCTCGAGCTGACCGTCCGAGTCGAGCCGGACTGGCGCAACGACGAGGCGTTCCTGAGCCGGTTGCGGGGAGGAACGCAGAGAAGCTGACAGCTCACAGCTTTCAGCTTTCAGCCGGAAGGGCCGATCGCTGTCAGCTGTGAGCCGTGAGCCGTGAGCCGTGAGCCGTGAGCTGTGAGCTGTGAGCTGTGAGCTGTGAGCTCGTCTACTTGATGACGCTCCCGAGCAGGCCGCCGACGGTCGGCCCCGTGAGCTTGCTGATCCCGCTGACGAGCAGCGGCGTCACCTGCGCTCCGACCTCCGGGCTGATCCCGAGCTTCTCGTAGGCCGAGCTCATGCTCGTGACCGGGCCGCCGTTCACCGCTTCCGCCTTCTGGACGTACGTCGACGCTCCCGGCACCGCCGCGGCGACCTTGCCGTAGTCGGTGGACGACAGCTTCCCCTGGGCCATCGACAACACGGAGCCCAGAGCACCAGCGGACTGGTCGCTCGTCAGGCCGAGGCCCGAGAGTGAGCTGGTCAGACCGGTGGCGCTCGCGGCGGCTCCCGCAGCGGTCCCTACCGCGGCGGCGGTTCCCGTGGTGGCCGAGGTGCTGGTGCTGCCGACGCTCGTCGTTCCGGCAGGGGCCGTCGTTCCGGCCGGGGCCGTCGTTCCGGCCGCGGGCGTCGTTCCGGCGGTGGTCGTCGTGGGCGCTGGCGCGGGCGCAGTGGTGGCGGTCGTGCCGGAGCTCGAGCAGCCGTAGCCCGCGATCGCGACCGCGACGAACAGGATGAGCCAGGGTCTGGCGGTCTTCATAGGGTCCTCCTTGGGTTCACGTTTACCCTCGGGGGACCGTACAAGCCAACATGTCCCAAGGGGAGGGTCGCGCCGTCCCCAAGGGGCAAGCCGGAGGCGGAGGGCTTCCCGGCTACTCCCGGACCCGGCTGCGGACCCGCTCCGCCAGGTCGTGGAGGGACTCGGCGAGGGACTCGCGGAGGCGCTCCATCTCGGAGAAGAGCAGGGCGTCGGACTCGTGGCGCCGCACGCGCTCCTCGAGCAGGGGGGCGATCTGCGAGCGGATGTCCTCGGCCTCGCGCCGGCCCTGGTGCGTCTTCTCCTCGAGCGTGGCCTCGAGCTCGTGGTGCTGGTGGAGCACGCCCTGGACCTGTCCCTCGAGCTCGGCCAGGCGCGACGCCGCCTCGCGGAGGGCGGCGATCTGGGTCTCGATCTCGGGAAGCTTCGCGAGCGTGTCCCGGAGCGCCCCGATGTGAGCATCGAGCTCCGGCAGGCGCGAGACGGCCTCGCGCAGCGAGGACTGCTGGCCCTCGAGCTCGGGCAGCTTCGCGAGCGCGTCGCGCACGATGCCGAGCTGGCTCTCGAGCGGCGGCAGCCGGTCGCCCAGGCCGGAGAGCTGCGCCAGGGTCCCCTGGTTCGCGCCGATCTGGTGAGAGAGCGAGCTCAGTTGCTGGTCCAGGTTCTGGGAGCGCTCGTTCAGGCCCCGCAGCGCCATCGCGACGTCGTCGGCGTCGCGGCGCTGATTCGTGGTCTCGGACCGCAGTCGGTCGTCGAGATCGGCCAGCCGCGCCTCGAGCCCCTTGAGCCCACGTTCGAGCTCGGGATCGGGGGCGGGTGCGGAGCGTCGCGACGCCTCGTTCTCCATCGCGCCCAGGCGCTGGATCAGCGAGCCGAGGTTCTCGTGCAGGCCGCCCACGCCCTTCTCGAGACCCGCGAGGCGCTCGGCCAGCGACGCGACGTTGGCCGCCGTCGCCTCGACGCGCTCCTGGAGCGAAGCGAGGCCCTGCATGGCCGGGCCCATGGTCGCGGGCGCCGGCCGGCTCTCGCCGACGGGGGCGCGAGGAGACGTCTGCTCGGCAGCGAGAAAGGCCGGGTCGATCGCCGGCTCGAGCTCGGCCGGGATCTCGACCTCGACCTCGTCGGCCTCGGTCAGGGACTCGATCGGCTCGCCGGCGTCCGGCGGCGCGACGTCGCGAATCGCCTCCATCCGGATCGTCTGGGCCGTGGCCGGCAGATCGGCGTCTCCGCCGGCCGCCGGTTCCTGCACGGCATACGGCGAGGGCTCCGGCTCCTCGTCGTCGACTCCCTCCGCGAGCTCGGTCGTGTCGAACGGCGCCATCTCGGCGACGGGCGGGACCAGCGAGAGCGGCCTCGAGGGCCGCTCGCGCGGGGCCTGGGCCTGGGGAACGATGGGAGTGGACTGCGACTCGCGGTTGAGCAGCGAATCCTTCCAGGACTGCAGGTCGTCCGCCGCCGAGGCCGCGGCCGCGGCGTCTTCCTCCGCCCGGCGCCCCTGGAGGCGCCGGAGGAGATCCACGAACGTGAGCTTCGAGATGAGCTTGAAGGTCTCGGTCACGCCGCGGCCCGCGCTGGCGACCGCCTCGACGTACGGGTACGACGACAGTCCCAGCGCCTCCTGCATCGCGTCGACCGCGAGGATGTCGGCCAGGTCGCGCTTGTTGTACTGGATGACGACCGGGATGCTCTCGAAGGTGATCTCGTTGGACTTGAGGTTGTCCTTGAGGTTCTGCCAGCTCTCGAGGTTCTTCGGGAGCATGGTCCACTGCGAGTCCGCCACGAACACGATCCCGTCGACGCCCTTGAGCACGACCCGCCGCGTCTCGTTGAAGGCGGTCTGGCCCGGCACGGTCGCGAGCTGGAACCGGATCTTGTACCCCTTGATGTCGCCGAGCTCGACGGGGAGGAGGTCGAAGTAGATCGTCCGGTCGGTCTGGGTCTGGAGGTTCAAGAGCTTCCCGGCCGTCCCCGGCTCGAGGCGGTCGTGGAGGACCTTGAGGTTCGTCGTCTTGCCGCAGAGTCCCGGCCCGTAGTAGACGATCTTCGCCGTCAGCTCTTTCGTGGCTGCGTTGTAAATGACCATGACTTTCCTTGTTTGACGCCTATTTTAGCGCCGTTTTCGCGGTTTGGGGGCTCCTTTCTCGGGCACGTTTCCTTGACCGGGATTCCCGCCTCCCCATAGACTCTCGCGGATTTGACCGAGGAGCTGATCCAGAAGGCCAAGATCCTCGACGCCGATCGCATTCGGCGGATGATCGATCGCATGGCCCACGAGATCGCCGAGCGGCAAAAGGACCTCCAGGGCCTGGCGTTGATCGGCATCCGCACGCGCGGCGTCCCGCTCGCCTCGCGCCTCGCCGCGCGTCTCGCGGACCTGGTCCCCGGGACCTCCTTCCCTGTCGGCACGCTCGACATCACGCTCTACCGCGATGACCTCTCGACGGTCGCGCCGCAGCCGCTCCTCAAGAAGACCGAGATCGACTTCGACCTCAACGGCCGCACCGTCCTCCTGTGCGACGACGTCCTCTACACGGGACGGACGATCCGCGCCGCGCTCGACGGCGTCATCGACCTCGGGCGGCCGCGCGCCATCCGACTCGCGGTCCTGATCGACCGCGGGCATCGAGAGCTCCCGATCGAGGCGAACTACGTCGGCAAGAGTGTCCCCACCTCCAGCCGCGAGACGATCCAGGTCACGTTCCAGGAGACCGACGGCGCGGACGAGGTCTGGATTCTGGAGAAGCCCCGCTAACTCGTGGCGGTCACGAACCTGCGCTCGAAGGACCTTCTCGGGATCGAAACGCTGAGTCCCGAGGAGATCACGTTGTTGCTGGACACGGCCGAATCGATGGGCTCGATCGCGTCGCGCCCGATCAAGAAGGTTCCCGCGCTGCGCGGCCGCATGGTGGTCAACCTCTTCTTCGAGGCGTCGACCCGGACGCGCTTCTCCTTCGAGACGGCCGAGAAGTGGCTGTCCGCGGACTCCCTCAACTTCGCGGCCAAGGGCAGCTCCGTCGAGAAGGGGGAGTCGCTCCTCGACACCGCCCGGAACCTGCAGGCCATGTCTCCGGACCTGATCGTGATCCGGCACGGCTGCCCCGGCGTGCCGCACTTCCTGGCGCGGCAGCTGAAGGCCGGCGTCGTCAACGCGGGCGACGGCGCCCACGAGCACCCGACGCAGGCGCTCCTCGACGCGCTCACGATCCGCCAGCGCCTGGGCGGCCTCGAGGGCCTCGCGGTCACGATCTGCGGCGACATCGCGCACTCCCGCGTCGTCCGCTCGAACATCTGGCTGCTGACCAAGATGGGGGCGCGGGTCACCCTCTGCGGGCCTCCGACGCTCCTTCCCCCGCGCATCGAGGAGATGGGCGTCTGGGTGACGACCGACTTCGACGAGGCGCTCGAGGGCGCCGACGTCGTCATGATGCTGCGGATGCAGCTCGAGCGGCAGGGCCGCTCGCTCTTCCCGTCGCTGCGCGAGTACTTCGCCCTCTACGGCCTGGACCGCCGGCGGCTCGAGCGCGCGAAGCCCGGCGCGATCGTCATGCATCCCGGGCCGATGAACCGCGGCGTCGAGATCGCGTCGGAGATCGCCGATTCGGATCGGGCCGTCATCCTGGAGCAGGTCGCGAACGGCGTCGCGGTGCGCATGGCCGTCCTCTACCTGCTCCTCGGCGGCCATCCCTGGGAGGGCGAATGAGCCGCGGGCTGCTGATTCGGGGCGGGCGCGTGGTCGACCCGGCCTCGGGGATCGACGGCCGCCGGGACGTCCTCCTCCGCGACGGCCTCGTGGAGCGCGTCGGCGAGAGCCTGGACGCGCAGGACGCCGAGGTCTTCGACGCCTCCGGCCTCCTCGTGTGCCCGGGATTCATCGACCTGCACGCCCACCTGAGGGAGCCCGGCCGCGAGTACGCCGAGACGATCCACACCGGCCTCGCGGCCGCCGCCGCCGGGGGATTCACGGCCGTCTGCGCGATGCCCAACACGAACCCGGTCGTCGACAGCGGCCCGATGTGCGAGCACGTCCGCATGCGCGCGGCGACGGCGACAGGCCGGGGCGCGCGGATGTACCCGATCGCCGCGATCTCGAAGGGGCAGAAGGGCGAGGAGCTCTCCGAGTTCGGCGAGATCCGCCAGGCGGGCGGCGTCGCGCTGTCGGACGACGGGAAGTGGCTGGCCGACGCCGGCCTCCTGCGCCGCGCCTTCGAGCACGCCGGCCTGTTCGACCTGCCCATCGTCCAGCACGGCGAGGACAAGAGCCTGTCGGAGGGCGCGCCGATGCACGAGGGCGCCGTCTCGACGAGGCTGGGCCTCGCCGGGCAGCCCGCGGTCGCGGAGGCGGCGGCGGTCGCCCGCGACCTGCTGATCGCGGAGCTGACGAGCGGGCGCCTGCACGTCGCCCACCTCTCGACGGCCCAGGCCCTCGAGCTCGTCCGGCGGGGCAAGGCCGACGGCCTGCGCGTCACGTGCGAGGTCACGCCGCACCACCTCGTGCTGACCGACGCCGAGGTGGCGACCTCGGGCTTCTCGACGCGCACCAAGATGAACCCGCCCCTGCGCGAGTCGTCCGACCTCGCCGCCCTCATCGCGGGCCTGAAGGACGGCACGATCGACGCCATCGCCACGGACCACGCCCCGCACCACGCCGACGAGAAGGCGGTGGACTACGAGTCCGCGCCGTTCGGCGTCGTCGGCCTCGAGACGGCGGCCGCCGTCGTCCACGACCGCCTCGTCGCCACCGGGATCCTCTCGCTCGAGCGCTTCGTCTGGCTGTTCTCGCCCGGGCCGGCGAGAGTGCTGGGCCTTCCCGGCGGGACCCTCGCCCCGGGCTCGCCGGCCGACGTCACGGTGTTCGCCCCCGAGGCGCGTTGGAAGGTCGATCCCGCCCGATTCCTTTCCAAGGGCCGCAGCACGCCGTTCGCCGGGTGGGAGCTGAAGGGCGCTCCGGCGGCCACGATCGTGGCGGGCGCGATCGTCTGGCGGGCGAGCTGAGCCGCGTCTTCTCTCCCCGAGTCTAGAATCCCAGTCTCATGTCCGAGCTCGTCGACACGGCCGTGACGGCGGCTCGAGCCGGCGGCGACGTGCTGCTGGCCAACTGGCGCAACCTGCCGCACGGCTCGGTCGAGGAGAAGAAGAAGAACGACTTCGTCACCTTCGCCGACCGCGAGAGCGAGGCGCGCATCGTCGCGGCGATCCGCGCCCGCTTCCCGAACGACGCGTTCCTCGCGGAGGAGGGCGGGACCTACGAAGGCGGCGGGGGCGCGGCGGGCGCGCGGACCTGGATCATCGACCCGCTCGACGGGACGTCGAACTTCGTGTCGGGATTCCCGCTGTGGTGCGTCTCGATCGCGGCGCGCGAGGGCTCGGAGCTCGTCGCGGCGGTGATCTGGGACCCGCTCCGGGACGAGATGTACACGGCCGAGCGCGGCGGCGGCGCCTGGCGCAACGGGACGCGGCTCGCGGTCACCGGCCGAAGCGAGATCGCCGGGGCGTTCCTCGCGACCGGCTTCCCCTTCCGCAACGTCGACAAGATCGACACGTATTTGTCGCTCTTCCGCGCGGTGTTCGTGCGGGCCCGGGCGATCCGGCGCGGGGGCTCCGCGGCGCTGGACCTGGCCCTCGTGGCCGCGGGCGTCTTCGACGGCTTCTTCGAGTTCCGCCTCGCGCCGTGGGACATCGCCGCGGGCGCGTTGCTGATCCGGGAGGCGGGGGGCGTGCTCACCGACTTCGAGGGCGGCGACGGGTACCTCGAGCGCGGGAACATCGTCGCCGGATCCGCCGGAGTCGCCGCGAGCCTCCGCGAGGTCGCGAAGGGCATCGTCGACGAACACCTCCTCTAGGATGAGGCTCCGCGCGGGGTTCCTCGGAATCGCCGTCGCGATCGCCGCTGCAGCCGCCACGGCCGACGGCCCTGACCCGGTGCCGACGCCACTTCCGAATCCCCCGGGAGTCAGCGCCGTCCGTGGCCGCTACCTCGCCGAAGGCGTCTGCGAGTGCTTCGAGTGCCACTCGCCGATTCGGAACGAGAGCCTGGTCGAGCCGGACCCGTCGAAGCTGGGCTCGGGCGACATCCTCAACAAGAAGGAGCACCACGTCGCGCCGAACATCACGCCGGATCGCGAGACGGGCGCCGGCAATTGGACGGACGCGCAGCTCATCCGAGCGATCCGCGAGGGCATCGGACACGACGGGCGGCGTCTGTCGCTGGTCATGCCTTACTGGAAGTTGAGCATCCTCACCGACGACGACGTCCGCTCGATCGTGGCCTACCTGCGCTCGATCCCTCCGGTTCGCAAAGCCCTTCCCCATTGGACCCCGACCCGCGACACCGAGCCGCCGCCGGTGCCGCCGCTGCCGCCGGCGAAGAACGCCGACGTCGCGACCGTTCTCGGGCGGGGCGAGTACCTGGTCCATCTCGCCGGCTGCGTGCACTGCCACACGGCGCGGCCACTCAACGGAACGCAGTGGGAGCGCCGGAAGGATCTCGAGTTCGGCGGCGGCCGCCGCTTCGAGGCGACGCCCACCTTCGACGAGCTCGAGACGGACCCCGGTTTCGCCTCGCCGCCCGCGACGATGCCCGGGCCGAAGAGCTTCACGACGAGCCCCAACCTCACGACCGACCCGTCCGGAATCCCGTACTACGACGAGAACCTGTTCATCCAGACGATCCGGACGGGCAGCGTGGCCGGCGTCCGTCCTCTGACGCGCGCGATGCTCTGGTTCGAGTTCCGCAAGCTGACCGACGACGACCTCAAGGCGATCTTCGCGTACATCCGCTCGCGGCCGCCGATGAAGCACCGCGTCAGCAACTCCGATCCGCCGACCTTCTGCCCGGTGTGCGGCCGCTACCACGGCCTGGGCGACTCGAACGAGCCGCCCGTTCGGAACTAGGCTTCGCGCGTGTGGCCCAGGCTTGCGAGGTATTCCGCGTCGAAGGCGGCGAGGAGGCTCTCGTCCGCCGAGTACAGCCCCGGCCGGTAGGCGCGCGAGGAGATGCCCTCCAGCGCGAGCTCGCACATGCGCCAGTCCTGGCGGTTCGTCAGGTCCCAGAGCTCGACGCCGTCGGAGGGATCGAAGCCGGGGCGAGCAGCGGCCTCGGGCG
>DASXAG010000103.1:0-51296 GCA_036406835.1 Thermoanaerobaculia bacterium
GAGATGGTGATGCCGGGGGACAACGTGAACCTGGAGATCAACCTGATCACGCCGATCGCGATGGAGAAGGGGCTGCGATTCGCCATCCGCGAGGGCGGACGCACCGTCGGCGCCGGAACCATCGTCGAGATTTTGGAGTAACGCCGTGAGCCCGAAGAACGACAAGATCCGGATTCGCCTCAAGGCGTTCGACTACCGGATCCTGGACCAGTCGGCGAGCGAGATCGTCGACACGGCCCGCCGGACCGGAGCGAAGATCGCCGGCCCGATTCCGCTGCCGACCGCGATCTCGCGGTACACGGTCAACCGCTCGCCGCACGTCGACAAGAAGTCGCGCGAGCAGTTCGAGATGCGGACGCACAAGCGCCTGCTCGACATCCTCGAGCCGACGTCGCAGACGGTCGACGCGCTGATGAAGCTGGAGCTTCCGGTCGGCGTCGACGTCGAGATCAAGGCGTTCGGGAAGTAGCCATGGCCGTACACGGAATCATCGGCAAGAAGGTCGGCATGACCCAGATCTTCGAGGCGGACGGCACGGTCGTGGCGGTCACCGTCGTGCAGGCGGGGCCCTGCCTCGTGGTGCAGAAGAAGACCGCCGACAAGGACGGCTACGACGCGTTCCAGATCGGGCTCGTCGGCGCGCGGCCCGACCGCCGCGCCAACAAGGCCGCGAAGGGCCGCTTCGAGAAGGCCGGCGTCGCTCCCATGCGCACGCTGATGGAAGTGAAGGCCGACAAGGGCGAGGAGCTCAAGCCCGGCGACAAGGTGCTGTGCGACGCCTTCAAGGAGAAGGACCACGTCGACGTGATCGGCACCTCCAAGGGCAAGGGCTTCATGGGCGTCGTCGCGCGGCACGGCTTCCGCGGCGGCGCGGCGACTCACGGCTCGATGTTCCACCGGGCGCCCGGCTCGATCGGGCCGTCGGCGTTCCCGTCCCGTGTCTATCCCGGGACCCGCTCCTCGGGGCGGCTGGGCGGCCGGCAGGCGACGACCAAGAACCTCGTCGTCGTGCGGGTCGACGCGGAGAAGAACCTGATCTACCTGAGCGGCCCGGTCCCGGGGGCCCGCAACGCGATCGTCAAGATCGTGCGGTCGAGCTTCGCGAGGAAGAAGTAATGGCCAAGATCGCCGTCCTCAACTGGAAGAAGGAGCAGGTCGGGGAGGTCTCCGTCCCCGCCGGCGTCCTGGACTATCCCTACCGCAGGCACCTCGTGTGGGAGGTCGTGAAGGCGTACCGGGCGGGCAAGCGCGCCGGGACTCACAAGACCAAGGTCCGCTCGGAGGTCTCGGGATCGGGCAAGAAGCCCTTCAAGCAGAAGGGGACCGGTCGCGCGCGCCAGGGCGGCGGCCGTCCGCCGATCCACCGCCACGGCGGCACCGTGCACGGCCCCGTGCCGCGCTCCTACGCGCACGACGTGTCGGTCGGGCAGAAGAAGAACGCGTTGAAGGCGGTCCTCTCGCGGCGGTTCGCCGAGGAGCGCATCGTCGTGCTCGACAAGATGGAGCTCGACAGTCACAAGACGCGCGACCTCAGGGCCGCGGTCGGCACGCTGGGGATCGAAGGAAAGGCGCTGTTCGTGGACGTGGACGCGCGTGAGAACGAGAACTTCGCGCGGGCGTCCCGCAACGTCCGGGACTGGAAGCTGGTCGACTCGCTCGGCGTGAACGCCTACGACGTCCTCGCCCACGGGACGGTCGTGCTCACGAAGGGCGCCTTCGCGCGCGTCGTCAAGAACCTGGGAGGCGAATGATGCTGCCGCAGGAGCTCATCCGGAGGCCCCTGATCACCGAGAAGGCGACTCGGTTGAAGGAGGGCTCCAACACCGTCTGCTTCGAGGTGGCGCGTTCCGCCAACAAGATCGAGGTGCGCCGCGCCGTCGAGCAGCTGTTCGGCGTCAAGGTGCTCGACGTGCGGGTCGCCAACCGCCAGGGCAAGTGGAAGCGCATGGGTCGATTCCTCGGGCAGCGCAAGGCCTGGAAGAAGGCCTATGTCCGGCTGGCGCCGGACGCGAAGCTCGAGTTCTTCGAGGGCGTGTAATGGCTGTCAAGAAATTCAAACCGACCTCCGCCGGAGTCCGGTTCCAGACCAAGCTCGATTTCGAGGAGATTTCTCCGGTTCGGCCGGAGAAGCGCCTCACGGTCGGCATGCGGTCGACCGGCGGCCGCAACAACCAGGGCCGGGCGACGTCCCGCTTCATGGGCGGGGGCCACAAGCGGCTCTACCGGATCATCGACTTCCGCCGCGACAAGCAGGACATCCCGGCGCGGGTGGCGACGATCGAGTACGACCCCAACCGCACCGCGCGCATCGCGCTGCTCCACTACGCGGACGGCGAGAAGCGCTACATCCTGGCGCCGAACGGGCTCCAGGTCGGCGCGCAGGTCGTCTCGGGACCGGCGGCGGACATCCTGCCCGGCAACGCGCTGCCGCTGCGGGCCATCCCGCTCGGTACGACGATCCACAACATCGAGCTCACGCGCGGCAAGGGCGGCCAGCTCGTCCGCTCGGCCGGCTCCGCGGCGCAGCTGATGGCCAAGGAGGGCGACTACGCGCAGGTCCGCCTGCCCTCCGGCGAGGTCCGCGAGGTCCACGTCGAGTGCTACGCGACGATCGGGCAGGTCGGCAACCTCGAGCACGAGAACGTGTCGATCGGAAAGGCCGGCCGCAACCGCTGGCTGGGCTGGCGCCCGCACAACCGGGGCGTCTCGATGAACCCGGTCGATCATCCGATGGGCGGCGGCGAAGGCAAGACCTCGGGCGGACGCCACCCGACCTCGCCGTGGGGCTGGAAGACGAAGGGCATGAAGACCCGAAACAACAAGCGGACCGACGGATTCATCATCCGCCGCCGCAAGTCGAAGGCATAAGAGATGACGCGTTCGATCAAGAAGGGGCCGTTCGTGGACGCCCACCTTTCGAAGAAGGTGGCGGCGCTGAACGCCTCGCGCGAGAAGAAGGTCGTGAAGACCTGGTCCCGCCGCTCGACGGTGATCCCCGACATGGTCGGGCACACGATCGCCGTCCACAACGGCCGGAAGTTCATCCCGGTCTACGTGGCCGAGAACATGGTCGGGCACAAGCTCGGAGAGTTCGCCCCGACCCGGATCTTCAAGGGTCACGGCGGCAAGAAGGCCGCCGAGGCCGGTGCGGCGGTGGCGGGAGCTCCGGGCGCGCCGGGCGCTCCGGGAGCGCCGAGACCCGCCCCGGGCGCGGCGCCCGCGGCGGCTCCGGCGAAGGGATGAGGCGGATCCGATGAAGGCCACCGCTCGACTCCGCTACATGAAGGGCTCCGCGCAGAAGGCGCGGCTCGTGATCGACATGGTCCGCGGCAAGAAGGTCAACGACGCCGTGGCGATCCTGAGCCACACCAACAAGGTTGCCGCGCGCGCGATCCTGAAGACGCTGCGCTCGGCCGTCGCGAACGCCGAGCAGCAGGAGGCGCACCTGGACGTGGACCAGCTGGTGGTGCGTCGCATCACCGTCGACAAGGGGCCGCAGGAGCGGCGCGTGCGTCCGGCGCCGATGGGCCGGGCGTATCGGGTGCTCCACCGCAAGAGCCACCTGACCATCGAACTCTCGGACGAGGTGTAAACCATGGGCCAGAAAGTTCATCCCTACGGATTCCGGCTCGGATTCAACCGAACCTGGCACTCGCGCTGGTTCTCGCAGAAGGACTACCAGAAGTTCCTGCACGAGGACCTCAAGCTGCGCAAGGAGCTCAAGGGGCGGCTGTCGCACGCCGGCGTCTCCGAGATCGACATCGAGCGCTTCGCGGGCAAGCTCAAGGTCAACATCCAGACCTCGCGGCCGGGGATCATCATCGGCAAGCGCGGGGCCGAGGTCGACAAGCTTCGCGACGAGCTCCAGAAGCGCACGAACACCGAGGTCCACATCAACATCATCGAGATCCAGCGGCCCGAGACCGACGCGCAGCTGGTGGCCGAGTCGATCGCCCTGCAGCTCGAGCGGCGCGTCGCGTTCCGCCGCGCCATGAAGAAGGGCATCGAGTCGGCGTTCCGGTTCGGCGCGCAGGGCATCAAGATCCGCTGCGCCGGCCGCCTGAACGGCGCCGAGATCGCGCGATCCGAGTGGTACCAGGAGGGCCGCCTGCCCCTTCACACGCTGAAGGCCGACATCGACTTCGGCTTCGCCGAGGCGAACACGACCTACGGAAAGATCGGCGTCAAGGTGTGGATCTACCGCGGCGAGCAGCACAAGGCCAAGAACAGAAGGAAGAGCGCGGCGTGAGGAAGAAGTTTTCAGTCGTCAGTTGTCAGTTCTCAGTAGGAGAACGGACTCTCGAACCGAAAACTCAAAACTGAAAACTCAAAACTGAAAACTGAAAACTGAAAACTGAGAACTCATCATGTTGATGCCATCCAAGGTCAAGTACCGCAAGCAGCAGCGCGGACGCATGGGCGGAAAGGCCTACCGCGGCGGCACGCTCGCGTTCGGCGACATCGGCCTCCAGGTCCTCGAGCCGGGCTGGATCACGGCGCGGCAGATCGAGGCGGGCCGCATCGCGATGACCCGCGCGATCAAGCGCGGCGGCAAGATCTGGATCCGGATCTTTCCGGACAAGCCGATCACCAAGAAGCCGGCGGAAACTCGCATGGGCAAGGGCAAGGGCGCGCCGGAGGGCTGGGTCGCCGTGGTCCGGCCGGGCCGCATTCTCTACGAGATGGAGGGCGTCGACTTCGCGACCGGCAAGGAGGCGCTCGACCTCGCGGCCGACAAGCTGGGGCTGAAGACGCGTCTCGTGACGCGCGAGTCCGAGATGGAGATCCGATGAAGAAGAAGGAACGGGAGACGCTGGCCCAGCAGGGCGACGCGGAGCTCCTGGAGAAAGAGAAACAGCTTCGGGAGGCCAGCTGGAAGCTGCGCCTGCAGAAGTCGACCGGGCAGCTGGAGGATCCCAGCCGCCTGCGCGTCCTCCGGCGCGACCTGGCGCGGGTGAAGACGTACCGCCGGGCGCTGGCGCTGAAGGCGGAGGGGCGATGACCGAGACGAAGAAGGCGGCGGCGACCGCCACGGAGAGCCGCGGCCGGCAGACCAAGGTCGGCCGCGTGGTCTCCAACAAGATGCAGAAGACGATCGTCGTGCAGGTGGAGCGCCGCGTGCAGCACGCCGAGTACACGCGCACGATCAAGCGCACGAGCAAGTTCCACGCGCACGACGAGAAGAACGAGGCGAAGATCGGCGACCGCGTGCGGATCGAAGAGACGCGGCCGATGTCGAAGCTCAAGCGGTGGCGCTTGAGAGAGATCCTGACCCGGGCCGAGGCGTAGGGGTGTTGCGATGATCCAGATGGGGACCATCCTCGAGGTGGCGGACAACTCCGGCGCGCGCAAGATCGCGTGCATCCGGATGCGGGGCGGCTCGGCCGGCCAGTACGCCCGGCTGGGCGACATCATCACGGCCTCGGTCAAGGAGGCGGCTCCGGACTCGCCGTTCGTCGAGAAGCACGGGAAGCGGGTCGTCCGCGCGGTCGTGGTGCGGACCCGCCGCAACCATCGGCGCAAGGACGGGTCGAGCATCCGGTTCGACGACAACGCCGCGGTCCTGATCTCGAACGAGGGCGAGCCGATCGGTACGCGCGTGTTCGGGCCGGTGGCCCGCGAGCTGCGCGAGAAGAAGTTCATGAAGATCATTTCCCTGGCGCCGGAGGTGCTCTGATGCCGCGCTCGAAGCCGAAGCTGCGCAAGAACGACACCGTCGTCGTGATCGCGGGCAAGGATCGGGGCCGCCAGGGGCGGATCATTCGCGTGATGCCGGCCGAGGGCCGGGTCATCGTCGAGCGCGTCAACATGATCAAGCGCCACATGCGGCCCAACCCGGCGAAGAACATCGCCGGGGGGATCTCGGAGAAGGAGGCGGCGATCCACATCTCGAACGTGATGCTCGTGGATCCGGACCGCAACACCCGCACGCGCGTCGCGCGCCGGCGGGACTCCGAGGGTAATCCGGAGCGCGTCGCCAAGAAGAGCGGCGCGGTCCTCGCTTAGAGAGACGAGAAGATGGCAGCCAGACTCAAAGAACAGTACGCGAAGCAGGTCGCTCCGGCGCTGCGCAAGGAGTTCGGGATCGACAACGGCATGGCCATTCCGCGCGTGGAGAAGATCGTGCTCAACATGGGCCTCGGCGAGGCGGTCGCCAACCCGAAGATGCTGGACGGGGCGGCCGAGGAGCTGACCGCGATCGCCGGGCAGCGCGCCGTGGTCACGAAGGCGAAGAAGTCGATCGCGACCTACAAGCTGCGGACCGGGATGCCGATCGGCGCGCGGGTGACCCTGCGCGGCGACCGGATGTGGGAGTTCCTCGACCGGCTGATCAACATCGCCCTGCCGCGCGTTCGCGACTTTCGCGGCGTCTCGGCGAAGGCGTTCGACGGCCGCGGCAACTACACCCTGGGCGTCCGCGACCACTTCATCTTCCCGGAGATCGACTACGCGAAGACCGACAAGTCCAAGGGACTCAACGTGACGATCGTGACGACGGCAGGACGGGACGACCGGGCGAAGGCGCTTCTCGCCGAGCTCGGCATGCCGTTCGCGAAGTAGCAGGAGACTGATCGAATGGCCACTCGTGCAATGAGAATCAAGGCGGCGCGCAAGCCCAAGTTCATGACGCGCACGGTCCGCCGCTGCCGCGTCTGCGGCCGGCCGCGGAGCGTGCTGCGGAAGTTCGCGCTGTGCCGCATCTGTTTCCGGCAGAACGCCAACCTCGGGTACATCCCGGGGATCCTGAAGGCGTCCTGGTAGGCGGTGACGCGATGAAGACGAGCGATCCGCTGAGCGATCTGTTCACGCGCCTGCGCAACGGGATGCGGGCCGGGCACGACCGTGTGGACGTGCCGGCCTCTCGCCTCAAGGAGTCCGTGCTGAAGGTGCTCGAGGAAGAGGGATTCGTGGCCTCGTACCGCCGCGAGCAGAAGGACGGCAGGCCGTTCCTCCGCGTCGGGCTCAAGTACGACGGCGACGGCGAGCCCATCGTGGCCGGTATCGAGCGCGTCTCGCGCCCGGGCCGCCGCGTCTACGCCAAGGCCGAGGCGATCCCCGAGGTGCTGGGAGGGCTCGGCATCGCGATCGTCTCGACCTCGAGGGGCATCGTGACCGACAAGAAGGCCCGCGCGCAAAGGCTGGGCGGCGAAGTTCTCTGCAACGTCTGGTGAGGTAAGGAGAGTCACCCGTGTCTCGCATAGGAAAAATGCCGGTCGTGATCCCCAAGGGCGTGGACGTCAAGGCCGACGCGCAGAGCGTCCGCGTCAAGGGCCCGAAGGGCGAGCTGACGAGCGCCATCCCCGCCGGGCTCAAGGTCACCGTGGTCGACGGCTCGGTGAAGATCGCCCGCGAGGGCGACGAGCCGCACACGCGCGCCGTCCACGGCCTGCTGCGCAGCCTGGTCGCGAACTCGGTCGAGGGCGTCACCAAGGGCTTCACGCGAGAGCTCGAGATCTCGGGCGTCGGCTACAAGGCCGAGGTCAAGGGCAAGTCCGTGCTCTTCACGCTGGGCTACTCGCACCCGATCGACTTCCCGATCCCGGAGGGCATCGCCGTCTCCGTGGACGCGAAGGCCGGCCGCATGACGGTCACGGGCGCCGACAAGCAGCGCGTGGGACAGACGGCGGCCGAGATCCGCAAGCTGCGCGTTCCGGATCCCTACAAGGCGAAGGGCATCAAGTACGCCAACGAGATCATCAAGCGCAAGGTCGGCAAGGCCGGCGGGAAGTAAGTCATGAATCGATCGCAAGCACGCACGGAGTCTCGGGGCCGCATCCGCATGCGGATCCGGCAGGCGGTGCGCGGCGCCCAGGAGCGCCCGCGCCTGGCCGTCTTCAAGAGCGGCCGCCACATCTACGCGCAGGTCATCGACGACGGCAACGGCTCGACGCTGGCGCACGCGTCCTCGCTCGACGCGGGGCTCCGCAAGGAGAACGCGAAGGGCGGCGGCAACAGGGAGGCCGCGGGCAAGGTCGGCCTGCTCGTCGCCGAGCGCGCGAAGAAGGCCGGCGTCACGAAGGTCGTGTTCGATCGGGGCGGGTATCGCTACCACGGCCGGGTGAAGTCCCTGGCCGAGGCCGCGCGCAAGGGCGGCCTGGAGTTCTAGGCATGGCGAAAGGGAAGAGGTCCAAGCGATGAGCAGCAACCGGGGACCGCGGGCGCCGCGCGAGCGCGAGAAGGAGCGGGACGCGCAGGGTCGTGAGCTGATCGACCGCGTCGTCCACATCAACCGCGTGACCAAGGTGGTCAAGGGCGGCAAGAACTTCTCGTTCTCGGCCCTGGTCGTCGTCGGCGACGGGCAGGGGCGTGTCGGCTACGGTTCGGGCAAGGCCAAGGAAGTCCCCATGGCGATCAAGAAGGGGATCGAGATGGCCAAGAAGAACATGCAGCAGATCTCGCTGAAGGGAACGACGATCCCGCACACGATCATCGGCGCCTACGGCGCGGGGCGCGTGCTCCTGAAGCCCGCCGCGGCGGGAACCGGCGTCATCGCGGGCGGACCGGTCCGCGCGGTGCTCGAGTCGGTCGGCATCCAGGACATCCTGACGAAGTCGCTGCGCACGACCAACCCGCACAACGTCATCAAGGCGACGTTCGACGGGCTGCTGCGGCTGAAGAACGAGGACGAGATCGCCAGGCGGCGCGGGCGGGCCGCGTCGGCGGCCGAGGCGCCTGCGGCGACGACGGAGGAATCGGCGTGACCGAGACTGGGAAGAAGTCCGCGCGGGAGGACGCGCGGCGCGAAAAGAAGTCGGATGGGGCCACCCTGAAGGTGCGCCTCGTGAAGAGCGGCATCTGCACGCCCAAGGACCAGAAGGCGACCCTGCGGGGAATCGGCTTCCGGCGCCTGGGCGAGGAGCTGACGCGGGTCGACACGCCGTCGCTGCGCGGCATGCTGCGCAAGGTCCGGCACCTCGTGGAAGTCGAAGCGACGAAGGGCTGATACACGAACATGGTCGAGAAGAAGAAGACTCCGACGACGAAGAAGCCCGCCTCCGCCCCGAAGAAGGCGGCGGCGAAACCGGCCGCGAAGGCGGCGGCTCCGGCCAAGACGGCGGCATCGGCGAAGAAGGCCGCCGCTCCGGCGGCTCCCGCCGCTCCGAAGGCCGCGCGGCCTCCGCGTCCGGCCCGAAAGGCCGCCGAGGCGCCGTCCCGTCCGCCCGCGCTGGGCGTGCACGATCTCGGGCCTGCCCCGGGCGCGACCCACTACCGCAAGCGCGTGGGGCGTGGACCCGGCAGCGGCCACGGGAAGACCGCCGGCCGCGGCTACAAGGGCCAGCGTTCCCGGACCGGCTATCGCCACCAGCGCGGATTCGAGGGCGGCCAGATGCCGCTCCACCGCCGGCTCCCGAAGCGCGGCTTCACCAACATCTTCCGGGTCGAGTACGACATCGTGAACCTCTCCGACCTCGATCGCTTCGAGGCCGGCGCGTCGGTGACCCCGGAGGCGCTGACCGAGCTCCGGCTCACCCGCAAGAACCGTCCCGTCAAGATCCTGGGCGACGGAAAGATCCAGAAGGCGCTGACCGTGTCGGCGCACAAGTTCTCGGCATCGGCCAAGGCCGGAATCGAAGCGGCCGGCGGCCGTTGCGAGGTGCTGTCCCGTTGAGCGCGCTCCAGAGCTTCGCGAACGTCTTCAACATCCCCGACCTGCGGAAGCGGCTGCTCTTCACGTTTCTGCTGCTCGCCGTGTACCGGCTCGGGGCGCACATCCCAACGCCCGGCGTCGACCCGCAGGCGATCAACGCCTTCTTCAAGGCGTCCGCCGGGTCGCTCTTCGGCTATCTCGACATCTTCTCGGGCGGCGCGCTGCGGCGCCTGTCGGTGTTCGCGCTCGGCATCATGCCGTACATCTCGGCCTCGATCATCCTGCAGCTGCTGACCGTCGTGTGGCCCTACCTCGAGAAGCTCTCGAAGGAAGGGGAGATGGGCCGCAAGAAGATCACCCAGTACACGCGCTACGGCACGGTGCTGCTGTCCTTCATCCAGGCGAGCGGCATCGCGCTGTGGCTCGAGAAGCAGGTGTCGCCGGGCGGCATGCCCCTCGTGCCCCGGCCGGGCACCGGCTTCGTGCTGATGACGGTCCTCACGCTGACGACGGGCACGATCTTCATCATGTGGGTCGGCGAGCAGATCACCGAGCGGGGGATCGGCAACGGCATCTCGCTCATCATCTTCGCCGGCATCGTGGCGAACCTGCCGCGGGCGATCTTCGGCCTCTTCACGCAGTTGAAGAACGGGACGCTCAACGTCCTCAGCCTGATCGGCGTGCTCGTCTTCATGATCGCGATCGTCGCGCTCATCGTCTACGTCGAGCGCTCGCAGCGCCGGATCCCGGTCCAGTACGCCAAGCGCGTGGTCGGCCGCCGCGTCTACGGCGGGCAGAACACGTACCTGCCGCTGCGGGTCAACACGGGCGGCGTCATCCCGATCATCTTCGCGATCTCGATCCTGTCGCTGCCCGGCTACCTGGCGCAGATCTCGGGAGCCGACTGGATGAAGCGGGCCGCGACGTCCCTGTCGATGGGGCACCCGCTCTACATCCTGCTCTACGCCGCGGGAATCCTCTTCTTCTGCTACTTCTACACGTCGATCATCTTCAACCCGACCGACACGGCCGACAACATGCGCAAGTACGGCGGGTTCATCCCCGGCATCCGGCCCGGCAAGAAGACGGCCGACTACATCGACACCGTCCTGTCGCGCATCACGATCGTCGGCGCGCTCTATCTGACGTTCGTCGCCCTGCTGCCGGACATCCTCAACAACGGTTTCAAGGTCCAGGGCATCCCCGGGATCGGACCCTGGCTCGAGGCCGCGCTGCCGAAGTTCATGACCGAGGGCTTCGGGTTCAACTTCTACTTCGGCGGCACTTCGCTCCTGATCGTGGTCGGCGTCGCCATGGACACGGTCCAGCAGGTCGAGTCGAAGCTGGTCGAGCACCACTACACCGGCTTCCTCAAGAAGAGCCGCATCCGCGGGCGCCGGAGCTAGCCGGACCATGCGAGTCGTCTTCCTCGGCCCCCCGGGCAGCGGCAAGGGCACCCAGGCGAAGCTCCTCGCGAGCCGGCTGGGCGTACCCGCCATCTCGACGGGGGAGATCCTCCGCGCCGCCGTCCTCGAGCGCAAGCCGCTCGGCCTTCAGGCCAAGGCCGTCATGGACACGGGCGAGCTCGTCTCGGACGACCTCATGGTCGCGCTGATCCGCGAGCGGACGCAGCAGACGGACGCCCGCCACGGGTTCATCCTCGACGGGTTCCCGCGCACTCTGGCCCAGGCCGGTGCCCTCGAGACGATGCTCGGGGAGACGGGCCAGGCGCTGTCGGGCGTGCTGAACCTCTCGGTTCCCGAGCCGCTCCTCGTCGACCGCATGGCGGGCCGCGCGGCCTCGGAGAGCCGCTCGGACGACGCTCCGGCGACGGTCCGGGAGCGCCTGCGCGTGTACCGAGAGAAGACCGCGCCGCTGATCGATTACTACCGCGAGCGGGACCTGATTGCCGACGTCGACGGAGTGGGGACGGTCCCCGAGGTCTCCGAACGAATCGACGAGGCGCTTCTGAGCGTACGTAAGGGCTCCCGGAGTCCCGCATGATCACGATCCGCAGCCACGAAGAGCTGCTGAAGCTGGAGGAGGCGTCGCGCATCGTGCTCGAGACGCTGGCGCTCGTCGAGAAGGCGGTGGCGCCCGGGGTGACGACCGACGAGCTCGACCGGATCGCGGAGGCGGAGATCCGCCGGCAGGGCGCCCGTCCCGCGTTCATCGGCTACCGGGGATACCCGAAGACGCTCTGCACGTCGATCAACGACGAGGTCGTGCACGGGATCCCGGGCAAGCGCGCGCTCCAGGAGGGCGACGTCATCGGCATCGACTGCGGCGCCGTCGTGGAGGGCTACTTCGGCGACGCGGCGCGCACGATCCCGGTCGGAAAGATCGACCCGGAGACGGCCAAGCTGCTCGACGCCACCCGTCGGGCCCTCGCCGATGGCATCGCGGCGGCCAGACCGGGCGCGCGGGTCTCGGACATCGGGGCCGCGGTGGAAGCCGTGGCCATCGTCAACGGTTATGGCGTCGTGCGCGACTTCGTCGGGCACGGCGTGGGGACGGCGCTCCACGAGGAGCCTCAGATTCCCAACTACGGCCCCGGGGGGCGGGGAAGCCTGCTCAAGGCCGGGATGGTCCTGGCGATCGAGCCGATGTTCAACCTGGGCCGCGCGGAGGTCAGCGTCGACCCGGACGGCTGGACCGTGCGGACGCGCGACCGGTCGAAGTCGGCGCATTTCGAGCATACGATCGCCCTGGAGCCGCAGGGGGCGGTGATCCTGGGCACGGGCAGTCTGGCCGCCCTGCGCGCGGCCGTGAGCGCCTAGGCGCTTCGACGATGTCGAAGGACGAGGCAATCGAGGTCATGGCGACGGTCGTCGAGCCGTTGCCCAACGCGATGTTCAAGGTGGAGTTGGAGAACAAGCATCAGGTCCTGGCGCACATCTCCGGAAAGATGCGGAAGAACTTCATCCGCATCCTTCCCGGGGACAAGGTGCTCGTCGAGCTGTCGCCCTACGACCTGACGCGGGGTCGCATCATTTACCGGTACAAGTGAGGAGGAGTTATCAGTTCACAGTCGTCAGTCATCAGTCCCGAACTGAAATCTGAAAACTGAAAACTGAGAACCAAGTGAGGAGGAGTTATCAGTTCACAGTCGTCAGTCATCAGTCCCGAACTGAAACTGAAAACTGAAAACTGAAAACTGGGAACCATGAAAGTCAGAGCCTCGGTAAAAAAGATTTGCGCCAAGTGCAAGATCGTGCATCGCAAGGGCGTCGTCCGCGTCATCTGCGTGACGCCCAAGCACAAGCAGAGGCAGGGGTAAGACATGGCACGCATCGCGGGAGTGGATCTGCCGCTGAACAAGCGGGTCGAGATCGGGCTGACCTACATCTACGGCATCGGCCGGCCCAAGGCCAACTTCATCCTCGAGAAGGCCGACGTCCGTCCGGACACGCGCGTCAAGGACTTGTCCGAGGAGGAGGTCGTCCGGATCCGCAAGGTCATCACCGATGACGTGAAGGTCGAGGGCGACCTGCGCAAGGACATCGCCGTCGACATCAAGCGGCTGATGGACATCGGCTGCTACCGGGGCCTGCGCCACCGCCGCAACCTGCCGGTGCGTGGACAGCGCACCCACACCAACGCCCGGACCCGCAAGGGCCCGCGCAAGCAGACCATCGCCGGCAAGAAGAAAGCGACCAAGAAGTAAGGGGTGAGAGGGAACCATGGCTGACGCGACACCGACACCTGCGGCTCCCACGCCCGAGAAGGGCGCGAAGGGCGTCAAGGGCAAGCGCCCCCGCGGAGGGAAGAAGGAGAAGAAGGCGATCCCGCACGGTCAGGCGACCGTGGCGGCGTCGTTCAACAACACGATCGTCTCGATCGCGGACCAGGAGGGCAACATCCTGGCCTGGTCCTCGGCGGGCCGGATCGGCTTCAAGGGGTCGCGCAAGGGGACGCCGTTCGCGGCGCAGCTCGCCGCGGCGAATTGCGCCGAGCACGCCAAGGAGCACGGCGTGCGTTCGGTGGACGTCCGGGTGACGGGTCCCGGCGCCGGCCGCGAGTCGGCCATCCGGGCGCTTCAGGCGAACGGGATCGACATCAAGTCGATCAAGGACACGACGCCGATCCCCCACAACGGCTGCCGGCCGAGGAAGCGCCGCAGGGTCTAGGGAATACGCCCTCGTTCTGAGGGTTGATGGCCGACCGCCTCGCGCGGCGGCCCGTCCGTAAACCGGCTCATCGGTCCCGGCCGGGAGGAAGGACGTAAAGCAAAACGAGGGGTCGAGGGAGGTTCTCGAGCTTGGCTCGGTATAGCGAATCGGTTTGCCGGCTCTGCCGGCGCGAAGGGATGAAGCTGTTCCTCAAGGGGGACCGCTGTTTCAAGGACAAGTGCGCCATCGAGCGCCGCAACTACCCGCCCGGGCAGCACGGCCGCCGGCGCAGCAAGCTGCTCGGCTACGGGATCCAGCTTCGCGAGAAGCAGAAGGTCAAGCGCATCTACGGTCTCCTCGAGAGCCAGTTCCGCCTGGCCTTCGCGCGCGCCGAGCGCCGCAAGGGGATCACCGGCGCGAACCTCCTCGAGGAGCTCGAGCGCCGGCTGGACAACGTCGTCTTCGCCCTCGGCTTCGCGGCCTCGCGGGCGCAGGCGCGTCAGCTCGTGCGGCACGGACACGTCGCGGTCAACGGCCGCAAGGTCTCGATCCCGTCGTACCGGGTCTCGAAGGGGCAGGTCGTCGCGATCAAGGAGAAGAGCCGGACCAACGAGCAGGTCAAGGCCTCCGTCGAGACCGCCCGCGCACGCGGCGTCCCGTCGTGGCTCGACCTGACGCCCGAGTCGTTCTCGGGACGCGTCGTCGAGCTGCCCAAGCGCGAGGACATCAAACTGCCGATCCAGGAGCAGCTGATCGTCGAGCTGTACTCCAAGTAAGGAGAGAAAACATGGCCTTGTGGAAAGGATTTCAGAAACCCAAGCGGCTCGAGATCGACTCCGAGACGCTGACGTCCACGTACGGAAAGTTCTACGCCCAGCCCTTCGAGCGCGGGTTCGGCACGACCATCGGCAACGCGCTGCGCCGCGTGCTGCTGTCCTCGATCGAGGGGGCGGCGATCACGGCCGTCAAGATCGAGGGCGTGCTTCACGAGTTCTCGTCCCTGCCCGGCGTGGTCGAGGACGTGACGGACATCATCCTCAACCTGAAGCAGATCCCGATCAAGATGCACACCAACGAGGAGAAGCTCCTGACGCTCGACGTCGAGCGCAAGGGCAAGGTCACCGCGGCCGACCTCCAGGGCGACTCGTCGATCGAGATCCTGGAGCCGGATGCGCCGATCGCCACGCTCTCCGAGAACGGCCGCCTGCGCATGGAGATGCGGGTGTCCGCCGGACGCGGCTACGTGTCCGCCGACAAGAACTTCGACGACGACATGGGCATCGGCTACATCCCGATCGACTCCGTGCACTCGCCGGTGCGTCGGGTCAACTACCACGTCGAGGCGGCCCGCATCGGGCAGGCCACCGACTACGACCGCCTCGTGCTCGAGGTCTGGACCAACGGCACGATCTCGCCGACGGACGCGGTCGGGCTCGCGGCGACGCTGCTGCGCGACCACCTCACGATCTTCGTCAACGCCGAGCACGAGACGGCGTTCGAGGGCGGCGCCGACGGCGAGCTGCCCGAGAACCTGGCCGAATACCTCAACAAGTCGGTCGACGAGCTCGAGCTCTCGGTTCGCAGCGCGAACTGCCTGAAGAACGCCGGAATCCGGACGATCCGCGACCTCGTGCAGCGCTCCGAGAAGGAGATGCTCGAGACCAAGAACTTCGGCCGCAAGTCCCTGAACGAGATCAAGGACATCCTCCGTCCGATGGGGCTGTCCCTCGGCATGGAGCTCGAGCCGGTCGAAGCCAAGAGCGAGTAGGCCATGCAACACAACCGAGCGGGGCGCAAGCTCCGCCGCACGACGCCTCATCGGCTGGCCATGTTCTCGAACCAGCTGGCCTCGCTGATGACGCACGAGCGGATCGAGACGACGCTGACCAAGGCGAAGGAGCTCCGGCCCCTGGCCGAGCGGCTCATCACGGCCGCCAAAAGCGACGGGGTCGCCGCCCGCCGCCGCGTCTCTCGCTGGATCCCGGACCGCACGACGGTGAAGCGCCTCTTCGAGACGCTCGCGCCGCGCTTCGTCGATCGCCCGGGCGGATACACGCGCATCCTGCGCCTCGGCGCCCGCAAGGGCGACGCCGCGGAGGCCGCGATCCTCGAGTTCGTCGACTACAAGTTCGAGCCCCGCGAGAAGGCGCCGCGCAAGGAGTCTCTCTCCGATCGCGCACGCCGCGCCTCGGGCGGCCGCGTCGAGACGGTCCGCAAGGAGAAGGCGGAGGGCGGCGAGACCCCGCCGGAGCCTCGCGAGACGCGAGGGCCGCGCAAGGGCGCGGGACCCAAGGCCGAGAAGGTCAAGCCGGCCGCCAAGCCCGCGCCGAAGAAGGGCCCGTCCCGCACCGGCCCGTCGAAGCGCGGAGCGTAAGCGCGAGAGGCGATTCGATGGAGACCCCGGGCGCCGCAGGGATGCGGCGCCCTTTTCTTTTCGGGCCCGCGGACGCCGCGGCGCGCCGGAGGGCCGCCTGGGCCGCCGCCGGCTGGGGCGTCTTCCTGATGGCGCTGACCTCGTGGCCGTCGCCGCCGGAGGTGCCGGTCGTCTCGGCGATCCCGAATTTCGACAAGCTGGTCCACACCTTCCTGTACGGGGTGGAGGGATTCCTTTTCTGCCGCGCGATCGCGTGGCCGCCGGCGTCGCGGTCCGCCTGGCTGCGCGCGCTCGCCGTCGCCGGCGCGATCGCGGTGTGGGCGACCCTCGACGAGATCCACCAGTTCTGGATCCCGGGCCGCTCGATGGAGGGGCTCGACGCGCTCGCCGACACGACGGGCGGCTTCGCCGGCGCCCTGACGTCCGCCTGGCTCGCGATGCGCTCCGGCTAGCCTCGCCGACTCACGGCTTCGGCGCCGGCGTCTCGGTCTCCTCGATGCGGTGGTACTTGCCGGCCGGGAGCGCCGTCACGGTCTGCACGATCCCGGACGGCCAGAAGATCGTGAGTCGTGCGATCGCGTCCTCCTCGCCGAGCCCGAAGATCACCCGCGGGTCCGAGGAGGAAAGGTAGCTGTTGCCGGCGAAGACGAACCGCGTCCGTTTCCTGCCGGACGGCGTCTCGGCGACGAGACGGGCCCCGATGCCCTGGCGGTTCGACTTCTTCCCGACGAGCTGGACGCCGGCCCAGCGGCCCTTTCCGCCGTCGTTGCGCAGCAGCTGGAGCGGACCGCCCGAGTTGGAGACGGCGACGTCGGGGTCTCCGTCGTTGTCGTAGTCGGCGACGGCGGACCCGCGGCCGACGTAGCGCGCGTCGAATGCGGGACCGCACGGCTGCTCGCGAAAGCGGCCGCCGCCGCCGTTGACCAACAGCTGGAGCGGCTCCGGATAGGTCGTGCCCTGTACACGCGGGCGTTCGGAGATGTGGCCGTTCGTGACGAGAGCGTCGAGGTCGCCGTCGTTTTCCACGTCGAGCAGGTTCAGCCCGAACTTGACGTAGGGGAGGGTCGGGGGCCCGAACCCCGATGCCTTCGAGAGGTCGTCGAATACTCCGGAGCCGAGATTGCGGTAGTACTCGTTCGTCTCCGTCTCGTAGTTCGCGACGACGATGTCGGGCAGGCCGTCGCCATCGACGTCGCCCGCGTCGACCCCCATGCTTCCCTGCGGCTCGCCCTCGAGCCCGAATCCCGTGCCGGAAGAAATCGAGATGTCCTCGAACCGGCCGTTGCCCAGGTTGCGGAAGAGAAAGTTCATCATCTCGTCGTTGGCGACGTAGAGGTCGGGCCGTCCGTCGAGATCCACGTCGACGAAGACCACGCCGAGCGCCTTGCCGAGCTTGTCCGCGAGTCCGGCGGACCGCGTGACGTCCGTGAACGTGCCGTTGCCCTTGTTCCGGTAGAGGATGCTCGGCGCCGGGTCGAACGGGAGCGGGGGACAGTAGTCCCTCTCTCCGGTCGCCGTGTTTCCGCAGAACACGTCCTTCTCCTTGCGGTCGTCGAAGTACTGCCCCACGAAGAGGTCGAGGTAGCCGTCGCCGTCGAAGTCGGCCCAGGCCGCGCTCGTCGCCCAGGGAGGCCCCGAGACGCCCGCCGCGGCGGTGACGTCGCCGAACGTGCCGTCGCCGTTGTTGTGGAGCAGCGCACTGTGGCCGTAACCGGTCACGTAGACGTCGACGAAACCGTCGTTGTCGTAGTCGGCGGCGATCGCTCCCATGCCGTAGCCGGTGTCCTCGAGCCGGGCCTTCTCCGTCACGTCGGTGAAGGTGCCGTCGCGATTGTTGTGATACAGGCGATTTCGCGACGCCCGCGTTCGGGCGGGGGGCAGCGGACCGGATTGCACGACGAAGAGGTCCATCCAGCCGTCGTTGTCGTAGTCGAGCCACGCGACCCCCGAACCGATCGTCTCGGCCATCCGTTGCGCCGTCGTGCGGCCGCGATCGTGCAGGAATCGCAGGCCCGCCTGGGGGGCGACGTCGGTGAAAATCGCGGCACAGTCGGCCGTTCCCCTCGCGAGTGCCGCCGCCAGGAGCGCCGCGAGAAGGCTCATCGACTCTCGGTGGCCCTGGAGCGCCCGGCGGCGAGGAGGAGCGCGATCCGCGCGTCGTCCGGGGCGAGCTCGTGCGCGCGTTCGAGGGCGCGGACCGCGTCAGCCGGACGACCGAGGCGCTGCAGCGCGGCGGCCTCGCCCCGGAGGGACTCGGGAGTCTCGTGGATCGCGCGGAAGCGCTCGAGCGCCTTCTCCGCCTTCCCCTCGCGGAGCAGCGTCCAGGCGAGCGCGGTCTCCGCATCCCGCACGTCGGCGGCCGAGACCTGCCGGCGCGCGCGCTCGTACAGCGCGTGGTGGGTCTCGAGCTCCCGCTCCGCCTCGTCCTTCCGGCCCTCGCGCTGAAGCAGCCGGCCGAGCGCGAAGTGGGCGGCCGGAAGGTTCGTGGAGAGCGCGATCGCCTTTCGGTAGGCCGCCTCGGCGTCCTCGACGCGCCCCGAGGCTTCGAGGCATCGCCCGTAGTCGAGCTGGTAGTCGGCGGCCTTCGGCCGGGCCAGGGCGGCCTTCTCGAGCTGCGGCAGCGCGTCCTCGGTCTTCCCCTCCGCGAGCCGGAGCCTGCCCAGCGCGTGCGCCAGGACGGGATCCTGCGGGTGTCGGGCGACCGCCGCGGCGAGGGTCGCGCGGGCGTCCTCGACGCGTCCCGCCCTCTCGTCGACGTCCGCGAGCAGCGCGAGGGTCTCGGCGTCGTCGGCGCCGAGACGGCGGGCACCCTCGAGCGCCTCGGCGGCGTCGGCGTAGCGGTCCTGCTGAGCGAGCGAGCGTCCCCAGCGCACGCGCAGGTCGGCGTTCTCCGGGAACGTGACGAGGGCCCGCTCCATCACGGCGTTGCCGTCCTCCACCTTCTCGGTGCGCCAGAGATACTCCGCGAGATGCGCCGGCACGGACGGATCGGCGGGACGCAGGACGGCGAGCTTCTCGTACGTCGCGGCGGTGCGCGGGTCCTCGACGGCGGCGTACGCCGGGGCGAGCGCCGAAACCGGCCCGACCGCGCCGTTGGACAGCTCGACCGCTCGCTCGTACTCGCGGATCGCATCGAGCGGCTTGCGGTCGGCGGCGAGAGCCATGCCGAAGATGAAGTGAGCCTGAGCGCTCGCCGGCTCGAAGGCGGCGGCCAGACGCGCCTCCGTCACCGCCTCGCCGACCTTGTGCTGGGGGAGAAGCGCCAGAGCGAGGTTGCCGTGTGCACGGGCGTTCCTCGGATCCGTCCGGACGACCTCGCGCAGGAGCGACTCGGCGGCCGCGTAGTCCTTGCGTTCGAGCAGACTTTCGGCGCGGGTCAGATCGTCCGGCGAACCCGCCAGAAGGGACGCGGACGAGGCGACCAGGACGCTGAGACAGAGCGCGGAAACGCCCCGCACGTTGGCCCCATCTTATGCGAGAGAGGCGTGCCGGGAGCCGTGAAATCCGGGACGAGAGTGTCGTGAAAGGGGACGGGATCCTTCGGCGCTGGCGCGCCTCAGGATGACCCGCGGAGGCAGAAGCTGCCGCGGGTCACTTCTTGAAGAAGCCGCCGCCTCCGCCGCCCTGCCCGGCCGCCGCGCGCTGGCCGCCCTCGGCGAGGACGATGCGCTGGTTGAGCTCCTTGATGCGCTCGTTCAGCTGGCCGATCTTGGCCTGGAACTCGCGGGAGATGCGTTCGTTGTCGCCCTTGAGGCGGTTCACTTCCGTCTCGGTGTCCGCGAGGACCTGGTCCCGGCCCTCGACCGCCCGGCGCTGCTCGCGCAGCTCCATCTGGTACTTGTTGAGCTCCTCGTCCTTCTCGGACAGGCGGAGCTTCCACTTCTCCTCCTGCTCCTCGTACAGGCGCTTGATCTCCAGGAGCTGGGTGATCTGCGAAAAATCGCTGTCGGATGCCATGAGTCCACCTCGTTGGTTCTCCTCGATCTGCGGAAAGATCTTGCGGAGCTTGAGCGACAGGTCCTCGGGATCCGTCGAGATCTCCATCGCCTTGGCGTACGTGATCCTCTTGTTGCAGAGCAGCGCGATGAGCGACTGGTTCATCGACTGCATCTTGTAGTAGTTGACCGAGTTCTCGATCTCCTCGTGGATCTCCTTGACCTCGCCGGAGAGGATGTGTTTCGCGATCTTCGGGGAGTTGATCATGATCTCGACCACCGGGGCGCGGCCCGCGCCGTCCGAGGTCTCGATCAGGCTCATCGACACGATGGCCTGCAGCACGATCGAGAGCTGCGATCGGACCTGCGCCTGCTGCTCCTGGGGGCAGCTGTCGATGATGCGATCGATCGACTGCGCGGCGCTGTTGGTGTGGAGCGTCGAGAAGACGAGGTGGCCGGTCTCCGCGGCCGTGATGGCCGTCTGCATCGTCATCCAGTCGCGCATCTCGCCGACCATGATGACGTCGGGGTCCTGCCGGAACATGTTCTTGAGGGCCTCCCCGAAGCTGGGAGAGTCGGTCGACACCTCGCGCTGGGAGACGGCGGCCTTCCCGTCGGCGAAGAGAAACTCGATCGGGTCCTCGATCGTGACGATGTGGACGGGTCGCTTCTCGATGACCGACCGCATGATGCCGGCGAGGGAGGTCGACTTTCCGGAGCCCGTCGGGCCCGTGATCAGCACGAGGCCCTTCTGCAGGTGCACGAAGCTCTCGAGGACCTCGGGGAGGTTGAGCTCGGCGATCGAGGGAAGCTTGAACGGGATCCGCCGGAAGACCGCCGCGTAGGAGCCTCTCTGGACGAAGATGTTGCACCGGAACCGGGCGACCCCGGTCAGGCCGTAGCCGACGTCCACCGACTGGTTCCGCTCGAGCCGGTCCTTCTGCGCCGGGGTCAGGATGGCGAGGAGCATCTCCTCGAGGTCCTTGGGCTGGAGAGTGTCCGCGTTGAGGGGGATCAGCCGTCCCTTGATCCGCAACAAGGGGGGTCTCATCGGCTTCAAGTGGAGGTCAGAGGCCTCCTTCTTGGCCATGAACTTCAGCAGCTCGGCTAGGGTCAATGTGTAGAGATTATAGCCGGTTACGGGCGCGGCCGGACCTGTCCGGCCAGCCAGTTCCGCGCTTCACGCCGATTTCGCACGGTCCCGAGCGCGGCCTCGAGTCGAAGCCGCTCGAGGAGCGCACCCACCGGCGGGCCGGGCTCGAGCGAGAGCCAGCGGATGACGTCGCCGCCGGTCACGCGGACACGGCGTAAAGGAACGCGCGCCAGTCGTTTGAGCCGCGTGACGCGGCGCACCTCTTCCGCGCCGCCCCGCAGGCTCGCCAGTGCCAGCGCGTCGGGCGCGAGGTCCCCCGCCGCGAGGAGCCACGCGAATCCATCGCGCCGCGACCGGACCCGGAGCGCCGACGACGCGAGCTCCTGCAGCCGCGCCGTCTCCTCGGCCTCGCGGCGGGACAGGCGGAGCCCGGCGAGCCAGCGCCGGGTCTCCTCGGGCGCGAGCCCGAGCGCGCCCGCGAGCCTCGCGAGACGCAGCCGGCGCCTTCGGGAGGAGGGCAGGCGCCGGAAGGCGGCGGCGTCCAGCCGCCCGAGCGCGCGCGCGGCCCGCGCGGCCTCGGGCCTCGAGATCGGCAGGCCGAGCGCCGCCGGCAGGACTTCGGCGCGCGCGGCCCAGGCGAGCCCGCCGGCCGCCTCCGGCGCCTCGAGCAGCCGCGAGAGCTCGACCGCGATCCGCTCGGGCGCGACGCGGGCGAGACCGGGGGCCGCGCGGCGCGCGGCTTCGAGCGTCGCGGCGTCGGGGGAGAGACCGTGCGTGGCGAGGAAGCGGGCCGCGCGCAGGGCGCGGAGCGGGTCGTCGAGGAGGTTCCGCGGGTCGACGGGACGCAGCCGCGCGCGCGCCAGGTCGGACAGTCCGCCGAAGGGGTCCAGGATCCGTCCGTCGTCGAGGCCGACGGCGATCGCGTTCGCGGTGAAGTCGCGCCGGCGGAGGTCCGCCTCGATCGAGCCGCCCTCGATCTCGGCGATGTCGATCGGCCTCCGCCCGGCCACGCGGAAGACGCGCGGCCCGGGCCGGTCCCGCGAGAGGAAGACCGCGGTGCCGAATCCCGCGGCCTCGAGCGCCTTCGCGAGCGCCTCCGCGTCGCCGCCGACGGCCGCGTCGACCTCCGGAATCGGCCTCCCGAGCGCGGCGTCGCGCACCGCGCCGCCGACGAGCCAGACGGCGACGCCGCCGGGCTCCGCCTGCTTCGCCAGGCGCGCGAGCGCGCGAACCTCGGGACGCCGGCGCAGGGACGCGATTCGCGCCCGCAGGTTCGCGTTTCGAGTCTCGAGTTTCGCGTTCGGCTGGCTCAACGTGTGGCTGCGCTACAATTTCGAGGATGCCATCGGAGCGGTCGCTTGTCACTCCGGAGACCGTCCGGCAGATCGCGGGCCTCGCGCGTCTCCGGCTCCCCGAGGAGGATCTGCCCCTCTGGAGCCGCCAGCTCTCCCGCATCGTCGACTACATCGACCAGCTGAAGCGCATTCCCGAGGAGGCCTTCGGCACCCCGGCCTCCGGCCCAACCACGCCCCTGCGCGACGACGCGCCCCGTCCGGGGCACGGGGAGGAGGCCCTGGAGGCCAACGCCCCGCGCCTCCTCCACGGGTACGGGGTGGTCCCCCGCGTGGTCGGTCCCGGTCAGGGTTAGACGCGGATACGGAGAATCGCGCCTGACCACCATCCCCGGAGTGCGTGAGACGGCCGACGCGGTCGGCTCGGGACGCCGCCGCGCGACCGACGTGGTCGAGGAGTCCCTCTCGCGGATCGCGGCGGGCGACGGCCGGATCCGCGCGTTTCTCGAGGTCACGGGCGAGCTCGCGCTCGCGGAGGCGCGCGCCGTGGACGCCCGGGTGGCGGCGGGGGAGCGGCTGCCGCTCGCCGGCGTCCCGCTCGCGGTCAAGGACAACATCTGGATCGCGGGGCGCCAGGCGACGTGCGCGTCGAAGATCCTGGCCGGCTTCCGGCCGCCGGGCGACTCGACGGTCGCCGCGCGGTTGCGGGAGGCCGGCGCCGTCTTCATCGGGCGCGCCAACATGGACGAGTTCGCGATGGGCTCGTCGACCGAGAACAGCTCGAGCCACGTCACGCGCAACCCCTGGGATCTCGAGCGGATACCGGGCGGCTCCTCCGGCGGCAGCGCGGCCGCCGTCGCGGCGCGGTTCGTGCCCGGCGGCTTCGGCTCCGACACGGGCGGCTCGATCCGCCAGCCGGCGGCGTGCTGCGGGGTGGTCGGGTTCAAGCCGACCTACGGGCGCGTCTCGCGCTACGGGCTCGTCGCCTTCGCCTCGTCGCTCGACCAGATCGGCCCGCTCACGCGCTCCGTCGGCGACGCGGCCCGCCTCTACCGCGTGATCGCCGGGTTCGATCCGATGGACTCGACGACGGCGCGCCGCGAGACGGGCGATCCCGAGGCGGTGCTCGGCCGCGGCGTGAAGGGACTCCGCGTCGGGTTTCTCCGCGAGGCGCAGGTCGATGGGCTCGATCCCGAGGTCGCGGCCAATGCGGAGCAGGCGCGGCGCCTCTTCCGCGACGCCGGCGCGGTGGTGACCGACGTGTCCGTTCCTCGGGCCTCGGTCGCGATCGCGATCTATTACGTGCTGGCGAGCGCGGAGGCCTCCTCGAACCTGGCCCGCTTCGACGGCGTGCGCTACGGGCCCCGGGCAAGCGAGAAGAGCCTCCTCGACCTCTACGTCGAGAGCCGGACCGCGGGCTTCGGCGCGGAGGTCAAGCGCCGGATCCTCCTCGGCACCTTCGCGCTCGCGTCGGGCTACTACGACGCGTACTACGGACGCGCGCTGCGCACGCGCGATCTCCTGCGCGCGGACTTCGATCGGGCGTTCGCCGAGGCCGACGTCATCGTGTGCCCGTCGATTCCGACGCCCGCCTTCCGCATCGGCGAGAAGACGGACGATCCGCTCACGATGTACCTCTCCGACATCTTCACGGTGCCGGCGTCGCTCGCCGGGTTGCCCGCGATCTCGGTGCCCTCGGGCCTGACGCGCGGCGGGCTGCCTCTCGGCATGCAGGTCCTCGGTCCCGCGTTCGGCGAGGAGACGGTCTTCGCCGCCGCGCGCGCGCTCGAGGCCGGAGCCGGCTTTCCGGATGCCCTTCCTGGCCGCCCGTCCTAAACGCCGTCCCGCGCTCGCGGCGCTGCTGTTCGCGGCGTCGGTCGCGGCCGCGGCGAGCGCGCCCGCGCCGTCCGCCAGGGAGAAGACGGTCGTCGTCTCGCCGGAGATCCAGGTGGCGATCGGCGACGGCGACGAGATCGTCCTCTCGGCGCGCCCGCTGCCCGGCGAGGGCGTCGACGCGTTCGTGCGGCGCCTGACCGACGATCCCGCCACGAAGAAGGAGATCCTGGCGTCCAACCGCAACCTGGGCCGCCGCCTCAAGCCGGACACGGTCGTGAGGGTGCCCTACCGGCTGCTCTCCGGTCCGTTTCGCAAGGTCGCCATCGAGGCCCTGTTCCCGGAAGACAAGGCGACGGCGGAGGGCTGGGACCATCGCGTCGCGGCGCTGACGGGGAAGCCCGAGTCGCTCTGGAGGATCTCGGAGTGGTTCACCGGAGACGCGGGCAAGTACAAGGAGATCCGCGAGGCCGGCGGGATCGCGTCGCTCGAGACGCAGCCCGGCCAGGTGATCCGGATCCCGCCGAGCCTCCTGACGCCCGCGTTCCGCGAGACGGTCGCGGCGGCGCCGCCTCCGTCGGCCGAGCCGCCGGCCCTCGAGTTCGCGCAGGACGCGGAGGGCCCGTACGCGATCTACCGCCTCAAGAAGGGCGAGGCGCTCTACTCCGCCGTCGTCGTGCGGTTCACGGGCCGCGTCCACGCCGAGGACGTCAACGCCAAGGCCCGCGAGATCGCGCAGCGCAGCGGGATCGACGACGTGCACGCGATCCCGGTCGGCTTCGCGATCAAGATCCCGGTCTCGGACCTCTCGCCCGAGTTTCGGGCCGCCAACGACCCCGAGCGCCTGAAGGACGAGGCCACGCGCCTCGAGGCCGCGCAGTTCTCGAACAAGGTCAAGAGCGCCGACCTGTCGGGAGTCACGCTGGTGCTCGACGCGGGCCACGGAGGACGGGACACCGGCGCGCTCGTGGACGGCGTCGAGGAGGCGTCGTACGTGTACGACATCGCCTGCCGCTTCGAGCGGCTGGTCAAGACGCGCACGCGCGCGCGGGTGGTGCCGACGGTGGGGCGCGACTCCCCGTGCGCCGGAGGCGTCGCGGCGGCGGTCTCCTCGAGCCGCAGCGCCCGCGTGCTCACGACGCCGCCGTACCCGATCGAGGACGCGGCGACCGGAGTGAACTTCCGCTGGTACCTCGCCAACGCGGTCTGGCGCCAGGGCGGACGCGACGGCACGCAGGACCGCACGGTCTTCGTCTCCCTGCACGCCGACTCGCTCCACCCCGCGGTGCGCGGCACGATGGTGTACGTCCCCGGGGAGAAGTTCCTCCTCGGCACGTACGGAAAGTCCGGCGAGCCCTACGAGTCCCGCCGCGAATTCCGCGAGGCGCCGAAGGTGAGCTTCTCGCGCAAGGAGCGCATCGAGGCCGAGGGCGTCTCGCGAGACCTCGCCGAGCGCGTGGTCGCGGCGTTCCGCGCCGAGGACCTCCCGCTGCACGCGTTCGACCCGATTCGCCGCAACGTCATTCGCGGCGGACGCGAGTGGGTGCCGGCGATCCTCCGCTACAACCGGATCCCGGCCCGCGTGCTGGTCGAGGTGTGCAACCTCAACAACCCGGAGGACCGCCGGCTCCTGCAGACGCCCTCCTACCGGGAGCGCGTGGCCGACGCGCTCGTGAACGCGCTCGTGCGTTTCTACGGCGGACGGGGACGCGACGCGAAGTCATCGGAAACTTCTCGGGCCGCGAAGGGGAACTGAGGATCCTCCTCGTTCCTTGGATATAGTCCGAGTCTCTCGAGGAGGCTCGCCATGCGGACTCGCCACACGACTCTTCTCGTCCTGACCGTGCTCGCGCTCGGGGCGTTCCCGGTCTTCGCCCAGGACTGGCGCGGCGGCAAGGCCCGCGTCGACGGAATCGTGAAGAACGCGAAGGGCGAGCCGATCGAGGGCTGCAAGGTCGCGATGCGGTGGGGCCGCAGCACCCACGGCGGGCCCGACCTCACGACCGACAAGAAGGGGCGCTGGGCGATCTTCGGGCTCGTCGGCGGCGCCTGGGACATCGACTTCGAGGCGCCCGGCTATCAGACCAAGAAGATCTCGGTCGACCTGAACGAGGGATCGCGCAATCCCTCCGTCGAGATCCAGCTCGAGGCGGCGGCCGCTCCGGCGCCCGGCGCGCCGGCCGCGCCGACGGAGGAGATCTCGGTCGGCGGCAAGAAGATCTCCAAGGAGACGGCCGCGGCGATCGAGGCCGGCAACCAGGCCATGGCCGCCAAGAACTGGGCCGGCGCCCGCGAGAGCTACGTCAAGGCGCTCGCGGAGCTGCCCGACAACACGCCGCTCCTCCAGCGGGTCTCGGCGGCCTACCTGGGCGAGGGCAACACCGAGGAGGCCCTCAAGTACGCCCGCCAGGTCACCGACAAGGACCCGCAGGAATTCGGCGCCTGGATGATGATCGCGGAGATCGAGCTCCAGAAGGGCAACCTCGAGGCCGGCAAGGCCGCGCTCGACAAGATCCCGCCCGACAAGGTCACGGATCCTCAGCCCTACCTGAACATCGGCATCCTCTCGATCAACGCCAAGAAGCCGGCGGAGGCCGAGCCCGCGTTCGACAAGGCGATCGCGATCAAGCCCGACCTGGCCGACGCGTACTACTACCGCGGCCTCGTCCGGATGCAGCTGAAGAAGAACGCCGAGGCGAAGGCCGACTTCCAGAAGGCCCTGCAGCTCGCCCCGGACGGGCCGGACGCCAAGGACATTCGCGATCTCCTGAAGACGATGCCGTAGGGCGTCCGGAGGGAGATAATGAGGACGGTCTTGGGACGCGAGGCCGTCATGGTGAAGCTCGGATCGCTCCTGTCTCTCTGCGCGCTCGCGCTCTGCCTTCCCGGCGGCGCGGCGGCGCAGGAACCCGGGCCCGTTCGCGAGACCGCCGAGGTGTCGCTCGTCGAGGTCCCGGTCCGCGTCCTCGGGCGCGACGGCGCCCCGCTGCACGGGCTCGAGGCGAAGGACTTCAATCTCGTCGACGACGGACGCCGGCAGGAGATCGTGGGCTTCGATGCGGTGGATCTCGCCGAGCGAGCGGCCGCCCCCGGCGGCGAGCCCCCGCCCGGGCCCGCGCGGCGGCGCTTCCTGATCCTCTTCGACTTCTCCTTCGCGAGGCCCAAGTCGATCGTGGCCGCGCGCAAGGCGGCCCGCGACTTCGTGCTCGACGGCCTCTCCGCGACGGACCTCGCGGCCGTGGCGGTCTACTCCGTCGAGAGGGGCGTGCGCCTCCTCGTCACGTTCACCTCCGACCGCGCCCAGCTCGCGCGGGCGATCGAGACGTTGGGCCTGGAGGCGCCGCGCGGGACCACGGATCCGCTGGCGTTCGCGTTCGACACCTCGACCTTCCACCTGAACACGACGCGCGTCGCGGAGATCTCGGACGCGGGCGGGCGGGGGAGCGCGCAGGCCGCGCTCGTCGAGCACCTCCAGGCGATGCAGTCGGTCAACAACGCCCGCGCGGACGAGTACCAGCGCGGCCGCATCCGGAACCTCATCCAGTCCTTCCGCGAGCTCGGCCGCGCCCTCGACGCGGTCCAGGGCCGCAAGGACGTCGTCTACCTCTCGGAGGGATTCGCCGCGCGCTTCCTCGTCGGCACGCGCGAAAGCGACCTCGAGCGTCAGTGGCTGATCCAGGGCGAGCAGTGGAAGGTCGACTCGGAGAAGCGCTTCGGGGACACGCCGCTGCGGATGGAGCTCTCCGACATGGGAGACCTGATGCGCCGGTCGGACTGCGTCATCCATGCCGTCGACATCGCCGGCATCCGCTCGGGGGCCGACGCCGAGGTGGGCGCTCCGCAGGGACCGGCCGACGGCGAGAACTCGCTGTTCGAGCTCGCCAACGGCTCCGGAGGGGAGGTCTTCCGGAACACCAACGATCTGCGGGCGCAGCTGGACGCGCTCATGGCGAAGACGAGCCTCGTCTACGTCCTCGCGTTTCGCCCCGACCGCTCCCGCGGCGAGGGGGCGTACCACGAGATCGGAGTCAGCGTGTCCGTGCCCGGCGCGAAGGTGTCGGGACGTCCCGGCTACTACGAGCGGCGCGGCTTCCGCCGCCTCTCGCCCTTCGAGCGCACCCTGTCGGCGGCCGACGTCATCGCGAACGAGATTCCGATGGAGGAGATCCCGATTCGCGTGCTCGCGACCGCGTTCGCGACCGGCGAGCCCGCGGCCTCGGTGCCGGTGCTGCTCGAGATCCCCGGCGGGGCTTTCCTGAGCGGCCAGAAGGGCGAGCGGGCGGCCGCCGAGATCTACGTCTACGCCACCGACGCGGACAACCAGCTGTCCGACTTCCTGGCGCAGACGATCGGTCTCGACCTGACGAAGGGCCGGGCGAAGCTCGAGGCCAGCGGCCTCAAGTACTACGGCGAGCTTCGGCTTCCGGCGGGGCGCTACCGTCTCCGCGCGCTCGTGCGCAACGGCGAGACGGGCCGCATGGGGCTGTCCGTGTCGTCGCTCCTGGTGCCGGCGTTCGCGGAGGGACAGCCGTACCTGGCGCCGCCGCTGTTCCTGGAGGGAGCGGGGGACTGGACGGTCGTGCGCGGCCGCCGGTCGGGATCGCCGCGCGCGGCGGCCGACGCGACCGCGCCGCCGAACGCGCCCATGGAGGCGGCGTCCTCGCTGCTCGAGCTGCCGGCGCAGGGCTGGGCGGCGTCCGCGGAGCCGCAGGTCCAGCCGGGCGCCGCCTCGCGGGTCTGCGTCGTCGCCTACCACTTCGGTTCGCAGGGAGGCGGCGACGAGCTCCGGTTGAACGGGCAGATCATCGCGTTCGACGGACGCCCGGTCCAGGAGGGCGCGCTCTCGGTCGTGGGTCGGTCCACGGTGGAGGCCGACGGGAAGAGGATCCTGCTCCTCGCCTTCACGGCGCCCGCGAATCTCTCCGCCGGCCGCTACGGTCTGCGCATCTTCGTGCAGGACGCCGCGGGCCGGGCCCGGCAGGCGTGGGCGCCGTTCCGGGTTCCTTGAGACTCCCCGGGCTCTGCCTGCTCGCGGCGCTCGCCGGAGTCTCTCCGGCGAAGCCTCCGGCGCGTGCGGCCCCGCCGCAGCCCTCCGGTCCCGAGCGCGACGCCGCGGTCGCGTCCGCTCTTCGCCGCGCCGAGGGCGCCACGCCGGGTGGACCGGAGGCGCGGAGGCTCGCCGTCGAGCTGCAGGAGTTCGGATCCGGCTACCTCCGCAGCGGCGACTCCGGCCGCGCCATCGAGCTTCTCGGCGAGGCCTATGCGCTCGACGAGGGCAACGGGTCCGCGCTCGCCGAGCTCACCCTCGCGTACGCGAAGGAGGAGGACTACGACGCCGCGGCCTTCTACCTGAGGCTCGCCGAGGAGCGCGGCGCCGCGGCGCTCCCCGAGACCCTCGCGACGTACTCCACGCTCGGCGAGATCTTCTACGGGGTGCACCGGCTGGAGGACGCGGTCGTCGCGTGGAGCGAGGCGGCGCGCCTCGGCGGCCAGGATCCCGTCCTGCTGCGGCGTCTGGCGCGTTCGCGGGACGAGCTCGCCGTGGCTCGCGGCCAGCGCTCGCTGTCCACCGAGAACTTCTCCCTCTTCGCCGAGCCCGCGATTCCGGAGTCGATCCTGCGCGACGCGGCGGACGACCTCGAGGCGGCCCACCGCGCGCAGTCGGCGTTCTTCGGAGTCCCGCTCGCGAGGCGCCAGGTCGTCGTCCTCTACGGCGGCCGCGCGTTCTTCGCGCTCGCCTCGGTTCCGGACTGGGTGTCCGGCGTCTACGACGGAAAGATCCGCGTTGCCCTCCGTGCCGCCGCCGCCGACGACCCGGCGGCGCTCTCGACCGTGCTCGCGCACGAGCTCGCCCACGCGCTGATGCGCCAGGCCTCGGGCGACCGCGCGCCCGGCTGGCTCCACGAGGGGCTCGCGCAGTGGCTGGAGGGCCGGAGGCTCTCGCGGGAGGAGGCGCGCGCGGCGATGCGGGGCCGCGGCGCGGGCTCGATCGAGGAGCTCGAGAGCCGGTTCCCGGGCGCGATGGACCGGGCGCAGGCGCGCGCGCTCTACGCGCAGAGCCTCTCGCTGGTGGAGTACGTCGTCTCGGTGCGCGGCGAGGGCGCGCTGGCCTGCGTGGTCGCCCGGCTGCGCGAGGGCGACTCGATCGCGGACGCGCTGCGCGCGGAGACGGCGCTCGGGCCCCGCGAGCTCTTTCAGGGCTGGAGGGCGTGGATCGGCGCCTGACGCGGATCGGCGGCCGTCACCGCCTCGGCGCGGACGGCTCCTCCGAGAGGAACGCGATCCACGCCGGGTCCGTCGCGATGGGCAGGTACGCCGGGTCGGCGCGGAGCACGTAGCGGTCGAGGCGCCCGAGGCCTTCGAGCGGACGCAGCGCGGCGACGGCGGCCGGCGCGTTCCCCGCCCGCGCGTAGATCTCGGCCTCGAGCTCCGCGCGCCTCCAGCTCTCGCCGACCAGAGCGCGCGCCGACTCCACCGCCGCGACCGCCGCCGCCGAGTTGCCGAGGTTGGTCTCGACCACCGCCAGCGAGGCGAGCGCATCGGGGTCGGGGCCGGTCGCCTCGAGGTAGTGGACGAGCCGGGCGCGCGCGTCGGCGTTCCGGCCGTCGGCGAGCGCCATCAGGGCGAGCTCCTTGCCGGCGCCCGGCGCCGGGGGCTGCTCCTCGAGCGCCTCCTCGAAGTCGCGGCTGGCCTGCGCCGAGTCGCCTGCGGCCCGCGCGTAGAGGCCCATCTGGTAGTCGACGGGAGCCCTCGGCGCGCCCTCCTCGATCGCCTTCTCCCACGCCGCGCGGGCGCCCTCGCCGTCGTGCTCGGCCTGCTTCTGGAAGGCCGTCTTCTCGAGCTCGCGCCAGGCCTGCGGCGGAAGGCTCTCCGAGAGGGCGAAGGGCTCCATGAGCGCGCGGCGCGCGGCGAGCCCTCCGTCGATCAGGAAGAGCGCGCCGGGCACGGCCGCCGTGACCCAGAGGAGACGCCGCCGGTCCGCGGGAATCCGGCGCGCGAAGACGAGCACGATCGCGACGACGGCCAGGAGGCCGAGCACGCGGGGCAGCAGCCGGGCGCGCGCCTCGCGGCCGCGGTCGCGGGGAATGACCGGATGCGGTCCCAGCAGCTGGCCGGCCTCCCGCGCGAGAGAGAGGCCCGGATCGAGGAGGACGACGTCCTCGATGACCCAGCCGCGCGGCGTGTGCGAGAGGATCCACCGCGTCTTGACCGTCGCGTTGCCGTAGTAGAGCCCGAGCGAGACGGGGATCGTCGTCTCGGCGGCGGGCGGCACCCAGGCCCACCGGACCTCCGCGGGGCCGGCGGCCGCGGGACGCAGCGCGTCGAAGAAGTGGTCCCGGACCGTGGTCCGCAGGATCTCCTGCTGGCGCCGCGTCAGCCCTCCCCAGACCGTGCCTCCCAGGAGCCTGCGGAGGATTCCGTCGGCGTCGATGGCCTCGACGAAGATGTTGCGCGGTCCGCGGAGGACGGCGGTCGCGGCGTGGCGGGCGAAGTCGGCCGCGTCCTCGGGCGACACGCCGGTCGCCGTCGCGGTCGCCGGCGCTTCCTGGGCGAGGGAGCGCGAAGCCGGCCACGGAACTCCGGAGGCGACGAGGAGGGCGACGGCGAGGACGGCCCGCCGCCTCACGCGGACTCCCTGGGTTTCGCGCCGCGTTTTCGCCGCGACGGGTTCAGAAGCCGCCGGTCGCGGTCTCCGTGGAGCTCGGGCGGGCGTAGATCTTGAGCGTCATCGGCACGTTCCCGATGCGCAGCTCGTCGCCGTCCCGCAGCGCCACGGGGGCGCTCAGCCGGACGCCGTTGACCCAGGTGCCGTTCTTCGAGCCGAGGTCCTCGAGCGTCGCGAGGCCGGCTCCGATCATCACGCGCGCATGGCGTCGCGAGACGCCCTGCGCGTCGATCCAGACGAGCGAGTCGGAACCGCGCCCGAGCACGTTCTCGCCGTCCGACAGCGCGATCTCGCGCTGCCCCCAGATGAGCCGGAAGACCGAGTCCCCAGAACCCGCCGGGCGGCCGTCGCGGCGCGTGACCGCGGCGTTCCCGGCGAACGCGTAGCCGTATCCGTAGACCGTGCGGATGAACTCGGGTGCGCGCGCGTCGTCGCCCGTGGCCGAGCGGATCTCGGCGATGAGCGTGGGGAGGTTCACGTCGGAGACGACGGTGTCCGGCCAGAGGCGCTGATGCAGCTCCGCCTTCGGAATCGCACGCGGGCGCGATTCGAGGAGGACCTGCAGCAGCTTGAACGCCTTGGGGGAGATCGGGACCGGCTTGCCGTCGCGCACCAGCGCTCGACTCTCGGAATCGAGCGTCAGGTTGCCGAAGCGAAACGTCATGCACCAAAGAAAACACTATAACGCGCCGGCAGTTCCCCGATTGGGACCAACGCGGGAAATCCCCGGACGAGAACGCCGCGAAGGCGTTCGGGAAGCGGGACGAATCGCTCGTTAGATCGCGATCGGCTCGAGGCGCGAGACGCGCGGCGAGAGCGACTCGGCGCCGCGCTCGGTGCAGACGATGTCGTCCTCGATGCGCACCCCGAATCGTCCGAGCAGATAGATGCCGGGCTCCGACGTGAACGTCATGCCGGGCTCGAGGATCGTGCGGTCGTGCCCGACCATGTACGGCGGCTCGTGCACGTCGATGCCGAGCCCGTGTCCGAGCCGGTGCGTGAAGTGCTCGCCGTAGCCGGCCTTCTCGATGACGCGCCTCGCGGCGGCGTCGACCTCCGCGCACGCGACTCCCGGCGCGGCCTTGTCGATCGCGGCGGACTGGGCGTCGAGCACGATCGACCAGACCTTGCGGTACTCGTCCGTCGGCGTGCCGTAGTACGTCGAGCGCGTGATGTCGTAGTAGTAGCCCTCGGGCCGGTCCCACGCGTCGATGAGGACGGCCTGGTTCTTCTGGAGCGCCCGCGATCCGGAGGCGCCGTGCGGCAGGGCCGACGATTCGCCGAACTGGACCATGTTCTCCCCGCCGACCAGCGCGGAGATCTCCGACTCGAGGCTTCCGGGCTGCAGGGCCGCGAAGGCCTTCTGGAAGCGCGGCAGCGCCACCGCGATCGCGTGGCGCATCATCTCGAGCTCCTCGGGCGACTTGATCATGCGGAGCGCGCCGAACAGCGCCGCGGCCGAGACCGGGCGCCATCCCGAGCGCGCCTTGAGCAGGCGCTCGACGTCGTCGTACGCCGTGGAGGGCTCGACGGCGAGGATTCCCGACGAGGCCGGGAGGAGGGACGCGGCCTTCGCGAACGGGTCCTCCGTCTCCTCCCAGGTGACCACGTGCTCCACCGCGGACATCCGGCGGAGCCGCTCGGCCTCGAACGCCGGGCAGATCACGAACGGGTCGCGATCCTGGAAGAGAAAGAGGGCCGTCAGACGTTCGCTTCGGTGAAAGTCGATGCCCGTCAGGTAGAACAGGTTCGAGGACGGAGTGGCGTACAGCGCGTTGGCGGACAGGGACGAGAGCCGCGTCCGGACGGTCTCGAGCCGGCGGAGGTAGATTTCACGCTTGGTCGACATGCCGCGGATGCTAGCAGATACCCGGAGAGGGCGAAGGCGGTCGCTCGGGATCGCCGTGTTGCTCATTCTCCTCGGGGGAATCGCCGCGTGCCGGCAGCGCGGCCTCTCGAGCCCCGGTGCGCCGGTCGTCCTGATCTCGGTCGACACGCTGCGGGCCGACCACCTCCCGGCGTACGGGTACACGCGCGTCGAGACGCCCAACCTGGACGCGCTCCGCAAGGACTCCGTCCTCTTCGAGAACGCGTACGCGCACGTCCCGCTGACGCTCCCGTCTCACGTCTCGATCTTCACCGGGCTCCTGCCTCCGCAGAACGGCGTGCGCGACAACCTGGGTTACTCGCTGGGCCCGGGCCCCGCCACGATCGCGGCGACGCTGAAGGCGGCCGGCTACGCCACCGGCGGCGCCGTCTCCTCCGTCGTGCTGTCGCACGCGACCGGAGTCTCCCGCGGCTTCGACTTCTGGGACGACGACGTCGAGCCGACGCGCGTCAACCAGTCGTTGTCGCGCGTGCAGCGCGGCGGCGACGAGACGGAGTCGCTCCTGGCGAGCTGGATCGCGGCGCACGATCAGGGCCGCTTCTTCGCGTTCCTGCACCTCTTCGAGCCGCACGCCCCCTACGAGCCGCCGGAGCCGTTCAAGTCCCGGTACGCGCAGCAGCCCTATGACGGCGAGATCGCGCGCGCCGACGAGATCGTCGGCCGCCTGATCGCCCTGCTGCGCGAGAAGAAGCTCTACGACGAGGCGCTCGTCGTTTTCCTCTCCGACCACGGCGAGGGCCTCAACGACCACGGCGAGGACGAGCACGGCGTGCTTCTCTACCGCGAGGAGATCCACGTGCCGCTGTTCGTGAAGTTCCCCGGCCAGAGGCGCGCGGGGGAGACCGTGAAGTCGCCGGTCGCGCTCACGGACGTCTTCCCGACGATCGCCGAGGTCGCGGGGGCGCCGGCTCCGCCGGGTCTCGCGGGCCGCTCGCTGATCGCGACGCTGACCGCCGCGTCGCCCGCGCCAGGTGCCGCGCCCGCCCGGCGCGTCTACAGCGAGACGCTCTATCCGCGGCTGCACCTGGGCTGGAGCGACCTGGCGTCTTTGACCGACGACCGGAACCAGTACATCGAGTCGCCCAGGCCGGAGCTCTACGACGTCGTGGCGGATCCGGGCGAGAAGAACGACCTCGCCGCCTCGCTTCCGCCCGCCTTCCGCGCGTTGTCGGCGGCGCTCGCGGGCATGCCGCGGCCGATCCAGCCGCCGGGCGCGTCGGACCCGGAGGCGGTCAAGAAGCTCGCGGCGCTGGGTTACATCAGCGCGACGAACGCGGGCGCCGACCTCACGCGCAAGGACCTTCCGTCTCCGCGCGAGCGCATCGGCGCGGTCGCGAAGCTCAAGGAGGGATTCGGCGACCTCCAGGCCGCGCGCTACGCCGAGGCCGCGGCCGCCTTCCGCGAGCTCCTCGCGACGGACCCCGGCATGGTGGACGTCTGGCAGCTCTACGCGGACGCGTGCCTGAAGCTCGGACGCGACGACGACGCTCTGGCGGCGCTGCAGACGGCGGCGAAGCTCTCGCCGGGGAACCCTCAGGTCCTCATGGCGCTTTCCGACTACTACCTGGCCACGGGCGACTACGCCGAGGCGCGCAGGCACGCGGAGCTCGTGGGCGAGGCGGGACCGTCGAACCCGCACGAGAACCTGGCGAGAATCGCCCTGGCGGAGGGCAAGCTCGACGAAGCCGACCGCGAGGCGCGCGCCGCACTCGAGCGCTACCCGTCCCGGCGCGTGCCGCACATGATCCTGGGCCGCATCGCGAGGGACCGGCGGGACTACGCGGGCGCGCTCGCGGAGTTCGCGCTCGCCGCCCAGGCGCAGCAGCGGGTGGGCGCCCCGCCCATGCAGAACCTGAGCTTCTTCCGGGGCGACTGCCTCGCCCGGCTCGGGCGCGACGCGGAGGCGGAGGCCGCGTTCCAGGAGGAGCTCCGCGACTATCCGTCCAACCCGGCTCCCCGCACGGCCCTCGCGTTGCTCTACGCGAGCCAGGGACGCGAGGACGACGCCCGGCGCTCGCTGACGCAGCTGGTGGATTCGCTGCGCACGCCGGAGGCGTACTTCGCGGCCGCGCGCACCTACGAGGTGCTGGGAGACCCGCGTACCGCCGAGGAGCTGCGGGCCCTCGCGCGGAAGAATTTTCCGAAGGCGAGGGAGAGGAAGGAGACGGGGTAGGGTCGGGCGAGGGACGAGCCGCCCCTACGCTCTCAGGTCCTTTCCCGTCATCTCCTTCGGCGCCTCGAGGCCCATCAGGCCCAGCATCGTCGGCGCCACGTCGGAGAGCGTGCCCCGCTCCCGGAGCCGGCCCTTCCCGCCTCGCCAGATGAACGGGACGGGGTTCGTCGTGTGCGCGGTGAGCGGCTGGCCGTTGTCGGGATCCACCATCTGCTCCGCGTTGCCGTGGTCCGCGGTCATGAGCAGGGTGGCGCCGGCCTCGTCGCATGCCTTCTCGAGCGTGCCGAAGCAGGCGTCGAGCGTCTCGATCGCCCGGATCGTCTCCGGCAGCTTGCCGGTATGGCCGACCATGTCCGCGTTCGCGAAGTTCACGACCAGGGCGTCGAAGCGCTTCTCGCGGAGCGCCTTCACGGCCTCCTCGGCGATCTCCGCGGCGCTCATCTCGGGGTGGAGGTCGTAGGTCGCCCCCTTCCAGGAGGGGACCAGGACGCGCTCCTCGCCCGGATAGGCCTCCTCGACGCCGCCGTTGAAGAAGTACGTGACGTGCGCGTATTTCTCGGTCTCGGCGAGGCGCAGGTTCCGGAGGCCCGCCTCGGCCCAGACCTCCGCCAGGATGCGGGTCAGCGTCTCGGGCGCGAACGCGACCGGAAGGCCGAACTCCGGCTTGTACTGCGTGAAGGTGACGAAGTGGAGCCTGGGCGGCTTCGGGCGCGGGAACTCGGTGAAGTCCTCCTCGGTGAAGGCGCGCGTGAGCTGCCGCGCGCGGTCGGCGCGGAAGTTGAAGAACACGACCGCGTCGCCGTCCTGGATGGGGCCCACGGGCTCCCCGTCCTCCGTGATCACGGTGGGCTGGATGAACTCGTCCGTCTCGCCGCGTCCGTAGGCCTCCTCGACCGCGTCCTGCGCGCTTCCCGAGTGGAGTCCGGAGGAGGAGACGAGCGCGTGGTAGGCGCGGGCCACGCGGTCCCAGCGCTTGTCGCGGTCCATCGCGTAGTAGCGCCCCGAGACGGTCGCGACCTTCGCCTTCGCGCGCGCGAGCGGCTTCTCGAGCGCGGCGAAGAAGCGGCGCGCCGACTTGGGCGAGGTGTCGCGGCCGTCGGTGAAGGCGTGGAGGCGCACGCGCGGCACCTCGAGGCGCGCCGCCATCTCGAGGAGGCCGGCGAGATGCCGCAGGTGCGAGTGGACGCCGCCGTCGGAGACGAGCCCCATCAGGTGCAGCGCCGAGCCCTTCCGGCGCGCGTGCTGCATCGCCTGCGTGAGGACCGGGTTCTGGAAGAACGACCCGTCGCGGAGCGCGAGGTCGATGCGGAGCAGGTCCTGCGGGACCATCCGGCCGGCCCCGAGCGTCAGGTGGCCGACCTCCGAGTTGCCCATCACGCCCGCCGGGAGGCCGACGGCCTCGCCCGAGGCCTCGAGCAGCGACCACGGGGACTCCGCGATCCAGCGGTCGAAGACCGGCGTCCGCGCGAGCGTGATGGCGTTGCCCTCGGAGGGCGGAGCGTGGCCCCACCCGTCGCAGATCAGCAGGAGGACCGGCGCGTCTTTCAAACGCGCGACGCGGGCATCGGCGCCGCGAGCCGGCGCGCCACGGCCGCGTCGGACGCCGCGCGGCTCTTGCGCGGCAGCCGTCGCTCGAGGTCCGAGAGCACGTGCATGTACCCGATGTACGCCTCGTACGGCGACTCGTAGGGGGAGAAGTACGCGTGGACCTCGCCATCGGAGGAAGACTTCGTCGCCATGTAATAGAAGTGGTCCGAGGTCGAGAGCCGGCGGAAGTCGCGAAGCAGATCCTCCGATCCGAATGTGCGGACTCCCGCCTCCAGCGCGAAGAGACGCCGCAGCGCGTCCCTCTGGAGGTCGTTGCCCTGCCAGGCCGACAGGTCGCGCGCCTCGTCGGCCCAGGAGACCGCACGCGGCGACGACAGGACGTCGGCCGGCGGGAGCCGCTCGATCGCCCGCGACGGGGTCCAGAAGACGGCGCCCTTCGCCGCGGCGAGGCCGACCCACTCCTCGAAAAACTCGAAGATGCCGGTCTCTTCCCACTGATGCTCGCCGAAGGTCTCGAAGTCCATGAAGAGCGAGAGGATCTCGCCCGAGAGGCCGCCGACCCAGCGCGCGTACTTCTCCGCCGTCAGCGGCCACTCGCTCCAGCTCCGCTCCGAGAAGCGGAACGCGACGTCGTCCGAGAGCCGCCCGTCGCGGAGCAGCAGCGGGAGGCCCGACGGCGTGGCCGCGCGGTAGAGGCGGTGCGGCGAGCGCTCGCCGAGGAGCGGACGGACGCCGTCCGCGAGCACCCCGGCGAAGCCGCGCGGCTCGAGCCAGCCGGCGAGCGCGTCGGAGTAGATGAGCTCGGTGTTGCGGAAGACGCGGGGAGTGCGGCCGAGCGACTCCGCGAGGAGGGCGCGGTGCGCGTCGACCTGCGCCGCGAACTCGTCGGGGGACGCGAGCCACGCGAGGGAGTGGTGCGAGGTCTCGGCGAGGAACTCGACGCGCCCGGTGTCGGCGAGGCGGCGGAACGCCTGCAGCGTCTCCGGGTCCCACTCCCGCAGCTGCTCGATGAGGCAGCCCGAGAGCGAGAACGCGACGCCGAAGGCCGGATGGCGGTCGAGCAGCCGCTCCAGCATCGCGGTCGCGGGGCGGTAGCACCTGCGCGCGGCGCGGCGAAGGAGCTCGGCGTTGGCGGCGTCGTCGAAGTAGCGGTGCTCGCGCCCCACGTCGAAGTAGTTGTAGCGCCGCAGCCGGAACGGCTGGTGCACCTGGAAGTAGAGGCAGATCGGGATCATGGCGCCGGGCTCGTCGGCTCGGATTGTCCCACCAATTCCCGGTAGACCGTGAGGCACCTCCAGGCGGACTCGCGCCAGGACAGCCTCGCGACCTCCTCGCGTCCGCGCGCGCCCAGCGTGCCGCTGAGCGGGGGATACAGGAGGACGGACAGCATGTGGCTCGCGAGGCCCTCGACGTCGCCGAAGTCGACCCGCAGCACGTTGCGCACGACCTCGCCGACTCCCGCGGTCTTCGACACGATCACCGGCGTGCCGTGCTGGAGCGCCTCGAGCGCCGTCAGGCCGAATGGCTCCGACACCGAGGGCATGACGTAGAGGTCGGCGCGCGCGTAGAGCCGGTCGAGCTGCTCCGGCGGCAGGAAGCCCGTGAAGAGGAAGCGCTCCGAGAGACCGAGCGCGGCGACGCGCTCCATCATCGCCCGCAGCCGGTCGCCGGATCCCGCCACCGCGAACTTGACGGACGGCATCTCGGCCGCGACGCGGGCGGCGGCCTCGACGAAGTACTCCGGGCCCTTCTGCGAGGTGATGCGGCCCGCGAAGAGGACGAGCGGCTCCTCCTCCTCCACCGACCACGCGGGAATCGTGGCGCGCGCGTCGATCGCGTTGTGCACCACGCGCAGGCGCTCGGGCGGCACGCCGTAGCGCCGCGCGACGACGTCGGCGGTGTAGCCGGACACCGCGACGACGCGATCCGCCGCCGCGAGCCCGGCGCGCTCGATGCCGGAGACGAACGGATTTCCCTCGCCGTCGGTCCGGTCGTACTCGGTCGCGTGGACGTGGAGGACGAGCGGCTTGCCGGTCACGCGCCGCGCCTCGATTCCCGCGAGATAGGTCAGCCAGTCGTGCGCGTGGATGACGTCGAAGCCGGCGCGCTCGCGCCAGGCGATCCTCCCGGCCTCGGCCGAGAACCGGATCACCTCGCGCGGGAGATTCGGACCGTAGAGCGGCGCCTCCTCGGGCCGCGTCTGCGCGATCTCCCTCCACTCCTCGAGGTAGAGCTCCTCGGTCTGGTAGGGCGCGAGGAGGGTGCGGAGCCGGCGGACGTGCAGGCGGACGCCGCGCTCGCGCTTCGCGGGCCGCTCGGTCAGGGAGGGGGCGGAGACGACACGCAGTCCCCGCGCCGATTTGGCGGACGCACGGAAGGGCAGCACCAGCGTGACCCGCGCGTCCAGCTCGAGCAGCCCGCGCACGAGCCCCTCGCAGGCGACGCCCAATCCTCCGCTGACGCGGGGAGGGAATTCCCAGCCGAACATGAGGATGCGCATGGAGGAGTTGTCGGTCGTCAGTTGTCAGTTCTCAGTGGCGGAGAGCCGAGAACCAAGAACTGAGAACTGAGAACTGACAACTACTCCTCCCCGAGCAGGTGCGTGTAGAGGACTCGCGCCACCTCCGCCACGCTCCACGCCTGGGCGATGCAGCCGCGCGGCGCGTGGGGCGAGTCGCCGTCGAACTTCTCCGAGATCGAGCCGAGCCCGGCCACCCGAACGTGCGCGCGCAGCGGCGCGAGCAGCGCGCGCATGGTCCGCCGCGCCTCGGCGGTCCTGCCGAAGAGCCGGAAATGCGCGTCCGCGAACGGGCCCATGAGCCACGGCCAGACCGTGCCCTGGTGCGCCGCGAGGAGGCGCGCGCGCTCGTCGCCCTCGAACCGTCCGCGGTAGCGCGGATCGGCGGGGTCGAGCGTGCGGAGCCCGAACGGCGTCAGCAGCCGGCGGCGCACCGTCCAGTAGACCGAGCGCGCGCGGTGCGGCGGCAGGAGGTCCTCGGTCAGCGACACCGCGAGGATCTGGTTGGGGCGGAGGCTCGCGTCGGGACCGCCGTCGCCGATGACGTCGTAGAGGTAGCCCTTCTCTCCGTACCAGAAGGTTTCGTTGAACCGCCGGCCGACGTGCCACGCCTCCGACTCGAGCTCGCGGGCGCGCCCGGTCTCGCCGGCCTGCCGCTCGAGACGCGCCACGCTCTTGAGCGCGGCGTGCCAGAGCGCGTTGACCTCGACCGGCCGTCCGGATCGCGGCGTGACGGGCGCGCCGTCGGCCACGGCGTCCATCCAGGTGAGCGCGCGGCCGGGCGCGTTCGCCACGAGGAGCCCGTCGGGGCCGACGCCGATCTTCCAGCGCGTGCCCCGCCGGTAGGCGTCGATCACGGAGCGCACGGCCCCGAGCAGCGGCGACGCCTCGGTGGGCCGTCGCCGCAGGCGTCCCAGCCACTCGACGGCGAGGATGAACCAGAGCGACGCGTCGGCGGAGTCGTACTCCGCCTCGCCCTCCTCGCCCGAGAAGTGGTTCGGGATGAGCCCGTCGCGACGCTCGGCCGAAAACGTGTTGAGCACCCGCGCCAGGTGCGCGCCGCGCCCCGTGGCGAGCGCGAGGCCCGGCGCCGAGACCATGGCCTGCCGTCCCCAGTCCTCGAGCCAGGGGAAGCCCGCCAGGATCGACGCGTCCCGGTGATCGCTCTCGACCAGGAACGCCTCGGCGCGGCTCGCGAGCTCGTCGAAGACGGGGTCCTGCGTATGCGCGAACTTCTGGCGGCGCCGGCGCTCCGCGTCGAGGAAGTGGTCGGGGTCCGCGGCGTTCTCGTGCAGCGAGAACAGGAGGAACGCGCGCGCGTCCGGGCGGAGGCTCCAGGTCCACTCGAGCGGGCTCCAGAGGTCCTCGTCGGCGTCGTATCCCCGCGCGGTCTCCTGCGGGTAGCGGAAGTGCCGGTACCACTGCGGATCCAGGCGCGTCTCGCCGAACGCGGCGCGGAGGTAGAGCCTCGGCAGGTAGGGGAGCGGGCGCACCGAGCTGGTCTCGCCCCGGGCCTGCGTCTCGGTATTCCAGTCGGCGGTCTCGTGCTGGAGGCGATGGGAGCCGCGGAACGCCAGGAGCGGCCGGACCCGTAGGGTCAGCTCGCTCGAGCCCCGGTTGACGTAGCGCACGACCGTCAGCGAGCGGTCGCGCACCATGCAGAGCGACCGCTCGAGGCTGAAGGTGCCCGTCTCGTGCCGCCAGGTCGGGAACGGCTCCATCCGGAACCGGGCCAGGTTGCGCCAGCCCTCGGGATGCGTGGCGCTCCGGTAGATCTGGGTGGAAACGCCCGTCGTCACGCCGCGCGCCGTCACGAACTCCTCGCAGCCGGACACGAGCATCCAGCGCCGCCGCGGGGACGGAATCGCGGGAACGTACCAGCCATGGTAGCGGCGCGTCCGCGCGCCCGCCACGGTGCCGCACGCATAGCCGCCCAGCCCGTCGGTCTCCAGCCACTCGAGGGCCAGGGCCCTCGCGGAATCCTGCAGCTCCGGCCCGCTCCACTCCAGGGGCTTTCGGGAGCCCCGGGGCAGAACGACCGCTTCGTTCGTGGTCTGGCTCAGCGGAATCCTCCGGGCGATTCTCTATCAGAAGACCGGCCAAGTGGCCTCTGCCCGTTCGTGCGGTCTTCATCCGGGTCACACACGCGCCGCAGGGATTCACTTTGGTGCCGGGAACGGGCGCGCGAACCGCGTAATAAGATCGGGGAGGGAGGTCCACGCCTTGAGTACCCCCGCCCGTCAATCGCTCGCCACCAAGCTCGACGAGCTGTGCATCAACACGATTCGCACGCTCTCGATCGACGCCGTCCAGAAGGCGAACTCCGGTCACCCCGGCCTGCCGCTGGGCGCCGCGCCGATGGCGTACGTCCTCTGGCAGCGCTATCTCCGCCACAATCCGCGAGACCCGAATTGGCCGGACCGCGACCGCTTCGTGCTCTCGGCGGGTCACGGCTGCGCGCTCCTCTACAGCCTGCTCCACCTGACGGGCTACGACCTCTCGCTCGACGACCTCAAGAATTTCCGCCAGTGGGGCAGCAAGACCCCGGGTCATCCCGAGTGGCACGACACGCCCGGAGTCGAGGCGACCACGGGCCCGCTCGGGCAGGGCACGGCCAACGCGGTGGGCATGGCGATGGCGGAGCGCTGGCTCGCGCATCGCTTCAACCGGCCGGGCCACACGGTCGTGGATCACCGGACCTTCTGCCTGGTGGGCGACGGCGATCTCATGGAGGGCATCTCGTCGGAGGCCGGCTCCCTCGCGGGCCACCTCGGCCTCTCGAAGCTCACTTACCTCTACGACGACAACCACGTCTCTCTCGACGGCCCGACCACGTGGAGCTTCACCGAGGACGTCCTGAAGCGCTACGAGGCGTACGGGTGGCAGGTCCTCCGCGTCGAAAACGGGAACGAGGACCTCGAGGCGATCGACGAGGCGATCCGGACCGCGGTCTCCCAGGACGAGCGGCCCACGTTCATCGCGGTCCGCACCACCATCGGCTACGGCTCCCCGCACAAGGCGGGCACGAGCGCCGCCCACGGCAGCCCGCTCGGGGCCGAGGAGGTCGCGCTCACCAAGAAGGCGCTGGGCTGGGAGTGGGAGGACGCGTTCCACGTCCCGGAGGAGTCGCTGCGGCACTTCCGCACCGCGGTCGAGAAGGGCATCTCGGAGCAGGCGAAGTGGGAGCGGCGCTTCGAGGCGTACGCGAAGGAGTTTCCGCAGGAGGCCGAGCTCTGGCGCACTCAGGCGAAGGGCGCGCTGCCCGCGGGCTGGGATTCCGATTTGCCCAAATGGAAAGCGGGGGAGTCGCTCGCCACCCGCGTCGCGTCGGGAAAGGCGATCAACGCGATCGCGAAGAAGGTTCCGTGGCTCCTGGGCGGCGACGCGGACCTCTCCGAGTCCACGAAGACCAAGATCGAAGGGGCCGCCGACTTCGATGGGCGGACGGGCGCCGGCAACAACATTCACTACGGCGTCCGCGAGCACGCGATGGCGGCGATCGCCAACGGCATGTCGTACCACGGCGGCGTGCGCCCGTTCGTCGCGACGTTCTTCTGCTTCTCCGACTACATGCGCCCGTCGATCCGGCTCTCCGCCGTCAGCCATCTGCCGACGATCTTCGTCTGGACCCACGACTCGATCGGCCTCGGCGAGGACGGGCCGACGCACCAGGCGGTCGAGCAGCTGATGTCGCTGCGGGCGATGCCGCACTTCACGATCATCCGGCCCGGCGACGCCAACGAGACCGCGGAGGCCTGGCGGGCGACGATGGAGCACCGCGAGGGCCCCGTCGGCCTGGTTCTCTGCCGCCAGAACGTGCCGGTCCTCGACCGCTCCGGCGCGAAGGGCGACGTCTCGCGCGGCGCGTACATCCTGGCCGAGGCGAGCGGCGCGAAGCCGCGCCTCATCCTCATCGGGACCGGCTCGGAGCTCCAGCTCGCCGTCGGCGGTCGCGAGAAGCTCGAGGCCGACGGGATCCCGACGCGCGTCGTCTCGATGCCCTGCTGGCAGCTCTTCGACCGTCAGCCGGCGGCGTATCGCGAGGAGGTCCTGCCGCACGCCGTGACCGCACGCCTCTCGATCGAGGCGGGCGTGACGCTCGGCTGGCAGAAGTACGTCGGCGACCGCGGCGCCTCGATCGGCGTCGACCGCTTCGGGGCCTCGGCGCCGGGCGACGTCGTGATGAAGAAGCTCGGCTTCACCGTGGAGCACGTGGTGGAGCGGGCGAAGGGGCTGGTCAAGTGAAGCTGGCGGTGGGCTGCGATCACGCCGGCTTCCCGCTGAAGCAGGACGTCATCGACCTCGCGGGAAAGCTGGGCCACACGGTCGAGGACTTCGGCACCTTCTCGACCGAGGCCGCCGACTATCCGGTCTTCGCCCGCAAGGTCGCGGAGGCCGTCGTCTCCGGGCGTTGCGACCGCGGCATCGTCCTGTGCGGCAGCGGCGTCGGCGCGTCGGTGGCGGCGAGCAAGGTCCCCGGCTCCCGCGCGGCGATGTGCCACGACACCTTCTCCGCCCGTCAGGGCGTCGAGGACGACGACATGAACGTCCTGTGCCTCGGGGCGCGCGTGATCGGGCCGCTGCTCGCCTGCGAGTGCGTCCGCGCGTTCCTGGGGGCGAAGTTCTCGGGAGCGGAGCGGCACGTCCGCCGCCTCGCCGAGATCCACGCGATCGAGGAGGACGCCCGCCGCGGCGTCTTCGACGAAACGAGCCAAGGGAGGAAATCATGAGCCCGAATCCGCTGCTGCGGCTGGGGGAGCTCGGCCAGAGCGTCTGGTACGACTTCATCCGCCGCGACCTGTACAAGGGACCCGAGCTGAAGCGCCTGATCGAGCAGGACGGCCTGCGCGGGATGACGTCGAATCCGACGATCTTCCAGAAGGCGATCGCCGAGTCCGAGCTCTACGACGACGACATCCGCACCGCCGGCGCGGCGGGCAAGGACTCGGCCGCGATCTTCGAGTCGCTCGCGGTGGCCGACGTCCAGGCGGCGGCCGACATCTTCCGTCCCGTCTACGACAAGACCGGCGGCGAGGACGGCTTCGTCTCGATCGAGGTCGGGCCCAAGCTGGCGAACGACACGCAGGGAACGATCGCGGAGGCGCGGCGCCTCTGGAGCTCGTGCGGGCGGCCGAACGTGATGGTCAAGATCCCGGGCACGGCCGCCGGCGTCCCCGCGATCAGGCAGTGCCTCTCCGAGGGCATCAACATCAACATCACGCTGCTCTTCTCGGTGCCCCGCTACCGCGAGGTCATGGAGGCGTACCTCGCGGCGCTCGAGGAGCGCGTCCGGCGCAAGGAGAAGATCGACCGCATCCGCTCGGTCGCGAGCTTCTTCGTCTCGCGCGTGGACACCAACGTCGACAAGAAGCTCGACGCGCTGACGAAGGCGGGGAACACGAAGGCCGGGTCGATCCGCGCCAAGCTCGGCGTCGCCAACGCGCGGCTGGCGTACCAGGCGTTCCAGGAGGTGTTCACCGGGCCGCGATTCAAGACGCTCAAGGGAGAGGCGGCGAGCCTCCAGCGTCCGCTGTGGGCGTCGACGTCCACGAAGGACCCGTCGCTGCCGGATCTCTACTACGTCGAGGCGCTCATCGCGGCGACCTCGGTCGACACGATGCCGCCCGAGACCTTCGAGGCCTACAAGGACCACGGCGATCCCAAGATCCGCATCGCCGACGACCTCCCGGGCGCGCAGGCCGCCTTCCAGACGCTCGCGGGACTCGGCATCGACTTCGCCACGGTCGCGCGCGAGCTCGAGGACGAAGGCGTCAAGAAGTTCTCCGACTCGTTCGATTCCCTGCTGAAGACGATCGCCCGGAAGGAGCAGGCGATGAGGGTCGCGTGAACCTGCTGCCCGACGGCGCCGCCTCCCGCTGCCGGAAGGCGGTCGCCTCCCTCGAGGCGGAGCGCGCGGTCTCGCGGGCCTGGTCGGGCGACGGGTCGCTCTGGAAGGTCGAGGCGGTCCCGCGCAAGCAGATCGAGGGCGCGCTCGGCTGGCTGACGATTCCCGAGCGGATCGCGCCGACGCTCTCGGAGCTGAAGGCGTTCGTCGAGCAGGCGCGCGCCGGGACCGAGCGCGTGGTCGTGCTCGGCATGGGCGGGTCGAGCCTCGCGCCCTACGTCTTCGCCAAGACCTTCGGCGCGAAGCCCGGTTACCCGCAGGTCGAGGTCCTCGACTCGACCGAGCCGTCCGCGGTGGAGGCGACGGCGGCGCGCTCCGACCCGAGCCGCACGATCTTCATCGTCTCGTCGAAATCGGGCACGACGCTCGAGCCCAACATCTTCTTCGACTTCTTCTTCGAGCACGCGACGCGCGAGCTCGCCGGGAGGGCCGGGGAGAGGTTCGTCGTCATCACGGACCCGGGCTCCGCCCTCGAACGCGAGGCCCAGAAGAGAAGGGTCCGGCGAATCTTCGCGGGCGATCCCCAGATCGGCGGGCGCTACTCCGCGCTGTCGAACTTCGGGCTCGTTCCCGCGGCCTTCCTCGGCGTGGACGTCGCCGCGCTCGTCGCGCGCGCGCAGACGATGGCGGAGGCCTGCCGCGCCGCCGGCCCCCAGAATCCCGGGCTCCTCCTGGGCGCGGCGATCGGCGCCGAGGCGCTGGCCGGACGGGACAAGCTGACCTTCTCGATCGGCCCGCCGGCCGACCGCTTCGGGATGTGGCTCGAGCAGCTCATCGCCGAGTCGACCGGCAAGGAGGGCAAGGGGATCCTGCCCGTCGAGGGCGAGGCGCTCGGGAAGCCCGAGGTCTACGGCGGCGACCGGTTCTTCGTCCGTTACGACACGCGCGGCCGCGAGGACGTCGCGATCGGCGCGCGGATCTCGGACCTCGCGGAGCACGGGCACAGCGCCGCGTCGATGATCCTGGCGGATCCGCTGGATCTCGGCGCCGAGATGTTCCGCTGGGAGTTCGCGACGGCGATCGCCGGGAAGGTCCTGGGCATCAACCCGTTCGATCAGCCCAACGTCCAGGAGGCCAAGGACCGGACAAGCGCGATCCTCGGGGGCGCGACCCGACTCTCCGAAGCGGAGGAGCCCTCCGACGCCCCCGCCGTCGACGAGGAGGGGCTGACGCAGCTGCTCGCCTCGATCCGGCCCGACGACTACTTCGCGATCACGGCCTACGTCGACGACACGCCCGAGACGGAGGCGGCCCTCCAGTCGATCCGCATCCAGGTCCGCAACACCCGGAGGGTCGCCACGACGATCGGCTACGGGCCGCGGTTCCAGCACTCCACCGGGCAGCTCCACAAGGGCGGCCCTCCGACCGGCGTCTTCCTGCAGATCACCCGCACGCCGTCGGAGCGCGCGCCGATCCCGGGGAAGCCGTACGACTTCGCCCAGGTCATCGCGGCGCAGGCGGAGGGCGACCTCGCCTCGCTCCAGTCCCGCGGGCGCCGCGTCCTCCGCGTCGCGCTCGGCAAGGACGTGGCCGCGGGGCTGCAGGAGCTGGCCGGCGCGGTGCACCGCGCGCTGCGCGCATGAGCGTCGCGTCCGCCGAGCTCGTCCAGTCCCGCCGGTCGGAGGAGACGATACGGCCGCCGTGCACGCTGGTCATCTTCGGCGCCTCGGGCGACCTGACGCGGCGTCTCCTCGCTCCGGCGATCGCGCATCTCAACCGCGACGGCGCGATCTCGCCCGACTTCGCGATCGTCGGCATCGGGCGCACGGAGTACTCCGATGACGACTTCCGCGCCCGGCTCGAGAGCGGCGCTCGCGAGTTCACGCCGCCGACGCAGGGGAGGCCCGGCGACTTCCCGGCCGTCGTCCACTACATCGTGGGAGAGTTCCACGATCCGAAGCTGTATGCCGACCTGAAGGCGGCGCTGGAGCGAATCGAGGGCAGGCGCGGGGGCCGTGCAGCGTCCAACCGGATCTTCTACTTCGCGACCCCGCCCGACGCCGACGAGACCATCGTCGAGCAGATCCGCGCGGCGGAGCTCGGCAGGGTCGAGAACGGGTGGGTCCGGGCGGTCGTCGAGAAGCCCTTCGGCCACGACCTCGCGTCGGGCCGCCACCTGAACGGCGTCCTGATGTCCGCGTTCAAGGAGAACCAGATCTACCGGATCGACCACTACCTCGGCAAGGAGACCGTCCAGAACATCTTCGTCCTGCGCTTCGCCAACGGGATCTTCGAGCCCCTCTGGAACCACCGCTACGTCGACCACGTGCAGATCTCGGTGGCCGAGTCGGTCGGCGTCGGTCATCGCGCCGGCTTCTACGAGAACGCGGGCGTCGTGCGCGACATGTTCCAGAACCACCTCATGCAGCTGCTGACGCTGACGGCGATGGAGCCGCCGGCACGGTACGAGGCGGACGCGATCCGCGCCGAGAAGGTCAAGGTGCTGGAGTCGATCCGCCCGTTGCCCGAGGCGGCGATCGACGAATGGTCGGTGCGCGGCCAGTACGGGCCGGGCGTCGTGGACGGCCGGCGCGTGCCCGGCTACCGCGAGGAGCCCGACGTCAGGCCCGACTCGCCTACGCCGACCTTCGCCGCGGTCAAGATCGCGATCGACAACTGGCGGTGGGCCGGGGTGCCGTTCTACCTGCGCTCTGGCAAGAGGCTCGGCAAGCGCGTGACGGAGATCGCGATCGAATTCAAGTCCGTGCCGCACCGCTTCTTCGACAAGGCGTCGGGAGACGCCCTGCCGAACGTCCTCCGCCTCCACATCCAGCCGGACGAGGGCGTCTCGCTCAAGTTCAGCGTGAAGATCCCGGGCACGGTGCTCCAGGTCCAGTCCGTCTACATGGACTTCCCGTACTCGAAGCTCGGCGCGCCCATCGCGGGCGGTTACGAGCGCCTCCTGCTCGACGTGACCCACGGCGACCAGACGCTCTTCATCCGCGGCGACGAGGCCGAGCACGCGTGGGAGGTCCTGACGCCGCTGCTCAACGCGTGGGAGCGGACGCCGCCGTCCGACTTCCCCAACTACGCGGCCGGCACGTTCGGCCCCGAGTGCGCCGACAAGTTCCTCGAGCGCGACGGGAGGCGCTGGAGAACGCTCTGACGCCGACGCCGCAACGCCGCGCGTACGCCCACCCCTACGTCGGAATCACGCTCGCCGCGGTCGCGGTGGCGTGCGTCGCGTTCGTCGCGGGATACCCCACGGTCATCTACGACTCCTGGGGCTACCACTACCTGAGCGAGATCCTGCGCACGAAGGGACTCTTCGCGTGGCCGACCGACCTGCGCACCTACGGGTACCCGGCGTTCCTCGCGCTCCTCTCCGGAGGACGCGGCCTTCCGGCGGAGGAGCTCCGGCTCCTGGCGTTCGGCGTCCAGCTCGCGGCGTATCTCGGCGCGTGCGCCGTGGTCGCCCGGCGGCTCGCCCGGATCTACCGCTCCGAATCGGTGGGCGTTTGGGCCTACGCCGTCGGCGCGCTGAACCCGGTGCTGCTGATCCACACGACCGAGGTCCTCTCCGACCTGCTGTCGGCCGTGCTCGTCCAGCTCGCGGTGGCGCTGTCCTGGAGAATGCCCGAGGGCGCGACGCGGCTGAAGCCGTCGGCGGCCGCCTTCCTCTCGTTCCTGTGCGCCGGCGCCGCCGTCGCGGTCCGGCCGGCGAACGCCATCGTGGCGGTGGCTCTGGTGTCGGTGTGGCTTTTGCGGGGACTCCTGTGGTGGCCCATCCGGGCCGCCGACGTCGCGGCCGCCGGGCTGGGACTCTTCCTCCCGCTCGTCCCGCAGCTGCTCCTCAACTGGCGCGTCTTCGGCAAGATCAACCCGCTCATCGTCCACAGCCTCTACCGGCTCCAGACGCAGTGGGGGATGGGCGCGCTCAAGTACGGGACCGTCGTGATCCCGGGCCGCTCGCCCTTCCTGCAGTACCCGAATCCCCTCTACCGCGGCGACCCGTCGCCCGCGGCCTTCCTCGCCCACCACCCGCTCCGCTACGTGGGAACGCTGCTCCTGCACGCCTTCGCGATGGTCGACTACGACTATCCCTTCACGTTCATCACGGGCTTCCGGCCGTGGTACCGGTGGCCGCTCGCGCTCGTGAACTTCACGCTCCTCCTCCTCGCGCTCGCGGGTTGCGTGCTCGCGGTGGTGCGGCTCCTGCGGGGGCGGGGAAGGCGGATCGACGAGGCCGGATTCGCGCAGTGGAGCGCGATCCTCGTCGCCGGCGCGTACGTCGCGCTCTACGCGCCCGTGGAGGTCGAGAACCGCTTCGGGCTGACGGTCGAGGCGCTGATGACTCCGCTGATCGTGTCCGTGGGCGTGTGGTTCTTCAGCGACGGCGCGCGGCGCTCCCAGCCGCGCGCGCGCGCGGCCCTCGCCGCGGCGATGCCGGCCGGGGTCCTTGCCGCGGTGCTCCTCTCGGCGTGGATCTCGAGCAAGGAGACGAACCCGGTGGAGCCGTCCCCCGCCAACGCGTTCGTGCTGGACCCGCAACGAGGGACGGCGGCGAAGGCGGCGCCGACGCCGGGTCCGGCGGCGGCCACGCCGCGTTAGCGTGCCGGGGGGAGGCTAGGCTTCCTTCGCCTCGCCCGGCTTGCTCCCCTTGGACTGCGCGATGACCTTCTCCTGCAGGGAGTGCGGCACCTCGGCGTAGTGCGAGAACTCGAGGTGGAAGCTGCCGCGCCCCTGCGTGATCGAGCGCAGCTGCGCGCCGTAGGTCAGGAGCTCGGCCATCGGCACCTGTGCCTTGATGACCGTGTCCTCCTCGGCCGCGTCCATGCCCTCGACCTTCCCGCGCCGCGAGGAGAGATCGCCCATCAGGTCGCCCACGTACTCGTTGGGCGCGCTGATCTCGACGTTCATGACGGGCTCGAGCAGCGTCGGCTTGGCCTGCGCCATCGCCTCCTTGTAGGCGAGCGCGCCGGCGAGCTTGAACGCGAGCTCGGACGAGTCGACGTCGTGGTACTGGCCGTCGTAGAGCGTGACGCGGAAGTCCACCATGGGATATCCCGCGAGGTAGCCCTTGCGGCGGACCTCCTGGATGCCCTTCTCGACGGCCGGGATGAAGTTGCGCGGGATCGCGCCGCCGTAGATGTCGTCGACGAACTCGAAGTCCTTGCCCCGGGGCAGCGGCTCGACCCGGATGCGGCAGTCGGCGAACTGGCCGTGGCCGCCGGTCTGCTTCTTGTGCCGGCCGTGCGCCTCGGCCTTGCGGGTGATGGTCTCGCGGTAGGGGACCTTGGGCGGGTGCAGGATGACCTCCACGCCGTAGCGCTTCTTGAGCCGCGCGACCGCGATCTCGACGTGGAGCTGCGAGGCGCCCGCGAGGTGGAACTCCTTGGTCTCCTCGTCGCGCTGGAACGCGAGCGACGG
>DASXAG010000104.1:0-1853 GCA_036406835.1 Thermoanaerobaculia bacterium
CCAGGCTCCCCGTGAAGTCCGGATCGGGCCGGCCGCCGCCACCGTTTCGCCGGCGGGTGACGCCGGTCACGGCCCGCCCTGTCGGCTTTACCCGTGGAATTTCGCTTTACGGAGTGAGGACCCGAGGAGGAATCATGCCCAGCAGACCCGGACTCGTCTCGGTCGGACTCACACTCGCCCTGTCGGCGGCGGCGAGCGCACAGATGATCGACGGGACCCAGGCCCCGAACGCCGCCCTGGACGGCATCCACAAGTCGCTGGCGGAAGAGGTCGGCGCCGGGCGCGGGGACTGGAACACCCCGGGCTCCGCGTCGTTCCTGATCAGCCGCGATCCGTACCGGGCGATCCGGCGCGGGCGGCAGATCTTTCAGCGCAAGTTCACGAGGCTCGAGGGACAGGGACCGGCGTACGACGACGGCGCGGGCGACATCAACACGACGCTCGCGATCGGCGCCGGGCTCGCGGACAGCTGCGCGGCCTGCCATGGACGCCCGCGCGGCTCGGCCGGCGGCGGGGGAGACGTGGTGACGCGACCCGACAGCCGGGACGCGCCCCACCTCTTCGGGCTCGGGCTCAAGGAGATGCTGGCGGACGAGATCACGGGGCAGCTCCGGCAGATCCAGGCGGACGCCGTGCTCGCGGCGAGAGCGAGCGGGCAGTCGGTCACGCGTCCGCTCGTCGCCAAGGGGATCGACTACGGCCGCGTCACCGCCGCTCCCGGCGGCGCGGTCGACACGTCGCAGGTGAAGGGCGTCGATCCGGACCTGCGAATCCGGCCGTTCTTCGCGCACGGCGGCACGATCTCGATCCGCGAGTTCGTGGTCGGCGCGTTGAACGCGGAGATGGGGCTGCAGGCCGCCGACCCGGACCTCGCGCTCGCGAGCGCGCACGGACGCGTGACGACGCCGTCGGGAATGGTCCTCGACGGCCGCCTGGACAAGATCGAGGCGCCGCCGGTGCCGAATCCCGCGGGCGAGGTCGACGGCAACGTTTCCGGCGGCGAGATCCCGACGGCGCTGGTCGACTACCTCGAGTTCTACCTCCTGAACTACTTCAAGCCCGCCCTCTACGAGCAGACCGGCGTCACGCAGCGGGGACTCCTGACGATGGCGAAGATCGGCTGCACGTCGTGCCACGTCGCGGACCTCGGCATCGACCGGGACCGGCGCGTCGCCGACGTCGAGACCGTCTACGACGAGAAACACGCCGTCCTCAACGGTCTCTTCGCGACGGCGACGCCTCTGGCGGATCCGGTCGACGACGGCAGCGGCCAGCCCGCGTTGAAGAAGCCGAGGCTGCAGCCGTTCCTGGTCCGCAACATCTTCACGGACTTCAAGCGCCACGACGTGGGTCCCGCGTTTTACGAGCGCAACTGGGACGGCACCCTTCAGAAGGAGTTCCTGACGCGGCCGCTCTGGGGCATCGGCACCAAGGGGTCCTACGGCCACGACGGGCGCAGCGTCAACCTGGCCGAGGTCATCCTGCGCCACGCGGGGGAGGCCCAGGCCTCGCGCGACGCGTTCGCCGCGCTCGATCCCCCGCGCAAGCGCGCGGTGCTCGACTTCCTGCGCTCGCTCGTGCTCTTCCCGCCGGACGACACGGCGTCGAATCTCGATCCGGGCGACCCGTCGACGCCCGACTTTCCGCAGTTCGGCCATGGGAGCATCCGGCTGACGGCCCTCTTCAACGACCCGAGCGACAAGGAGTAGCGGCGCCGAGGAAGCCGCGGCGCCTCAGCGCGCCGCGGCTCTCGTTCCGGCGAGCCGGCTCTGCGCTTCGACGACCGCGGGATGCGAATCGCCGAGGGTCGGCCGCATCTGGTCGAGCGACTCGGTGAGGAGCCGCCGCGCCTC
>DASXAG010000105.1:0-10481 GCA_036406835.1 Thermoanaerobaculia bacterium
TTGCCCGCCGCCGGGTACACCACGCCGGTGTCGAACCCGCTCGCGGTGTCGAAGCGGATCGATTGCGATCCGGCGCGGACGAAGCTCGAGTCGTTGGCGACGCTGGTGGCCGCGCCGTCGACCGGGGCGAACGTGCCCCACGCGGAGGCGTTGCCCTCGGCCCAGTCGGGCGAAAGCGCCGCCACGAATTGCATCCCGTCGTAGTACGTCGTGAAACCGGCCCCCCACGTGTCCTGGTGGAATTCGATCTGGGTGACATCGGAGAGCGTGGGAGAGCCGGTGTCGAGGCGCTCCCAATAGCTGTCGCCGTCGAGAGACATCTGGAAGAGACGCCAGCCGCCTCCCGCGACCATGGCGATGTTCCGCGGCGTGTACGTCATCGTGCCGTTCGGGCTGTTGAGCACGACGACTGGCTCTTCCCAGAGGTCGCCGTTGTTGTTGACGAGGTTCGCCCAGAAGACAAGGAAGTGGACGCCCGTGAGGTCCCAGTGCAGCGACGGCGTCGCCGGGTACTTGATTCCGGTGTCGAATCCGCTCTGCGTGTCGAAGCGGATCGAGTAGGTCCCGACCTTCACGACCGACGAGTCGTCGTTCACGCTCGTCGGCGCCATGTCCACGGTCGAGAACGACGTCCACGACGAGGCGTTCCCCTCGGTGAGCTCGGTCGCCGGAGGCGCGACGGGCGTGTAGACGTTCAGGGTCGTCGTCTTGTTGACGGACGCCTTCGTCGCGGTGATCACGGCGTTGGCGTTCGCGCCGGCGGTCGTCGTGATGGTGAAGGTGGCACTGCTCGTACCCTGAGGGACGGGAACGCTCGAGGGGACCACCGCCGCCGGGTTGTTGCTCGAGAGGTTGACGGACTCACCCGCTCCGGCGTTTGCCGCCAGCGTCACCGTCCCGATCGCCGTCGTTCCGCCGGGGACGCTCGCCGGGGAGACGGAGACCGAAGAGAGCGCGGCTCCGGAGAGCGCGCTCGACCCCGCGAGAATGACGAGAGCCAGGATGGTCCGACTCGCTGCCCGAACAGAGAACGGCGCACGGCGGCCCTCGCTCATGCGACCGTGCTCGCGGCCTACGCATCCGGGGGCGAGGTGCCTCATCAGGACCTCCCACCTTCCAGAGCAGTTCGGGGATTTGTACGGACGCTATCGAGAGTTCGTGGACGTGTCAACGAACCGCGCTTACTGATCTATTGTCGCGAGCGAGGCGTCGTCATGCCGCCGGCCGAGAAAAAGGGCCGTCGCGTCCCGCCGCAAGTCGTACAATCCATTGAGTGAAAGCATCCGGAAGCGTTCTGGACGGCCAGGTCCTTGGCCGGCTGGATCGCTGGCGGAAGGCGCGGGCGGTCTTCGTCCGGCCGGACGGCCCCGAGGCCGAGCGCGCCGTCGCCGCCGTGTACGGCCGAAGCTGGGTCCGCGCGCCGATGTACGGACGGGCCCGGCGCCTGCTCGTCGAACGCACCCCCGAGGCCTTCCTCGACGACCTCGCGGAGGCGCTCGGGCCGCTCGCCGAGCGCGTCCGCGTCGCGCCCGAGGACATGCGACAGACGAAGTGGGACGCGATGAGCCGTCTCCAGTCGCTGTCGCGCGCCCGCCGCGAGGTGCAGGCGCTGTGGCTCGCCGACGAGCTGACGACCGGAGAGTTCTTCGTGGAGTTCCAGCCGCTCTTCGACCTGAAGTCGGGCGAGCCCGTCGGCTATGAGGGCCTCCTGAGGGCCCAGGGACGTGACGGGCAGGCGAAGCTCGCGGCGGAGATCTTCCCGGCGGCCGAGTCGCTCCAGCTCGAGCGGAGCTTCGAGCGCTTCTCGTGGGCCTGTGTCCTCGATGCGGCGAGCCGCCTGCCCGAGAACGGCCTGCTCTTCCTGAACGTGAACCCGCGTCTCATCGAGCGCTCGGAGCACGCGCTCGCCGGGCTCGGCGAAGAGAGCGAGCGGCGCGGCGTGCCGTTCTCGCGCCTCGTGCTCGACCTGGTCGAGATCGAGGAGCTGCCCTCCGCGGCGGCCGATCTCGCGACCGCGCTCACCGTGCCCCGCGACCTCGGCGCCGTCATCGCGCTCGACGACATCACCTCCGGCTACGGGACGCTGCAGTTCTGCCACGCGCTGCAGCCCGAGTGGATCAAGGTCGACAGCGAGGTCACGAAGGGCATCGCGCAGGATCCGCGGCGCCGCGCGATCCTGAAGTTCCTGGCGGACCTGGCCAAGGAGTTCTCCTCGACGCTGATCGCGGAGGGAATCGAGTCCGCCGAGGACCTGGACATCTGCGCGGAGGAGGGCGTCGGCGCGGCCCAGGGCTACTTCCTGGCGCGGCCCGCCGTCCAGCCGCCGGAGGCGACCGAGGAGTTCCGGCTCTGGGTCGAGACGCGGCCGGAGACGAAGCGCTCCGCCTGAGAAGCGACGTGGACGCCGTCCGCCTCGACGTCTGGCTCGACGTCTCGTGCCTGTTTCCGACGCGCTCCCAGGCCAAGGCCGCCTGCGAGGGCGGCAAGGTCGACGTCAACGGCTCCCGCGCCAAGCCGCATCGCGAGATCCGAATCGGAGACCGCGTCGTGGTCTCCGGGCGCGAGGGAGCCCGGCGCGAGCTGATCGTCCGCGGCCTCGCCGAACGTTCGGTTCCGAAGGCCGAGGCGCGGAAGCTCTACGAGGACGTCACGCCTCCCGCGCCGCCCGAGGTCGTCGAGGCGCGACGGCTCGACCGGATGCTCGCGCCGAGGGACTCCGGCGGCCGCCCGGACCGGCGATCGCGTCGTGAGAAGATCCGATGGAAAAGAGGCGGTTGAGTTCGGGCTGAAAGCTGTGAGCTGAAGCTGTAAGCTGGATCTCGTGGACTTCGACCTGCTCTGTCCGTGCTGCAATGCGCGGCTGAAGATCGATCCCGAGCTGAAGGCCGTCGTCGCGCACGAGGCGCCGAAGGTGCCGCGAAAGTTCGGCTCGGTCGACGACGCGATCGGCGCGCTCAAGGGCGCCGACGAGGAGCGCGAGAAGAAGTTCGCCGCGTCGGTCGAGGCCGAGAAGACCAAGAAGGACGTCCTGAACCGCAAGTTCCAGGAGCTCTTCGAGAAGACCAAGGACGACACCTCCAAGCCGGTTCGCGACATCGACCTCGACTGAGCCGCGAAGGAGCGTCGTGGACGTCGCGGTACTCGGCTCCAGCCTGCCGGTCGAGGGCGAGCCCGCGTACGCGGAGGGACTCGACGTCGGCCGCGAGATCGCGCGCCGCGGCGCCCGGGTCGTGTGCGGCGGTTACGGCGGCGTGATGGAGGCCGCGTGCCGCGGCGCGGCCGAGGCGGGAGGAGCCTCGGTCGGCGTCGTGCTCGCCGGGCGCGGGACCCCCAACCGCTTCGTCACGGAGACGGTCGCCGCGGCCGACCTCGCGGAGAGGCTGCGCCTCCTGCGCGATCTGCCCGGCGCGTGGATCGTCCTGCCGCGCGGGCTCGGCACGCTGCTCGAGCTGGTCTGGATCGCCGAATCGATCGTCAAGGGCGACGCGTCTCCGCGCCCACTGGTCCTTCTGGGCGAGTTCTGGCGAGCGGCCGCGGAGACGGCGATTCGGGAGGCGTCGCGCGCCGAGGGGAGAGCCGCGCTCGAATCGTCGCTGCGGCGTTGCGCGACCCCGGCGGAAGCCGTCGCCGCGGCCCTCGCGGCGCCGTCCGGACGCTAGACCTTCTGGTACGCCATCTCGCGCAGGAGCGCGATGCGCTTGGCGATCGGCGGATGGGTCGAGAAAAGGCTCGCGAAGAAGCCCTCGCGCTCGTTGAGCGCGCGTCCCCGCGGGTCGGCGATGCACAGGTGCGCGATGCCCTGCTTGATCGACGGGGTGGGCTCGACCGCGTCCTCGATCTTCTGGAGCGCGGACGCGAGGCCGAGCGGGTTGCGCGTCAGCTCGGCCCCCGACGCGTCCGCCAGGTACTCGCGCTGGCGGGACACCGCGAGCGAGACGATCTGCGCGACGAACGGCGCGAGGATGATCGAGACGAGCCAGAGGACGCCGAACAGCGCGGCGGCGGCTCCTCCGCCGCGGTCGGAGTTTCGGGAGCGGCCGCCCCACCACAGGCCGCGGCGGCTCCAGTCGGCGAGCAGCAGGATCGCCCCCGCGAGCGCCGCCACGACCGTCATCAGCCGCACGTCGTAGTTCTTGACGTGCGACAGCTCGTGTGCGACGACGCCCTGGAGCTCGTCGCGGTCGAGCCTGTCGAGCAGGCCGCGGGTGACGGCGATCGAGGCGCGCTCCGGGCCGCTGCCGGTCGCGAACGCGTTGGGGTCGGAGTCGGGAATGACGTAGATCGCGGGCTTGGGCAGCCCGCCCGCGATCGCGATCTCCTCCACGACGTTGTCGAGCACCCGCTGTTTCGGGTCGGCGGGGTTCAGGGGCGCCGCGTGCGCGGACTCGAGCACGGCCTGGTCGCCGCCGTGGAGCGACCAGTACGCCGAGAAGGAGCCCAGGCACAGCGCGCCGACGGTGGCGATCGGAAGTCCCGGCGTCACGCCCGCGCCGTAGAGGACGCCGTCGGCGCCGAGGCCCAGGATCGCGAGGAGGAGGAGGAACCCGAAGATGAACCAGCGGGTGTTGGAGAGGTTCCTCTTCTGCTGGTCGTAGAGGTTGAGGGTCGGCAACTCTAGGACTGCGTCCGATCCGACCGGAGGTTCAGGTCCACCTTCGGCACCGCCCGCTCGGACTCGTCCTTCAGCTCGAAGAGCTCGACCGGCTGGAACTTGAAGGTCTGGGCGATGAAGCTGTCGGGGAAGACCTGCTGCGCCGTGTTGAACCGCGTCGCGATGTCGTTGTAGAACTGCCGCGCGAAGCCGATCCGGTTCTCGGTCGAGGCGAGCTCCTCCATCAGGGACTTGACGTTCTCGTTGGCCTTGAGCGTGGGGTAATTCTCGGCGAGCGCGAAGAGCCGGGAGAGCGTCTGCGTCAGGGCGTTTTCCTTCTCCGCGGCGTCCGCCACGCCCCGCGCGGCGACGGCGCCGTTGCGCGCCGCGATGACCTTCTCGAGCGTGTCCTGCTCGAACTGCATCTCGCCCTTGACCGCGGCGACGAGGTTCGGGATCAGGTCGTGGCGGCGCTTGAGCTGGACGTCGATCTGCTTCCAGGCGTTGGCGACCTGGTTCCGCAGCGAGATGAGGTTGTTGTACCGCCAGATGGCCCACATCGCCGCGACGACGGCGAGCAGCACCAGGAACACGAGACATCCCCCGACGGCGGCCATTGACCTTCTCGGTACCTCCTCTACTCTTTACGAAAAGCCGGGGACGGAGTTCGGGCGGGCGCCTAGGCGTTCAGCCCCTGGCGGAGCTCCCGCGCCAGGATCTCGACGGCCGAGCGCGTGCCGCCCGTCAGCTTCTCCTTCCACATCCCCTCGGTCTCGAAGCGCTTGTCCCCGATCGACTCGGCCCACGGCCGCAGCGCCGCGTCGAGCTCGCCGGCGGACCAGACGTCGCCGCCGCGCTTGCGCACCATCGCGATCACGTACGGGACGATCCGGATGAAAGCCCGCAGCGACGCGGAGCTCTTGATCGAGTACTTGCGCCCGGCGAACGCCGACGGGAACGCCCGCGCCGCCGCCTTGAAGTAGTTCAGGAAGAACCGGCGCGAGTTCTCGCGAAATTCGCGGGCGATGCGGCCGCCGGCCGTGTCGATCGCCGCGAAGACGTCCCGCAGCTCGTCGGCGAGCGAGGCCTGGGTGACCGTGCCCTTGCCGATGCCCAGGACCTTGATCGAGCCCTTGAGCGGCGAGCCCTCGTCCTCGTTGAGCGTCCGGATGACGTCGTGCGCCGCGGCGAGGTTCTCGTCGCGGTAGAGCCGCCGTCCCGCGAGGGAGATCAGGTGCGAGGGATTCAGCTTGGTGTGCTTGCTGTTGATCGTGACGAAGAGCTCGACGATCTGATCCGCGGTCAGGTTGTCGAAGACGACCGCGGGCACCTGGAAGTCGCGGAGGTTGTGCTTCTCGGCGATCTCGTGGAGGGCGAGCAGGCGGTGCTGGCCGTCGAGGGCGCGGAGGATCCCCGACTCCTCGGGCAGCTTCAGGGAGCCGGCGTCGGCCCGGCCTCCCGAGGGAGAGAACTCGAGCCGCTTCTCGGAGACGAGGAGAACGCTGCCCGGGATCGCCGGCAGCGAGCCGGAATCGGCCTGCTGGAGGTAGTAGGTGACGAGCTCGTCGATCTTCTTCTTGATGATGGGGCGCTGGAAGGCCTGCTCGGAGGCCGCGATCTTCTTCTCGAGGAGGTCCCAGTTCACGCGGCCGGCGGCGACCTTGTGCTGACCCCGGGTCGTCTGGCTGCCGGGGCCGAAGGAGAGCACCTCGAAGCCCACCAGGGACTGCAGGTCCGCGCCCGACAGCAGCGCCTCGTAGAACCGGACGCCGAACTGATTCAGGCGAAGCGACGGAACCGAGATCATGGCCACCTCCTACGAGGACGCCCGGGCTCCCTCCGGCCACCGGCACGCCGGTAGGGCGGCGCAAAGCGTATACCGCGCGGGGGTTACTTGAGCCTAGAGAAATGTCGCCCCGAAGGGCACCTCGGAGGCCTCGAGCCTCCGCTCGTCAGGGGGGCGAGACCGACTTCCAGTCCTGACCGTCGATCATCTGGTCGTGGATCTGGCCGGCGCCGACCAGGATGCCCTTGAGCTCCGCGGTCAGGATCCCGGCCAGCTCGGGCAGGGCGTCGGAGTGGGCGACGGGGACGGAGCACTCGACCGTCTTCTGACCGAGCGATGCGAAGAACGGCGACGGCCGCCGCGTCCAGTCGGAGTCGCTGCGGCGGTGCTTGGTCATCAGGAACGCCGCCAGCCGGCGCTCGTCCCACGGCTCGGTCATGGTCCAGCGGAAGTTGGCCCGCAGGCCCTTTTGCTCGACCTCCGGAGCTTCGCTGAACAGGGCAATCGACATGGAGTGCCATACACGATAGCATCCCCGCCGTTCGATCCGACAAAGTGAAAACTGCGCTCCCAACGGGCTTTTTGGCGCTGCTCCTGGCGGGCGCGCCGCCCGTTCCGCCCGCCGATTCCGCCTCCTACGCCTCGCACCTCATGGTCGACCAGGAGGTCGTCATCAACTCGCGGATCGGCGGGATCGTGGAGAGCATCGCGGTCGACCGCGGCGCGGTGGTCGCGCAGGGCCAGACGCTCGCGACGCTCGACCCGCGCGAGGCCGACGCGAACGTCAAGGAGACCAAGGAGGACATGGAGCTCAAGCGCGCCGACTTCGAGCGGTCGAAGGCGCTGGCCGCCTCCAAGGTCGTGAGCGCCGCCGACCTCGACGAGAAGAGGGCCCAGTTCGAGGTGGCGCAGGCGCGCTGGGAGAAGGCCAAGACGCTCCGCGACTACACGGTGATCCGGGCGCCCTTCGCCGGCATCGTGACCGAGAAGTGGGCGCGCGTCGGGCAGAAGGTCATCGAGGACAAGGACGATCCGCTCTTCAAGATCACGGCGGTCGAGCCGCTGCTCGCGCGGATCTACCTCCCCGAGGAGGAGCTCCTGCGCGTGAAGGTCGGGGACAAGGTCGAGGTCGTCCCGGACCGCTTTCCGGATGCGCGCACGAGCGGAGAGGTCCAGTTCATCAGTCCCGCCGTCGACGCCGCGAGCGGTACTTTCCAGGTCGTGATCCGAGTCCGGCGCGAGCCCGCGCGCGCGGTGCTCAGGCCCGGCATCGCCGTCAAGGTGCGATTCGCCAGGACCGCCGCGGCCGTCGCTCCGCGCTGATCGCGGGGCGAGGCGATGGCTGACCGTTCCCGTCTTTCGGCGCGCCTGCGGGGGACGTTCGACCGCGTGCTGGTGCACGACATCAAGAACATGTCGTTCCGGCTGCGCCTGCTCCTGTCCAACCTCGACGAGCACTGGGAGGATCCCGAGTTCCGCAAGACCGTGCGGGAGCTCCTGGCCTCCTCGGTCGAGCGGCTCGAGGACATCGTCGGCCGCTTCGTGGCCCACGAGAACGCGCTCATGATCAAGGTCGAGCTCGACGTGAACGGGCTGCTCCGGCAGGTCGCGCAGCGGCCGCCGCGCCGCTCGTCCCGGAGCGCGCCGGCGCCTCCCGTGACGCTCGAGCTGGGAGAGGTCCCGCGCATCTGGGGCGACTCCTATTACCTGGGCGACGCGTTCGCGAGTCTCCTCGAGAACGCGCTCGAGGCGGCCGCGCCGGAGGGGAAGGTCGTCGTGCGCACCTTTGCGCGCGGCGCCGCGCGCAGGCCGCGGGCCGTGGTGGAGTTCATCGACAACGGCGCCGGCATGTCCGCGGAGTTTCTGCGCGACCGGTTGTTCCGCCCCTTCGAGACGACCAAGCCGCACGGCGTGGGCCTCGGCCTCGCGACCGCGAGCCAGATCGTGAGCTTCCACCGCGGCACGATGCGGATCCTGTCGCGGCCCGGCGGGGGGACGCTCGTGCGGCTGTCGCTGCCGGGCGTCGCGGAGGCCTCATGACGGCGGGCGGGCGGGCGGCGGCGCTCGGCCGGATCGTGATCGTCGAGGACGATCCCGACCTCCTCGAGCAGCTGACCTGGGCGCTCAAGGGAAGGTTCGCGGTCTCCTCCGCGCGGGACGCCACGCACGGGCGGGCGCTGTGCGAATCGGATCCGGACCTCTACCTCTTCGACATGCGGCTGCCGCCGTCGGGGCAGGTGCAGGAGGGGCTCGAGCTGCTCCGCCACGTCCGCCGGCGCGATCCCGACGCGACGGTCGTCATGATGTCGGGCGAGGGCGAGCGCGCCGCCGCGCTGGGCGCCATCGCGAACGGCGCGTTCGACTTCTTCCAGAAACCGATCGACACGCACGAGCTCATGGTCATCCTGAACCGCGCGCTCGAGCGCCGCCGGCTCCTCGCCGAGAACCGGGAGCTCCGGCGGACGGCCGCGGAGCCGGAGGAGGCCGGCGGCCTCGTCGGCGCGAGCGCTCCGATGCGGAAGCTCTTGCGCGACCTCGAGCGGGTCGCCGGAAGCGACGCGACGGTGCTTCTGATCGGTGAGAGCGGCACGGGCAAGGAGCTCGCGGCGCGCTCAATCCACACGAAGAGCCCGCGTCGCGACCGGCCGTTCGTGGCCGTCAACGCGTCGGCGCTCCCGGAATCGCTGGCGGAGGCGGAGCTCTTCGGCCACGAGAGGGGAGCGTTCACGGGGGCGGTCGGATCGCGGCCCGGCCGCTTCGAGCTCGCCGACGGCGGCACGCTGTTCCTCGACGAGATCGGAACGCTCTCCGCGGCGGTCCAGTCCAAGCTGCTGCGCGTCCTCGAGAGCCGCGAGGTCGAGCGCCTCGGCGGCCGGCGGACGATCCCGGTCGACTTCCGCCTGATCTCGGCCACCAACGAGGATCTCGAGGCGCGCGTCGCCGCGGGCACCTTCCGCGAGGATCTCTACTACCGTATCCACACGGTGCCGGTCGCGATCCCGCCGCTGCGCGAGCGCGGCGGCGACGTCCCGCTCCTCGCCGAGCACTTCCTCCGGCGGTTCGGCGAGCGCCACCGCAGGCCCGGACGGAGCCTGTCGCCGGCGGTCGCCGCCAGGCTCGAGGCGCATCCCTGGCGCGGGAACGTCCGCGAGCTCCAGCACGTGATCGAGATGCTGGTGCTCTTCTCCGACGGCGAGGTCATCGACGAGGCCGACCTGCCGCGCGCGCTGCGCCGCCCGACGCGGGCCGTACCCGCGACAGAGACGGCCGCCACGGGCTCGAAGGGCTACGCCGCGGCCGTCGAGGAGTTCGAGCGCACGCTCCTGACCGAGGCGATCGCCGCGGCCGGCGGCGTCAAGGCCGAGGCCGCCCGGCGGCTGGGCCTCGACGCGAACCAGATCAAGTACCTCTGCCGGAAGTTCGGCCTCTAGTCCTGGGTTAAAAAATCATCCGACGGTTGAAGAAGGATTCAACCGAGCCGGTCCGACACGAGTCCCGCCGCCTCGTAACTCATTGCGAATAAAGACCCTCGTTAGCGTCGGCTTTCCGGGTACGACCTGGCCCGCGGCTTGCCTCCAGGGAGAATCAAAAGGGAGGTACTCGAGGATGTCGAACGAAGTGAAGATCAAGCTGACCGACGCTCAGAAGGCGAAGATCAAGGAAGCCACGGGCAAGGACCTGCCGGAGATCCGGGTCGAGTCTTTCGGTGGTTCGCCTGCGGTTTCGACGCCCGTTTCGAGCGCTCGGGTTTCCACGAAGGCTCCGACTCGCGCGGGCGCGAAGGTTCCGACCAAGGCGGGAGCGAAGGTTCCGACCAAGGCGGGCGCCAAGGTTCCGACCAAGGCGGGCGCCAAGGTTCCGACCAAGGCCGGCGCCAAGGTCCCGACCAAGGCGGGCGCCAAGGTTCCGACCAAGGCCGGCGCCAAGGTCCCGACCAAGGCCGGCGCCAAGGTTCCGACCAAGGCCGGCGCGAAGGCCTCGTTCAAGGCCAGCTTCTAGCCCGACTCGATCCCGATTCCTGAGCGCCCCGCTCCGGCGGGGCGCTTCTTTTTGGGTGAGGTCGTCGGGGTCCTACCAGATCGTGGCCTGGGCCCAGCGTTTCAG
>DASXAG010000106.1:0-73801 GCA_036406835.1 Thermoanaerobaculia bacterium
TCCTACGGCCGGCTCCTGCGCCACGAGGACGGGCCGGTCGAGAAGACCGCGGCGTCGGAGGATTCGCCGCTGCGCGCGAATCGCCATCCGTACCGCGCCCGGGCGAAGCCGGGGGAGATGGCATACGACTACGACAAGATCCTGGTGGAGGAGGCCGTCCGCGAGGCCGCGGACGCGCCGGTGACGATCCTCCGGCTGCCGATGGTCTACGGTCCGGGCGATCCGCATCGCCGCCTGCGGCCCTATCTTGAAAAGATGGCGTCGGGCGCCGCGGAGATCCGCATCGACCGCGCGAAGACCCGGTGGCGCTGGACCCGCGGCGCGGTCGGAGACGTCGCGGAGGCGATCGCACTGGCCGTCACGAACCCGCGCGCCGCGGGCCGCACCTACAACGTCGGCGAGGAGGACGCGCTCTCCGAGGCCGACTGGATCCGCGCGATCGCAGAGGCGGCGGGCTGGAAGGGCGTGGTACGCGAAGTCGCGAGCGGGGAACTTCCGGAGCCCGAGCGCGAGGCGTACGACTTCCGCCACGACCTCGTGGCGGACACGACCCGGATCCGCCGCGAGCTCGGCTTCCGCGAGCGCGTCGGCCGAGCGGAGGCGTTGCGCCGGACGGTCGCCGCAGCCGCCGCGGAGAGAGAAGAGGTTGGTGGCGGTGCAGGGATTTGAACCCCGGACACAGCGGATATGAGCCGCTTGCTCTGACCAGCTGAGCTACACCGCCACGGGGGCGCGCATTCTAGCAGGGTCGGCCGAGCCTTTATACTGATGGCGTGTCGGGCCTTTCGGACCACTGCGGGAAGTGCAACCAGGAGTACCCGTACGCCCTGCCGCGCTGCCCGATCTGCCACAAGTCGGTCTGCGAGGACTGCGCCGTCCGGATGGGAGGCAGCACGTTCTGCGGGACCGAGTGCGCGCACGCCTTCTTCTCGGGTGGTGACGAGGAGATCTCCGAGGCGGACGCCTCCAAGTACGAAGATGGAGAATGAGCTCGCCTGAACCCCCGGGGCGGCCCTCGCGATTCGGCCGCTTCTTCTGGCGCGATCCCAACACCCAATTCCTGATCCTGGCCGTCGTCGCGGGACTCCTCGGCGGCGCCGGCGCGATCATCTTCCGTTCCCTCACGCACCGGCTGACGCTCCTGCTCGTCGGCTCGACGGACATCCTCCGCGGCGCCGAATCGCTCGAGCCGTGGATGCGCGTCGTCCTGCCGGCCGCGGGCGGCCTCGTCGGCGGGCTCATCGCCCGGTTCGTCTTCTCCGACCGCGGCCTGTCGGGCATCTCGCACATGATCGAGGTCGTCTCGCTCGGGAAGCGGAGCGTCCGGCTGAGGCCCTCGCTCGCCCGCGCGGCCTCCTCGATCGCCGTCATCTCGACGGGCGGGTCGGAGGGCCGCGAGGGCCCCATCATCCAGATGGGCGCGGCGTGCGCCTCCGCCATCGCGCGCCGGCTCAAGGTGTCGCCGGAACGGGTGCGGATCCTGACCGCGTGCGGCATGGCGGCCGGCGTCGCGGGCGCGTACAACACGCCGATCGCCGCCACGCTCTTCGTGCTGGAGGTCGTCGTCGGATCCTTCTCGATGGCGCTCTTCGGTCCGGCCGTCGTCTCGGCCGTCGTGTCGACGCTCCTCGTGCGCTCGGTGCTCGGCGACGAGCCGGTCTACCAGGTCGCGCCCTTCCACGCGGAGTCGCTCCTCGAGCTGCTGCCCTACGCGGCGATCGGGATCCTGGGCGGCGCCGCCTCGGCGCTGTTCGTGCGCGCGCTCGGGATCGGCAAGAAGGCCGCGGCCGCGACGCGGCTCCCGGTCCCCGCGACGATGGCCCTGGGCGGGGCGATCGTCGGCGCGATCGCGATCGGCATGCCGCAGGTCATGGGCAACGGGTTCGAGGCGACGGACCGGATCCTGCACGGCAACCCGACGCTGCTCTTCCTCGCGCTCCTCTTCGTCGCCAAGACCGTGGCGACGTCGGCGACGATCGGCTCCGGCGGCGTCGGCGGCGTCTTCACCCCCTCGCTGATGGTCGGCGCCACCGTCGGCGGCATGGTCGCGCACCTCGTCCACGGCGTCTTCCCGCACCTGGACGCTCCGGTCGGCGGCTACGCGCTGCTCGGGATGGGCAGCCTGATGGCCGGCGTCACGCGCGCGCCCCTGCTCGCCGTGATCATGATCTTCGAGCTGACGCAGAACACGGCGGTGCTCCTGCCGATGATGGTCGTCTCGATCCTGGCCGTCACGACCGCGCGCGTCTTCCAGAAGGACTCGATGTACGTCGGCAGCCTGCGGTCGGCCGGTATCGTGTGGGAGAAGACTCCCGAGGCGACGGCGCTCGCGAGCCTCAAGGTCGCGGACATCATGCGGCGGGACGTGACGCTGATCCCGCGCACGCTGCCGCTGCCCGACATCGTGTCGGCGTTCCTGAAGTCGCGCAGCCTCTTCCTCTACGTCGGCGACGAGGAGGGGCGCCTGATCGGGGCCGTGGACATCCACGAGATCAAGGAGTCCTTCCAGGAGCGCGAGCTCGCGGGAGTCGTCGTCGCCGAGGACCTCGCCACGGAGATTCCGTTCGCGACCCCGGAGGAGCCGCTCACGAGCGTCAACGAGAAGCTCTGGTTCCGCGACGTGGGACAGCTGCCCGTCGTCGACTCGCCGGATCGCCGCAAGTTCCTCGGCGTCGTGACGCAGCGCGACCTCCTCGGCGCCTTCGACAGCGAGGTCCTCCGGCGCAGCCGCCTCGTGACGCGGGTGCGCACTCTCGGCGAGGAGGACGGCGGCGAGGTCGACTACCTCGAGCTGCCGCAGAACCACCGGCTGATCGAGCGCGACGTGACGCGCGCGATCGAGGGGCTGACCGTCGGGGAGGCGGCCCTGCGCTCGCGGTTCGGCGTCGTGATCCTCGAGGTGAAGCGCCTGGGTAAGGACGGCGTGGAGCGGCGATTCGTCCCGGCTCCGTCCGACCGCTTCGAGCACGGAGACGTCCTCGTCCTCCTGGGCACCGACGACGCGATCGACCGCTTCCAGCAGAATCGCGAGGAGTCGGTCGCGACTCCCTGATCGCCGATCGGCGGCCTCCAGGCCTCCCGGCGGTGCTATCCTTTTCAGACCCTGGAAAGACATCCTCACCCCCCGCCCTCGGTGGCCAAGGAAAAACAGAGCGAGCTCGTCGCTCTGCGCGGGAAGTGGTTTAAGGAGCGGACCCGCCTCTACGACCGCGAGACCGGCCTTCCCACCGTCGCCGTCCTCGTCGACGACCTCAAGGCGATGCTCGAGGAGCGGGGGAGCATCTCCGTTCTGGTCTTTCGCCCGAGCTCCGAGGGCCAGGTCGAGGAGGTCTGGGGCTGGGAGGCCTACGACGACCTCCTGCTCGACTTCGTGCGCCGCCTGAAGGCGTTCCAGACCGACGGCATCGTCCCGGCGGGGACGTTCTGCGTGCCCTACGTGCGCTCGGACGAGATCATTCTCTTCGTCAACAGCGAGGGCGGGCTGCCGGCGGGCCCGACGTCACTCGGAACGAAGGCGGCCGAGCTCGACCAGCTCATCCGCGGCTACCTCGCCGAGCGCGCCGACGTCTCGGCGCGTTTTCGCTCGTTCGTGGGCGCGGCGCGCATCCTGAAGGACCCCAAGCACCGCATCGAGCGGCTCCTGTACCGGGGCATCCAGGAGGCGCGGGACCAGGTCACGCGGCAGACGGTCCGCCAGGAGATCCGGGGCGGAGAGCTGCTCCAGGACGCGATCTCCCGGCAGGACATCTCGCCGGTCTTCCAGCCGGTCTTCGACCTCGCGACCGGCAACATGATCGGCATGGAGGCGCTCTCGCGCGGCCCGCGCGGCAGCGAGTTCGAGAGCGGCGAGACGCTCTTCTCGCTGGCCGAGCGCACCGAGCTCCTCGTGCCCCTCGAGCGCGTGTGCCGACAGCGCTCGCTCGAAGCCGCGGCGCAGGGCCACAACCGGCGGCAGATCTTCCTGAACCTCTCGCCCGCGGCCGCGTCGGACCCGGAGTTCCTGGGGCCCATCTTCCGCGACCAGGTGCGGGCGCTGGGGCTCGAGCCCGACCGGATCGTCCTCGAGATCACCGAGCGCACGTACGCCGTCTACGAGGGCCTGTTCCGCGAGGTGCTCTCGAAGTTCCGCTCGCAGAACTTCCGCATCGCGGTCGACGACGTGGGCACGGGCTACAGCAACCTCTCCTCGCTCGCCGACATCGAGCCCGACTACCTCAAGTTCGACAACGTGTTCGTGCGCGGGATCGACCGCCGGCAGGTCAAGCAGGATCTCCTCGAGGCGCTCATGTCGTTCGCGCGCAAGATGCACACGAAGGTCATCGCCGAGGGCATCGAGACCCGCGAGGAGCTGCGCGTCCTGCAGTCCCTGGGCGTCCCCTACGGCCAGGGCTTCCTGCTCGCCCGGCCCATGCCGGTGACCGAGATCGAGCGGTACGCCTCAATCGCGATTTAGCCGCGCCTCAGGCGTGCGGCCATAACCATACGAAAATCCCGGCCGTGATCACGGCGTAGATCAGCGCGTCGAGGTTCGACCGGAGCGTCGTGGCCCACGAGCGCTCGTACCAGATCGAGAGCTGCCAGAGCGCGACGCCGTAGGCGATGAAGGCGACGGCGCCGACGAAGCGGAAGACGGCTCGTCCCGGAGCGCCCGGCGCGAGCGCGTGTCCCGCGATGTACGCGGCGAAGATTCCGACGACGATCAGGTAGACGAACCACCCCGCGAACCGCTTGCCCATCGCGAAGTCTCCCGTCATGACGGTCATCATCACGTTCGGGCCGCGCTTGACCTTCTCCTTGAATTCCGGTGACCCGAGGTCAGCGCGGCTTCCGGGACGGGGCATGTGGTAGTCGCCGGGCGGGATCGCGAATTTCCGCAACGCCTCCATCACGGCGTCCTCCTGCGGAACCTTGCCGTAGTCGGCCTGGTGATACCCCAGGAACATGTGGATGACCGAGCTCGCGACGAAGCAGGCCACGGCGGAGAGCAGAACCGGAAGCCAGAGAGCGGCGATCGGGACCATCGGGACCTCCTCGCGGAAAAAAAGGGAATCGTTGCGCTAACGATATCGCGGTTCGCCGCGGTAGAGTTTCCGCGCTTACTACGGGAGAGACAATGAAGAAGGCACTCACTCGCGCAGCGCGGCTGCTGGCCGCGGGATCGTTCGTTCTGTCCGTCGCCGGCGCCTCGACCCTCGCCACGGAAATGGCTTCCCCGAAGCCCAACATCGTCTACATCGTGGTCGACGACCTCGGCTGGAAGGACGTCGGCTTCAACGGGGCGACGGACCTGAAGACGCCCAACATCGACGCCCTCGCGGCCGGCGGCGCGAAGCTCACGCAGTTCTACGTACTGCCGATGTGCACGCCGACGCGCGCCGCCGTCATGACGGGCCGGTACCCGTTCCGCTACGGGCTGCAGACGGCCGTCATTCCCGCCGTCTCGACCTATGGGCTCGACACGAGCGAGTTTCTGATGCCCCAGGCCCTCAAGGACGCGGGGTACAAGACCGCGATCGTCGGCAAGTGGCACCTCGGCCATTCGGACAAGAAGTACTTCCCCCGCCAGCGCGGCTTCGATTACCAGTACGGTCCCATGATCGGCGAGATCGACTACTTCACGCATGAGGTGGAAGGCGGGCTCGACTGGTTCCGCGACAACCGGCCCGTCAAGGAGCCCGGCTACTCGACCACGCTCCTCGGCAACGATGCGGTGAAACTCATCGAGGGGCACGACACGAAGACGCCGCTGTATCTCTACCTCGCCTTCAATGCCGTTCACACGCCGTATCAGGCGCCGCCGGAATACGTGGACCGGTTCAAGAACATCGCGGATCCGACGCGGCGCACGTACGCGGGGATGGCCGCCGCCCTGGATGAGCAGGTCGGCCGCGTCATGGCCGCGCTCGACAAGAAGAAGATGCGTGACAACACGCTGATCGTCTTCCACAGCGACAACGGCGGAACGCGCAACGCGATGTTCGCGGGCGTCATGGCGGACATGAGCAAGATCAAGATCCCGTGCGACAACGGCCCGTACAGGGACGGCAAGGGCACGCTGCTCGAGGGCGGCACGCGGGTCGCCGCATTCGTCAACTGGCCCGGGCACGTCAAGCCGGGCGTCGTCGACGGGCTGATCCACGTGGTGGACTTCTATCCGACGCTGGCGGCCCTCGCCGGGGCGTCCACGGCGAAGAGCAAGCCGCTCGACGGCGTGAACGTGTGGGACACGCTCGCGAAGGGCGCGCCGTCGCCGCGCACGGAGATCGTGTACAACATCGAGCCGTTTCGAGCGTCCGTGCGTCAGGGCGACTGGAAGCTGGTCTGGAGGACGTTTCTGCCCTCGAGCGTCGAGCTCTACGACATCCCGAAGGATCCCTCGGAGACGAACAACGTCGCCGCCGAGCACCCGGATACGGTCGCCGCGCTGCAGAAGCGCATCGAAGCGCTCGCGAAGGAGAGCGCGAAGCCCCTGTTCCTGATCGACCAGACCAAGGTCATCCAGAAGAACATGCACGGCGAGCCGGTCCTGCCGACCGACGAAGACTTCGCCAGCGTCGAGGAGCCCTGAGCCGCGTCCGAGTCGTGTCGCTCGGGATGACGGGGTCCGTTCCCGTAGAATCGAGACGCGCGGGAGGTTAGCTCAGAGGTAGAGCGCCTGTTTTACACGCAGGATGTCGGGGGTTCGATCCCCTCACCTCCCACCAGACGAACGGCGAGATGACGACTCGCCGAACATAGAATTCCTCGAGCCCTCATGACTCTCGCCTCCGGCACCCGCCTCGGCCCCTACGCGATCGTCGCGCCGCTGGGCGCGGGCGGGATGGGCGATGTGTACCGGGCGAAAGACGAGCGGCTCGGTCGAGAGGTCGCGATCAAGGTGCTGCCCGCCAGGCTCGCCTCGGATCCCGACGCGCTGGGGCGTTTCGAGCGCGAGGCGAGAGCGGTGGCGGCGCTCTCGCATCCGAACATCCTCGCGATCCACGATTTCGGAACCGAAGCCGGGGTGACGTACGCGGTGACCGAGCTCCTCGAGGGCGCGACTCTCCGCGACAGGCTCGAGGCGAGGCCGATGCCTCAGGCTCAGGCGGTCGATCTCGCCGTGCAGATCGCGAAGGGACTCTCGGCCGCGCACGAGAGAGGCATCGTGCATCGTGACCTGAAGCCGGAGAACGTCTTCGTGTCGAAAGACGGGCACGTGAAGATCCTCGACTTCGGTCTGGCGAAGCGGCAGGAGCAGCTCGAGACCGGCAAGGAGACGAGCGCGCCGACGGCCTCCGGGCACACCGAGCCGGGTACCGTGATGGGGACTGTGGGCTACATGTCCCCCGAGCAGGTGCGCGGGCAGGCCGTCGACCATCGCTCGGACGTCTTCTCGTTCGGAGCGGTGCTCTACGAGATGCTGTCGGGGCGCAAGGCGTTCAAGCGGGAAACACCCGGAGACACGATGGCGGCCATCCTCAAGGAGGAGCCGCCCGCCCTGCAGGCCTCCGGCCGGGAAGTCTCGGTCGGGCTGGACCACGTCGTGCGCCACTGCCTCGAGAAGGACCGGGACCAGCGGTTCCAGTCCGCGAGGGACATCGTGTTCGCGCTGACGCAGGCGTCGGGATCGGGAGCGGCGGCCGCCGCGCCGCCGAGAGTCCCTTCGAAGGCCCTGCTGCTGGTGGCGGCCGCAGCGATTCTGGCCGCCGCCGGGATCTGGCTCGTCCGACGCCCGCAGCCCGCGGCGGCGCAAGCCTTCAAGCGAGTCGCCGTTCTGCCCTTCGAGAACGTCGGAGCCTCGGAAGACGACTACTTCGCGGACGGCATGGCGGACGAGATCCGCAGCAAGCTGACCTCGCTGCGCGGCGTGGAGGTCATCGCCCGCAGCAGCTCGACTCCCTACAAGAAAACCACGAAGACGCCCGTCCAAATCGCGCGCGAGCTCGGGGTCGAATACCTCCTGACGGCGACCGTTCGCTGGCAGAAGTCGGCCGGCGCGAATCGGGTGCACGTCATCCCCGAGCTGATGCAGATCCGAGAACGTGCCGCACCCGCGTCGAAGTGGCAGCAGTCCTTCGATGCCGCGTTGACCGACGTCTTCCAGGTCCAGTCCGACATCGCGACGCGAGTGGCGAGCGCCCTGGGCGTCGCGCTGGGCGCCGGCGAGGAGAAGCAGATGCGGGAGGCGCCGACCGCAAGCCTCGCCGCCTACGACGCGTTCCTCAAGGGCGAGGACCTCTGGAGAACGAACGGTGGCTGGAACCAGGGCTTCGGCACGATGATTCCGTCTTATGAGCAGGCGGTGGCGCTGGATCCATCCTTCGCGTTGGCATGGACGCGGCTCTCTCGCGCTCGCGCCCATCTCTACGAGGACTTCCCGACACCCGAATTGGCGGAGGGCGCTCGAGCGGCGGCCGAGAAGGCCACGGCCCTCGCGCCGGACGCCGCGGATACCCACCTTGCGCTCGGGGAGTACCTCTACTGGGTCCGCGAAGACGGGGGCTCCGCGCTGGCGGAGTTCGACAAGGGCCAGAAGGTCGCGCCCGACAACATCGATCTTCTGAACGCGAGGGCCTTCGTGGAGGGCATGCTGGGCCACAAGAAGGCGGCCGACGAGCACTATGCGTTGGCCGCAAGGCTCGATCCGCAATCGTTCGGGAGCAAGCAGTGGCTCGCCGGCAATCTCATCGACAAGGGCCGCAACGCGGAGGCCCGCAAGGTCTTCGACGAGGCGATAGCGCTCGATCCAAAGTCGCCCTACCCGGTCCACGGAAAGGTGCTGTCGTATTTGCGGGAAGGCGATCTCGCCGGTGCGCAATCCGTCTTGAGGGCTGCCATGGCGAATATCGAGGTCCCGAAGCTCGTCGCCTTTTTCGCGAACGTCTACGATCTGATGTGGGTCTTCGAACCCGAGCAACGCGCGCTGCTGCGCCGGCTTCCCCCGAGCGCTTTCGAGGGCGAAGCGAGCTGGGCGATCTGTGTGACCCAGGCGTGCTGGCTGGACAAAGACGAGCCGGGCGTTCGGGAGTACGCGGAAAAATCAGCCAATGCCTTTCGGAAGCTCATTGAGGCCCGGACGGCCGACCCACAGAGCGTCGTGATGTTGGGTTTGTCCCTGGCGTACCTCGGCAGCAAGGACGAGGCGATTCGTGAAGGCGAGCGTGCACTCGGTCTCCTGACGGCGAGCAGGCGAGTTGCCGAGAAGACGTACATCCAGCATCAGCTGGTCCGCATCTACATCCTTGGCGGCGAGCCCGAGAAGGCCCTCGACAACCTGGAGCCGCTTTTGAAGGCCGACTACAACCTGACGCCCGCATGGCTGAAGATCGACCCCAACTTCGACTCGCTCCGGGGCAATCCCCGCTTCCAGAAGCTCGTCTCCGGCTCGAAGTAGACTTGCGACCGCTCGCGTGAGCCGAAAGACCACCCTCCTCTTCCTCGCCGTCCTCCTCGTCGCGTCCTGCACGCGCAACGCGCCGTACCGTCTGACGAAGGCGGGCGACGTGGTGGAGGCGCGGGTCGGAACGAACGATCTCCAGGTGTCCGATCGGCGCGAGCCTCTCGAGACGAGCGGCATCGAGGTCCACGACGCCTACCGGCTCCACTTCCTCGAATTCGACGACCAGGGACAGCTCTACGCGCCCAAGCAGTTCCACAGCATGGTCGACGCGCTCGAGAAGGAGGCGGCCGCGCCGGAGAAGGCGCGGATCGTCCTCGTCCTCTACGCCCACGGCTGGAAGAACAACGCGAGCCTCTGCAACAACAACGTCTGCTGCTTCCGGAGCTTCCTCTCGCGCCTCGCGGCCGACGTGCGGCTGGCGGAGACGCGCTCGAACGGCTTCCTCGGGCCGACGCACGTCATCGGGATCTACGTCGGCTGGCGCGGCCTCTCCGCGACCCTCCCGCCTTTCAAGGCCCTGTCGTTCTGGGCCAGGAAGAAGGCGGCCGGCAACGTCGCCCAGGGCGAGCTCGTCGAGGCTCTCTCGTTCCTCGACCGGTACCAGAAGCACCTGAATCGGGAGACGCCGAACCGCTGCCGCCTCGTCATGATGGGACACAGCCTCGGCGGCGCCGTTCTCTACTCGGCGATCGCGAACATCCTGAAGAGCCGGATCACCGACGCGCGCGTGAAGGGCGTGCTCGACGGAAGGGTGCCGACGATCGAGGGCTTCGGCGACCTCGTCGTGCTCGCGAACCCCGCGTTCGAGGCCTCGCTGTACGCGCCGCTCCACGAGCTCATCGAGACGTTCCCGGCGTTCGCACCGACGCAGAGTCCGCTCCTGATCGTCCTCGCCTCCGAGACGGATACGACCACGCGCGTCACGTTCAAGGTCGGCCGCTGGCTCGAGACGATCTTCCAGCGAACCGGGCCGCGCTCCCCGCGGCAGATGCTGGTGTCGACCGTCGGCAACTACGATCCGTTCGTCACGCACCGTGCGAGCGTCCCGGCCGAGGCCCGAGAGCAGGCCGGCGGCTCGGAGAGGGGAAAAGTCAGGAACTGCGAGTGCACGCTGCCGATGTCGGAGTCCGACGTCGCCTCGCTCGATCGGTTCGTCGAGGTGTTGCGTCTCGGCCCCGAGGAGTCGGCGAAGGCGCTGACGCCGACTTTCTGCCCGGGCCACGACCGGCTCGGAGTGGTCGCGCTCGACTGCGTCGCGCCGCATCCTCCCGGCCTTCCGCTCTGGGTCGTGCGCGCCGACAACTCGGTCGTCAGCGGTCACAGCGGCTTCTTCACCCGCCCCGTCACCGACATCGTGCGCAACCTCGTGGCGCGACGCATCCTGGCGGAGATGATCGCGCCCACGCCTTCCTCGTCTCCCTGACGCGCGACGGTCGCGGCACGGGAATTGCTCCTTCGAATCCTCGAAGGAGCGGACGATGAAAAAGTGTCTTCGTTGGTCTTCCCTCGTGGCCGCGTCGGCCAGCCTCGTGTTCCTGCTCACGACGGGGTGCGCGACCGCGCCTCCTTATGGAACGGTCTACGCGCCGGAGGGGCCTCCCGGGATGCAGACCGAGGTCGTCGGGGTCGCGCCCGAGCCCGGCATGGTGTGGGTCGGCGGCTACTGGAACTGGGCGGCGCCGAACTACGTCTGGGTGAAGGGCACGTGGCAGCGCCCTCCGCGCGAGCGCGCCGTCTGGGTCGCGCCGGAGTGGCGGCACCACAGCAACGGCTGGTGGCGCGTCGACGGTCACTGGCGCTGAAGTCGGCCTGACTCCCGCGCGCGTGCGCTAGCATGAGGCGTGCGCGCGCGCGGGATCCGGATTGCTCCTCTCTCTCTGGCGCTCGGCATCGCGATTTGCGCGGTGCCTTCCGTCGCGGCGCAAAAGGCGCCCACGATCGTCGGCCGCTGGCACTCGACCGAGAGCTCGGCGCAGGGAGTTGCCTCCGTTTTCGAGTTCCGGGAGGGCGGCGCCTTCGACTACAGCCCGGCTAACGTCGTCGAGACGACCTACCGGATCGAGGACGGCTCTCTCTTCCTTCCCTCGGAGGCGAAGGGCGGCCCCGAGCGCAAGCAGACGATCGACTGGGTGGGCGACGACCGCATCCGCCTGAGCGCGCCCGGGACCCTGAGCCTCTTCCTCGACCGGAAGCCCGGTTCCGGGTCCGTATCGTCGAAATCGATCGTCGGAGAATGGACCGGCGATCGCGACGTCGGCGGACACGCCGTTCCCGCGTCGTATCTCTTCCGCCCCGACGGGAAGCTGTTGCTCGTCATGACGCTCCTGACCTCTCAGGGGCAGTACACGCTCGACGGCGACAAGATCCGAATGGCGGTCACCGGGAAGTGGTCGGCCGAGGGGACGTATCGCGTCGACGGCGACACGCTGACCCTGTCGATCGCGGGGCAAAAGGGGAACAAGGACTCGAAGTACGCCCGGTACTGAGCCATGAGAGTCCTCCTCTTCGGCGCGACCGGGATGGTGGGGCAGGGCGTGCTGCGCGAGTGCCTCCTCGACCCGGACGTCTCGGAGGTCGTGGCGGTCGGGCGGAGTCCGGCGGGGGTCACCCACGCGAAGCTGCGCGACGTCGTCGTCCCCAACGTCTCGGAGCTCTCGGAGTACGAATCGAAGCTCTCGGGTTTCGACGCCTGCTTCTTCTGCCTCGGCGTCTCGTCGGTCGGGATGTCGGAGGCGGACTACCGGCGCGTCACCTACGACCTGACGCTCGCCGTCGCGGCGACGCTCGCGCGCCTCAATCCGACGATGGTCTTCGTCTACGTCTCGGGCGCCGGCACCGACTCGACCGAACGCGGGCGGAGCATGTGGGCGCGGGTCAAGGGGGCGACGGAAAACGCGCTCCTGCGGCTGCCGTTCCGCGCCGTGATGTTCCGTCCCGGCTTCATCGCCCCGCTCCACGGGATCCGCTCGAAGACGCCGCTCTACCGTTTCTTCTACGCGCTCGCGCGTCCCCTGACGCCGCTCCTGCGCGCCGCGTTTCCCCGCCACGTGACGACGAGCGAGCGGGTCGGCCGGGCGATGCTCCGCGCCGCGAAGGAGGGCGCGCCGAAGCGGATCCTGGAGATGGAGGACTTCTAGCCCGCGGCCGGGACGCTGCGACCGACCTCGAGCGTCCGCGACCCGGTCGCCCCGCCCTCGCGCGCGGCCTGGATGAGCGGGCGCCGGGTGCGCCACCATCCCGCCGCGTCCGCGTCGCTCCAGGCCGGGACGTCGGCGCACGCCGCGAGCGCGGCGTCGAAGGCCTCCACGCTCTCCGGCCGCTCGTCCGGGCTCTTGGCGAGCGTCCTGAGCACGAGCGCCTCGAGCGACGCGGGCAGCGGCCGTCCGAGACGCGTCGAAGGCGCCACCGGCGCGTCGCGCAAGAGCGACGCGAAGACGTCGGCCGACGGGCCCTCGAACACGGGCTTGCCGGTCAGGAGGAAGTAGGCCGTGGCGCCCAGCGAGTAGAGGTCGCTGCGCGCGTCGATGCGGTCCGGCCCGCGGAGGGTCTCGGGCGCCATGTAGTACGGCGTTCCGAGGACGATGTCGTCCGCCGTCTTGCCGTCCGCGGCGCCGAGGAGGCTCTTGACCAGGCCGAAGTCGACGACCTTGGCGTGGTCCGACCGGCCGCCGCGCTCGCTCAGCAGGATGTTGGCGGGCTTCACGTCGCGGTGGATCAACCCGGCGCGGTGGGCCTCCGCGAGCGCGTCGCTGACCTGGCGCAGCACCCGGACGACGCGGCCGGGATGCATGGGCCCGTCGCGCCGCACGAGCTCGTTCAGGTCGATCCCGTCGAGGAACTCCATCGCGTAGTAGAAGACGCCGTCGGGCGTCCGGCCGTAGTCGTAGATCGAGACCGTGTGCGGCGACGTCAGCTGCGAGGTCATCTGGACCTCCCTCTCGAACCGCGCGAGGTCCATCTGCCCGGCCCGCTCCGGCGGGAGGATCTTGATCGCGGTCGGACGCTTCAGCAGCGCGTGCTGCGCACGGTAGACGGCGCCCATCCCGCCCTCGCCGATCTTCGAGACGAGCGTGTAGGGCCCGAGCCGCCGCGCCGCCTGGATCGTGCGCCGCAAGCCGTAGATGACCCGCGAGATCGTCGTCGAGAGGACCACGGCGAGCGCGCAGAAGAGGAAGGCGAACGCCGCGTAGGCCAGCGGCGCGGGCAGGTCGGGCCGCGCGGCGCGCGCGTAGAGGACGTAGGTCATGACGGGGACGGCGGCGACCGCGACGATGCCGAGCCACGCCGTCCGCCGGGGCTCGCTCGGCACGACCGCGGCGCGGTAGAGGAGCATCGCGAAGAGCGCGAGGGTCGCCATGAGGTCCGGTCTCAGGACGATCGGCAGCGAGGCCGCGCGCCCGAGCATCGCCATCGACAGCAGGACGACGCCCGCGGCCTCGACCACGCGGAGGACCTCGGCCGGGAGCGGCGAGCCGCGCGAGATCAGCCAGACGGTGGTCGAGACGCCGATTCCACCGAGGTGGAAGAGGGCCCACGGCGCGATCGGCAGGCCGTGGTCGAGGGTCGACGGGTCCCAGAGGAGCCCGATGATCCAGCTCCCCACGAAGAAGACGCTGGCCATCGCGGCGATGAAGCCGAACATCTGTCCCAGCCGCTCCTGGAGGAACTCGCGGCTCTCCTCGGAGCTCCAGGGCGAGCTCGTTCCCTGGCGCCGAGCGGTGGGCGCCGCGGACATCGCCGATCCGACCGGCTCGGGCTCCGACGGGGACATGTCCCCGCAACGATATCAACGCGGCGGCGGAACCGCGGCGTCAGCGCCGGTGCCTAAAACCGTGGGGCGAACGGCACGTACTCCTCCTCAGGAGGTCCCCCAAGATGCGCGTGTTCTCACCTGGCCGAGCCCTCGGCTTCCTCGCGGCCGTTCTTCTGTTCACCGCGGCGATCCCCGCATCGGCCCAGGAGAAGTGGACCTGGCCCGAGCGCGGCAAGAATCTGCAGGTGCTGCCCAAGGACTTTCCCGCCGAGAAGCTCCACGCCGTCATGCGCGGCTTCTCGCGGTCGCTCGGCGTTCGCTGCTCGCACTGCCACGTGGGCAAGGACGGCGACTCGTGGGCGCGCTTCGACTTCGTCTCCGACGCGAATCCCAACAAGGATCGCGCACGCGAGATGTACCGGATGCTCGGCGACATCAACGGCCACCTCAAGAAGATTCAGCCGAGCGCGGACAAGCGGGTCAACATGTGGTGCCAGACCTGCCACCGGGGACGTCCCCGGCCGACGACGCTCGACGAGGAGCTCGACGCCGCCCGCCTCGGAACGCCGGGCGGCGCCGCGGCGGCGGTCGCGCGGTACCGGGAGCTCAAGCAGAAGTTCGACGAGCGGGGCGGCCTCGACTTCTCCGAGGACGCGCTCAACGACTATGGCTACGGGCGCCTCGAGGAGAAGGACACCGACGGCGCCATCGCCTTCCTGCGCCTGAATGCCGAGGAGCATCCGCGTTCCGGCAACGCGTGGGACAGCCTGGGCGAGGCCTACATGGCCGCGGGCAAGAAGGAGCTCGCGCGCGTGGCGTACGCCAAATCCCTCGAGCTCGATCCCGACAACGGCAATGCGATCAAGAAGCTCCAGGAGCTGGAGGGCCGATAGAATCTCCCCTCCAGGAGGCTCCATGTCGAGAATGCGCGTGCGCGGTATCGGACTCCTGATCCTGCTTCTTTCCTCGGCGCTGCTGGTCGGCCAGGCGGCGTCCTCCGGCAAGGGCGTGCAGGTCTCCGACATCGACAAGGCGATCGAGCCCTGCACCGACTTCTACGAGTACGCCAACGGCGGCTGGCGAGCGGCGAACCCGATCCCCTCGTCGATGCCGCGCTGGAGCCGCCGCTGGGAGGCCGGGGAGAAGAGCAAGGACCGGCTGAAGGGAATCCTCGAGGAGGCGGCGGCGGTCGAGAATCCCGAGAAGGGCTCGGTCGATCAGCTGATCGGGGACTTCTACGGCGCCTGCATGGACATGAACCTCCGCAACGCCGCGGGCGTCAAGCCGCTGCAGCCGCTTCTCTCCGAGATCGCCGCCATGAAGTCGGCGGCCGACGTCCAGCGGATGATCGGGCGCTTCCAGCAGCTGCGCCTCTTCGTCCCCTTCCGGATCACTTCCGTCTCCGACAACCACAACCCGAACGACGTGATCGCGCAGGTGTCCGCGAGCGGCCTGGGCCTGCCCGATCGTGACTACTACTGGAAAACCGAGCCTCGCTTCGAGGAGGCGCGGAAGAAGTACCTCGTCCACGTCGCCGCGATCTTCCGGCTCGCCGGATCCGACGCGGCGTCGGCGAAGACGGCCGCCGACACCGTGTTCCGGATCGAGAAGGAGCTCGCGGGCGCCTCGCTCGACAACGTCGCGCTGCGCGACCCGCGGGCGACCGACCACAAGATGACGATGGCGGAGCTCCAGAAGCAGACCCCTCACCTGGATTGGGCGGGCCTCGCGCGCACGCTCGACCTGCCGGCGAACGACGTGAACGTCGCCCAGCCGAAGTTCATGGCCGAGGTCGACCGGCAGCTCGCGAGCACCCCGGTCGCCGACTGGAAGACGTACCTGAAGTGGCGGCTGCTCGACGCCGCGGCGCCGTCGCTCTCCGACGCCTTCGTCGAGGAGAGCTTCGACTTCGACGGCGCCTACCTCGAAGGCGCGAAGGAGATGAAGCCGCTCTGGAAGCGCTGCGCGGAGTCCACGGACCGGTACCTCGGCGAGGCGCTCGGGAAGAAGTACGTCGAGAAGTATTTCCCGCCGGAGGCGAAGGCCCGCATGCAGGAGATGGTCCAAAACCTCCGCCTCGCGATGGGCGAGACCATCGAGGGCCTGGAATGGATGAGCCCGCAGACCAGGAAGAAGGCGCTCGAGAAGCTCTCGACGTTCAACCCGAAGGTCGGCTATCCCGACAAGTGGAAGGACTACAGCCGCGTCCCGATCCGCCGCGACGCTTACTGGGACGACGTCGTCGCCGCGCGGCGGTACGCCGTCGAGGACGACCTCGAGCAGATCGGCAAGCCGGTCGACCGCGGCCGCTGGGGCATGACGCCGCCGACCTCGGACGCGTACTACAACCCCCTCCTGAACGAGATCGTGTTCCCCGCCGGGATCCTCCAGCCGCCGGCCTTCTCGATGGAGGCGAACGACGCCGTCAACTACGGCGCGATCGGCGTCGTGATCGGCCACGAGATCAGCCACGGCTTCGACGACGAGGGCGCCCAGTACGACGCGCAGGGCAGGCTCGAGAACTGGTGGACGCCCGAGGACCTCGAGAAGTTCCGCGCGAAGACGGCCTGCGTGGTCCGTCAGTTCGACGGCTACTTCGTGGATCCGCAGACGCACCACAACGGCAGGCTCGTCCTCGGCGAGAGCATCGGGGACCTCGCGGGCGCCAAGATCGCCTACCGCGCCTTCCAGATCGCGCAGAAGAAGAGCAAGACGCCCGTGTCCACGATCGACGGCTTCACGCCGGACCAGCAGTTCTTCATCGCGTGGGGGCAGTTCCGCGGAGACGCGGTGCGCCCGGAGTTCGCCCGCACCATGGTGCAGGGCGACCCGCATCCCATCGGGAAGTATCGCGTGATCGGGCCGGTGTCGAACCTGCCCGAGTTCCAGAAGGCGTTCGGGTGCAAGCCGGACGCCCCGATGGTCCGGAGCGGCAGCGATCGCTGCGAGGTCTGGTGACGGCGCCTAGCGCATGTTCTCCTTGGGGAACATCACCTTCTGGGGCGCGGCGTTGAGCCGGTCGAGGATGCGGCGCGTCAGGAGCGTCTTGCGGCGGCCGGCGCGGCGAGGGGTCACGAGGTAGCGGACCGTCGCGTCGATCCACGTGTTCGGGTTGACGCGGAAGAGGACCGAGGGCCGATCCTCCACCTCGAGCTGGTCGACCGGCGTCTCGGCGAGCAGGTCCCGATAGACGGCGACGCGCTCCGACATGCGGGAGCCGAGCTCCTCCTCGACCGTCGTGCGCAGCACGTCGGTCACGAACTCGAGATCGGTCTCGTAGGCGAGCTGCACCGTGATCTCGTTCCAGATGTAGGGAAAGAGCGGCCAGGAGTAGTTGTAGACCATCGTGTTGAAGACCATCGAGTTCGGGAAGCGGATGATGCGCCCGCTCGGATGGTCGGTCGAGAGGAACTCGCCGCCGAATTCCCAGAGCGTCGTGTCGAGATAGCCGACGTCGATGACGTCGCCGGTGGCCGATCCGATGCGGATGCGGTCGCCGACGCGGTAGGGCCGGCGCAGCAGCAGGAAGATCCACGCGAAGAAGCTGGTCAGCGGAGCCTGCAGCGCCCAGCCGAAGATCAGCGAGATGAGGCCGACGGAGACGGCGGCGCCGTACCAGCCGACGAAGAGGATCGAGACGGCGGAGAACGCGGCGACGAGCGTCGCGGCGAGCTTGAGCGCGCGGCGGAGGTTGAAGCGGACGGCCCGGTCGGAGATCCGGGGCAGGACGAAGCGCATGGTCCCGAAGTACACGGTCAGGATCCCGCTGACGACGACCGCGGCGCGGAGCGCGCGCCGCGGAACGTCCCAGTCGGTCAGGTCCGGCCAGAGGACGCCCCGTCGCGACAGCACGAAGAGCGCCGTCAGAGTCGCGAACAGGAGCGCGGCGATCAGCACGTGGCGGAGAGGGGAATCCAGCTTCTCGGGCGCCGCGTCGGGGGCCGCCTTCTTGAGCTCCGCCTGGACGGACGGCTGATGCCGGATCTCGGCGGGCGCCATGGATTCGACGCGATCCTGCGGGTCTCCGTCGGCCGGGGCCGTGGGGTCGGGGTCGGACGGATCCCGCATGCGTGCTCGGGGTGCAAGATCCGGACCTCGAGGGCCGCGGCGCGACCGCCGGCGGCGCGCGATTTTCGGCCCGGCCGCGGCCCGCTCGCAACATAATCCGCGTCGTGGCGATCAGCACGGGCGCCGACACCCGGGCGTCCAGTCCGGCGACCAGCAAGTTCTCCCGGCGTCGCCTGCGCTCGGCGTTCCAGCTCTGGCGCGGCTCGGTGCGCCGGACCGACCTGCTGATCTGCTCGATCTTCCTGGCGCTCTCCCTGGGGCTCGGCGCGTACGTCTACGCCCGGGCGCACGCGGCGGCGCGCCTCGAGTTCGCCCGGCAGGCGCAGGTGCTCCAGGCGGCGATCACCAAGAGCCTCGACGACCCGCTGGAGGACCTCTCCGCGCTCCAGAGCTTCCTCCAGGCCTACGGCTCGGTGTCGCGAAAGCAGTTTCACCTGTCCACCGAGCCGCTTCTGGGAAAGCACAAGCACGTCTACGCGTTCGAGTGGCTCCCCGTGGTGCGCGAGGGGGAGCGCGGCACTCTGGAGGCGGAGGCGAAGTCCGCCGGCCTCTCGACCTACCGCTTCTGGGAATCGGGTCCCGACGGGACGCCGCGAGCGGCGGGCCGCCGCGGCCTCTACGTGCCGATCCACTACATGGAGCCGCCCAACTCGCTCGCCCTCGGTCTCGACATCAGCGCGAGCTCCGACCGATGGGAGACGGCGGTCAAGGCGCGCGACTCCGGGGTGGCGGCGGCATCGGCGCCGTTCCGCCTGATCGAGGACGCGGGGCGGCAGGACGCCTCCGCGGCGGTCGCGGTCTACTCGCCGGTCTACGTCGAGCGCGACCCGGGCTCCGAGGCGGCGCGCCGCGCGTCGCTCTTCGGCTTCGTGAGCGCCATCTTCCGCGTCGGCCCGCTCGTCTCGCGCGCGGTCTCGAGCTCGGCGGAGAACGCACGCGACGTCTCGGGCCTCGGCTATTCGCTCCGCGACGTCGAGGAGCCCGGATCGCCGACGCTCGCGGAGCGGCCGCCGAACGCCGGGGGGGTCCCGCGGCGGCCCGGCTTCGAGCTCGCGGCGATGCCCGTCCTGTTCGGCGATCGCCACTGGAACCTCGACGTGTTCGCGCTCCCGGGGGCGTTCCCGACCCCGAGGCGCCCCGCGATTCTCGCGACGCTCGCCGGCGTGTTGTTCTCGGTGCTGGGACTCGTGATCCACACGTCGCTGCGCACGATCATCCGGCTGCGCCGCCAGATGGACAGGGTCGGGCCCTACCGCCTGGTCGCGCGCCTCGGCCAGGGCGCGATGGGAGTCGTGTGGGAGGCGCGGCACGCGCTCCTGCGACGGCCCACCGCGATCAAGCTGCTCGCGCCCGGCACGGGCGGGGACCGCGCGCTCGCGCGTTTCGAGCGCGAGGTGCAGCTGACGGCGACCCTGACGCACCCGAGCACGATCGCGATCTATGACTACGGCCACACGGGGGAGGGCGTCTTCTACTACGCGATGGAGCTGCTCCAGGGAATCAACCTGCTCCAGCTCGTGACCTTCGACGGACCGACGACGCCCGGCCGCGTCGTCCACCTCATGCGGCAGGCCTGCGGCGCCCTGGCGGAGGCGCACGCGGCCGGCCTGATCCACCGGGACATCAAGCCGGCCAACCTCATGGTCTGCGTCTACGGCGGCATCCCCGACTTCCTCAAGGTCCTCGACTTCGGCCTCGTGAAGGACCTCGGCGCCGCCCCGATCGCCGATCACTCGGCCGTCTCGCCGGAGAACCCCAACGACGCGGCGCTGTCGCAGGACGGGTCGCTGCTCGGCACGCCGCTCTACATGGCGCCGGAGGGGATGACGGACCCGGGCAAGATCGACGTTCGGGCGGACATTTTCGCGCTCGGCGCCGTCGGGTATTTCCTGCTGACCGGGGCCTCGCCGTTCCCGGGGCGCACGGCGATCGAGGTCTTCCAGCGGGAGCGGCAGGGGCCGCCGCGACCCCTGGCCCAGGCGGCGAAGCACCCCGTGCCCCCGGCGCTCGAGGCCGCGATCCTGGCCTGCCTGTCGCTGAAGAAGGAGGACCGGCCGGCCACGGCCGAGGCGCTCGACGACATCCTCGAGAAGTGCTGCGTCCAGCCGGCCTGGACCCGCGAAAGCGCGCGGGCCTGGTGGCGCGAGCGGGGGCCCGCGGCGCTCGAGGCGGCGCGCGCCGAACGGCGGGAGGGGGGTCGGTTCCTGGTCGTTTCTCCGCCGGAAGACACCGATGCGGAGGCGAGCACCGGCTAGGTCGATTGGCGCTTTCCCCGCCGGGCCGCCATAGAATGTGCGCAACGAAGCAAGACGCGTGGCGCTTGCGCCACGACACGAGGTTCGCCATGTTGACCGTCGACGCCGCATTCGACCGACTGGGTACGGCCCTCCGCCAGAGGGGATACGCCTTCTCCAGGGAGGAGACGCCGGAGGCCCCGGGCGACCGGCTCTCCGTCTACACGTCGCCGAACATGGCGGTCCGCATCTTCTGGTTCAACAAGGCGCGCCTGCTGATCCTGCAGGTCAAGGTCGAGGGCGAGTGGGTCGAGTTCGCGCGGCGCGGCTTCGGCCCGACCGGCCTGGAGGACACCGCGGTCGAGGCGCTGGTCCGCGCCGTGTTCAACGAGGTCGCGGAGACCTCCACGGACGCGGGCTAGGTCCCCCTCGGGTCCGCCCGGCGCTCGATGAGGTCCCCTCGACGCGTCGCCCGGTGACGACCCTTCGGACGCCGCTGCGCGAGGTCCTGCGCCGGCTGCTCGGAAAGGCTCCGTCGGACTGGGCGGGCGCGGATCCCGCGAACGCCCCCGCCGTTCTCCGAGCCCGTCCCCCCGAGCCGGAGAACCGGCACGAGGTCGTCGCCCTCGGACAGAGCGCCGAGGCGCTGGACCCGCGGCTCGCTTTCCTCGCGGCGCGCGGCCATCGCGTCTTCCTGGTCTCGCGCGACGCGTCCGTCGCGGGTCTCCACGGAATCCGCGAGTGCGCGCCCTGCCTGTTCCCGGTGAGCATCCCCGAGCGCGACGCCTTCGCGACGCTGGACCGGCTGCGGCGGGACCGGGCTCTCGGCGCCGCGGTCTGCGTCGTCAAGGATCCCGCCTGGCTCCCGCTCGCGGAGCGTCTGCGCGCGGAGCTCGGCTGGCCGACGATGGACCTGGCGCGCGAGGGCGTGGGCAACCTCGACGAGCACGCCTTCGCCGCCGCGCTCGAGGGGTCGTTTCCACTCGTCTCGATCGTCGTCGTCACGCACAACAACCGCCACCTGAACCGCCTGTGCCTCGACGGCCTCTTCGCGCGCACCGAGTGGCCGAACTTCGAGGTCCTGGTCGTCGACAACGGCTCCTCGGACGGAACACTCGAGCTCCTCGCCGAGTACGTGAGGGCGCACCGGAACTTCGAGGTGATCGCGCTGCCCGAGAATCGGGGATACCCGGCCGCCTGCAACGCGGGCCTCGCGCGGGCCGCCGGGGATCCGATCGTCCTGCTCAACAACGACACGGTCGCCACGCGCGGCTGGCTCACCGCGCTTCGCCGCCACCTCGTCGCGAGCCCCCGGCTCGGGATGGTCGGGCCGGTCACCAACGCGATCGCCAACGAGGCGCGGGTCGGCGTCGCGTATGCCGGCCTGGAGCAGCTCCCGCGGTGGGCCGCGGCCTGGGTCCGCGACCACGACGGCGAGAGCTTCGCGATCCCGATGCTCGCCTTCTTCTGCGTCGCGCTCCGGCGCGAGGTCTTCGCCTCCGTCGGTCCGCTCGACGAGCGCTTCGGCCTGGGCCTCTTCGAGGACGGCGACTACAACCGCCGCGTGCGGGAGAAGGGCTGGGAGATCCGCTGCGCGCGCGACGCCTTCGTGCATCACTGGCAGAACGCCTCGTTCCGGCGCCTCGGGAAGGACGCGTATTTCGCGCTCTACGAAGAGAACCGGCGGAAGTACGAGGCGAAGTGGGGCGGCGCGCCGAAAGGCTAGACGCGGCCCTCGCTCCGCGACGCGGACGCCGCGGCCTCGAGCGGCCTAGGCAGAGGCCGCGGCCTCCAGAGCCCGGCGCAGCGCGGCGGCGGCCTCCGCGCCGTGCTCCAGGAAGAAGTCGGCGTGCGTGCCCGGGACGCGCACGATCTCGCATCCGCCGCGGGCCAGCCGGCTCCAGTCCGCCGAGAACCCGCGGCGCTCTCCCTCCTCGCTCTCGATGAGGAGGAGCCGGCCGTCGAACGGCGCCGGCTCCCACGCGGCCGCCGCAGCCACGTAGGACGCGCGGCGCTCGACGCGCTCCCAGTGCGGCCCCTCGGCGAGGAGCCCGTGCGCGCCGACGCGCCCCATCCGGAGCACGTAGCCCGTACGGCCGCGGGTCATCCTGCGGAGAACGGAGAGGTGGTACGCGAGCCGCCGGCGGAAGTAGGAGGCGCGCTCGAGCAGGCGGACGGCGCCCGGCGCGCGGCGGCTCAGCCACACGCGGCGCCGCCGCGCCGGCGTCGGGAACGGCGCGTCGAGCAGGGCGAGGAGCGCCACCGCGGCCCCGTCCTCGCGCAGACGCCGCGCCATCTCGAACGCGACGGTGCCGCCGACGCAGTCGCCGACGAGCGCGTACGGTCCCGCGGGCGCCGCCGCCCGGAGCTGCCGGAGGAAGCGCGCGGCGAGCTCGGAGACGGGAGGATGCGGCGCGGGTCCCGGGCGCAGGCAGAAGAACGGGAACCCCCCGCCCGTCGACCGTGCGATGCGGCGGGCGCCGAAGACGTTCTCGCGGTCTCCCGCGCCGCCGGGGACCACGAAGACCGGCGTCCGCGTGCCGTCCTGGAGGACGACCGGCGCGCTCTCCAGCGAGCCTCCGCTCCTTCGCGCGCGCGCCGCCAGCGCCGCGGGTGTCGGCGCCTCGATCAGGTCCGCGGCGGAGAGCTCGACGCCCAGCGCGTCGGAGGCGGCCGCGAGCGCCGCGACCGCCGCGAGGGAGTCGCCGCCGAGCTCGAAGAAGTCGTCGTCGGCGCCGACGCGAGGGAGGTCGAGCGCCTCGCGGAACGCGCTCGCCACGGCCTCCTCCATCGCGTCGCGCGGGGCGACGAAGGGCGTCTCGAGCGGAGGCCGGCCTGCGGGAGGCGCCGGCAGCGCGGCGCGGTCGACCTTTCCCGACGGCGTGCGCGGCAGCGCGTCCAGGAAGACGAACGTGGACGGGCACATCGAGGCGGGCAGCCGCTCCTCGAGCGACCGCCGCAGCGCGGAGAGCGTCGGGGGATTCTCCGGGCCGCGGACCACCCAGGCGGCGAGGCGCGTTCCGTGCGGCGTCTCGAGTCCGCCGGCCGCCGCCTCGCGCACTCCCGCGACCCCGAGCAGCGCGGACTCCACCTCCGCGGTCTCGATGCGGTGGCCGCGGATCTTCAGGCGCGCGTCACGGCGCCCGGCGTGGAGGAGGCAGCCGTCGGGCAGCAGGCGGCCGAGGTCGCCGGTCCGGAACTGCCGCCAGCCCGGGCGGCCCGGCACCGGGAGGAACGCCGCGGCCGTCGCGCCGGGGTCGTTCCAGTAGCCGAGCGCGAGCGTGCGCGCGCGCACGGCGATCTCGCCCTCGGCTCCCTGCGGCGTCTCCCGGCCGTCCTCGTCGAGCAGCACGACCTCGGTCTCGTCCACCGCGTGCCCGAGCGGCGTGCCGCCGGGCCACGGCGTGTCGTGGCCGGCCGACCAGTGGCGGATCACGTTCATCTCGGTCGCGCCGAATCCCAGGTGGAAGGCGCACGAGCGGGGGAAGCGGTTGCGGTAGAGGTTGAAGTCGGAGGCGAAGATGGGCTCGCCGCCGAGTCTCACGATCCGCAGGCGTGTGAGCTCCTCGCTCCCGTCGAGCGTCGCGAAGAGGCTGCGGAAGACGCTGGGCACGGAGTGAAGGATCGTGATGGCCTCGCGCTCCAGGAATCGCGGCAGGCGGCGGAGCCCGTCGCCGCCCAGCGCGTAGGGGCACACCGCGGCGCCGTTGAGCAGGGCGCCGAAGACGTCCGAGACCGAGGCGCCCACGGACACCGAGGCGAGGAGCGCGAGCCGGTCGTCCGGCCGGATCGAGAGGGCCGTCGCGAGCTTGCGGACGTTGTGGAGAACGTTGCGGTGGCTCTGCATCACCCCCTTGGGCACGCCGGTCGAGCCCGACGTGAACAGCACGTACGCGAGCGCGTCGGGGGAGACGCGCGGGCGCGGCACGGCGGCGCGAGATTCCGGGCCGGACGCCAGCTCCTCCGCGCGCCGGACGGCGTCGCCGCCGGCGAGCGCGCGCGCGGCATCCCTCGTCGCGTCGGCCGCCACGAGAGTCCGGGCGCCGAGGCCCCGCCAGATCGCGGCGAGCCGCGCGTCGGGGAGTCCCGGGTCCAGCGGGACGTAGGAGCGCCCCGCCTTGAGCGCCCCGAGCATCGCCGCGAAGAGCGTCGCTCCCGCGTCCAGCATCAGGACGACCGGCGGGGGCGCGGGCTCCGTCTCGCCGGCGGAGTCGGCGGCGAACGCCGCCGCGAATCGGTCGGCGAGGGCGTCGAGCTCGAGGTAGGTGGTGACGCGGCCGTCCTCGCAGACCGCGGGCCGGTCCGGAACCCTCCGCGCGACCCGCTCGAAGCGCTCTCCGAGCGAGCCCTCGACCTCGGCCTTCTCGAAGGGAATGGGTGCATCCATCGGGCGAGGACCCTAGGGCGCTCCGTACAACGCCTGCAGGCGCGAGTAGAACTCGATGTCGCCGGGACCGTGCTCGGGCGGGCCGAGACCGGAACCCTTCCAGCCGCCGAACGGCGCGTCGGCGTCGGCGTCGGCGGTCGAGACGTTCCACTTGAGAATCCCCGCGCGGGCCTCGTCCCCGAAGCGCGCGCTCGGGATCCCGGGACCGCCGAAGAACGCCGCGACGAGTCCCTGGCGGACGCCGTTGCCGAGCGCGAGCGCCTCGTCGAACGATCCCGCGCGCTGCACGACGAGGACGGGGCCGAACGTCTCCTCCTGGACGATCGCGCTCGCGGGACTCGCGTCCACGACGAGCGTCGGGGGATACCACGCGCCGGGCGCGCTCGGGGGCGGGCCGTGCGGCCTCACGATCCGCGCGCCCGCGGCCTCGGCGTCCGCGACCGCGGCCTCGACGCGGAGGCGCGCGTCCTCCGAGACGAGCGGACCGATCTCCGTCTCCGGGTCGAGCGGATCGCCCCAGCGCAGCGCGGCCGTCGCCCCGGCGGCCCGCTCGAGGAACGCGTCGAACAGCGCGCCGGCGACGATCGCGCGGCGGTTCGCCGTGCAGCGCTGGCCGGCGAACGCGAAGGCCCCCCGCGTGACGAGGTCGGCCGCGCGCGAGAGATCGGCGCCGTCCCAGACGATCGCCGCGTTGTTGCCGCCGAGCTCGGCCTGCAGCGGGATCCGTCGCCGCGCGCAGATCTCCTGCGCCGCCCAGCCGGCCGACGAGGACCCGGAGAGCGACACCGCGTCCACGCCCGCATCCTCCATGACCGCCCGCGCCGCGCGGTGGTCTCCGTCCACGAGGGCGACGGCGCCGTCCGGAAGGCCGGCCTCGCGCGCCATCGCGAGCGAGCGCTCCGCGAGCGACGCCGCCGCCGGAGCGGGCTTCCACACGGCGGTGTTCCCGAGCGCGAGGGCCGGCCCGAGCTTGCCCCAGGGGATCGCCAGCGGATTGTTCCAGGGCGTGATCGCGGCGACGACGCCCACCGGGACGCGGCGGAAGGCGGAGCCGGTGCCGGCGCGTTCGACGCCCGGCGCGGGCAGGGCGGCCGCGCGCCGGAGGAGCTCCGCGGTCCGGCGGACCTCGGCCTCTCCCTGGGCCACCGGCTTGCCGACCGCCTCCGCGATCCGCCGGGCGAGCGGCGCGCTCTCGGCCTCCAGGCGGTCCGCGAACCGGAGGAGCGGACGGACGCGTTCGGCGGCCCCGAGGGCGCGCCATGCGGCTCCGGCGCGGCGGGCGGCCTCCGAGGCGCCGGCCGCCGCCGCTCGAAATGACGGGACGTCGTCCGCGTCCGGTTCGCCGCCGCGCATCCGCGCGATCAGCTCCGAGACGCCGGCGAACCGCGCGGCGCGTCCCTCGAGGTAGCGGCGCGTCACGGCGGCGTGGAGCGGATCGTCGCTGCCGACGGCGTCCTCGGCGACCCAGACCGCGAGGCCCCGCTGGTACGCGTCGAGGACCGTTGCACGAACGCAGCCGTGGAGGTGGATCCCGGCGACGAGGAGCGTGTCGGCCCGCGACGCCTCGAGGGCGCGCGCGAGCTCCGACGAGGAAGTCGAGAACGCGGAGAAGAAGGTCTTCGCGACGATCGTCTCGCCGGCGGCCGGCGCGAGCTCCTCCGGCGGCGCGTGGCCGCGCGTTCCGCGGACGCAGCGGAGTCTCGGCTGCCCCTTCCAGTGCGGCATCGCGTCCTCGCCCGACGGCTCCACGGAGGTCAGGGCATGGACGACCGGCACGCCCGCCGCGCGCGCGCCGGCGAGCAGGCGTCGCGCGTTCGCGACCACGATTCGCGCCGCGGGCTCCAGTCCGGGGGCCTCGAGGAAGTCGTGTTGCAGGTCGACGAGGAGGAGGACCGGCCTCATGGATTCGGGCGCGCGCGCCGTTCCACGCGCGCCGCGATGCGCCGGCCCATCTCCTCGGTGCCGATGACGAAGGTCCCGGGGCCGGCCGTGTCGAAGGTGCGGAAGCCGAAGTCGAGAACCTCGGAGACGGCCTCGTCGATCCAGCCCGCCTCGCGGTGGAGGCCGAAGCTCTCCCGCAGCAGCATCGCGAGCGAGGAGATCTGGCCGATCGGATTCGCGCGGTCCTTCCCGGCGAGGTCCAGCGCCGAGCCGTGGTTGGTCTGGTAGACGGCGGCGCCGCTCTCCGAGAAGTTCCCCGAGAACGACAGGCCCCGCGACGACAGGAGCACGGCGCCGAGGTCCGCGAGCACGTCGCCGAAGAGGTTGGACGCGGCGATCACGTCGAACTCGAGGGGCGCCTGCATCATCAGGTAGGCCGTGAGGTCGATGTCGAGCACGCGCAGCGCGACGCCCGACGCGGCGGCCGCGTCCCGGGCGAGGTCGCGCCAGAGCGCGCTGACGGTGGGCAACCCGCCGTCCTTGATCACGACCGCCAGCCGGCCGCGCCGCGACGCCGCCAGCTCGGCGGCGACGGAGAGAAGCCGGCGGACGTGGTCCTCGGCGTAGTGGAAGGCGTGGCGGCAGACGCGGCCTCGCCGCGGATCCAGGACCTCGTCCCACTCCCCGAGGTACTCGCCGCCGTTGTTCTCGCGAACCACGAGGATGTCCGTTCCCGCGACGCCGCCGCCCTTCAGCGGCCCGGCCTCGTGGAGCGCCGGAAACGGACGGAGCGGCGAGAGCTTGACGAAGAGGTCGAAGCGCCGGCGCAGGTCGTACACGAAGCGGCTGCCGCCCGGCCCGGTGAGAACGGCGCCGCCGGCCTGGAAGACGCCGTCGCAGAAGCGCTCCACCTCCTCGGTCAGGGACTTGCCGGCGAGCACCTCCGCGTCTCGCCCGATCGGACCCCCCGTCGTGACCGCGAACCGGGCCCCGCCCGCCTCGACCGCCGCGAGGACCGCGAGCGCGGCGGCCACGACGTCGGGCCCGATCCCCTCCCCGGGGAGCACGCCGATCGACAGGCGGCCGTCGGACGGCGCGCGCCGCGGCTCCCTGTAAACCGCGGCGGTCCATCGGCGCTCGCTCCGGACGAGTTCGGACGCTTGTCGCAAGACGGAGTCCTCTGTTGTGTGCCGAGTCTATCCAAAGGATCCGGAACAGGGCCAGCGGGGTTCGGGAAAAGCGAAGGCGGCCGCGTCGCCACGGCCGCCTCGAATCCGTAATCCAAGATCCGAAATCCCAAATCGAAAATACGTCACGCCGCCCGTCGCGCGCCGACGCGCGACGCGATCACCTGCGCGACGTGCTCGGCGTCCCGGCCGACGCCGTGGATCATCGTCGAAGAGAGCGCGTAGAGGAAGAAGAGCCCGACGAAGTAGAGACCGGGCTCACCGGCGGCGACGCCGCGCTCCTGGACCGGTTCGCGGTGCGCGTCGAAGACGGGCAGCTCGATCCAGGAGAAGCCGGGATGGAAGCCGGTGCACCACACCACGTTCGCCACGTCGAGCACGCGGCCGTCCTCGAGCAGCGGCCTCCCGTCCCGAACGCCCGCGACCCGCGGGACGCGGCGGACACCGGCCGCCGCGAGATCGCCGCCGCGGGTGCGGATGAGGGGCCCGCCCTTCGAGTGGAGAATCGGTGCGACCTTCCGGCCGATGGCCGTGCCCAGCGTCAGGATCCGGTGGAACACGAACCGGAAGAGGAAGCGCGCGAGGAAGAGCCGCGCCGGCGCGCCATGGATCCGGAACGGAACCTGGCCGACGTCGCGTCCGGCCATGAAGACCTCGTGCTCGCGCGCGACCTCGATCGCGATCTCCGCGCCGGAGTTACCGGCGCCCGCAATCAGGACGCCGCCCGGCCGCAGCTGCGAGAGGCGGCGGTAGTCGCCCGAGTGCATCTGAAGGATTCCCGAATCCAGCTCGCGCGCGAACTCCGGGATGCGCGGGCGCTGGTAGCTCGCCATCGCCACGACGACGTGCGCGGCCTCGAACCGCCGGCCGCCGGCCATCACGACGTAGCGGTCGCCGTCGCGCGAGACGCGGTCCACGCGAACGCCCGGCTGGACGGGCAGCGCGAACCGCTCGGCGTAGGACTCGAGGTAGTCGGCCATCTCGTCCTTGGTGGGGAAGCGGTCGGGATCGCCCGGGAATGGCATGCCGTCGAGTCCGTCGAAGCGCGCGGGCGTGAACAGGCGGAGCGAGTCCCACCGCTGCCGCCAGGAGTCTCCGACGCGGCGGTGGGAGTCCAGGATCACGAACGGCACGCCCCGCCGCTTCAGGTGATAGCCGACCGACAGGCCCGCCTGGCCGGCGCCGATGACGACGACCTCGACACGCTCGGGAGGCTTCGGCCGATCGCGCTCGAGCCTTTCCAGCAGGGCGCGCAAGGCCGCTCCCTCTTCCACCAGCAGGTCTCTCATGGTTTCCTCCTTCGCGGCGCGGGTTCCGTTGCGGCGCCGCTTCGAGGCTCACGGTAGGGGAGGAGAGCGTCTCTCCGCGTCGGGGCAACCCCCCAATTCGAGGCCGGTTTCGGCATGGGGGATTCCACCCATTTCCGGGCGCGGTCAGAGCATCCCGTGCGCGTACGCGAACGCGGTGGCCGCGGCGCGCGAGGGGACGTCGAGCTTCGTCAGGATGTTGCTCACGTGGCGGTCCACGGTCTTCTCGCTCAGGAAGAGCTGCGCGGCGATCGCCTTGTTGGTCTTTCCGGAGGCCACGAGGAGCAGGACCTGGAGCTCGCGCTTCGTGAGCCCGTGGCGGGACGCGCCGGAGTCCGGCCGCGCGCCGCCGTCGAGACGGGCGAGGTCCGGCGCCGCGCCCAGCTCGCGGAACACCGACCGCGCGGCCTCGCGTTCGAGCTCCGCACTCTCGGCGTCTCCGAGCGCGCGGCAGACCTCGCCGACCAGGGCGCGGATCCGTGCGGCGAGGTACGGCGCCTCGACCCGCTGCCAGCCCGCGAGCGAACGCCGCAGCGGCTCGAGCGCTCCGCGGGCGTCGCCCTCGGCGAGCGCGACCGCGCCGCGCGCGTGCGCCGCCATGGCGTGAACCACGTCGGTGTCGAGCGCCTGCGCGATCCCCTCGAGCTCGTCGGAGGCGGCGCGCGCCTCCTCCCGCTCGCCGGCCGCGAGCAGGATCTCGACGGCCGCGGGCAGGAAGCGGGTCCGCTGCAGACGATCCGAATCCGAGGCGGCCGCGAGCGCGCTCCGGATCTGCGCGACGGCCGTCGCGGCCCGGCCCTGCGCCAGGCGCAGCAGGGCGAGTCCCGGCTGCGGGTCCCGGCCGCCGCGGCTCGCGGCGCGATACGCCTTCTCCGCGTCGCCGAACTCGCCCTTCAGCCGGTGGACCTCGGCCTCCTGGTAGATCGCGGAGGCCGCCGCCACGCGATCCGCCGCCCTCGAAAGGTGCTCGACCGCGCGCTGCGCCTCGGCGAGCGCCTCGGGCCACGCGCCGTTCAGCTGCAGGATCTCGGACCGATGGACCAGGCAGTTGCCGCCGAACACGACTTCGGGCTGCGTCGCGCACCACGTCGAGAGCGCGGCCGTCCACTCGCGGGAGCGCTCGAGCGCGTAGACCTGCTGGCAGCTGTGAATGACCATGCAGTAGATGAGGCCGGTGACGATGGGGGAGAGCTCGTTGGCCGTGACCGCGACCATCGCCTCGTCCAGGAGGGCGAGGCCCTCGCGGATCCGGCCCTGCGGGATCAGCGCCTGTCCCTGCATCATGCGGCCGAACGCCGCGAGGTCCGGCTCGCCGTGGCGCTCGGCGCAGGCGACCGCCTCCGCCGCGGTCTCGTAGGCGCCGGCGAAATCGCCCTCGGCCATCCGCTGCCGCGCGACGGGCCCGAGCAGGTAGCCGCGCTCGACGCAGTCGCCGCGGCCCTCGAGCAGCCGGTGCGCGCGCGCGAACCAGCCGCCCGCCCTCGCGCGCTCGCCGAGGTAGGCGAGGCGGAAGCCGAGCCAGAACGCCGACCGCACGGCGCGCAGCGGATCGCCGGCGTCGAGGTGCGCGTGGTGGGAGCGCTCGAGGGTGGCGAGGAAGTCGGCCTCCCGCCCGAGCAGTCCCTGGCACATCCCGAGGCGGTCGAGGTCCTCGCGCGCGAGCGGCTTCTGCCGATCGGCGCGCGCAAAGGCGTCCAGGGCCTCCCTCCAGGCCCTCTTCCGATAGTGCTCGCGGCCGCGAGAGAGGTCGCTCATCGCCGAAGGCCGATGAGCTTAACCCGCGGCGGCGCGGGAGAAGGGCGCGCTCCTAGTTGCGCGGCGTGGGCATCTTGGGCACGTCGCCCGGCCGCTCGACGACCGCGTTGCCGGGCGGATAGGCCCAGTCCGAGCCCACGTTCCCCTGGGGGTACTGCCCCGTGGCCGAATCGGGCGCCGGCGCCGGCAGCGGGGGTGGAGGCTCGCTGAACACGACCACCGAGCCGCCGCCCTCCATCGGGAGGTTGCCGATCAGGGCGGCGCCCTTTTCTTCCTGCTGCGCCTTGAAGGCCGGCAGGCCCTGGAGCTTCTGGATTCCCTTGACGTCCGCCTGGCGGAGGGCCATGAGCTTGTTCTCCTTCCAGGTGTGGAAGGTGTAGCTGCCGTTCTTGAGGGTCGGGTTCTCCTTGGCGTACATCTTGCCGGTGGGCTTGAGGTCGATCTGGAAGATCACGTACTGCTCGAGGTCCTTCGTCCGCTGCGTGATCTTGCGGACCTTCTCCTTCTTCAGGTGCACGGTCTCCTTCTCGGGCCACACGATGAACACGTACGAGTCCCCCTCGAGCACGGGCTCGCTCAGCGCGAAGGCGGATCCGGACGGAATCAGGTCGATCTGGTAGATCTTGAGCAGCTCCGGCTTCGCGGTGGGCCGCATGCCGATCATCGGAGTGGGCCGGGGGGCGGGCTGCTGGGCAAGGACCGCAGCGACCGAGACTGCCCACAGGACGGCGAATCCCATCAGGACGGCGATGCGGCGCATGGTTGACCTCTTTTCTTGCCAGTCTACCCCAGGGTCTCGAACCTTTTCGGCGGCGCCCCGTAACTCTTGTAGACGGCCTACAGGAAGGGCCTGGCGGCCGACACGGAGGAGGACCGCATGCAACGCCGCGAATTTCTGAAGGGATCGGCGGCGCTCGGAATGGCCGCCGCGATGCCGCCGGCTTGGGTCGCGAGGATCGCTTCGCCGGGCGGCGCGGGAAGCACGCTCGAGGCGCCGGCGAAGGGGCCGATCCCCATCGCGTTCCTGCTCTCGGAGGGCGCGGTCCTCATCGACTTCGCCGGGCCGTGGGAGGTCTTCCAGGACGTCATGGTTCCGAGCCGCGGCACGTCGATGGAGGACCAGATGCCGTTCCAGCTCTACACGGTGTCCGCGGACACGAAGCCGATCCGCATCTCGGGTGGACTGCGGATCGTGCCCGACTATGCCTTCGCGGACGCTCCCGCGCCGAAGGTCATCGTGATTCCCGCGCAGAAGGGGAGTCCGGAGCACGAGGCCTGGGTCCGCACCGCGGCGAAGTCCGCCGACGTCACGATGTCGGTGTGCACCGGCGCGTTCCTGCTCGCGCGAACGGGCCTGCTGTCGGGCAAGTCCGCCACGACGCACCACTCCGCCTACAAGAGTCTCGCCCTGCAGTTCCCGGACGTGGGGGTGAAGCGCGGCGTGCGCTTCGTCGACGAGGGCTCGGTCGCGAGCGCGGGCGGGCTCTCCTCGGGGATGGACCTCGCGCTGCACGTCGTCGAGCGCTACTTCGGCCGGGAAGTCGCGACCGAGACCGCCTACCAGCTGGAATACCAGGGACCGGGCTGGCTCAACCCGGCCTCCAACGCGGTGTACCTCCAGACGCGCAAGGCCGACGGCAAGACTCACTGCCCCGTCTGCGACATGGAAGTGGACCCGGCGACCGCGCCGAAGTCCGTCTTCAAGGGCAAGACGTACTTCTTCTGCTCCGACGAGGACAAGAAGGCGTTCGACTCCGCCCCGGAGAAGGCCCTCGAGCCCTGACGACGGCGCGGGAGATCGTCAGCGCGTCGTCGGCGGCAGCGCGCTCCAGTTCAGGATCCCGTTCCACAGGAAGCGGTAGTCGGAGTGGTTCAGGTCCCGGTGCATGGGGCTGAAGTTGAGAGCGAGCACGCGTCCCTTGCCCGCCGGCACGTCCAGGATCGCGGGGTAGCCCTCGAGCTTGTCGATGTTCTTGCCGCCGCCGGAGACGACCATCTCGGTGTCTTCCTTCTTGTCGGGCTTCTCCGCCTTCTCCGGCTTGTCCTCGCCCTTCTCGGACTTGGGAGGCTCCTCGAAGTCGCGCTCCTCCTTCGTCGGTCGGGTGCCCCACTGCAGCACGACGAAGCGCTTGTCGGCGGGCCGCACCGAGTACGTCGAGAGGTCCGTCCGAAACGCCGAGGTCACGACGGGGTAGCCGTACGCCACGGGATGGTCGGGGCGGAGGAACTTGGCGCGGATCTCGGAGCCCGGCGTGTAGACGCCGCCGCCGCGCTCGCTCACGCCGCGCACGAGCCCGCCCTCGAGCGCCAGCGCCGAGCCGTTGCCGAGGGTGATCAGCAGACCGCCGGAATTCAGGTACTCCTGCAGGTTCGCCATCCCGGTCCAGCCGATGCCGCCGGTGATGTCGTCGGAGGAATCCGGCACGCCGTGGCTCGGATACTCGGCGGTCCTGGTGTACGCCATCGGCCCCCACTTCGTGTCGATCCCCTGGACCATCGCCTTCCAGCTCTCGTCGTTGTCGCCGAAGAGGAGGACGTCGTACTTGTCCTTCAGCTTGCCCGCGCGGATCTCCTCGTCCCGGATGTACGCGTACGGGATCTTTTCCTGGTCGAGCGCCAGGCGCAGCCAGCCCGTGGCCTCCGTGTCGGACCAGAGGTGCCAGACGGCGATGCGCGGGATCGGCGACGCGTGCGAGGCGACCGACGGCGCCGCCGCCGCGCTCTCGAAGGAGAGCCCGAGCTCGTTCGCGACCGACGACAGCGCGGAGGCGAGGCCGGACTGCGCCGGCAGGATCCAGGAGCCGGCGGGATAGTCGGCGCTGCCGGCCTTGAACGGCTTCTCGGCGATCGAGACCGAAAAGTCCTTCAGGCGGAAACGCGCCGCGAGCAGGGCCTCCTGGCCCGTGTCCCGGAGCAGGTAGACGGGGCCGGCGCCCGCGACCCTTCCGGCGACCGCGACCGTCTCGGTCACGGGAGCCAGCGAGGCCGAGACGATCTTCGCGTCGTCGATGCGCTTCGCCTCGAACCCGTAGTGGACCGGGATCGCCCACGAGACGTCGTCGTAGGGCGTGTAGGGCGTCTCCGGGAACTTCTGCGCCTCGAGCAGGTCCAGCGCGTAGTTGCGGTAGGGCTGGTCCATCCGGACGACGAACGCGCCCTTCGGGAACGTGCCCTCCTTGACGGTGACGGGGGCCGTGAGGCGCGCGATCTCGATCTGCTGGTTGCGCAGGACCTCGATCATCTGCGCCACGCGGCGGGGATCGCCCTGGTCCTCCGCGATCACGAACGCGTACGGGTCGCCCTTCACGCCCTTCTGCCAGGAGTTGTACCCCTTCCGGTAGAAGTTGCGCAGCATGTCCTTGGCGTTCTTCGCCGTGTAGTCGAGGATCGAGAGGCAGCCCGACTCCATGTAGTTCGTGTTGTCGCGCAGCGACCACATGAACTTCTTGTCGGGAGGCGAGGTCCGGTACCACTCGCGTTCGGTCACGGGCTTGTCGACGAAGCGCGAGTTGCGCAGCTTGCGCTCGACGGTCTCGGCGGTGCCGTTGCCGAAGGTCTCGTAGCCGCGCCCCAGCGAGTTGTGGTTGTTCGCGACCGAGTCGAGGAAGTGCAGCCCCCACTGCTCGCCGTAGCCCCACGTCCACACGCCGGGCATCCCGAGCGCGGTCAGCGCCTGCACCTCGTGGAACGAGGTCTCGAACCACTCGGAGAGCACGATCGGATCGAGGTGCGCGTTGTAGGGACCGGTCCCGTTCCACGTGTGAAGCAGCGGGATCGACTCGTGCAGGTCGTGCACGGCGGTCGGATGGAACTCCGTGAACATCCGATGCACCGCCTGCGTCAGCTTGAGCGCCTGCTGGTGGGTGTCGCGGTTGTTGTCGTGGAAGACGTAGTAGCCCCAGTACGGCGGCGAGTGCTCGGGCAGGTTCTCGTAGTCGGTCTTGCCCTTCAAGTAGCGGTAGAACCAGTCGACCGCCTTGTCGCGCCCGTCGGGCTCGGAGACGGGGTTGATCAGCACGATTACGTTCTTGCGGATCTGCTCGATCATCGGCTGGTTCGAGACCGCGAGGCGGTAGGCCAGCTCCATGACCATCTCGGGGCTGCCGGTCTCGGTCGAGTGGAGTCCCGCGTTGAAGTAGTAGATCGGCCGAGACGCCGCGATGATCTCCTCCGCCTTCTCCGGCGAGGTCGTGCGCGGATCGGCGAGCGCCGCCGTGGCCGCCTTGTATTTCTCGAGGTCCCGGATTCCCTCCTCGTCCGCGATCGCGGCGAGCAGGAAGTCCCGGCCCTCCTCCGACTTGCCGATGACCTTGACCGCGACGCGCGGCGTCGCCTTCGCGAGCTCGCGGAAGTAGCCCTGGATCTGCGCGACGTGCGAGAGCTCGCCGGCGGCGCCGGCGACGTGTCCGAGATACTTCGAGGGGGAGGGCACCGTGTCGGACGCCGGCACGTACGCCACCCACGGGTTGCCGAACTTCGTTTCCGTCGTGAACTTCGCGATCGCCTCGACCGATCCCGCCTCGGGCGTGTCGGGCGCGTAGGGGGCGGTGGAGGGGCCCGCGCTGACAGTCGTCACGAGCAGCACCGCAAGGCACAGGAATCTCGCGCAGCGGATCATCCTCGTCTCCTTGGAAACGGCGCGAATTTTACACGCCGTCCGGAGCCGCCGAACGCGAGAACCCGCGGTCAGGGAGCCGGGGAGCCGGGAGCCGGGCGATAGGATCGCCGGAGTCCTCCGATGGTGACGACCGATGGCACGAAGGGGCATGAGGGCGCGGGCGCGGCGGGCATTCTCGCCGTCGCCGCCCTCGCGCTGATCCTCGTCGACCTGCTCCACGAGGTCGGCCACCTCCTGGCGACCGCGCTCCCCCTCGGCGTGACCCCGCTGTCGATCTCGACGATCGGCGTCAGCAGCCGCGGAGCGAGCGCCGTCGTCGCCGCCGCCGGCCCGGTGACGAACCTGCTCCTGGCCCTCTGCCTGCTGGGCGCGTCCTCGCGCGCGCTCACGCCGGCGTGGCGCTGGTTCGACTGGCTCTTCGGGACCGGCAACCTGTTCAACGCGACCGCGTACCTGATCTACTCGGCGGCCTCGGGCACGGGCGACTGGGCGGTCACGTTCGACTCCCTCGCGCCGCCCGGGCTCTGGAGGCCGCTCGTGGGCCTCGCCGGATGCGGTCTGTACGCGGCGAGCCTCGTCGTCTCCGCGAGTGTTCTGCGCTCGCTGTGCGCGTCGGGCGTCGTCGCGGCGTCTCACGTCGAGCGCTACTGCGCGCTGTCGTACGTGTGCGGCGGCTCCGTGCTGACGCTCGGCGCCTTCTTCAATCCGGTCAGCCCGTGGTACGTCCTGACCTCCGGCGCGGCCACCGGCTTCGGCGCCATGGCCGGGCTCATGCTGGTTCCCGTTCTCCTTCGCCGCGCGCCGCCGCCCGAGCCGGAGGGTCCGGAGTCCCTGGAGATCGGCTGGCCCTGGATCGCGGCGGCCATCCTCGCGGCCGCGATCTTCGTCGGCGTCTTCGGGCCCGGCGTGCGCCTGTAGGCCGGCGGCGTAAGATTCCGCCAATGCGTCGCTCGGGATTCCTCCGGCGAATCCTCGTCTTCGGCGGCGCCGCGACGATGCTCGTCGTGCTCTCCGGGCTCACGGGCTGCGCCTACCTCCAGTGGAGACAGGCGAAGCAGCGGCAGCGCGCGCAGCTCAAGAAGAATCCCGCCGACCTCGCCCTCGCGCGCGACTACGCGCCGCAGGACTGCTTCGGCCTGGTCGGCCGGATCCGGCTGCCCGGAGAGCCGCGTCCGCTCCTCGCGGCGGCCTTCAGTCACGAGCCCGCGAGCGCGCTGGTCGGCTGGGCCACCGTCGACCTCAAGCGGGGCTACTACGCGATCATGCTTCCCTCGGGGAGCTACGACCTCCTCTTCCTCACCGACCGGGACGGCGACGGGCTCTATCTCACGGGCGAGGTCGTCGGGAGGACGCCGCCGGGCTCTCCCGTCGTCGTCAGCGCCGCGACGGCCGCGGACGGCGTCACGGTCGAGGCCCCCGATGTGGCGATCGACGTCGAGAACCGGACCCAGGCCCCGATCCCGGTGCGCGTGGTCGTCAATCCGCAGCCGTCGGTCATCGAATCGGTGGACGATCCGATCTTCTCGTCCGATCTCGGCGAGGTGGGCGTCTACTATCCGAGCCGCTTCCTGGCGCGAACGCAGCGCTGGCTCTTCTCGATCGGGCAGCCGGACTTCGCGAAGACGCAGGTCGTGCTCGTCCACGGCATCAACGGGACGCCGCGGGACTTTCGCGCCCTCATCGCCGCCCTCGACCCGGCCCGCTACGAGGTCTGGCTTTTCTATTACCCGTCGGGGCTCTCGCTCGACCAGCTCGGCAACGCCCTGGCCAGCGCGGTTCGCCGGCTCGTCACGGGGTCCGGTGTGCCGAACGTGCGCCTCGCGATCGTCGCCCACAGCCTCGGGGGTCTCGTCGGCCGCCGCGCGGTGAACCAGTTGTGCGCGGAGGGCCGGCCTCCGTATCTCCGGATGTACGCCTCCTACGACACGCCCTACGGCGGCGTCGATTCGGCCGCGGGAGCCGTCCGGAGGGGGACCGAGCTGGTCCCGTCCTGGATCGACGTCGCCACGGGCAGCCCGTTCCTGACGCGCCTGCACGCGGCGCCGCTGCCGGACGATCTCCCGTTCTACCTCTTCTTCGGATGGGGAGATCGGGGAGGCAGCGGTCCGAGTCCCGCCGGCGACGGGACGATCACCCTCGCGAGCCAGCTCGACCCGCGGGCGCAGGACGCGGCGACCGCGATGGCGGGCTTCGGCGCCACGCACGTGGGCGTCCTCTCGGATCCGAAGGCGCTCGCGGCGCTCGGACGGGCCCTCGAGGCGTCGACGGCGGAGAAGCCTTGAGCGGGATCGGCCTCAGGGCGCCGCGAACACGTACTCGTGTTGCGCGTCGCGGATGATCAGCGTCTTCGGCGACTTGTCGCCGCTCCCCACGACGAACTCGAATCCCTGTCCGCCCGGCGCGGTCGTCAGGAACGAGATCGTGCCGTCGGGGTTCTTGCGCGACGCGACGGGCGTCTTCCATTCGCCGAAATCGAACACGGTCTCCGCGCCCGGATGCGTCACGGCGATCTCGCCGAGCGACGCGTTCGCGTACCGCGGGGCGAGCTTCGCGCTCTCGGCGGGGTCGGCCGGCACGGTCAGCAGCTTGCGCTCGGCGGCGAGGTCCGCGTAGAACGTCTTCGCCTGGGCGGCGACCTGCGCGTCCGCCTCGCTCTTGCCGTCGAAGAGGACCTCGAGCAGCTTGCGGCGGTACACCGTGCGCAGGATCCAGCCGGGGTCCGCGTTGGTCAGGATCACGGCGCCGACGTTCTGCCCCGGCAGCCACATCATGTCGCTGTGGAAGCCGACCATGTCGCCGCCGTGGTGCACGACGGGAATCCCGTACGTCGAGTTGACCATGAGGCCCATGCCGTAGGTGTCGTCCTTCCCGATCGGCACCTGAGGCACGCGCCGCTCGAGCAGCGGCTCCTTCGCGATGTAGGTGGTCTTCCCGTCCGGCAGCTTCCCTTCGTCGAGCTCCATCTGCACGTAGCGCAGCATGTCTCGCGGGTTGCTCCACGCCGCGCCCGCCGGCCGGTCCGGGATGATCGAGTAGTTGAGCTCCATGACCGCGTGCGCGGTCTTGCCGTCGACGTCCGGCGCGTGCGGCATCGCGTGGTCGCCGGCGAGGGCGCGCGCGTAGTCGAAGGTCGTGGACTTCATGCCGAGCGGGTCGAAGACCTGGGCCTGCATCGCCTTGTCGTAGGCGGCGCCGAGCTCGAGGTCCGGGAACAGGACGTGTCCCCCGGTGAATCCCGCCGCGGCGGCCATCGGGTTCGAGTACTGGAACATCTCGCCGAACTTCGTCGTCGGCTGCATCGTGGCCAGCGTCGCCATCGCGTCGGACGGCGTGACGCCCTGGAACTGGAAGAGCCACTCGAGGTCCTGCCGCGGCAGGCCGGTGCAGGCGCAGATGAGCTGGCGGATCTTCACCTGGCGGGTCGTGTCCGCGTCGCCGAGCTTGAAGGTGGGGAGGACGCTCGTGACGGGGGTGTCCCACGTCAGCTTGCCCTCGGCGACCAGCTTCGCGAGGAGCAGGGTCGTCAGCGCCTTCGTGTTGGACGCGATCATGAAGTCGGTGTCGCCGTCGACGGCGTCGGGGCTGCCGAGGCTCTTGACGCCGAAGCCGCCCGCGAAGACGACCTTGCCGTCCTGGACGATGCCGACGCCCACGCCGGGAATGCCGAGATCCTTCATGCCGGCCTGGACGAACCGGCCGAGCTCCGCGAGCCGGGCCTCGTTCAGCGGGTTCGCCTTCCTGCCCGCGAAGGACTCGCGCGAGTAGCCCTTCGGCAGGAGCCGGCCGAAGATCAGCGCGACCTGCGCTCCGCGTTTCTCGCCGACGGCGTCGGTCAGGTCGACGATGGCCACCGTCCAGTGACCGTCCGCGAAACGCGCGACGGCGTCGACGGTGCGCTTCTCGTTCGGCGACGTCTGGTAGTCGAAGGCCTTCTGCTTCGACCAGCCGTCCCGATCGGGCGCGTCGGTCGTGACCTTCAGCGGCCACTTGTGGTCCGGCTTGTAGGCGGCCCACGCCGCGGCCACGGCGCCCTCCGCGTCCTTCGCCTCGACGTCGACGAGCGCGATCCACGAGTCGCCCTCGGGCGCCGCGACGATGGTCGCCGGGCCCTTGACGGTGACCGTCCAGCCGGCCGGGGCGATGAACGTGTTGCCCGCGACCGTGGTCTTCGGCGTGTCGGCGGAGAGCGGCCCGGCAGCGGTCTGGGCGAGGCAAGGGATGGCGGCGAGGAAGAGGAGCAGGAGCGGCGCGGCGAGTTTCTTCATGCCGCCACGCTATCGCAAGTCGGAGCGAGCGATGCGCAGGGAGCATCTTGGCGGGGCCGACGGGACTCGAACCCGCGACCTCCGGCGTGACAGGCCGGCGTTCTAACCAACTGAACTACGACCCCGCTGGTCGAGAGAACGGCGCATGATACCGGAACGGGGTCGCCAGTCAAACTGGCCGGGAGGCAGGACTTACGGGACGACGTGGAAGACGCCGATCATGCCCTCGTGCTGCTCGGAAGTGCCGCACGAGGTGTTCTTGCAGGCGAAGGTGAAGTTGCCGGTGGACGAGGGGGTGAAGAAGAACGGGCCGGCGTTCTGCCCCTGCGAAACGATCGTGTCCGGCAACCCGAGCTCCGGAACGCCGTTGAACTCGTGCGGCTCGGTCACGTCGGAGGAGTCGCGGTTCAAGATGTAGAGCTGATAGGGCTTGCCGACGTGGATCGTGAGCTCGGTCAGGGGCGGATTCGGCCGCGGCACGGACTGGCAGGGAGCGTAGGGCGTCACGAGCGCGCAGGGGCCGCCGTTGGGGTCGAACCAGAAGTTCCACTGCCAGCTCACCACCTGCAGCACGATGAACCCGGGGCCCGGCGTCGGCGTGATCGTCGGCGTGAGCGTGATCGTCGGCGTCGGCGTCATCGTGGCGGTCCGCGTCAGCGTCGGCGGAGAGGTGATCGTCGGAGTCTTCGTGGGACCCTTCGTCGGCGTCTTCGTCCGTGTCGGCGACGGGCCGGTCGGGACGGTGGGCACCGCCGTCGGCCCGGAGTCGGAGCCGCGTCCGACGACGCGGCCGCCCAGGTCGCGCGGCGCCGCCGGGTGCGGCGGCATGCGGCCGCCGACGAGGTCGCCATCCTGGGACGAGGCGCCGCCGGCGGGCGTGGGAGTCGGCACGAACGGAAAGCTGCCGGCGTCGAGGCCCGCGTCGGGTGCGGATCCGTCCTTGCGGTAGATCCGGATCTGTCCCGAGGCCGTGTCGCGCACCGTGAGCTGGAACGAGAGCGTGGTCAGGCTGCTCCAGAAGACCCAGTAGTGACCGGCCCATCCGGCCTCGACGATCTTGACGTCGACGTCCGGGTTCTCCAACGAGGCGTCGCCCGTGAGCTCGGCGAAGGTGAAGTACCCGGAGCGGTCGCTCCTCGCGAACGCCCGGCCGGCCGAGGCGCGGCCCGAGCGGGGATCGTCGGCCTGTGCGGTGATCTCGAAGGGGTGCGCCGCGTTCAGGCGGAGCGTGTCGGCGGGCGACACGATCACGGGGATCCGGCCGCTCGAGACGGGGCCCGTGAGCTCGATGGCGTAGGTGCCGGGCTCACTCCAGCGGTGCGACGCGACGGGGGCCTGCGCGGACTCGCCGTCGCCGAAGGTCCAGAACACGGGGCTCGCATCGCCCGCGTCCGAGGACGCGTCGCGCACCTCCACGGTCTGGCCCGCCGTGGGATTGGGGGGTGAGAGCTGGATCGACGCGCTCGGCTCCGAGGCCGCCCGAGCCAGCCAGGAGACCAGCGTCAGGAGCGGTACCGCAGCGAGTCGGCGCAGCGCGGAGGGCATTGGGGCGAAAGCTCGAGGGTAACGGAAGACGGGGGCGGCGCGAAGGCCGCCCCCGTTTCCGAGACCGTCTTAAACGAATCCGAGTCCGTTGTACGGGGCCGATTCGAAGTTGCCGATGAGCGGGAACACCGTGGGGATGTCGCCGGAGGTGACGCCGAACCACTTGGCCAGCGTGACTCCGTACTCCTCGACCGCCGTGGACGGGATCCAGCGGCCGCGGCCGTTCGCGCTGCTGGTCGTGTCGTCGAGGCCGCCGAACTGGAGGACCGGGAAGCGCGAGCCGGTGGCCGGGTTGATGTTTCCGTAGAAGTCGCCACCGTTGACCGCGCCGCCCATGACGAAGGCGTGGTTGCCCCAGGCGTGGTCGCTGCCGATGTTGCCGCCCGATCCCGCGGGCTGCAGCGTCCGGCCGAAGTCGGAGAGGGTGAAGGTCGTCACGCTGTCCTGCAGGCCCAGCTCCAGGGTCGCCGAGTAGAACGCGTTCATGGCGTTCGCGAGGTCGGTGAAGTTGTTGCCCTGGTCGTTGATCTGGTCCTGGTGCGTGTCGTAGCCGCCCTGCGAGACGAAGAAGACCTGCCGCACCAGACCGAGTCCCGGAGGCGTCTGGTTCAGCTTCATGATCTTGGCGACCTGCTTCAACTGGTTGGAGATGCCCGTGTTGGGGAACGTCGTGTTGATGACCGGGTCGCTGCTGAAGATCGCGCTGATGTCCACGCCCTGCTGGGTCACGCCGCTCGCGCCGGCGATCATCGTCGCCGTGTTGTCGATCGTGCGCAGGTAATCCATGGACTGCCGCCGGGCCACGTCCGTCGCCGAGCCGCTGAAGCCGCTCAGGACGAGGACCGACGTCAGCGCGCCGGTCCCGATGGAGAGCGGACGCTGGTTGAGGCCGATGGTGAAAGAGGTCGAACCCGAGATCGAGGTCATCGTCGGGAAGTTGGAGCCGGCGTTGCACGGCAGCACGTTGTCCACGATGCGGCCGCCCCATCCCGTGGGCGACTTGGTGTCGGCGCGCGAGGTCTGCTGCGCCTGGACCTGGTCGGAGTGCGAGAAGAGCGAGAAGGGCTTCGGGACCGCGCCGCTGATGTAGTCGGACTGCGAGGTCGGCACGACGAGGGAGCCCACGTTGGTGACGACCCCGAGGTTGCCGGCGTTGAAGAGGGCGGTCAGCGGAGCCAGGTTGGGATGGAACGCGAACTGGCGCCCGCCCATGCTCGGCGGGTTGTTCATCGGGGTCAGGGTGCTCTGCGGGATGGCGAGACCGCCGCGGGTGGCGGCGTAGGTCGGGTAATAGGTCCCGTCGTACGGGATGACCATGTTGTTGCCGTCGTTCCCGCCGTTGAGGAAGATGCACACGAGCGCCTTGTAGCCGCCCGTGCAGTTCGCCGCATTCGGACTGTTCACCGAGTTGTCCACGGCGAGCAGGTTGGCCAGGCCGAACTGCTTGATCGTGCTCTGGAACGCCGCGGCGCCGAGCGCCGCGCACGTCGAGCGAACCAGGAAGTCCCTGCGATTGTGTGACATGGCGTTTACCTCTGCGCCTGGTACTGCGACGCCGTCGCGACCAGATAAAGCGCCTGACGGGCGCGTTTCAACGTGTCCGTGGCCGGCGTCACCGCGTTGACGGCCGTGATGATCGAGTTGCGCATGTCGTCGGACATGGTGCCGTGCATGAGCAGTCGATTGAGCCGGTCGACCAGGTTGCCCGCGTTGGGAGCGAGCTGCTGGAGCTCGGTGAAGTCGATCGACGTGCCGTTCGGCGTGTCCGTGCCGCTCGGCTGGATACCGCCGCCGAAGGTCATCTGGTTGACGAAGTTCGCGCGCTTCAGCGAGGTCGACGCGTCCATGATTCCGAACTCGGGGCCCAGGAGCTCCGCGGAGGCCGGGGGCGCGAAGTAGTCCTGCGGGAAGTAGCTGAAGACCGTCGGGGGCTTGAGCAGGTCCTCTCCCATCGCGCGCGGCTGCGCGTTGATGTTTCCGTCGCTCAGGGTGAGCCGGTTGGTGGACTTCGGATCGAACGCGCGGAGGATGTTCAGCGTGTAGAGCGTCGGCTCCTTGAGTTTTCCGTAGTTGGGATCCGACGGCGCAACGCGCGCCTCGGGGTCGAGGAGGATGGCCTTGATCACGGCCCAGAGGCTGCCGCGGGTGCCGTTGCCGTCGTCGTTGAACGCCCACGCAACCCGCTCGACGTACTCCGGGCTCGGGTTGGAGGTCACGAGGCTGTGGATCATCTCGCGCGCCACGTAGGGAGCCGTGTTGGGGTGGTTGAAGAGCGCGTCGATCGCCGTGTTGAGCTCGGGGAAGCCCTGCACGTTGCCGGGCACCGAGGTCGGAGCGCCGACGCCGTCCTTGTTGGGCAGGAATCCCTGGAACAGCATCTTGTCGGTGACGTCGTGCTTCGTGTCGTCGAAGATCATCGGGTTCAGGAAGTCGGCGCACACCGAGCCCTGCTGGCTGGCCGGGTCACAGGCGACGTTGTTCTGGATCTTCCAGCCCGTCAGGACGAGCTTGAGCTGGTCGATGACCGACTGGTCGTAGGTGGGCATCGGCTCGCCGGTGACGTCGTCGTTCTGGGTCGTGCCGTCCATGTTGAGAAGATCCGTCCCGATCGAGAACAGCTGCATGATCTCGCGCGCGTAGTTCTCGTTGGGGTTGTTCTTCGTGTTGGTGTTCATGTTGAGGTACAGGCCCATTCCCGCGTTGAGCGACACGTTGTAGAGGATGTCGCGGTAGTTGCCGAACGCGTCGTTGTAGAGGAGCGTCAGGTACGGCGACATCTGGCTCGGACGGGTCAGGACCACCGAGGAGGTGACGTCGAGCTTGTGCAGGGCGAACGCGACGCGCTGCCGGAGCTGGTCCGGGTTGTACATCGCGTTCTTGAAGAACGACACCTGCAGCTGGTACATCGTGTAGTTGTCGCGGTGGCAGATGCCGGTGGTGCAGTCGACCGGCGTCGTCGGCGCGTTGTCCGGCCACAGCCCCATCAGCGGCGGGGTCGAGTTGAACAGCGAGAACTGGGCCCCCATCCACGGCAGGTAGCCCTGCGCGAGCACGAGGCCGATATCGGTGTCGCTCGGTCCCCAGCTGGCCTGCTCGAGGAACCGGATGCCTTCCGGCCGGTGGAACGTCTTCGTCATGAAGACCGCCATCTGGCCGCGCGAGTTCGCTTCGTTCGGGCAGAAGTTGCCGTTGCCGCAGCCGACCGTGATCTTGAGGCGCGCCAGCTCCTCGATCCAGGGAACGAGCGGCGCGAGCGAGGGATCGCCGAGCGGGCAGTCCGGGAAGACGCCGGTCGCCGGCGGGGGAACGTGGGAGACGCCCTCGTAGACCTTCAGGAGGAAGACCGCCATCTGAGCGCGCGTGACCGAGTTGTTCGGGCAGTAGGCCGGCAGGTTGCCGTGGTTGGGGTCGGGGCCGGTGCAGCCGCCCGTGATCCCCTCGGCGTGGAGCTGCTCGATCCAGTCCGCCGCGAAGTCGGTCGCGCCGACGTCCCAGAAGACCGTGCCGGACGCCGGGTTCGGGACGTAGCCCTGGCCGTGCTCGGCGCGAAGGAGGAAGACCGCCATCTGCGCGCGCGTGACCGCGTCGTTCGGGCAGTAGTTCCCGTTGAGGCATCCGGCCGTGATGCCGTCACGGACGATCCGCTCGACCGGCGCGTGGAACGGGCTCGCCTGATTCACGTCGTTGAAGTCGGCGAACCATCCGAAGGGAATCGTGGAAGTCGGCCCACCCGGATTGGTGACGGCGACGTCGTAGAGCGCGCCCGCAGCGAGCGCCGGCATCGTCGCGCCGATTCGGGTGGAGTTGTGGAAGGTCACCGTGACGGGGATTCCACCCACCGTCACGGTCGCGCCGTTCTGGAACTGATTGCCCACGATCGGAACAACCGTTCCTCCCGAAGCGGCGCCCGACGCCGTATAGAGATAGGACGCCTGAAACGAGGTAGCCCCGGAAGCGAGAGCGGCGGACCAGAAAACCGTTGCGAGCGCCGCCACGCCCACTCGGAGTGCGAGGAAACCCTCCCCGCGAGAGCCGGTCAACCGTTCTCTCATAGAGACATTCCTTCCTGGCGTCCCTCTGGGGCGCCAAAAAGCCGGCTTGTGGGAGTGACGTGAACTATATCACAAGCCTGGCGAGTCAAGTCCTTTTCGAGCGGCCGGTCGCCTGGGGCGAACGCCGGAGGAACCGGTGTGGCAGGTGCGATGCGGGGCAAGATCCTCGTAGCGTAGACAGTTAGTGTTCAGGAGACGACTGCCCGCCGGGGCGAAAGAAGGACAGTGACCTCGCGCCTCCGAGGGATCTGGCCGACCGGGCAGGTATCTTCGCCGGGGGGTCGGAGCCGATAATCGCCCAAACACCGACACCCATGGCTGTTCACCCGGCGGCTGGCAGGCTCGCGCGAGGAAGCGTCCTCCTCCTCGCGGTCTTCCTTTCCCTGATGGGGGCGTCGCCGGCGCGGAAACACGCCCGCCGGAAGGCGTCGGCGGTCCGGCCGCCGTCGTCGCTCGCCGCTCGTCTCGAGACGAGCCTTCCCGGTCCCTGGCCGATCTTTCCGCCGACGAACTGGTGGAACACGGAGATCTCGAGCGCTCCGCTCGACACGGATTCGGCGAGCTACATCGGCTTCATCAACCAGGGCGGCGTCAAGCACCTCCATCCGGATCTCGGCGGGACGCTCGACGACGGCATCCACATCTACGGCATGCCGTACATCGTGGTCGACGGCAACCAGCCGAAGAAGACCGTCAACTTCCACTACTACGACCAGTCGGACGGCGTGAACCACCCCGGGAACAATCCCTATCCGTTCTACCCGATCCCCGACGAGGCCATCACCCAGGCTCACTGGATCGAGGGCGGCGCTCCCGGCAGCGTGGACGACCGCGACGAAGATCGCCACATGCTGATCGTGGACCGCGACAACCGCCGCCTCTACGAGCTCTACAACGTCTACTACGACGCGGACCTGCAGCAGTGGCAGGCGGGCTCCGGCGCGTTCTTCGACCTGACGCGCGACGACCGGAGGCCCGAGGGCTGGACCTCGGCGGACGCGGCGGGGCTCGCGATCCTCCCCGGACTGCTGCGCTGGGAGGAGGTCTACGGTCCCGGCGAGATCCGCCACGCGCTGCGCTTCACGGTGCGGAGCACGAACGGCTACGTCTATCCCGCGAGCCACGTCGCCGGCTCGACCTCCGGCGCGCTGCCGATGGGCGCGCGGCTGCGGCTCAAGGCGGGCAAGGACATCTCCGGCTTCGACCCGGCCGTCCAGAAGATCTTCCGCGCGATGAAGGCCTACGGGCTCATCGTCGCCGACAACGGGACCGACATGTACATCGGCGGGACCTGGGACGACCGCTGGGACAACGACGTGCTGAACCCCGCGTTCGACCAGCTCACGGCCTCCGACTTCGACGTCGTCCAGCTCGGCTGGTCGCCCCCGCTCGCGGCCTCGCTCGCGGTGGACACGGAGCCCGGCGCCTCGTCCGACGGAAACGGAATCCTCGAGCCGGGGGAGTCGGCGATCGTCGCGCCGGGGTGGCAGGGGTCGGCCACCGACCCGCCCGGGGCGCTCTCCGGTGCCGGCTCCGCGGCGAGCGGGCCGGCGGGCGCGGCGTATGCGCTCGACGACGCCTCCGCGGCGTACGGCTCACCGGCGGCCGGCGCACCCGCGAGCTGCGCGGACGCGACCGGCGATTGCTACCAGTTCTCCCTTTCCGATCCGCCGACGCGCCCGGCCGCGCACTGGGACGCGTCCTTCCACGAGATCGTGAACGGCGCGGCGGCGAGGACGTGGACGCTCCACGTCGGCGGGAGCTTCGCCGACGTGCCGGTCAATCATCCCTTCTATGCCGCGATCGAAGCGCTCTTCCACGCCGGCGTGACCGCCGGATGCGGACCGTCCATCGACTGTCCCGGCGACGGCGTCACGCGCGCCGAGATGGCGATCTTCCTGCTGAAGGCGAAGCTCGGGCCCGACTACGCGCCGCCGCCCGGCTCGGGCACGGTATTCGGGGACGTCCCGCCGGGCTCCTTCGCCCAGAGCTGGATCGAGGACCTCTACGCGGCCGGCGTCTCTGCCGGCTGCGGCAACGGCAACTTCTGCCCGGGAGAGACCGTCAATCGGAAGCAGATGGCGGTCTTCCTTCTGAAGGCGAGTCGGGGCAGCGCCTACCAGCCGCCGCCCGCGTCGGGCATCTTCGACGACGTGTCCGCCGACGACCCGTACGCTCCGTGGATCGAGGAGCTGTTCCACTCGGGCATCACGGCCGGGTGCGGCAACGGCGACTACTGCCCGGAAGATCCCAACACCCGCGGGCAGATGGCGGTGTTTCTGGACCTGACGTTCGGACTGAAATTGTACGGGCCTTAGAGAGTCGTGGTCGGTGGTTCGTGGCCGGTGGTCATTCGATCTCCCCACCGGTCACGGACCACCGGCTACCGACTGGCGACTACCGCAGCGCCTTCGTCAGCAGCGAGTGAAAGTGGTGCACGCCGTTCTCGCGTGACACGGAGTACCGGCCCTGGTGGTATGTGCGCGAGCGCAGTCCCTTCTGGACCGCCTCGCAGATCCCGATGTCCTCCTGCTGGACCTGGTCGCTGAACGCGAACGAGCGCGCGAACTCCTCGGCGACGCCGGGGCTGTTGGGCTCGAGGACGTACCACTCGAAGCGCGTCAGCGTGCGCTCGGCCGAGAGCGGCAGGATGATGTTCGTCTGGAGGTTGTCGGGGTAGAGGTTGAGCATGAGGTTGGGGAAGACCCAGTAGTACAGCGCCTCCGGCGCGGCGCCCTCCGGCAGGCCGCGGCGGTACAGCGAGTCCTCCTTCTTCGAGCGGATCGGCGCGTGCTGCTTGGAATGGTACTCGGCCGTGTCGACCTTGTACGCGCGGTAGTCGAGCTCCTGGAAGAGCTCGGGATGCACGATCGGGATGTGGTAGCCCTCGAGGTAGTTGTCGACGTAGACCTTCCAATTGCAGGCGACCTCGTAGTCGTGCTTCTTGAAGAGCGTCATGTGCTCGAGCGGAAGGTGCTGCGTCTCGGCGGGGATCGAGCCCAGCACCTCCGCGAGCGAGGGAATCGCGGGGTCCAGGCACACGAACAGGAACGGCCCCCACGTCTCCACGCGGACCGCGGGAAGCGTCTGCTCCGACTTCTCGAAGCACTTCACGCCGTCCCACTCCGGCGTCGTGAGCAGCTTGCCGTCGAGCGAGTAGGTCCAGCCGTGGTAGCCGCACATCAGCGCCTTGCGGTGCCCGGCGCCGCGCGCGACGGGCCCGGCGCGGTGGCGGCAGACGTTCGAGAACGCGTGGATCGCGCCGTCGTCGCCGCGCGTGACGACGAGCGGCTCGCCGGCGACGCTGCAGGTGAAGTAGTCGCCGGGCAGGCGCACCTGCTCGGAATGGCCCACGAGCTGCCAGGTGCGCGCGAAGATGCGGTTCTCCTCCAGGTCGAGGACCCGCGGATCGCGGTACCAGGTCGACGGCAGCGTGCGCGCCGACGCGAGGTCCGTCTCGAACGCGAATTCCCGGGCCGTGCTCACTGCTCGTCCGACTTCGCCCCGCGAACGGCCGTCCGCGCCCGCACCGGCAGGCCGGCGGCCGTCCCCGTCGTCCCGGCGGTTCCCACGGCGCCGCGCAGCAGCGCCAGGAACTGGTCGATCCGCGCCGCGGTCTTCTCGGGCGACTTCCCCTGCCGGGAGAAGAGCCCCGGATCGAGCTCCTCCGTCAGGAGCTCGTCCTGGAAGCGCTCGACCGTCCAGTCGAGAAGCGAGACGATCATCTGCTCGTCGACGTCCGCGCGGACCTCGCCGCGCTCGACCCCCGTCCGCACGAATGCGGCGGTGCCGTAGGGGTCGCGCTCGCGCAGGAACCGGTTGATCTCCTGCCGGAGCCGGAGATCCGTGCCGTAGTTGCCGAGCAGAGTGAGCCGGTAGGGGATCCAGTTCTCGCGCACCATGCGGTCCGTGCGGTCGAGCCAGTAGCGCAGCGTCTCGAAGAAGCCTCGCGCGAGAACGGCCGGCGGCGCGTCGAGGTAGGCCGAGAACGAGGAGACGGCCTTCTGGTACGCCACCAGGAACAGGCCCTCCTTGCTGCCGAAGTGCTGGAACACGGATCCCTTGGCGATCGAGAGCTCCGTGGCGATGTCTTCGATGCGCGCGGCGTGGTAGCCGCGTTCGGCGAAGTGGCGCATCGCGGTTTCCAGGATGCGGGCCCGCTTGGCCTCCGAGCGGGGTCCGCTCGGAGGCGGCGGAATGGGAACGTCGGTACGAGGCTCGATGTTTTTCATGACTTCTGGTCATCCTATTGGAGAGGGCCGTCCAATTGCAACCCGTGCTATTTTCCGAAAGATTGGTCTTCCGCAATGACTCAAAGTCATAACGAGGGTCCGTTCGACGCCATCGTCGTCGGCGGCGGACACAACGGCCTCACCGCGGCGGCCTACCTCGCGCGCGCCGGGCTCTCCACGCTGGTGCTCGAGCGGCGTGCGATCGTGGGCGGCGCGTGCGTGACCGAGGAGATCGCCCCGGGTTGCCGCGCCTCGACGACCTCCTACATCGCGAGCATGCTGCGGCCCGAGGTGATCCGCGACCTCGACCTCGCGCGCCACGGCCTGCGGATGGTGCCCTGCGACCCCGCCCTGCTCGTCCCCTTCCCGGACGGAACGGTCGTGCCGTGGTGGGCCGATCGCGAGCGGACCGTCCGCGAGCTCGCGAAGCTCTCGCCCGCGGACGCCCGCACGTTCGTGCGCGTGGACGACGAGCTCAAGAAGCTCGCGCGCTACCTGCAGCCCTTCTTCCTCGAGCCGCCGCCCGACGTCCACACGCGCGGGTGGGCGGGCCTGCTCGAGGCGCTGCGCGTGGGCCGGCGGTTCCAGGGGATCTCGGGGGACGAGATCGGCCGGATGATCGGGTTCCTGACCGGAAGCCTCGGCGACTTCCTCGACCGCAACTACGAGTCGGAGAAGGTCAAGACGCTCTTCCTGGCGAACAACGTGTACGGCAAGCACGGCGGCCCGTACTCGCCGGGAACCGCGCTGGGACTCCTCTTCCACCTGCTGTCCGGAGGCGAGCACGAGCTCCAGGGCTTCTACGGGCACGTCCTCGGCGGCATGGGCGCGATCACTCAGGCGATGGCCGCGGCGGCGCGCGAGCACGGCGTCACGATCCGGACCTCGGCGCCGGTGGCCCGGATCGCGGTGCGGAACGGGAGGGCGTGCGGCGTGGAGCTCGAGGACGGCACGCGCATCGCCGCGCGCGTCGTCGTGTCGAACGCCGACCCGAAGCGCACCTTCCTCTCGCTGGTCGAGCCGGCCGCGCTGCCCGAGGCGTTCCGCGAGGCGATCCGGGGAATCAAGATGGACGGTCCCTGCGCGAAGGTGAATCTCGTCCTCTCCGAGGAGCCGCGCGTGAACGGCATGCCGGCGGACTTCACCAGGGCGCAGCGCTCGCTCTTCACCCTGGTGCCCTCGCTCGAGTTCGCCGAGCGCTGCTACGCCGAGGCGCGTACGGGCGTGATCCCCGAGGAGCTGTGGGTGGACTGCGTCGTCGCCTCCAACGTCGACCCGAGCCTCGCGCCCGAGGGGCGGCACGTCATGACCTGCTTCGTGCAGTACGTCCCGTACGCGCTGAAGGAGGGGAGCTGGGATTCGATGCGGGACACGCTCGGAGACCGCGTGCTGCGCAAGATCGGCGAGTACGCGTCCAACGTCCCGGGATCCGTCGTCGCGCGCCAGGTGCTGACGCCGCTCGACCTCGAGCGGATCTACGGGTTGACCGAGGGAAACATCTTCCACGGAGACCTCTCCCTCGAGCAGCTCTTCTTTCTCCGTCCCGTCTCCGGCTACGCGCGCTACCGCACTCCGGTCGAGGGCCTCTACCTCTGCGGCGCCGGCGCGCACCCCGGCGGCGGCGTCACGGGAGCGCCCGGCCACAACGCGGCCCGCCAGATCCTGAAGGACTGGAAGTGGCGCGGCCAGGGGTCCGCGGCGTGAACGGCCCCCTCGAGCCCACCGCCGACTTCATCATCCTGGGCGCCGGCGTGATGGGAGCCTCGATCGCGTTCCACCTCGCGCGGCGCCGGGCCGGACGGATTCTCGTCGTGGACAAGGGCGACGTGGCCGGCGGCGGCAGCGGCCGCTCCTCGGCGCTCGTGCGGATGCACTACAGCTACCCGGTCGAGGTGGACCTCGCCGTCAAGAGCCTCGAGATCTTCCGCCGCTGGAAAGACTACGTCGGGCGTCCCGGCGACTTCCGGCAGACGGGGTTCGTGCGGATCGTCCCCGAGGCGGATCTCGACAAGCTCGAGAAGAACGTCGCGATGCAGCGCGCGCACGGCGTGGACGCACGCGTGGTGACGCGGAGCGAGCTCGCGGAGATCGTGCCGGACTGGAACGTCGACGACGTGCCGACCGCGGCGTGGGAGCCCGGTTCGGGCTACGGCGACGGCGCGGGAGTCGCCGGCGACTTCCTCGAGCGCGCCCGCGAGATGGGCGTCGTGTACCGCTCGCAGACGCGCGTCACCGCGTTGCGGACCGACTCCGGCCGCGTGACGGGCGTCGCGACCGACCGCGGCGACTGCGCCGCTCCCGTCGTCGTCGCCGCGACGGGGCCGTGGAGCCGCCCGCTCTTCGCCTCGGTGGGATTCGACCTGCCGATCGAGGGCGAGTACCACCAGGTCGCGATCCTGCAGAACCCGCCCGGACTTCGCGAGCCCGCGCCGGCGTGCATCGACGGGATCACCGAGACCTACTTCCGCTCCGAGGTCGGCGGGCTGACGCTCGTGGGCGACTTCTGGGGAGACCGCGGGGCGGATCCCGACGATTTCCCGCAGCAGGCGTCCGCGGACTCGCTGGCGAGCCTGGTCGAGCGCGTCACGGGGCGCGTCCCGGCGCTCGCGGACGCGGGCATCCGGCGCGGCGTCACCGGCGTCTACGACCTGAGCCCGGACTGGCGGCCGCTGATCGGCGAGATCCCCGGCGTCTCCGGCCTCTACGTCGCCGCGGGCTTCTCGGGGATGGGCTTCAAGATCTCGCCCGCGGTCGGGCTCGTGGTCTCGGAGCTGCTGCTCGACGGACGCGCGAGCACCGTCGACGTCCGCGATCTCGAGCCGGGCCGCTTCGCGAAGGGACGATTCATCAAGGCCGAATTCGAATATGGGGACGAGGAACCGACCGCCTACACGTGAGGAGATTACTGGCGTGACCAAGAAGAAGGGAATCCTGGAGAGACTCGCCGAGGGCCCGGTCCTCGGCGACGGCGGCTACCTGCTCGAGCTCGAGAAGCGCGGCTGGGTGCGGGCCGGCCCGTTCACGCCCGAGGTCGCGCTGACGCGGCCCGAGGCGCTGCGGGACCTGCACGTCGAGTTCCGCGAGGCGGGCGCGGACGTGCTCCAGGCGCTGACGTTCTACGCGAGCCGCGACAAGCTCGCCACGGTGGGCCTCGAGAACCGGCTCGAGGACCTGAACCGCGCGGCGGTGCGCATCGCGCGCGAGGTGGCGGGCGACCGCTGCCTCGTGGCCGGCAACCTGTCGCTCACGTGGATGTACGAGCACGGCAGCCCGTCCTCGTACGACCGCGTCCGGAAGACGTTCGACGAGCAGCTCGCCGTGCAGGTCGAGGAGGGTATCGACTTCGTGATCGGCGAGACCTTCTCGTGGCTGGGCGAGGCGCTGCTCGCGGTCGAGCGCGCGAAGAAGACCGGTCTGCCGGCGATGGTGACGGTGTGCTTCGAGAACAAGCCCGTGACGTCGGACGGGCAGTCGCCCGCGGACTGCGCCAAGGCGCTGCGCGACGCCGGCGCCGACATAGTCGGGATCAACTGCCTGCGCGGGCCCGAGCACACCCTTTCCCTGATCGAGGAGATGCGGAAGGCCGTGGGCGGTTTCGTGGCCTGCCAGCCGGTCGGCTACCGCACGCCGGCCGACAAGCCGGACTTCACGAGCCTCGACGCCTTTCCCTTCGAGCTCGACCCGCTCCAGCTGACGCGCCGCGAGATGGCGCGCTGGGCGGAGCAGGCCCGCGACCTCGGCATCAACTACATCGGCTCCTGCTGCGGCTCGGTCGCGATCCACGTGCGCGAGATGGCGCGCGCGCTCGGCAAGCTCACGAAGGACGACCGTCCCTGGACGATCGACTACTCGAAGCCGATGTCGGCGTACGAGTACTACGAGCACAAGGGGAAGTAGAGAGGGCTACTTCGGCACGAACGCCCGGATCCGCTCCTCGACGTAGGGGTAGAACGGGTTGCAGTTGAGCCGCATGAACTGATCGGTCGAGACCGACAGCACGCCCCGCTCGCCGCGCGGGGCGAGGAGACCGAGGCGCGGGCCGTATCCCACGCTCATGTCCGGATTGATTCCGAAGAGAGGGTCGTCCGGCCGGAACGGCACCGCGAGGTGCGAGAGCGAGAAGATCTGCGGCGGCCACGCCATCCCGAGCGGGGTCACGGTGGTCTCCGTCGCGTGCGCCCCCTCGATGCGGGCGACCACGTCGCGCGTGTTGGCCGAGGCGTTGGTCACGAGGGCCAGCCGGTATCGCCGTTTCGGGTCCGAGAAGAGTCCGGCGACCTCCTTGTCGTAGCTGCGCTTGAGGAACGGGGCCACGAACTCGTAGCGGTTCAGGTCGAACAGCACGAGCTCGCTGCCGTTCTCGGGCAGATACGCGAACAGGCTCTCGAACGTCGCGGGCGTCTCGACGGTGGAGTCCACGAGCGAGACGAACGCCAGGATCGGCGCGAGATCCTTGATCCTCCCCGAGTCCGCCGCGCGGCGCACGCTCCCCTTGATCGCCCGCGTGAGCTGGGCCGTCTGCTGCCCGGCGCGCGCGGGGAACGAGTCGTACTTGAAGGGGATGTACTCGGGCAGCACGTCCATCCAGCGCGATCGCGCGAAGTACGGGATGGCCCCGATCGCCGCGACGATGCGCGCGAGCGGCGCGAACGCCGACACACCGATCATCGGCGAGAACAGGAGCACGCGGTCGGGCCGCGGCAGCTTCGGGTCGTCGAGCGCGTCGAGCGCGTACTGGACCGACAGCGCGCCGCCGTTGGAGTAGCCGCCGAGGACGAACGGCGTCCCCGGGCCCGCCCGCTGCCTCACGTGCCGCGCGCCGAGGCGGACGGCCGCCCGCCAGTCCTCCCACTTCGCCTTGACGAGTCCGCCCGGGATCGTGCCGTGCCCGGGCATGCGGAGACAGAGCGCGTAGTAGCCGAGCGACCGGAGGAGCTCGGCCTCCGCCTTGACGCTGTAGGGGGAGTCGGTCAGGCCGTGGATGAGGAGCGCCCCGCCGCGGATCGGTCCGTCGGGCAGGAGCTCGTAGGTGCGGTTCCAGTTCTTCGGAAACTTCTCGGGGTTGATCGGGCTGTCGGGCCAGTAGCGGTTATAGGGATTGCGGTCCTCGGGTGCCACCGCGGGCAGCACCGTCTCGTTCATCTGACGGAAGACTTCGTCCTCGCGCCGCAGGTAGTCCCCGAGCGTCCACGCGTCGGTGATCTCTCGCGCGGTGATCTCCCTGGACAGCGCCTGGTGCCACGGCTTGAGCGGCGGGAGCCGGCGCGCGGCGAATGCCCGCGCGAAGAGGATCCCGAGGAAGACGATGACGACCCCGGCGATGAAGCCCAGGACCCACGTCAGCATGCGTCGCAACCACCTCATTCGCGGGCTCTGACCCAGGCGTCCGCGAGCTCGGGCTCCGCGAACACCTCGATCCGCGCGGCGCCGCCCTCGGATTTCTCGACGAAGGACCTGGCGACGCCGAACTGCGCGCCGCGGCGCACGAGCAGCGCGATGCGGTGTCCCTCGAAGAAGCGGGGACCCGTCGCGAACTTCGCGACCTCGGGAGGCGTCGCGAGGTAGTCGAGCTCGCGGACGTCCATCAGCACCGGCATTCCGGGCAGAAGGCGAGGATCCTCTCCGAGCTTGCGGATCGCCTCCGCCGTGGACGCGAAGTCCTCGCGCCCCCAGCCGCGGACTCGTGCCAGGAACTCGCCCGGCGTCACGCGAAGCTCGAAGGGCACGATAGCTAACAGCTAACAGCTAACAGCTTTCAGTGCAAGACCGAAAGCCGACCCGGGTCGAAAAGACCCCGAGCTGTGAGCCGTAAGCTGTGAGCTGTTAGCTACTTTTCGCGCCTCCAGAAGAACACGGGCGCCGCCTCCTCGCGCGGCCACACCTTCTTCAGGGTCTCGCCTTCCCAGACCTCGCCGTTCTTGACGACCCACCGGATCTTCAGCGTGTTGTGGATGTCCGCGAGCGGGTCGGCGTCGAGGACGATGAAGTCGGCGAGCTTGCCGGGCTCGATCGAGCCGAGGTCGGGCGCGAAGCCGATCTTGTCGGCGGCGAGGATGGTCGACGCGCGGATCGCCTCCATCGGCGTCATCGCGGAGTCCTTCGCCGGTCCGCCCTCGCCGGCCATCGCCCAGATCTCCCAGTGCGGCCCGAGCCCCTGCACCTGCCCGTGCGCGCCCAGCGACACGTTGCCGCCCGCGCGCAGGACCTGGGCGGCCCCGGTCGCGACGGTGGGGAAGTTGTATTCGGAAGGCGTGATCCACGGATAGCGGCGCGCCTTCGCGTCGATGACGTCGTGGGGCGTGAAGCGGTTGAGCTTCGCGTCGTCGTGCGCGTTGTGCGTCTGCCAGTAGTACTCCTCGCCCCACGGCCCGCCGTAGGCGACGAGCAGGGTCGGCGTGTAGAAGGTGCCGGACTTCGCGGCGAGCTGGACGATGTCGTTCTGCAGGCGGACCGGCAGCGCGTGCTCCCACGCGGTGAAGCCGTCCATCGCCATCGTCATGTCGGTCGCGAGCTCGCCCGCGCCCTCGGCGGTCAGGAGCATGTGCTCGTCGCGGCACGCCTCGGCGAAGTACATCCGCTGCGAGCGTCGCGGCTGCTGGTAGACCTTGATCATCCGCGCGCCGTACGCCTTCATGCGTCGCACCTGGTGCTTCGCGTCGTCGAGGTTGTTGACCTCGGCGAAGATGTCCTCCTGCTGGCCGCCGTAGAGAACGTCGCCGGAGGAGTAGATCCGCGGGCCGACCATCAGCCCCGCCTCGACCTCCTCGCCCTGCGCGAAGACGTCGAGCGATGGGGCGGAGGGGTCGTACACGGTCGTGACGCCGTACGCGAGGTTCGCGACGTACTCCCACTTCGTCTCCGGGAAGAGCTCGAAGCCGGAGTAGTGCAAGTGCGCGTGCGTGTCGATGAAGCCCGGGATGACGGTCTTGCCCGAGCCGTCGAAGCTCCGCGCGCCCGCGGGGACCGTGACGCTGCCCGACGGGCCGACCGCGGCGATCCGGTTGTCGGTCACGACGATGTCCGCGTTCGGCAGGACCTCGTCGCCCTTCATCGTGACGACGCGGGCGCCGCGCAGCACGTAGGAGCCCTGCGGCTTCGCGCGCGGCATCGAGACGGCGATCGCGATCGTCTCGGCCTTCGGGACGCGCGCCTCCTGGACCTTCTGCTTCTCCTTCTCTTCCTTGTCCTTGTCCTTCTCCGGAGCGGCGGAGTCCTTCTCGGCGGCCTCCTTCTTCTCCTTCTCCTCGGCCTTGCGGCGCTGCTCGCGCGCGAAGTCCAGGGCGCCCGCGAGCGGAAGCCGGTAGAACGTGTTGCCCAGGCACCACGTGATCATCAGATTCGAGCGGGGGTCCTTGCGGTCCCCCGCGCCCCCTGGCCCGCCGTCCGCCCAGCGGACGTAGCCGCCCGCGTCGTCGGAGAGCCGGTAGACGGGCACCGCGCCCTCCTTCAGGCTGGCCTCGGGCGGCTCCTTGAGCAGGATGCCCGGCAGCGCGGTGACGTAGACGTTGTCGCGCGAGGTGAAGACGACCCACTGGCCGTCGGGCGAGGGCACGATGTCGTCCACGGCGGGGAAGCGCATGAGGTGGCGGCGATCGGTCCCGTCCAGCCGCACCGAGACGAGGTCGTTCTTGGGATCGTCGGTCGGCTTCTTGCGCTCGATCGGCTCGCGGTAATAAAGCCGCGTTCCGTCGGTCGCCCAGAAGACCTCGGGATGGAAGTGCAGCGCGTTCGCGGGCTTCACGGCGAGCACCGGACGGACGTCGCCTCCGGCGGCGTCGAGGAGGGAGATCTCGAAGAACTCCTCTTCCTCCGGCTGGTGGCCGCGGAACTCGAGACCCGAGCCGCGCATCAGCGCGATCAGGTCGCCCTTCGGCGACCAGGCCGGGTTCGCGAAGTGCCCGTGCGCGCGCGTCAGCTTGACCGGCGCCGAGCCCGGGGCGGCGGGCGCCTTCCACACGTGCCCGCCCTCCGCGTCGCTCCAGGAGACGTAGGCGATCCACTTGCCGTCGGGGGACCAGGTCGGACCGTACTCGCGCTTCGGCAGGGAGGCGTCCTCCTTCGTCAGCCGCTTCGGCGAGCCCGAGGCCTGTCCTCCGGAGAGCGCCTGCAGCCAGACTCGGCCGAACGCCTCGAACGCGATCCAGCGCCCGTCGGGCGACTGGCTCGGCCAGCGCAGGATCTTCGCCTGCACCGGTCCCGACTCGACCTTCTCCTGCCACGCGACGCGCGGCGCGAGCGAGAGCTCGACCCGCGCGGTGAAGGGGATCTCGCGGATCGTGCCGCTCGCGAGGTCCAGCCGGACGATCTTGCCGTGGTTCGAGAAGACGAGCGACTTGCCGTCGGGCAGGAACGCGTAGTTGGGCCAGAGGTCGGCCTGCGCGAAGCCCTCCTCCTCATCGCGCGTCACGCCCTTCGCGAGGATGCGCTCGGACCCGCCCGCGAGGTCGCGCGCGACGAGGACGCTTTCGCCGTCGCGGCGTGAGACGTACGTCATGGTCTTGCCGTCCGGCGAGAGGTTCGGCCTCACCGCGCCGCCGTAGCCCTCCGCCACGGGGAACGTATCGGCGAGCTCGCGGTCGTAGCGCCAGATCTGCCAGAGGCCGTCGGTGACGTCGGGCGTATAGCTGAACCGGCGCTGGCGCGCGGAGAAGTAGATCGAGCGCCCGTCCTTCGAGACGACCGCGCCGCCCGCGTTGTTGACGTCGTCCGAGGAGGTCAGCTTGATGCCGCCGCCGCCGCCCTCGCGGTGGTAGATCCAGAGCTCGACCGGCGGGATGCCGGCGCGCTTCCCGTCCTCCTTGCGCGCGATGAGGTAGTTGCCGTCCGGCGTCCAGGCGGCGCTGCGGACGTACGCGTCCTTCTCGGCGCTCACGGCGCGGGGATTCGCGCCGTCGGCGTCCATGACCCAGACGTTCTCGATGCCGCTGCGGTCGCTCGTGAACGCGATCGCCTTGCCGTCCGGCGAGAAGCGCGGGTGCGCGTCCCAGGCCGGGCCGCGCGTCAGCGCCCGGGCCGCGCCTCCCGCGATCGGCATCGCGTAGATGTCGCCGAGCAGGTCGAAGACGAGCGTCTGCCCGTCGGGAGAGACGTCGACCGAGATCCACGTGCCCTCGCTCGTTTCGAACGAGACCGTTCGCGCGTCGGCGCGCGGCTTGTTGATGTCCGCGGCGACGTCCGGCTTCCTGGGCTTGGACTCGTCCTTCGGCGGGTCGGCCGCGCGGGCGGCGGAAGAGGGCAGCGCGGCCAGGACGAAGAGCGTTGCGAACGTGGTCAGCCACTTGCGCATCGGGGCCTCCATCGAATGCGTCCGAACGAAAAGAATCTGCGAATCGCCGAGGAGAAGGGCGGATTATCTGCTTTCGCCCCTTCGCGTTGTCAATACACAAATTCTTGGGACGAGCGTCATCCTTCGGCGACAATCGATGCATGCGTTCCCGGCTCCCGGCTCTCCTCGTGGGAGGAGCTCTGCTCCTCTTCCTGCTCCGGCATCCGATCGAGCTGAGGCTCCTCCGGCACCGCTCCGCGGCGCTGCCGGACCCATCCGCCGAGCCGAAGCAGCTTGCCGAGGAGCGGCCGCCGTTTCCGCACGGGGCCGGCGGGCACTCGTACCGTCTGATCCCGCGCTTTCGATGGGACGAATCGGCGCGGGTCGTCGGCGCGGAGTCGCATCATTTTGGCGCAGCCGCGTCGCTGCTGCCGGTGGACCTGGCGCTCGCCTGGGGCCCGCTCCTCGTGCCGCCGTACGCCGGGAAGATCCACTACAGCCAGTACTCGCGGTACTACTTCTGGAGGACCCGGGACGGCTCGCTCGACCGCGGCACGATCGTCTCGCACTCCGCGAACACGCACCTCGTCCCGGCGACGGCGCGCCTGCAGACCGCGATCGGCTGCGTGACGGAGGGAGACCTGGTGCGGCTCCAGGGCTGGCTCGTCGACGTCGAGGGCATCGACGATCCGCGATTCCGCTGGGCCACGAGCACGACGCGCGAGGACGAGGGCCCGGCCTCGTGCGAGACGGTCTACCTCGAGAGACTGACGATCAACGAGAGGGTGTACGAGTAGCTAGAAGCGGGCGAGCCGGTTGGAGCCTCCGAGGGCGATCCAGAAGTCCTTACCGTCGCTGCAGGCGTTGCCGGGCATGCTGCTGAAGCCGGTCGAGAAAAGACCCAGAGAAGTGAGATCGGCTGCCTGCCAGAGCGCGACGCCATCGCTGAGGTTCGTCACGAGCACGCGCTGGCCGTCGAAGACCGCCCGAAAAGCTCCCGGGATTCCGGTCAGAGACGTCCGCACGGCTCCCGTCGCGGCCTCGACGACGACGACGGTTCCGGTAAAGCCGCCGGGTACCCAAATGTTGGCGCCGTCGAAGACAGGGTGTTGGGGATCTTCAATCGGGATCGACTGGACGATGGCGCCATTGGAATCGACCCTCAGGAGCGCATCGGAACCTCGGTCCGTGATCCAGACGTTGGTCCCGTCGTAGAGCGCACCGAATGGAAAGTCGAACCCAGTGCTGACGTTCGTGACGGGCCACGGAATCGTGGACGCGGGCGTCACGATCGAGACCTGACCTTGGTTCGTGACCCAGATCCTCGATCCGTCGAAGGCCATCCCATAGGGACTCGTTTGGGGAAGGGTAGCGACGGTCGTCATCGCTCCGCCCGGTTGGGTCGGGTCGAGCATCGAGAGCGTTCCCTCGGGGAAGAAGCTCGTCGCGAAGACTCGGCCCATGGCGACGAGGATCCCGGTAATGGTCGAAGGCGCGGTCCACGTGTCGAGCACCCTGCCGTCGGAAGCTCGGACGCGGTATACGGTGCTGCCGCCGGCCGCCCAGAGATCCACCCCGTCGCTCGCGACGTGCGCGACGTTCGGAATGGAGACGCTTCCGAGCCCGACGTCGTAGCGGGGAGTCGTCGTCCACCACTGCCCGAGCGCCGCGCGGCGGCTGCTACGCGCGAGCGCCTGGTTGAGCCCTTTCGCGACGAAGACGGAGCCCTGTCCGCGCGTCAGCGGGTCGTCGGGGGAGAACGTCGTCGCGGACGTGCCGGCGGTGACGCCCAGGTAGTAGAGCTCGAGGATGTAGGGACAGAACGCCGGCGTGACGTCGGTGAACGGGCCGCACTGATCCTGGACCACCCGCACCGCGCCGCCGGCGAGCGAGGCCGCCAGGCCGAGTGCGAGAATCCAGAGCTTCTTCATGCGGCTCCTAGAACCGCGCGAGCTGGCCCGAGCCTCGGAGGGCAACCCAAAAATTCACGCCGTCGCTGCAAACGCTGGAAGGATTCGTTCCGGCGCCGGTTTGAACGGAGCCGAGAGGCGTCAGGTCCGCCGCCGTCCAGAGCGATATGGAGTCGTTGGCGTTGGTCACGAGAATCCGCTGGCCGTCGAAGGCGAGCGCACCGGGGAGGAACAGCCCGTTGCCCGTCAGATTCGCGACGATGGTGCCCCCGGCGCTCACGACGACCACCGAGTCCGGCGAAGTCGTGGTGGCCCAGACGTTGGCGCCGTCGAAGACCAGACGTTGCACGGTGGCGGGGACGGGCACCGTGAGCTTCGTCGATCCATCCGAGGAGATCCGGACGAGCGAAGGGCCGCCGGCCGCCCAGATGAAAGTGCCGTCGAAGATCGGGTTGTAGAAAGAGCCGACGGGCACGGCCTGGCCTGTCCAGGGAAGTGACGGCGATGGCGTGAAGGTCCACATGCTGTTGCCATTCAGGCCGATCCAGAACTTCGAGCCATCGAAGGCAAGCCCCTCCGGGTCACCCGCTCCCGCGTCGGTCTGCCCGACCAGCACGGCCTCGCTGTCCGGTTGCGAGGGATCGATCGAATAGAGACCGCCGGTGAAGGGAGCCGTCTCGACCACGGCGAAGACTCTGCCCATGGCAATCACGATGTCCTGGGGGTTCATTGCGGAATGGTTCTCGATCAACTTGCCGTCGCTCCCTCTGACTCGGGCGACGCCCGCACCTGGATTTTCACCGCCGACCCAGATGTCCGAGCCGTCACAGGCTACCCACCGAGGGCTCGAGCCCAACGTCGTGACCCCGAGACCGAGATCCCAATGCGGCGTCGTCGTCCACCACTGCCCGAGCGCGGCGCGCCGCGAGGAGCGCGCGAGCGCCTGGTTGAGCCCCTTCGCGACGAAGACGGAGCCCTGTCCGCGCGTCAGCGGGTCGTCGGGCGAGAACGTCGTCGCGGAGGTGCCGGCGGTGACGCCCAGGTAGTAGAGCTCGAGGATGTACGGGCAGAACGCCGGCGTGACGTCGGTGAACGGGCCGCACTGGTCCTGGACGACTCGGACCGCGCCGCCGGCGAGGAGGGCGAGCAGTGCGACGGACGCTATGGAAAGTCTCTTCATGTCGCCTCCTCAAAACCTGACGAGCTGGTCGATGCCTTCGAGCGGTATCCAGAAGTTGATACCGTCGCTGGAGGAGCCGTAGGGGGACGAGGCGGCGCCCGTCGGCGTGAATCCGATGGGGGTGAGGTCCGCGGCGTTCCAGAGAAAGACCCCGTCCGTGCAACTGACCAGGACCCTCGTGCCGTCGAACGCGGCGATGGTCGGGGTCACCATTTCCGCTGCCGTCAGTGTCGTCACGACCGTCCCATCGGAGGCGCGCACGACGATCACGGCGTTGTGGCCGAAGTCCGGGATCCAGAAATTGGCTCCATCGAAGACCGGCTTTCCGAGGTTGCTTCCGAAGTCCAGGGGGACCGATCGAAGGATGTTTCCGGCCTCGTCGAATTCGACGAACTGCTGGTTGGTCGCCGTCACCCACATGTGGGCTCCGTCGAAGGTCAGGTAGAAGGTCTCGCCGAGGTCCGGCGGGTTCACCGTGGTCGTCGACCAGGGGAGAGTCGGTCCGGGTGTCGTGATGCTGATCGAACGCGAGTCGCCGTTCGCGGTCCAGAGCCGCGCCCCGTCGAAGGCAATGCTGATGGGTGAAGGGATCGTCGCCACGTCGGCCATCGTCGTGTCGGACTGCGAGGGGTCGATGCGAAAGATCGCCCAGTGGTTGCCGCCGGCCGAGTACCCCGTCACGAAGACTTGCCCCATTGCGGCGACGATGGCGCCGTTGAGCTGAGTCGCTCCCGTCCACGTCTCGAGAATCCGGGCGTCCGACGCGCGTACGCGAAGGACGTGTTCGGAAAAGGTGACCCAGACGTCCGCGCCGTCCGCAACGGTAAAGACCGGGTTCGCGCCAACCGTCGTGGACCCCAGGGCGTTCTGAGTCTTCGTCGTCCACCACTGCCCGAGCGCGGCGCGGCGGCTGCTACGCGCGAGCGCCTGGTTGAGCCCCTTCGCGACGAAGACGGAGCCCTGGCCGCGCGTCAGCGGGTCGTCGGGCGAGAACGTCGTCGCGGAGGTGCCGGCGGTGACGCCCAGGTAGTAGAGCTCGAGGATGTAGGGACAGAACGCCGGCGTGACGTCGGTGAACGGGCCGCACTGGTCCTGGACGACTCGGACCGCGCCGCCGGCGAGGAGGGCGGCGAGGGCGACGGGCAGGATCAAAAGCTTCTTCATCTAATACCTCCCCAGCACCCAATCCGTCTGTCTGAACGTGACCCAGAAGTTCACGCCGTCCGAGGCGATGCCCCCGACCTCGGGGCCGCCGATTCCTGGAAAGCCCTCGCTTTGAAGTACGGCGAAATCCGCCGCGCGGAGAAGCGTCAAGCCGCGCGGGGCATTCTGCCCGCCCGCGAAGCTTTCAACGAGGATCCGCTCGCCACCGAATGAGACGAGCGCCGCGCCCGTCGGGATGGGGATAGTGGCCGCCAGGGTTCCGTCGTTCGCATGGACGACCCGGAGCGAGTCTCCCGCGGGAACCAAGATATTGCTCCCATCGAAGACGGGCGCGTAGAGGGGGCAGGGAGCGGTGCCGAGACCGACGGTCTGCGCGATCGCACCGGAACCGTCGAGCTTGAAGAGCGCGCAGGCCCCGGTATCGGTCAGCCAGATGTTCTGACCGTCAAACGCGGCGCCGGAGGGGAACTGAATACCCGTAGTCACCGTCGTGACGGGCCACGGCAGCGTCGCGGAAGGAGTGATGATCGAGACGGACACGTCGTTCGCCGTCCAGATCCGGCTCCCATCGAACGCGATTCCCATGACGAAGCTCGGAAGCGTCGCGACTTCCGTGGCCGCTCCCGGAGGGGCCGATGGGTCGATCATGTAGAGAACGCCGGACTCGGGCACGAACGAGCCGCCGGCGACGAAGATGCGGCCCATTGCGGAAAGCATCGCGCCAGCAGGACTCGCGATCGTCCAGGTATCCAGCAACTTCGCGTCGCTCGCGCGCACCCGGAAGACGCTGGTGCTCCCTCCCACCCAGACGTCGGCGCCGTCGGACAGGACAGGGCCTAGGACGACGTCGGGTAGCGGCGTCACGGCCAGGCCTTCGTTCCAGAGGAAATACCGCGGCTGCCACCACTGCCCGAGCGCCGCGCGGCGGGAAGAGCGCGCGAGCGCCTGGTTGAGGCCCTTCGCGACGAAGACGGAGCCCTGGCCGCGCGTCAGCGGGTCGTCGGGCGAGAACGTCGTCGCCGAGGTGCCGGCGGTGACGCCCAGGTAGTAGAGCTCGAGGATGTAGGGACAGAACCCCGGCGACACGTCGGTGAAGGGCCCGCACTGGTCCTGGACGATTCTCGCGGCGCCTCCGGCCAGAACCGCGCAGATCACGACCGTGACGAGAAAGAGAGGCCGAACCGAGGAGGAGACCCTCATACGCGCGTCCTCCCGAGAAGCTGGGAGGAGCATATGTCATTACAGCATAGAGGGTGTCAAGGAAAATGAGTCCCAGTTCAGGCCAGCTCCCAGCGCCTCGCGACCCGCCGGGCGATGAGGAAAAAAAGAACGCCTAGCCCCGTCAGGACAAGGACTTGCGGCCAGAGGCTCCAGAGCGGCTCGTCCCGCCAGAAGGTCTTCGTGAAGCCGTCCAGGGCCCAGGCATTGATCGTGACCAGCCCGAGCTTCTGCATCCCCTCGGGCATCAGGAAGCGCGGGTAGAGGCTGCCGCCGAGGGCCGACATCACGAGGATCGAGAGGTTCGCGACCGCGACGAGCTGCATGCGAGAGCGGCACACCGACGCCAGCAGGAGGCCGAAGGTGGAGGCCGCGATCGCGGTCGCGACGGTCATGACCAGGAAGCCGGGGAAGTGCCGTGGGGTGAAGAGCTCGATGCCGAAGAGGAGCGCGCCCCACGTGAACATGAGGAAGAGCTGCACGATGCCGACCGCCGCCAGGTAGAGGAGCTTCCCGAGGAGGAGCCGCGTCATCGACACGCGCGTGGCCAGGATCCGGTCGAGCGTGCCGCTCTCGGCCTCCTCGATGAGCGCGCCGCCCGCGCCCGTCGCCGAGAAGAGGAGGAACATGACGCCGAGCCCGGCGGCGTAGAAGGTCACGGTCGGGTTCCTCTTCTTTTCCCCCATGATGTCGCGGACGTCGACCGCGACGATGCCGCCCTGCCCGCTTTGGGGCGCCGCCGCCGTGGCGCCGTCTCCGGCCGCCGGCGCCGGCCGGGGCGTCGCGTTCTCCTTCTCGAGCTCGCCGAGCATCGTCTCCATGCGCGCCTTCTGCTCCGGCGTCAGGCCGCCGCTCCAGCGGTCCACCTCGTTCATGCCGGTCCGGGCGAGCGAAGACGGCATCGCCGACATCGCGACCTTCTGCACGAGCCCGAACACGACCTGCGGCGCGATGGGATCCGCGCTGTCGGAGAGGAGCCGGAGCGCGACGCGCTCGGCGCCTGCGCCCCGCGCCGGCCCGAACGCGATGGGCCGCTCGCCGAAGCCCTTCGGGACGATCAGCGCCACCGACACGTCGCCCTTGCGCACGGCCTGCTCCGCCGACTGTGCGGTGTACGGCGGGCCGGCGGGATGCTCCTCGGCGTCCTTGTCGCCGGGCTTCAGGGCGACCGCGAGGCCGGGCTCGGCCCGGAGTCCCTCGACGAAGCGGCGCGACGTCGCGCTCTGGTCCTCGTCGACCACGATGAGGGGGATCTTCCGCGTCAGCGCGCGCGAGCTGCCGGCGAAGATGCCCGCGAAGATCGAGAAGAAGGCGACCGGCAGGACGAACGCCAGCACGAACGCCGCCCGGTCGCGGCGCAGGTTCATGAGGCGGTTCCAGGCGACGGCGAGGATCATTCGCGCAGCTCCCGTCCGGTCAGCTGGAGGAAGACCTGCTCGAGCGTCGGGCTCTTGAGAGTGAGGTCGCGGACCGCGACTCCTTCGGCGTGCAGCAGCTCGAGCAGCGGCCGGATCTGCGCCGCCGGGTCCTCGACCGACGCCTGGATCCGCATGCCGTCGGCATCGACGGTCACGGAGCCGCCCGCGCGGACGAGCCTCTCCCGGAGGCCGGCCGGCATGGGAGACGCCGTGTCGATCGTCAGGCCCTGCTTCGCGCCCAGCGTCCGGCGGACCAGCTCCTCGGTCGTGCCGAGCGCGATGATCCGGCCGTTGTCGATGATCGCGATCCGGTCGCAGAGGCGCTCCGCCTCCTCCATGTAGTGGGTGGTGTAGAGGAGCGAGACGCCGCCGGTCTTGAGCTCTCCGATCATGGCGTAGATCCGCTCGCGTGACTGGGGATCGACGCCGACCGTGGGCTCGTCGAGGAGGAGAACGCGCGGGCCGTGGATCGTGCCGGCCGCGATGTTGAGCCGCCGCTTCATGCCGCCCGAGAGGCTGTCGGTCTTGTCCTCGGCGCGGTCGGCGAGGCCGATCCAGTCCAGGCTCTTCCGGATGCCGGCGTCGAGCGCCGCGCCCGCGAGACCCTGGTAACGGCCGAACGTCCAGAGGTTCTCCCGGGCGGAGAGCAGGGGATAGAGCGCGATCTCCTGGGGGACCCAGCCGCGCACCGCCCGCGCGGCGTCCTCGGACGGCGCGAGGCCGAGGATCGACAGCGAGCCGCCGTCCGGGACGGCGCGGCCGGCGACGCTGCGCACGAGGGTCGTCTTGCCGGCGCCGTTGGGCCCGAGCAGCCCCAGCGTCTCGCCGGGGAGGAGGTCGAGGGTGACGCCGTCCAGCGCCTTCCGCCCGCCAAAGCTCTTGGAGAGATCCCGAATCGCGAGAGGCAGCGGCGTTGCCGGCATGGCTCGGCCGGCATCCTCTCCCGTCGCTCCGCGAATGTCCAGAGCATCGGAAATTTCTTGGCCGTCCGCGTGAGATGAGTTAATCTGCGCCGCTTCACCTGCAGCGCCAAACACGTCGATGAATTTCGCGACCTTCGTGCTCCTGGTCCTGGCGGGAGGGCTGGGCATGCTCCTGTCCTTCGCGCAGGCGCGTTCGCGCGCCGTCTTCGTGGAGGACGGCTTCACCGAGCCGGGCCGGCGCGCGGCTGCGGTCACGCTGCTCGCCGCGGTGCTGATCCTGACGGTCGCGATCCCGTTCGCGGCGGGCACGGCGGGGACCAAGCCCGAGGTCCAGCAGCTGTCGCTCGTCTCGGTGTTCGCGGTGCACGCGATCCTGGTCTTCTTCCTGGCGTGCTACTTCGCGCTCTCCGGACGCCGGTCGCTCGCCGAGTTCCTCAAGCTCAAGAGCGAGCACCCCGCGGTGGACGCCTCGGCCGGGGTGCTCATCGGCGTGGTCGGCTGGGTCCTGACGATCCTGACCGCGACGGCGATCGTGCTCGTCTGGTACCTGCTCTCGCGGCACACCCCGGCGGAGGGGAGCGGTCCGTCGATCTCGCCGATGATCGCGTGGCTCGTCTCGCGCCCGCTCTGGTTCCGGATCGCGATCGTGGTGTCGGCGATGGTCGTGGAGGAGCTGTTCTTCCGTTCGTTCCTGCAGCCGCGCGTCGGCCCGGTCGCGGCCACGCTGATGTTCACCGCGGCGCACGGCGTCTACGGGCAGCCGCTGATGCTGGTCGGGATCCTCGTGATCTCGACCGTGCTCTCGATGACCTTCGCGCGCTACCGCAACGTGCTGCCGTGCATCGTGGCGCACGGGGTCTTCGACTCGATCCAGATGTTCATCGTCATCCCCCTGCTGATGAAGCAGATCCCCCACCTGTAAGGGGGTCCCCGCACCCGCGCCGCCGGGGGCTGGTAAAATCCTGCATGCGTTCCCGGCGGTCGTCCCCCGCGGCCGAAAGGCTGCCTCCGCGGAGCCGCCTCGCGGCCCCGGCGGCCCTCGTGCTCAGCGGCTTCCTGCTCGTTTCGCGCCCCGCCGGCGCGCTCGATCCCCACAAGGCGATCACGCAGTACGCCCACCAGGTCTGGAAGACCGACCAGGGCCTGCCGCAGAACTCGATCCAGGCGATCCTCCAGACGCGCGACGGCTACATCTGGCTCGGCACCGAGCGCGGCCTGGTCCGCTTCGACGGCGTGCAGTTCACCGTCTTCGACAAGGGCAATTCCCCCGGACTGCTCAACAGCAACGCCCAGGCCCTGTACCAGGGGCGGGACGGCGCGCTGTGGATCGGGACCTGGGGCGGCCTGCACCGCTACAAGGACGGGCAGTTCACCGCCTACACGACCCACGAGGGTCTCGGCAGCAACCGCGTCCTCTCGATCTGCGAGGACCGCGACGGCGTCCTCTGGATCGGCACCGGCGGCGGCGGCCTCGCCCGGCTCGGGAAGGACGGCCGCATCACGACGGTCGGCCCCAGGGACGGTCTCTCGAGCGACCGGATCTGGCAGATGGCCGAGGACCACGCCGGCAACCTCTGGGTCGGCACCGACGGCGGCGGGCTCGATCGCCTCAAGGACGGGAAGGTCACGGTCTTCGGTCGCAAGGACGGGCTGCCCGGCGAGATCGTCCAGTCGGTCTTCGTCGACAGCCGCAACGACGTCTGGATCGGCACCGACGGCGGCGGGCTCGCGCGCTACCGCAACGGCCGGTTCACCAACTACCGCGCGAAGGACGGGCTCGGCAGCGACACGGTCTCCTCCATCCAGGAGGACCGGGACGGCAACCTCTGGTTCGGGACGCAGGGCGGCGGCATCGTGCGCCTGACCGAGGGCGTCTTCTCCCGGTTCTCGCCGGCGGAGGGTCTCTCCGACGACACCGTCCTCTCCATCTGCGAGGACCGCGAGGGCAGCCTCTGGCTCGGCACCGTCACGGGCGGCCTCGACCGGCTGAAGGACGGCAAGTTCACCGCGTTCACCTCGAAGGAGGGGCTGTCGAACGACCGCGTGCGCACGATCTACGAGGACAAGGACGGCGCGGTCTGGCTCGGCACGCGCGGCTCGGGCCTCACGCGATTCCACAACGGCGCGTTCACGACCTTCTCCTCGAAGAGCGGTCTCTCGGGCGACTTCGTGCGCTCGGTCTACGAGGACGGCGCGGGGAAGCTCTGGGTCGGCACGTGGGGAGACGGGCTCGATCGTCTCTCGGGCGGCCTCTTCCAGGCGTTCCACCAGAAGGACGGGCTGCCCAGCGAGATCGTTCGCTGCCTCTACCGCGACCGCGCGGGGACGCTCTGGGTCGGTACCGACGCGGGAGGCCTCGTCGAGGCCCGCGACGGACGCTTCACGCTGCACGACGCGCGCGAGGGACTCTCGGCGAGCACGGTGCTCGCGATCCTCGAGGACCGCGAGGGCGCGCTGTGGGTGGGGACCGAGGGAGGCGGGCTCAACCGCTACTTCCACGGCAAGTTCACCGCCTACACGACGAAGGACGGGCTCTCCGACGACACCGTCCTCGCGCTCTACGAGGACGCGGACGGCTGCGTGTGGATCGGCACGGACGGGGGAGGCCTGGGACGGTGGAAGGACGGCCAGTTCACGCGCTTCCGCCGCGCGGACGGACTCTACGACGACGTCCAGTACGCGATCCTCGAGGACGGCCGCGGCAATCTCTGGATGAGCTGCAGCCGCGGAATCTTCTCGGTGCGCCGCCAGGATCTCGAGGCGTTCGCGGAGAAGAAGATCGCCCACTTCGACTCGGTTCCGTTCGGGCGCGCCGACGGCATGCGCTCGGCGGAGTGCAGCGGCTTCACGCAGCCGGCCGCGTGGAAGACGCACGACGGGCGCCTGTGGTTCCCGACGATCGAGGGCGCCGTGGTCATCGACCCCGATCACATCAAGACGAACATGATCGCGCCTCCCGTGGTCATCGAGCGCGCCGTGGCCGACCACCAGGAGCTGCCCCGCCTCGCGCGGCTCGACCTCGCCCTCGAGCGCGGGGACCTCGAGTTCCACTACACGGCGCTCTCGTTCGTGGACCCCGAGCGCGTGCGCTTCCGCTACAAGCTCGAGGGCTTCGACCCCGACTGGATCGACGCCGGAAACCGGCGCGTCGCCTTCTACACGAACATCCCGCCGGGCCGGTACACGTTCCGGGTCAAGGCGTGCAACAACGACGGGATCTGGAACGAGGATGGCGACTCGCTGCGCTTCGCGCTCCGGCCACAGTTCCAGCAGACCGGCGTCTTCTACGCCCTCTGCGCGCTCGGGCTCGTCCTCGTCGGCTTCGGAGCGGCGAGGGTCCGCGTCGCGCGGACGAAGGCGCGGCAGCGGGAGCTCGAGCAGCAGGTCGCCGAGCGCACGGTGCAGCTCGAGGAGGCGAACACCAAGCTGCAGCAGCTGTCGGAGCTCGACGCGCTGACCGGCATCGCCAACCGCCGCCGGTTCGAGGACACGCTCGCGCGCGAGTGGCGCCGGGCGACGCGCGACCAGCTGCCGCTCTCGCTCGTCATGATCGACATCGACTACTTCAAGAACTACAACGACGCGTACGGGCACCAGCTCGGCGACGAGTGCCTGCGCCGCGTCGCCAACGAGATCCGCGAGGCGATCACGCGTCCCGGCGACCTCGTGGCGCGCTACGGCGGCGAGGAGTTCGCGGCGATCCTGCCCTCGACGCCGGCGAAGGGCGCGTTCGCCGTGGCCGAGCTCCTGCGCCTGCGCGTCGAGCGGATCGCGACGCGCCACCAGACCTCGCCCCTCGGGGTCGTGACGATCAGCGTCGGCGTCGCCTCGATGACGCCGGGGGAGTCGTTCGCGAAGGAGACGCTGGTGGCGGCGGCGGACGGCGCGCTCTACGCCGCCAAGCGCTCGGGCCGCAACCGCGTCGAGACGGCGAACGCGCCGCTGCAGGCGGTTCGGTAGTCGTCAGTGATCAGTTGTCAGTTCTCAGCACTGAAAACTGTGAACTGAAGACTGAGAACTCTCAATTCTTCCACCCCGGGAGCTCCGGAAGCTTCGCGAGCCCGCTCGAGAGGACCACGTCCTTGCCCGAGACGCGGATCGTCTCGGTCACCGCCGCCGGCTTCTTCGCGCGCGCCTTGCGGATCGCCGCCTCGAAGCGCGACGCCGAGCCCGGCTCGTCGAACCGGATACGCCACAGGTAGCCGGTCGTGCCTCCCGAGGCGAAGAAGGCGATGCGGTCGCCGCGCCACCCCGCCGCCGACGCGGAGGCCTCGCCCTCGGGCAGCGCGCGCTCGAGCAGGAAGCGCAGCGTCCACTCGCCGAGCGTGTCGAAGTAGAGGAGGCGCTGCCCCGGCGCGATCGAGGCCAGATTGTCCGGGAGGAGTCCCGTCGCGGGAGGCGGCAGCTGCCCGCCGTGGAGGATCTCGGCGCTCGACTCCGGGGGCGTCCTCCAGAGCCGATCCACCTCGGGCCAGCCGCCGCGCTTGACCGCGGCGCGGACGAACTCGAGCCCGTCGACGTACGGGAAGAAGAGCTGGTCGACGAAGTAGTCGGGGACTTCCTTCGGGACGTTGGCGCGCTCGAGAGCGCCGGCGGAAAGCAGCGGGCCGATCTCCTCCTCGGTCTGATCGGTCGAGCCCGGGATCTGCTGGAGCGCCACCCGGATCATCACGAGCGTGGCCTCGCCCTCGAGCAGGCTCTGCAGCGCGAGCGCGCGGTCGCTGTCGTCCTTCAGCTTCTGCATCCGATCGTCCAGCTTGAGCGACTCGTCCTGCAGGGCGTGGGTCAGCTCGTGCGAGAAGATGAGCCCCTGCGCCATGCCCTCGCCGCCGTCGAAGCCCTCGGCGCCCGAGTCTCCGCCGCGGATCACGAAGAAGCGGCGGGGCTGCGGATCGTAGAAGGCGATGACCTGCGAGGCGTAGAAGTCGATCAAGGTGTCGAGGAGGCCCGGCTGGTCCTCGATCAGGCCGAGGCTCGCGAGCGTCCGGAAGTAGTCCTCGGCGGGCACGGGAAGCTGCTCGCCGAGCTTCGAACGGAGCACCCGGCGCAGCTCGGCCTTGTCCAGCTCGGAGGCCTGCACGGCCCGGTTGAACTTCCGTCCGCGCACCTGCTCGACCTTGCGGGAATATTCCGCGATGCGGTCGGGAAGATAGTCGGTGAAGCCCAGGAGCAGCAGCGCCGAGAGGGCCGCTCCGGCCGCGCCGAGGCGCGTTTTGCGTCGCATGGCCGAGGGTAACACGCCGGGATCCGCCTATCTTTCCGGCGCGCCTTTGGACTAATATCCGCCGGACTCCAGAAGTCCGTGAATGAGCGTACCGCGACCGTCCGACAAAGCCGGCCCCATTCGGATGTCCCTTTCCAGCCGTTTCGAGAACATCGAGATGGCGCAGCATCTGTGTTCCCAGCTGCTCGAGGGGCGGGACGTTCCCGAGGAGACGCGTCACTGGATCCTCATGGCGCTGCGCGAGGGTCTGGCCAACGCCATCAAGCACGGCAACCGGCAGGACACCTCCAAGCACGTGCACCTGGAGATGGACATCGTCGCGGACACCCTGGCCATCGCGATCCGCGACGAGGGCGCGGGCTTCGACCCGGGGGCGGTGGGCGACCCGCTGGCGGCCGAGAACCGGTTGAAGACGTCGGGACGCGGGATCTTCTACATGAAGACCTTCATGGACGACGTCCGCTTTGAGCGTCTTCCCGGTGGTGGAATGGAAATCTTGTTGAAGAAGAAATTGGGCGAGGCAAACGAGAAGGAGGGAGACCCAGCATGAAAACGAACGTGCGTGACGTCGGCGGGGTGGCGGTCGTCGACCTCAAGGGCAAGATCACGATCGGCTCCGGAGACGTCCAGCTCCGCGAGACGATCAACAAGCTCGTCGACTCCGGAAAGAAGAACATCCTGGTCGACATGCACGACGTGACGACGATCGACTCGTCGGGCATCGGCGAGCTCGTCGGCTGCTACACCTCGGTCACGAACAAGGGTGGGAAGCTGAAGCTCCTCCACCTTCCGCCGAAGATCAACGACGTGTTGACCGTGACGCAGCTCATCACCGTCTTCGACGTCTACGAATCCGAGTCGGAGGCGCTGGCGAGCTTCCGCGGATAGGCGGCGAACCCCTGAAGAGGCCCGCCGCCGGGGGCGGCGCCTCCGCGTTTGCCTTCAATCGTTTCGCGGCGGCCAACGGCCCCGCGCTCGAGGAGGCGCTCGAGCGCGGACTGCCGGCGCCCGTGGCCCGAGCCGGGGCGCTGACGCGCGCGATCCACGACGCCATCCTCCCTCCGGGCAAGCGGCTCCGGCCGCTCGCCGCCCTCGCGTCGGGCGAGCTGTGCCGCGCGCCGCGAGAGGCCGCCATGGCCGTGGCCGTCGCCGTCGAGTACGTGCACGCCGCCTCGCTGGTCCTCGACGACCTCCCGTCGATGGACGACGCACGGCGCCGGCGGGGCCGTCCCGCGCTGCACCTCGTCCACGGCGTGGCGACGGCGGAGCTCGCCGCGGTCTCGCTCCTCGCGCGCGCCTTCGAGGTCCTCGCGCTTGCGAAGGGCTTCTCGGCCGCGGCCCGCGCACGCGCCGTCGGCGAGCTCGCGGCGGCCGTCGGCGCGTCCGGCTGCTGCGCGGGCCAGGCGGCGGACCTCGGGGCCGATCCGTCGCACGAGTCCATGGGCCTGGACGACCTCGAGGCGATCCACGCGCAGAAGACCGGCGCGCTGTTCGTCGCGGCGATCCGCGGCGGCGCGCTCGCGGGCTCGGCTGGGGAGAGCACGCTGTCCGGGCTGACCCGCTACGCGCGCAACCTCGGGCTCGCCTTCCAGATCACCGACGACCTGCTGGACCTCGAGGGCGACGCCGAGGCGATGGGCAAGGACACGCACCGCGACGCCCACCGCGCCAACTTCGCGACGATCCTCGGGGCGGAGTCGTCGCACCGGCTCGTGGACGAGCTGCTGGACGCGGCGCTCCAGGCCCTCCCCTCGCCGTCGCGGTCGGCGGTCCTCGCGGACCTGGCGCGGGTGGTCCGCGACCGGCGGTCTTGAACTCCTCCAACCGCCCCACGCT
>DASXAG010000107.1:0-62542 GCA_036406835.1 Thermoanaerobaculia bacterium
ACGGCGCGGAACGCCGTCGCGCGGCGGTAGGCGGCGCATCCGCGCCGGCGGCCTCCGCGCAGAGAAGACGGCGCGGAACGCCGTCGCGCGGCGGTAGGCGGCGCATTCGCGCCGGCGGCCTCCGCGCAGAGAAGACGGCGCGGAACGCCGTCGCGCGGCGGTAGGCGGCGCATCCGCGCCGGCGGCCTCCGCGCAGAGAAGACGGCGCGGAACGCCGTCGCGCGGCGGTAGGCGGCGCATCCGCGCCGGCGGCCGCCGCGCAGAGAAGCGGTGGGGGCTTGCCCCGCCCTATTCCGGTCTCGCGGCGAGGCGCTCCCGGATCAACCCGAGCGCCTCGTCGCGTTCCTTCCCCTCGAGCGGCAGCCGCGGCCCGCGGACCCGCTCCGATCCCAGCCCGACCTCCTGCTGGACGAGCTTGATGAGCTGCACGAACTTGGGCACGACGTCCAGCCGCAGCAGCGGGAGGAACCACTCGTAGAGGGCGCGCGCCTCGCCGGCGCGGTTCGCGACCGCGAGGTCGAAGAGCTTCACGGACTCCTCCGGCAGCGCGTTCACGAGCCCCGCGATCCAGCCGACGGCGCCGGCCGCGATGCCCTCGACGATCAGGTCGTCGACGCCGACGAAGATCGCGAGCCGCGATCCCAGTTGCGCCCGGATCGCGCTGACGCGCCGCACGTCGGCGCTGGACTCCTTGACCGCCTCCAGATTCGGGTGCCGCGCCGCGAGCGCGGCGAGCTCGGCGGGCGTGACGTCGGTGCCGTAGGCGATCGGGTTGTTGTAGAGCATGCACGGCAGCGGCGTCGCCTCGAGGACCGCGGCAAAGTGCGCGGCGGTCTCGCGCGCGTCGGTCCGGTAGACGTAGGGCGGCAGCACCATGAGCGCGTCGCAGCCGCGCTCGTGCGCGAGCCGCGCCGTCGCGACCGCCTGCGCGGTCGACAGCGCGGCGATGCCGGCGACGAGCGGCGCGCGGCCCGCGAGCGCCGCGCGGCACGTCGCGAGAATGGCGCGCTTCTCCTCGGGCTCGAGCGTCGCCGATTCTCCGAGCGAGCCCAGCGGGACGAGCCCCCGGCAGCCCGCGCGCACCATCCGGTCGACGTGGCGCGCCAGGAACTCGTGGTCGACCGTCAGGTCCTCGCGAAACGGGGTCGTGATCGCCGGAAAGACTCCCTGCCAGTTCATGCGAGACCCTCCTCCTCCGGACCCGGCGCCACGAGTCCCAGATCCCCGAGCGGCGCCGGCTGGATCGGCGTGCGAACGGTATCCGAGTCCCAGCCGAAGAGGAACGACAGGGCCGGTCCGCAGACGCGGCCCTGGCAGGGGCCCATGCCCGAGCGGACCGCGAGCTTGGCCTCGCGCGCGCCGGCGCAGGACCGGATCGAACCCAGCGTCGCGTCCTCGCAGCGGCAGACGATCGTGTCCTCGCGCGCGAGGCGCGCGAGCTCGGGCCGGAGGCGAAAGGTCCGCCGCATCCTCCGGGCGAAGCCGCGCGCGGAGGCCCGGGCGCGCGTCAGGCGGCGGAGGTCCCACGAGCGTTCGAGCGAGCCCGCGGCGGCCTCGCCCGCGATCTGGCCCTCCGCGACGGCCGCCTCGACGCCCGCCACGCCGCACGCCTCTCCGGCGCAAAAGACGCCGGCGACGCTCGTCTCCTGCCGCGCATCGACGCTGACGGCGATGCCTTGCCCGCCGTCGGAGACGGCGCAACCAAGAAGCCGCGCGAGCTCCGTGTTGGGCGTGAGACCCCAGCCCACCGCGGCGAGGTCGCAGGCGACCTCGGAGCGCCCGCCGCGGGCGTCGGCGATCACGACGCCCTCGAGCCGCCCGTGGCCGCGGGCCTCCGCGACCCAGGCGCCCGCGCGATACGGCGCCGGCGCGAAGCCGCGCCGATAGCGGATCGCCTCGCGGAGGCGGCCGGGCGAGCGCACGAGGCCGAGCGCGAAGGCCGCGAGCTCGCGCGTGGCGGCCTGCTCCACGACCGCGACGATCCGCACGCCGGCCTTCGCGAGGGACGCGGCGACCGGAAGGAGGAGCGGCCCGGACCCGCCCACGACCGCGGTGCGGCCGGCGAGCGAGGCTCCGGACTTCCAGAGCGCCTGCGCGCCGCCCGCGCCGTAGACGCCGGGGAGCGTCCAGCCGGGGAACGGGAGGAACAGCTCCCGCGATCCCGTGGCGAGCACGATCGCCCGCGCCGCCACGACCAGCGCGCCGCCCGCGGTCTGGGCGGCGAGGCGCCAGCCGCCGTCCGCGGCGCGCGCCGCGTCGAAGACCGCCGCTCCCGAGACCGCCTTCGCCCCGGACTGCGCGAGGCGCACGAGCCACCCCCGCGCGGCGGGAGGCGGCTCGCGGCCCGGCAGGCGGCGGTGGATCTGTCCCCCCGGCGCGGCGCCCTCGTCGAGCAGGACCGTCCGCACGTCGGCCTCCGCCGCGCGGCAGGCCGCGGCGATCCCGGCGGGACCGCCGCCCACGACGGCGACGTCGCAGACGAGCATGTCGACCGCGCGCCGCGGCGGCGGCTCCGCGTCCCGCTCCCAGGCGCCGGGTGTCTCGCCGGTCCGCACGTCCATCCCCTCGCGCACGATCTCCATGCACGCCCGGCGGTGCGGCTGTCCGTCGATCGTGACGCGGCACTCGAAGCAGACGCCCATCGCGCAGAGGACGCCGCGCGGCTCGCCGGCGACGGAGCGCCGCAGCGCGCGCATCCCGGCGCCGACTCCTTCCAGCGCCGCGGCGAGCGTGACGCCGGCGGCCGCCTCGAGAGCTCGTCCGTCGACTGCGAGGGTCACGGTGTCAGGCGCCGTCATCGTCCTCCGAGGGCTCGAACAGCCGGTCGGGAGCGTACGGCGCCGGATCGATCGCGCTCCGGCGCCCGAGGAGCGCGTCGGCCGCGAGCCGGGCGGTCCCGAGCGCGGTCGTCACGCCGAGCCCCTCGTGCCCGGCCGCGACGAGGAGGCGCGGCGTCCGGGGCCACCGACCCACGAGCGGCAGGTTGTCGGGAGTCGCCGGCCGGAACCCGACCCACGTGCGGATCGCCGAGAGGCGCGCGAGGCCGGGCATGAACGCGAGTCCGCGGCGGACCATGCGCGCGCGGATCGAGCGGTTGATCGCCGCGTCGAAGCCCGCGAACTCGCGCGACGAACCGAGCAGCATCTGGCCGGTCGCGCGAGGCTGCAGGTTGAACGCGACGGACTCGCGCGCCACGCCGTGCGCGCTGGCGAGATACCCGAGCTCCACGAGCTGGTGGCGGCAGAAGCCGGGGTAGCGGTCGGTGATGACGAGATGCCCCTTGCGCGGCACGATCGCGAGGCCCGGCGACAGGAGCGGCGCGGCCGCGCCGGCGGCGTTGACGACGGTGCCCGCCGCGATCTCCTCGGTGCGCGTCCGGACGTGGCCCGGACCGATCGCCGTGACCTCGACGCCCTCGCGTCTCACCGCGCCGCGCCGGCACGCGCGCTCGAGGAACCAGCGCGCCGCGGCCGGCGGGTAGACGACGCGGTCGCCGGGGACGCGCAGGGCGCCCGCGAGGCCGCGCCGCAGGTTGGGCTCCTCCTTCGCGAGCTCCGACTCCGACAGCGCCTCCGCCTCCACTCCGCGCGCGCGGTACGCGGCGCCCTTGCGGCGGAGGGGCTCGAGCTCGGAGGCGTCGGCGGCGATCCAGAGCGTCCCGGTCGGACGGTCCTCGCAGGAGGCGGGCAGCTCGCCGGCCAGCTCGTGCCACAGCCGGCGCGAGTACTCGGTCAGCGCGAACTGCGCCGGCGAGTCGTCCATGACGACGACGTGGCCCATCGCGGCCGCCGTGGCCCCGCCTCCGCAGAAGCGCGACTCGAGGACGTGGACCGACAGGCCCTCCGCGGACAGCGCGTCGGCGCACGCCGCGCCGACGATCCCCGCGCCGACGACTACGACGTCGGGGACCACGTCAGGCCGTGGCGAAACGGATCCCGCGGGTCGAAGTAGAGCGTGGCGCGCCCGGTCACGAACGCGCGGCCCTGGATCCGCGGAACGAGCCGGCCCTCGCGCTCCTCGAGCCAGCCCGTGAAGAGGCTTCCCGTGATCCCCTCCTGCCGCCACCGCTGTCCCGGCGCGAGGGCGCCGCGCGCGTAGAGCGCGGCCATCGTGGCGGAGGTGCCGGTGCCGCAGGGAGAGCGGTCGTACGCGCCGCCCGGGCACATCACGTAGTTGCGGGCGTCGGCGTCGGAGCGCCGCGGCGGCCCGAGCAGGATGACGTGGTCGACGACCTCGCCGCCGTCGCCGCGGATGCCCTGCTCGGCGAGGGCCCTCTGGATCGCGAGCGTCGTCTCGCGGTACTCCTCCATGCGCGACAGATCGACCGGCTCGGACTCCTTCAAGCGCGTCACGAAGAACCAGTTGCCGCCGTAGGTCACGTCGCCGACCACGCGCCCCTTCCCCGGGACGTCGACCGCGACGTCGCGCGCGAGACACCGCGCGGGAACGTTCTCGATCGTGACGGTCCCGTCGACCGAGAGCTCCGCGCCGACGGTGCCGACCGGCGTGTCGAGGCGGAGGGAGCCCGGCGAGATCCGGCCGAGGTGCTCGAGCGTCCGCACGACGCCGATCGTCCCGTGGCCGCACATCCACAGCGGACCGACGTTGTCGAAGAAGACGACGCCCGCGACCGAGCCCGGGGCGACAGGCGGCGTCAACAGGGCGCCGACCAGCGCGTCATGGCCGCGGGGCTCGAGCACGACGCCGCGCCAGATCGCCGCGTCGCGGCTCCCCAGCTGCTCGCGCCGGCCGCGCATCTCGGGCGCGGTCAGCTCGGGCCACCCGGAGATGACGACCCGCGTCGGCTCGCCCTCGGTGTGCGAGTCGATCACCTCGATCGACTCGGGCCACACGCTCACAGCGGGTCTTTCGTCAGCGCACCGTCGACGAGCCGCCAGATGCCGCGCGGGTTGGCGTCCTGCAGCTCCTCCGGGAGAGCGGCCTGGGGAGCGTCCTGCCAGCAGACCGGACGCGCGAAGCGGTGGATCGCCGCCGTGCCGACCGAGGTCGCGCGCGAGTCCGTCGTCGCGGGATACGGGCCGCCGTGGTGCATGGCGTGGCAGACCTCGACCCCCGTCGGGAAGCCGTTGAAGACGAGCCGCCCGGCCTTGCGGCGCAGGATCGCGACGAGCTCGGCGAAGTCCTCGAGGTCTCTCCCCGCGGCGTGGATCGTCGCGGTGAGCTGGCCGTGGAGCGCGCGCGCGAGCTGGAGCATCTCCGGCCTCGACGCGCACCGGACCGCCAGCGTCGCGGGCCCGTAGATCTCCCCCGCGAGTCGCGGGTTGTCGCGGTAGGTCGCCACGTCCGTGACCATCAGCGCGGGGTGCGCCTGCGTTTCGGCGAAGACTCCCGGCCGCTCGGAGCGCGCGGCGATCGAGACCCCCGCGATCCGCGCGACCTTCGCGATCTCCTCGTCGTACGCCGTCTTGATCCCGGCGTGGACCATCGTGCCGGCGGGCGCGCCGCCGAGCAGCTCGCCCACCGACTGGAGCAAGCCGTTCGACGACGGCGAGTCGACGAGGACGGCGAGGCCGGGATTCGTGCAGAACTGCCCGGCGCCCAGGGTCACCGAGGCCGCGAGGCCGGTCGCGATCGCCGGACCGCGCGCCTCGAGCGCGCCCGGCAGGAGGAAGATCGGGTTCGAGGAGCCCATCTCGGCGTACACCGGGATCGGCTCGGGCCTCATCGCGCCGGCGTCGAAGAGCGTCCTCCCCGCCCGGAGCGATCCCGTGAAGCCGGCCGCGCGGATCAGGGGATGCGTCACGAGCGTGATGCCGATCTCCGGCGCCGCGCCCTGGACCATCGAGAAGACGCCGTCGGGCATCCGCGTCTCGCGGGCCGCGGTGCGGATCGCGAGCGCCGCGAGCTCGGAGGTCCCGGGATGCGCCGGGTGCGCCTTGACGACGACCGGGCAGCCCGCGGCCAGCGCCGACACCGTGTCGCCGCCGGCCACCGAGAACGCGAGCGGGAAGTTGGACGCGCCGAAGACCGCGACCGGGCCGAGCGGCACGAGGAGGCGACGCAGGTCGGGCCGCGGCTGGGGCTTGCGGTCGGGCAGCGCGCGGTCGATGCGCGCCTCGACCCAGGAGCCCTCCTCGAGGAGGGTCGCGAAGAGCAGGATCTGGCTGACGGTGCGCGCGCGCTCGCTCTCGAGGCGCGACGGGGGCAATCCCGTCTCGGCGCCCGCGCGCTCGAGCAGCCGGTCGCCCAGCGCCAGGATCTGCTGCGCGATCGCGCGCAGGAACTCCGCCCGGCGGATCGCGTGCAGCGCGGCGTAGGGCTCGAAGGCGCGGTCCGCCGAACGCGCGGCCGCGTCGATCTCGCCGACCGAGGCGTCGAAGAACTCGCCGGTGAGCGCCTCGCCGGTCGCCGGGTTCCGGGCGCGGAAGGCGGCGCGCGTCTGCGTCTCGGTCATGGGCTCTTCGTCCTCGCGATCCAGGCGCGCACCTGATCCTCCAGCACCGACAACGGCACCGCGCCGTTGGCGAGGACCGCGTCGTGGAACGCCCGGACGTCGAACCGCTCCCCGAGCGCCTCCTCCGCCTCGCGGCGCAGCGCGCGGATCTTCAGCTCCCCCATCTTGTAGCACAGCGCCTGCGCCGGCCACGAGATGTAGCGATCCGTCTCCGTCTGCACCTCGTGGAGCGAGAGGGCCGTGTTGTTCTCGAGGTACTCCATCGCCTCCGCGCGGCTCCAGCCCTTGGCGTGGAGGCCGGTGTCGACGACGAGCCGGCACGCGCGCCACATCTCGTAGGTCAGCCTGCCGAAGTCGCTGTACGGATCCGTGTAGAAGCCGGCCTCGCGCCCCAGCCGCTCCGCGTAGAGCGCCCAACCCTCCACGAACGCGCCCTCGCTCGCGAACCGGCGGAACTCCGGCAGTCCGGTCAGCTCCTGCTGGAGCGCGATCTGGAGGTGGTGACCCGGCACGGCCTCGTGGAGGGTGAGGGCCTCGAGCGTGTAGAGCGGACGCGTGTCGAGCGCGTACGTGTTGACCCAGTACGTCCCCGCGCGCGTTCCGCCGATCGGGGCCTCCACGTAGCGGCCGCCGGTGTACTTGGGCGCGAGGTGTGCGGGCACGGGCTCGACGCCGTACGGGAGCCGCGGCAGCCTCCCGAACAGCGAGGGCAGCTTGCCGTCCATGCTCTTCGCGATGAACGCCGCCCGCGAGAGCAGCTCCGCAGGAGTCTTCGCGTAGAAACGCGGGTCGGTGCGGAGGAAGTTGAGGAAGGCCGCGAAGTTGCCCTGGAAGCCGGTCTTCCCGATGACCTCTTCCATCTCGGCGCGGATGCGCGCGACCTCCTGGCGCCCGGTCTCGAAGACCGCGTCGGGAGTCACGTCGAGCGTCGTGAACGCCTTCACGAGGTGCGCGTAGTACTCGCGGCCCCGCGGCAGGCTCGAGGCGCCGACGCTCCCGCGCGCCCCCGGCACGTACTCGCGCCTCATGAAGTCGGCGAGGGCGCGGTAGCCCGCGACGACGCCGTCGCGAATGGCCGCGCGACCCTCCTCCGTGAGGCGCGCCCGCTCCGACTCCGGGACTCCGACGGGGAACCGCCGGAACGGCGCGAAGAAGACGCTCTTCTCGGGCGAGTCCACGACGTGGGTCGTCATGGTGACGTCGATGCCCTCGAGCACCACCTTCGGCAGGGTGAACCCCGCCTTCAGGCCCTCGCGCATCGCCGCGATCTCCTCGTCGACCCACCGGGGGAAGGCGCGCAGCCGCGCGACGTAGTTCTCGTAGTCGCGGACGGTCGTGAACGGCATCCGGTCCGGAAGATCCGCGAAGTCGGTGTGGAAGCCGCTGTCCGCGTTGAGGGGGATCCTCCACGCGCCGAACTCGACGTCCGCGACGGTGTCCGACAGCTGTCGCGAGAGCATGTCGTAACTCACCCGCTCCGCCGGGCTCAGGCCCGCGCGGTCGATCGCCGCCAGACGGCCCAGCATCTTCCGGGAAAAGTCGGCGCGCCGGTTCCAGTCCGCACGCGTCGCGGACGGGAGGCGGTCGTCGTAGCGGTGCTCGCCCGCCCCCGTCGCGAAGAGCGGGTCCTCGGCGAGCCGGAACGCCCACGCCTCGTCGAAGAGCGCCTGCAGCGTCGCGTCGGGCGACGCCGCGGCGGCTGCGGGAATGATGGCGGTCACGATCAGGGCGAGTGCCAGTGCGCGCACGTCGGCGGGCATCCTAGCAGCTGGCGGCGCAAAACGCCGCCGCGCCTGCCGACGGCGAACGCCCGTTCGGCGGCGGCGGTGCAGATCAGCGGCGTGGAACGCCGTCCCGCGCCTGCCGACGGCGAAGGCCCGTTCGGGGGCGGAAGCGCAGATCGCGCGCAAAACGCCGCCGCGGCGGCGGCGGCGCGGATCGGCTGCTGGGCTAGATCGCGTCGAGCTTCCGGCGGAGCGAGACGACCTGCTCCTCGTTGCGCTGTCCCTCCGGCAGCCCGTCCGCGAAACGGACGGCTTCCTCCAGGGTCTTGCGCGCCGCGGCCCGATCGCCCCGGGCCTGCTGGATCTCGGCCCTCTCCGAGAGGACGCGGATCCGCCGGGGTCCGTAGACCAGCGACAACGCCCTGTCGGACGAGGCCATCGCCTCGTCGTAGCGCTTGAGCAGAAAGTAGACGTGCGCGAGGCGCGCCGGGGGGTTGTAGTCCTGCGGAAAGTCCTTCGCGGACTGCTCGAGCATCGGAATCGCCTCTTCCAGCCGCTTCGCCGCCGTGAAGGCGCCGAGGCGGTCGGGGTCGAGCGCGGTGCGCTGCTCCGGGGTCGCGGCGCGCGCGGCGTCGGCGGAGAGCTCGTCCACCCAGGCGTCCGCGATCTTCCTGGCGCCGGCCTCGTCCTTCGCGTCCTCCCGCTCGTCGAAGAGCGAGGAGTAGAGGGCGGAGCGGTCGTCGGCCGCGAGACGCAGCGCCGGATCGTCGAGGGACGCGCGGACGTCCTTCGTGAAGGCGGCGACCTGCCCGGCGCGTCCGGCGTCGGACTCCGGCAGCCCGAGCGCGCAGTCGAGGCCCGAGCCGGCGAGGCTGGCGAAGGAGGTCGTTCCCTTCACCGAGGCGATGCGCTCGCGCGCGAGGGCGGCGCAGTCGGCGTCGCGGTGCCCGGCCTGGTAGCAGAAGAGAAGCGCCTCCAGGGCGCGGTTGTACTGCGGGTCCTTCGGACTCATCGCCTTGAGGGCCTCGCCGTACGGCGCGATCGCGTCCTGGTAGAGGCCGTCGCCGTAGAGGCGGTCGGCGCGCGCGAGGGCCGGGCCGTCCCCGCCGGCCGGCTGGACCGCCTTCAGCCCGTCCGCGAAGAGCTTCTCGAGCTGCGCGACCGTGGCGCCGCCGACCCAGCGCAGCGCGATCTTCTCCTTGTCCGGGTCGATGACGTACATCGACGGCCAGGCCCGGATGGGGTACTTCTTACTGAAGGCCGCGTTCTGCGCCTTCTCTGTGTCGATCGAGAGCCAGACGAACTGCCCGGCGTGCTTCGCGAGGGCCTTGTCGGTGAAGACGTAGGCCCTCATCGAGCGGCACGTGTGTCACCAGGGCGCCCAGGCCTCCACGAAGATCGGCACGTGCTTCTGCTTCGCCTGCGCGAGCGCCGTCTTGTAGTCGTCCTCGATGAACGGCAGGACCGGCGCCGCGGCGGGGGTGCTCGCCGCGAGCGCGGCGGAGGCCACCGACGAAGCCAGCAGCATCCACTGAAGCGAACGGAGTCGGATGGTCATCGGTGCCCTTCCCTTCTTCACGATACCGCAAGGTCGGGCTTAGAATCCCGCACAATTCGACAGGAGGATCCCACGATGAAGAGATACGGCATCCGTTCGTGCATTGTTTTCGCCGGAGCCCTCGCCCTCGCCGCCGCCCTCCCCGCCCAGGACAAGACGGCCCAGAAGCCCGCCGCGAAGCCGGGCGCGCCGGACCAGGCCGCCATGATGGAGATGATGAAGAAGGCGTCCACCCCGGGCGACATGCACAAGAAGCTCGACGACATGGTCGGCACCTTCAACGCCGAGCTCAAGATGTGGATGGATCCGTCGAAGCCGCCCGAAACCTCCAAGGGCACCGAGACGAGCGCCTGGGCGCTCGGCGGACGCTTCGTCGAGACGAAGTTCGAAGGCACCTTCATGGGCCAGCCGTTCAACGGCCTCGGCTACACGGGATACGACAACGTCCAGAAGAAGTACGTCGGGACCTGGATGGACACCGCCGGAACCGGGATGATGTTCTCGACGTGCACCCTCGACGCGACGGGCAAGTCGATGACCTGCAAGTCGAGCACCGTCTGGGATCCGATGAGCGGGAAACAGACCCCGATGGAGTTCAAGACGACCTGGACCGACCGCGACCATCACACGATGGAGATGTTCGGCGCGGGCCCGGACGGCAAGAACTACAAGATGATGGAGATCAGCTACACGCGGAAGAGCTAGGTCCGCCGCCCGTCACGTGCGGGCGATGGGCCGCACCTCCACGCGGCCGCCGTGGCGGACGTGCGGGCAGGTCCGCGCCACGGCGACCGCGGCGTCGAGGTCCCGCGCCGAGATGACGAAGTAGCCTCCGAGGGGCCATCCGGACACGACGCCGGATGGCCCCAGGATCGTTCCCCCCGTCTCGAGCTTCTCCCCCGCGATGTCGCGTCCGCCGCCGCGGACGCCGCGCGCCCAGTCGCGGTACTCCGAGACGCGCGCCGCCATCTGCGCATCCGTCAATGTCTTCTCGTCGGGCGCGTCGTAGAGCAGGAGCACGAAGCGCGGAAGCGCGGACGCCTCCCCTGCCCGCTCCTGCGGCCGCAGCCGAGCGCCGGCGGCGAGGCCCAGCCCGAAGAGAAGGAGGCCGGCCGCGGCGGCGAGCAGGCGCGGCGGACGGGCGCCCCGGCGCGCGGCGATCAGTCCCTCCTGCCCGAGCCGATTCAGGGTCGCGGCCTCCAGGGCCTCGGGCGGCTCGGGACTTCCCGTACCCCACAGATCCCGCAGCGCGCGACGCTCCTCGTGGCTCAGCTCGTCGCGCTCGTCGCGCTCGTCGCGCTCGCCGTCGCCGCCGCCATTGCCTGCGTTCATGTTCGCCTCCCTCCGAGGCGCGCACGCAGTGCGCGGCGCGCCCGTGACAGCTGGCTCTTCGAAGTCCCCTCGTCCACGTCCAGGATCTCCGCGATCTCGCCGTGCGTGTGGCCGTAGACGTCGTGCAGCAGGATCGCCTCGCGATAACCGAGAGAGAGATCGCCGAGAGCGCGCTCGAGATCGATGCGGTCGACCTCTCCCCGGGTGGAGGCCGGCGCGTCCGCGGGATCCTCCTCCGCGAGATCCTTCACGCCCCGCCGGCGGCTCTCCTCCCGCCACCAGCGGATCGCGATCCCGGCCAGCCAGGTCGAGAGCGCGGACCGCCACGCGAAGCGCTCGAGGCCCCGGCAGGCGCGGACCCACGTCTCCTGGACTCCCTCCTCGGCGTCCGCGGCCCGTCCGGTCAGACGCAGGAGGAAGCGGTACAGCGCGCCGGTATGCCGGGTGTACAGCGCATGGAAGGCCGCCTCGTCGCGGCGCTCCAGGAACCGGGCGACGAGCACCCGGTCGCCACCGTCGTCCTTCACGGGACTCGGGGCGTTCACGGCTCGCGCGTCTGGACGATCTCCTCCAGCCATCGCTCCTTCCCGTCCTGATACCAGGTCCAGCGCGACACCACGCGGTTCTCCGACTCGAAGGTGAAGACGGCCGTGTCCATGTGGCCGCGGTCGCGCGTCGGAATGTTGGCTCCGTCCTTGAACGTGAAGACGACCGTGCGGCCGCCGTCGGCGTAGGCGGTGGCCTCGAGGCGCGGCTGGTTCTTCGCCACGCAGTAGTGGGTCAGAAGGAGGCGGTCGCCGTCCAGGTAGAACGCGGTCGCCATCGCCTCGCCCGGGTGGGCGTCGAGGGAGGTCTCGAGGACGGTCGAGCCGGCCGCGATCGACTGGTACCGCAGCGACTCGGTCCAGCCCTTCGTGCTGCGGCCCTCCCACCTCCCTTCGAGCGCCTGGAACCGCGCGAAGGCGGCGCGGGCGAGATCCGGCGTGGATGGCGTGGTGTTCCCGGCCGCGTCGGCGCCCGGAAGCCCGACGGGAGCGAGGAGAAGAACCAGTCCGGCGGCGCTGACGAATCGCATCGGAGCCCTCCCTTCCTCTCCGTGTGTGACGGAAGCCGCCGAAAGGGTTGCACGCCGGGTTACGTCGAGGAGGGGCTCGCCGCCCCTACAGCTTCCGGATGCCCGCTCCGACCGGGGTGAGCAACACGATCGCGCCCTGGGCCACCAGGACGCTCCCGCACACGACGAGGACCGACGAGGGCGGGAAGAGGGAGCCGAAGAGGGCGACGACGATGACGCTGGCGAGGGGCATCGCGCCGCGGAAGGCCAGCGAGTACACCGACACGACGCGGCCGCGCAGGCGATCGTCCACGTTCGCCTGCACGAGCGTCATGAACATCGCGAAGACCACCATCATCGAGGCGCCGGTCAGCCCCAGGAGCACATAGGAGACCGCCGGCGTGCGCGACAGCGCGAAACCCGCCATCAGGGCTCCGAAGACCATCTGCATCGTCACCGCGAGCGCGCCCTTGCGGCGAACGTGCCCAAGCGAGGCAACGCCGACCGCTCCCACGATGGCGCCGATCCCGAAGACCGCGAGGAGGTGGCTGTAGCCCTTGGCGTCCTGATGGAAGACGTTCTTCGCGAAGACCGGGAGAAACGTCACGAGCGGCATCGAGCAGAAGCTGCCGACGAACGCGAGCACGACGAGGCCGCGAATCGACCGGTCGTCGCGGACCGCCTTGAGGCCCGTCTTCAGACTCTGGAGGACCGGCTCGGGCGCCGGGGGCGCGGTGATGCCGCCTCGGGTCAGGACGAGGAGCGCCGCGATGGGCGCCAGGAACGAGACGGCGTTCAGGCCGAAGCAGGCGGCCGCCCCCAGACGATAGAACGCGATGCCGGCGAGCACGGGACCGACGACCCGCGCGAGGTTGAACTGGATCGAGTTCAGCGCGACCGCGTTGGGGAGATCCTCCCTGTCCACCAGCGTCGGCACGAGGGCCGCGTAGGCGGGACCGCCGAACGACTGGGCGAGCCCCACCACGAAGGAGAGCGTCAGGATGATCCAGACCTGGATGTGCCCCGTCAGGATCAGAAGCGCGAGCGTGGTCGCGCTCGTCATCTGCACGATCTGGGATCCGAAGAGGATCCGCCGGCGGTCCATGCGGTCCGCGAGCACCCCGCCGAAGAGCGAGAACGCCAGAAACGGCGCCTCGCCGAGGAAGGCGTCGAATCCGAGGAGCGCGGTCGAGCCCGTCATCGTGAGGATGAGCCAGTTCTGCGCGACCTCCTGCATCCACGTGCCGACGCTCGAGGTGAACGCTCCCGCCCACATCAGGCGAAAGTCGCGATACGAAAACGCCTTGAAAGTGCGTCGCAACCCGTCGATCTCCTCTTCGGTTCCGGAGGCTACGCGACCCAACGCGGAAGCCGTGCGATATATTCACCCACGTTTTTCCCGTTACGCATCGGGAAGGAGGCACGATGCATCCCGAAGCGAGGAAGCGTCCACGGGTTCTTTGCCGATCGGCGCGAGGACGCTCCCGGCGTGCGCGGCTCGCCCGGACGCTCGCGCCGGCCGTGGCGCTGTTCGCGCTCGCGGGAGCGGCCCCCCGGTCCGAGAGCTTCGAGACGCCTCCGACGCTCAAGGCGTCGCAGTTCCTCGAGCCGTCCTTCCTCAGGGGCGACAACTTCGCGGTGCAGGTGAAGGTCCAGAACGACGGCCTCTTCAACACCTACACGGTCGAGTCGCCGTTCGGCACTTTTCAGCCCCACAGCACCTCTCTCGCGAAGGTCCGCATCCATGAGATCGGCGCCATCGCTCAGCTCAAGGAGGTCGACAAGATCGCGGTCGCCGCGGGCGCCGCGATCAACCAGGTCGAGCAGATGGGCGAGGGCACGCTGCATCTGATCACCAACCCGGCCGAGACGGCGCAGGGCATCGGAAACGCCGCCGCCCGGCTCTTCAACCGCGTCAAGCGCTCGGTCAAGAGGAGCGAGGAAAAGGTCGGGATGGCCGGGAGCAATCCTTCCGACGCGGGAAAGTCCACCGGCGAGAAGGTGGCGTCGACGACGCAAGGCGTCGCGAAGGACGTTCTCGGGGCGCATCGAGCGCAGCGCGAGTGGGCCGCCAAGCTGGGCGTGGACCCGTACACGCACAACCCGGTGCTGCGCGACGAGCTCGAGGAAGTCGCCGACTACGACGCCGGCGGCCGCTTCAGCACCAAGCTCCTGCCGATCGGCATCGTGGGAACGGTTCTCGGAAGCGCCCGGACAGTGAACAAGCTCATCTACGAGGCCGAGCCCGACGAGCTCCAGACGCTGATCGAGACGAAGCTCTCCGAGATGAACGTCGCGCCCGAAGACAGCCGCGCCTTCCGCCTCAACCCGCACTACACCCTGTCCATCCAGGCACGCCTCGTCGCTTCGCTCACGACGCTTCCCGACGCGACCGGACGGCCCGAGTACGTCGCGCAGGCGGCCGTCGCCTCCGCCGAGGTCGACGCACGCTTCTTCCAGGAGGCCGCGTACATGGCGGAGCTCTTCCATGCCCAGGAGTCGCCGGTGCTCGGGATCGTCCCGGAGCTGCCCGGCCTCTGCGTCATCGCGAAGTCGGACCGTTTCGCGTGCCTCTATCCCGTGGACTACGTCGTCTGGACCGTGAACGTCGCGGGATTCGTGGAGGAGGCGACGCGATACGCCGAGACCAACTTTCCCACCGCCCGGCGCGAGCTCTGGCTGACGGGGCGGACGTCGGCGCGCGTGGCCGGAGAGCTCCGCAAGCGCCGGTGGACCCTCCGCGAGAAGTCGATGTACGTGCTGCCCGCGATGCCCGCGCCGACGCCGACTCCTTCCTCCGACTAGGACCAGCGCGCAGAGGAGATGCCATGCAACTCGGGATGATCGGGCTCGGCCGGATGGGCGCGAACATGGTGCGCCGGCTGATGAAGAACGGCCACGCGTGCGTCGCCTACGACCGCAGCGCGGAGGCGGTGAAGGGTCTCGCCGGCGAGGGCGCGACGGGCGCCGCGTCGCTCGCGGACTTCGTCGGCAAGCTCGAGGCGCCACGGGCGATCTGGCTGATGGTCCCGGCCGCGGTCGTCGACGCCACGCTCAAGGACCTCGCGCCGCTCCTCGGGAAGGAGGACGTCGTCATCGACGGCGGCAACTCCTACTACATCGACGACATCCGACGGCAGACCGAGCTCCGACCGAAGGGCGTCCACTACGTCGACGTCGGGACGAGCGGCGGCGTCTGGGGGCTCGAGCGCGGCTACTGCATGATGATCGGCGGCGACGACGACGCCGTCGCGCGGCTGGACCCGATCTTCAAGACGCTCGCGCCGGGACGCGGCGACATTCCGCGCACGCCGGGACGGGAGAAGGTCTCCGGCACCGCGGAGGATGGCTACCTCCACTGCGGTCCGACCGGCGCCGGACACTTCGTCAAGATGGTCCACAACGGCATCGAGTACGGAATCATGGCCGCGTACGCCGAGGGCCTCAACATCCTCAAGCACGCCAACGTCGGCAAGGCCGACCACGCGGTCGACGCGGAGACAACGCCGCTGCGCCACCCCGAGCACTACCAATACGACTTCCGCCTCCCCGACGTCGCCGAGGTCTGGCGCCGCGGCAGCGTGATCGCCTCGTGGCTGCTGGACCTGACCGCGATCGCGCTCCTGAAGTCGCCGGACCTCGCGAACTTCTCGGGCCGCGTTTCGGACTCGGGCGAGGGCCGCTGGACGATCCTCGCCGCGATCGACGAGGGCACGCCCGCGCCGGTCCTGACGGCCTCGCTCTACGAGCGCTTGGAGTCGCGCGGCGAGGCCGACTTCGCGAACAAGCTCCTCTCGGCGTTGCGGTTCGAGTTCGGCGGCCACGTCGAGAAGAAGGCCGGGGAGTAGCGTGGCGGGAGCGCGGACGCTCTGCGTCGACATCGGCGGCACGGGGATCAAGACGCTCGTCGTCGACGCGAAGGGCCGCCCGGTGACCGAGCGGACCCGGATCCCGACGCCGCGCCCGGCGACGCCCCGGGCCGTGCGCGCCGCGATCGTCGAGCTCGCGCGGAAGCAGGGCGCGTTCGACCGGGTCGCGGTCGGCTTCCCCGGAGTCGTCCGCCGCGGCGTCACGGAGACGGCCCACAACCTCCATCCGAGCTGGATCGGCGTCAACCTCGACAAGCTGCTGACGGCCGCGCTGCGGCGTCCCGTCCGCGCCGCCAACGACGCCGACGTGCAGGGCCTCGGCGCGGTGCGGGGCAGGGGCGTGGAGCTCGTCATCACCCTGGGCACGGGCTTCGGCTCCGCGCTCTTCACCGACGGACACCTCGTGCCGAACGTCCAGCTCGCGCACCACGCGGCGTGGAGACGCAAGACGTACGAGGAGGAGCTCGGCGACGCGGCGCGCCGGAAGGCCGGGAAGAAGAAGTGGAACCGGAGGGTCCGCAAGGCGATCCGATCGCTCGAGGAGCTGTTCTCCTACGACCGGCTCTACATCGGCGGCGGCAACGCCACGAAGATCGAGCCGCCGCTGCCCCCCCGGGTCAGGATCATCTCCAACCTCGAGGGACTCCTCGGAGGCATCGTGCTCTGGGACCCCAAGGAGACGCACCGTGCCTGACTCCGCGGCCGCGAATCCCCCCGTCTCGGACGCGCTCGTCTTCTTCGGCGCGACGGGGGACCTCGCGTACAAGAAGATCTTCCCCGCCCTGCAGAGCATGGTCCGTCGCGGGTTCCTGACCTGCCCGGTGATCGGCGTGGCGAAGTCGGGCTGGACCGTCGAGCAGCTGCGCGAGCGGGCGCGCGCGAGCCTGAAGGAGCACGGCGGCGGCGTGGACGAGGCCGCCTTCGCGAAGCTGTCGCCGCTGCTCGCCTACATCGACGGCGACTACGCGGATCCCGCCACCTTCGCCGCGCTGCGCAAGGCCCTCGGCGGCGCGAAGTACCCGACGCACTACCTCGCGATCCCGCCCAGCCTCTTCGGCGCGGTCGTCGCGGCCCTCGGCGCCTCCGGCTGCTCGAAGGGCGCCCGCGTCGTGATCGAGAAGCCGTTCGGGCACGATGCCGCCAGCGCGCGCGAGCTCAACCGGACGCTCCACACGGTCTTCCCCGAGAGCAACGTCTTCCGCATCGACCATTACCTCGGCAAGGAGGCGGTCGAGAACCTCCTCTTCTTCCGCTTCGCGAACACGTTCCTCGAGCCGATCTGGAACCGCAACTACGTGGACTGCGTCCAGATCACGATGGCCGAGTCGTTCGGCATCCAGGGCCGCGGCAAGTTCTACGACGAGACGGGCGCGATCCGGGACGTCATCGAGAACCACCTCCTCCAGGTCGTCGGGTATCTCGCGATGGAGCCGCCGATCTCCGTGGACGCGGATCGCGTCCGGGACGAGCAGGTCAAGGTCTTCCGCGCGATTCGTCCGTTGGCGCCGAAGGACGTCGTCCGCGGACAGTTCGAGGGCTACACGAAGGAGCCCGGCGTCGCCCCGACGTCGACCGTCGAGACCTTCGCCGCCGTGCGGCTCGAGGTCGGCTCCTGGAGATGGGCGGGCGTCCCGTTCTTCATCCGGGCCGGGAAGTGCCTTCCCGTGACCGCGACCGAGGTGATCGTCGACCTGAAGCGACCGCCGCTCGGCAACCTCTCGCCCTCCGAGAGCAACTACTTCCGCTTTCGCCTCGGACCGGAGCTCGCGATCTCGCTCTCGGCGCGCGTCAAGAAGCCGGGCGCGGAGATGGTGTCGATGCCGACCGAGCTCGAGGCGGTCCGCAACGCCGGCGGCGACGAGATCGACGCCTACGAGCGGCTGCTGACGGACGCGATGCGCGGCGACCCGACGCTCTTCGTGCGGGAGGACGCGGTCGAGGCGGCGTGGACGATCGTCGACCCGATCCTGGGAAACGCGACGCCCGTGCATCCGTACGCGCCGGGAACGTGGGGCCCGAAGGAGGCCGACCGGCTGAGCTCGGACTTCGAGGGCTGGCGCGACCCCGGCGAGTGAGTCGAAAGCCGAGCCCTCGGCTCAGATCTCGGGCAACGGCGTGGCGCCGGCCGCGGCCGCGGTCTGGAGGCGGTTCGAGACGTTCCGCACGGCGCCCTGGAAGAGCTGCAGCGGCAGGTGCAGGCGCAGTCCCCACGCGCGCTCGTCGTGCTCGGCCAGCGGAAACGCGAAGTGGAGGAAGTCGCCGCCGTAGACCCAGCCGCGCGAGACGAGGGCCATCGCCATCGCGAGCGTGACCTCGTAGTTGTCCTCGGGCCAGCCGCTGTCGAGATAGAAGCGGGCGTTTCGCTTCTCCTCGGCGAGCACGCGCTGGAGCAGGTCGTCGCGGTGCCCGAACGTGCTCGACAGGCAACCCGCGCCCCCGAAGACGTCCGGCCACTCCCAGGCCAGGAAGAACGACACGACGCCGCCGAGCGACGAGCCGATGACGCCGGTCCGTTGCGGCCCCGGCATCGTGCGGAACTCCCGGTCGATCCGGGGCTTCACCTCGCCGATGAGGGATTCCCCGTACGTCGCGTATCCCGGCTTCGTGTACTCCGCCATGCGGTCCTTCGAGTAGACGCCGACCACGACGAACTCGTCGATCGCGTTCATCGTGTCGAGCAGGGAGACCGTGCGGTCGACCTCCCAGTCGGCCGCGAACGCCTCCTCCGGGAAGAACAGGTTCTGGCCGTCCTGCATGTACAGCACGGGATAGCGCTTGAGCGTGTTCTCCTCGTAGCCCGGCGGCAGGTAGACGCGGATCCGGTGGCGGCGCCCCAGGCGCGTCGAGTCGAACTCGATGGCCGGCGCGAATCTCCCTCCGGGCGCCGAGAGGAAGTGCGGGTACATCGCCCGCTCGTCCGGCTCCGTCATCAGGAGGAGCTTGTTCGTACCGGGAGCGAAGAGGACCTCATCGCCCCGGCGCAGGCACGGCTTGACGTAGAGAAAGGGACGCTCCGACTCGAGCGTGAAGGTGAACGTGTGGCCGCCGTCCGGCGAATCCGGCGAATCCGGCGGGACGTCGCGCGACCAGTCGCGCTCGGTGCGGAGCACGAGCCGGGCCCCGTCGTCTTTCAGCGGATAGACGACGCGAAGCGTCCGGCGAAACGCCGCGCCGCTCACTTGGAGAAGAGCGACCTGGGCCCGCCCCCCGGGAAGTCGTCGCCGATCCCCGGCCCGCGCCACGCCTTGTGGTTCAGGTCGTACTGCACGCCGACCTGCGTGTAGGGAATCCGGACCGAGTCCACGAGGACGTAGAGGATGCGCTGCCACCAGCGGTTCTCGGGCAGGCCGACCGCGCGCAGGATCTCGCTGACGTGCAGGCCGACCTCGAGGCCGACCTGCCGCTCGCGGACCTCGGGCAGCGCGTACGGGTATCCCTTCGCCCCGTACGTCGTCGAGACCATCAGGAAGCGGGCGATGCCCGGGTTGAAGTGCAGCCTCCTCGCGAGGCCGCAGATCTTGACGTCGGCCGTGTAGATCTCCTCGGTGTAGTCCTTGCCGGTGCCGCCGTTGGGCTGGCCCACGACGTCGGGATGCGGGATGTAGCCGATGCGGAACCCGAGCAGGTCGTTCAGACCGTAACGCGTGGTCACGTACGCGGTCGCCGCTCCCGCGACGTCGCTGATGAGGTCCTCGTAGGAGAAGCCGTACTTGTTGGTGCCGTCCCCGATCTCCGTCACGAGGCCCGCGAAGGCCGACGCGGCGGCGCCCCAGAGGGCGGCGCGCTGCTCGGACATCCCGAGCTCGGCGTAGGTCTGCCCGACCAGGTGTCCCACGACGTTGTACAGCGTGAAGTGGGAGACCTTGTCGGCGCCGCCGGCATACGTGTGCCTCCCGAACCAGTTCTCGTTGGTGAAGTGGAAGCTCCGGCCGCCGCTGTCGGTGAAGGAGTTGACCGCCGACCCCGCCAGGGTCGCGACCGTCACGGCGCCGATCCAGAACGGCCGTCTCTTGGGCGGGGGATCGGACACGTAGGTCTCCCCCGCCCCCGACGCGCCGCCGGCCGCGGCCACGATGTCTTCGGCGGAGATCGCGACGTCGCCCGGCAACCGAAGCGCGTCGCCCAGGACGAATCCTTCCGGCGAGGTTCCCGTCTCGAGCACCGAGGCGATGGACCGCTCGAGGCCCGGCTCCGCGGCGGCCGGACGCGACGAGGCGAGCCCGGCGAGGACGAGGATGACGGCGAGGGCGGGCAGCCCGCGGGCGCGGCTCCGATGAGAAGTCTCGTGGACGGGCATGCTCGCGGGCGAACTCTATCCGGTTGACCGCCCGATCTGAACCACTGAATTCAATACGCGGCCCCGCCCCCGGCCGTTACCTTGCCCCGGTGCATCCTCCAGACGATCACGAGATAGAGGAAGAGCAGGGGCGCGGCGAGGAGCAGCCAGCCGAGCGCGGTTCGCAGTCCGCTCGCGTCGCCGGCGGCGCTCTGCGCGGTCATGGACAGGGCGGCGTCCCCGCTCGAGCGCAGCATGACCGGGTAGACGCTCGCCGCCGTCGCGATCGAGAGCCCCCCGAGGAACGCCGCGGAGCCCAGGAACGCGGCGCGGTCGGCTCCGCGCGGGAGCGAACGGAACACGACGGCGAGACCGGCGAGCGCGACGGCCGCCGGCAGCCACGCGAGCGGGCGCCCGAACAGCCCCGAGAGGAACCCGGGATGGACGCGCCGCGTGGCGACCGTCACGACGGGCCACAGGACGGCGACGGCGAGGTAGGCCCCGCGCGCGGCGGCGCGGCTGCGTGCCTGCACGGGGCCGTCCGTCTTCCACGCGAGGAAGGCCCCGCCGTGCGCCGTCAGCGCCGCGAGCGCGAAGACGCCGACGAGGATCGTGTACCAGTCCAGGATCCCCACCGGCTCCCGCGCCGAGAAGTCCGTGAACAGCGCGAGCTCGAACCACCCGTCCGCGTCGAGCGGCACGCCCCGGAGCAGGTTGCCGAGCGCGGCCCCCAGGAAGACCGGCAGCAGCGTGCTCGCCACCGCGAAGAAGAAGTCCCAGCTCCGCCGCCACACCGGGTCCTCGACGTGGCTGCGGAACTCGAGCGAGATCCCCCGCAGGATCAGGCACCAGAGCACGAGGAAGATCGCGAAGTAGAAGCCCGAGACCCCGGAGGAGAGCACGCGCGGGAACGCGACGAAGAGCGCGCCGCCCGCCGCGAGGAGCCAGACCTCGTTCCCGTCCCAGTAGGGTCCGATCGCGGAGAGCACCTGTCGCCGCTCCGCGTCGGTGCGGGCCACGAACAGGTGCAGCACGCCGGCGCCGAAGTCGAAGCCGTCGAGCACGACGTAGCCCGTGAGGAGCAGGACGATGACGGCGTACCAGGTCTCAACCATGGGCCGCCTCCGGACCGCGCGCGATCTCCCGGCCGACCAGGAAGAGGTAGAGGATCCCGAGCACGAAGTAGAGGCCGCAGAAGCCGAGAAGCGTGAAGAGCGTCGTGCCGGCGTGGACGGTCGGGCTCGAGCCCTGCGCGGTGCGGTACAGGCCCCAGATCAGCCACGGCTGCCGGCCCAGCTCCGCGGTGATCCAGCCCGCGGTCACGGCGATGTACGGGAAGGGAAACGCGAGCATCAGGACCCACAGCATCGGCGGCGTGCGCTCGAGCCGCCCCGTCCAGGCGAGCGCGTTGGCGAGCGCCATGACCAGGATCAGGATCGTGCCCACGCCCGCCATGATGTGGAACGCGTAGTAGAGCAGCGCGATGTTGTCGGGCCACTCGGATTCGGGAAACGCGTCGAGCCCCTGGACCGTGCTCGTGGTGTGGCCGAAGGCCAGGACCGAGAGCAGCCGCGGCACGCGCACGGGGTTGTCGAGCCGCCGCTCGGGCACGTTGGGCTGCCCGATCAGGGTGAGCGCCGCCTCCGAGCCGGTCTCGAAGTGGCCCTCCATCGCCGCCAGCGCGACCGGCTGGTCGCGCGCGACCAGCTTGGCCTGCCGGTCGCCGGTCGGGAAGGCGACGGCGAGGCTCGCGAGGAGGCCCGCGGTCAGCCCCAGCCGCAGGAACAGGCGCGCGGGCTCGACGCAGCGGCCGTGCAGCAGGTAGTACGCGCCCACCGCCGTCACCGCAAAGGCCGCCGTCTCGACCGACGCGGTCATGTTGTGGGCGTACTGCGCCCACGCCCACGGGTTCCCGAGGAACGCGCCGAAGTCCCGGAGGCGGAGGACGCCGTCCGCGCCGACGGAGTGCCCCACCGGGTGCTGCATGAACGCGTTCGTGGCGGTGATGAAGTATCCGGAGAGCCAGCTCCCCGCGAAGAGGGCGACCGCGGCGAGGAAGTGCGCCCGGCGGGACAGCCGCCGCTCCCCGAACAGCAGGACGAAGAGGAAGCTCGACTCGAGGAAGAACGCGAAGAAGCTCTCCATCGCCAGCGTCTGGCCCACGACGTTGCCGGCGTAGCGGGAGAATCGCGCCCAGTTGGTTCCGAATTGGAATTCCATCGGGATCCCCGTGACGACGCCCACGGCGAACGTGACGCCGAAGATGCGGATCCAGAAACGGGCCGCGTCGTTCCAGCGCTCGCCGCCCCGCGCGAGGCCCAGACCCTTCATGATCGCGATCAGCAGCGCGAGGCCCATCGTGAGGACCGGGAAGAGGTAGTGGTAGACGATCGTGAACGCGAACTGGAGCCGGTGGAGAAACAGGGGATCGCTCACGCGCTCGTCCTCCGCGCCGATTTGATCCGTGCGGGTCGCGTGCACTATATTCCAGCGCCCGCTTCGACGCCGATGAATCCCATTTCTTCGCGAGGAGGTTTCCGATGTCCCGTTGGATGCGAACCCTGGGTGCGGCCGCCGTCGTCTTCGCGGCGACGGGATGGCCGCTCCGCGCGGCCGACGCGCAACTCGCGGCGGTTCAGTTTCCCGAGCGCTCGAGCGTTTCTCTCAAGCTGATCCCGACGCAGCGGGCGTCATCCGCCGAGGGAAGCGCGGACGTCAAGTTTCGCGACGGTCAGGCCCGGGTCGAGGTCGATTACAAGCACCTGCCGCCGGCCATCCTCTTCGGCGGCAACGTCACCTCGTACGTCTGCTGGGCGGTGCCCCGCGACGGAAACGCCGAGAATTTGGGAGAGCTGATCGTCCGCGATTCGAGCGGCAGCGCGGAGTACCGGACCGGCCTCAAGGAGTTCGCCCTCCTCGTCACCGCCGAGCCGTACCCGATGGTCCTCTCGCCGTCCTCGCTCGTCATCTTCACCTCGGCGGCTCCCCCGCCGCGAAAGGCATCGAGCACTCCCTTCACCCTGGCGACGCTCCGGCCCGCGGCGCCACACACCAACGAGCAGATCGGCGGCATGACCTACCGGAGCGACCAGCCCGTCGAGCTGGTCCAGGCGCAGGCGGTCCTGACCCAGGCGCAGCAGCTCGGGGCCGAGACCTACAATCCCGACGCCGTCCGCGACTCGAAGATCGCGCTCGCACAGGCCACGAATCTCTTCCACGCGAACAAGACCCGCGAGGGGGTGGACTACGCCCGCCGCAGCCTCTCGCTCTCGAGCACCGCGATCCGCGACACCGAGCGGAAACTTTCCGACAAGGCCGCCGCCGACGCGGCCGCGGCCCAGGCCGCGCAGCTCGCCTCCGCGCAGCAGCAGGCCGCCGCGGCGCAGGCCGCCGCCCTGGACGCTCGCGAGCAGGCCCTTCTCGCGCGCGAGCAGCTCGCGAAGTCGCAGCAGCAGCTGGCCGACGCGCAGCAGCAGGCGGCGAGCCTCCAGCAGCAGGCGTCCCAGGCCCAGCAGGATGCCGCGGCCGCCCAGCAGCGCGCGGCGGACGCGGGCCTCTCCGCCGAGGCCGCGGAGAGCGCACGGCGGGACGCGGAGGAAGCCCGGCTCCGGGCCCAGTCGCTCGCGGCGCAGGCGCAGAGCGCCCAGGCGGACGCGGAGCGCGCCAGCGCCGCCCTCCAGGCGCAGAAGAGCGAGCTCGAGTCCCGCGTCACGCAGACCGAGGCCGAGAACGCGACCCTTCGCAAGGAGCGGGACGACCTGACGGGTCAGCTGAACACCGCGCTCTCTTCCGTCGCGCAGATCACGCAGACCGCGCGCGGCGTCGTCGTCAACCTGCCGGACATCCTCTTCGACACGAACAAGGCGACCCTCAAGCCGAACGCGCAGGTCGCCATGGGCAAGCTCGCCGGCATCGTCTCGGTCTTTCCCAACATCAACCTGCGCGTCGAGGGACACACCGACTCGACCGGAACCGACGCCATCAACGACCGGCTCTCGCGCGAGCGCGCGCAGTCGGTGGTGAGCTTCCTGCAGGGGCAGGGAGTGGCCGCGTCGCGGATGGCGTCGGAGGGCTACGGCTCGCGAATTCCGGTCGCCGACAACGCCACCGTGGAGGGGCGGGCGAAGAACCGGCGCGTCGAGATCATCCTGGCCGAGGGCGTGATCAAGGGAGCGGGAGCGGGAACGCAGTAGGCGTTCCCGATCAGTCGGCAGCCCTCGGAGTCGCCTGCGACTCGGCCTCGCCCGTCATCGGCACGAACCGCACGGGGAGCACGTCCTTCTCCACGACCGAGCCGTCGGGCTGCTTCGTGAAGACCTTCAGCTCCTGGAAGAAGCCCCCGACGGGAATCACCATCCGTCCGCCCACGGCGAGCTGGTCGAGCAGCGGCTGCGGAATGCGCTCGGGCGCCGCCGTCACGATGATCCCGTCGAAGGGCGCGTGCTCGGGCCAGCCGCGGTAGCCGTCGCCCTCCCGCACGGTGACGTTCGTGTAGCCCAGCTGCCGCAGCTTCTCGCCCGCGGAGCGGGCCAGCGCCGGAACGATCTCGATCGAGTAGACCTCCGCGGCGAGCTCCGCGAGGACCGCGCTCTGGTAACCGGACCCGGTGCCGATCTCGAGCACGCGCGCCTTGTCGGGCAGCGCGAGGAGCTCGGTCATGAGCGCCACGATGTAGGGCTGCGAGATCGTCTGGCTGCCGGCGATCGGCAGCGGGTGGTCCTCGTACGCGCGGTCGCGATCGGCGGAGTCCACGAACTTGTGACGGGGGACCTTCCGCATCGCCGCGAGCACCCTCGGATCGCGCACGCCGCGCGCCTGGATCTGCGTCTCGACCATCCGGGCACGCCGGCCCTCGTCCGGATCCGTGGAGGCGGCTTGCACCTTCGGCTTTCCCTCCCGCCGCGGGCCGCAGGCGGCCGCCGCGAGCCCGAGGCACAGCAAGGATAGCCCCAGCCCGACGATTCGAACCCGAAGCACAGGCCGCGTCACGGCGCGAGCGTCCCGTAGACCGCGCGGCCGTTGACGACCGTGGCGAACACCTTGACCGAAGGGATCTCCTCCTCGGGCACCGCCATCGGATCGCGTTCGAGAATCGTCAAGTCGGCGGCGAAGCCCGGCTCGATCCTGCCGCGCCAGCTCTCCTCGAACGCCGCGTAGGCCGCGTCCGAGGTGAAGAGCGCCAGGGCCTCCGCGCGCGAGAGCCTCTCCCCCGCCCGCCAGCCTCCCGGCGGTTTGCCCTCGAGGTCGCGTCGCGTCACCGCTGCATAGAACCCGAGGAGCGGGTTCTCGGATTCCACGGGCGCGTCGCTGCCGCCGGCCAGGCGGGCCCCGGCGTTCCGGAGCCGCCGCCAGGCGTAGGCGCCCGCGATGCGCGCCGGGCCCAGCCGGTCCTCGGCCCAGGGCATGTCGGAGGTCGCGTGCGTGGGTTGGATCGAGGCGATGACGCCGTCGCGCGCGAATCTCGGGAAGTCCTCCGGAGCGACGACCTGCGCGTGCTCGATGCGCGGCCGCGTCGCACCCTCCGGCGCCTTCGGCAGCGCGGCGGCCGCCGACTCGAACGCCTCGAGCGCCACGCGGTTGCCCCGGTCGCCGATCGCGTGGATCCAGAGCTGCCAACCCGCGCGCCGCGCGGCGAGCGCGACCTCGCTCAGGCGCTCGGGCGGCGTCACGAGGAGGCCGCGCTTCCCGGGCTCGTCCGCATAGTCCGCGAGGAGCGCCGCGCCGCGGCTGCCGAGCGCCCCGTCCGCGTACGCCTTGACGGCGCGCACCGTCAGGAAGTCGGAGCCGCCGCCGGCGCGCGTTCCCTTCGCGAAGGATTCCTCGAGGACGCCCTTCGCCGGCGACACCGTGGCGTAGACGCGGATGGGCAGCGCGCCGCGCGCGGCCAGGCGCTCGAGGACCGCGATCGTCTCCGGACCGTAGCCCGAGGCGTCCTGGATCTCGGTCAGGCCGAGCGCCGCGCAGGCGGCGGCGCCCGCCAGGAGCTGCCGCTCGAGATCGGCCGCGGTCGCGGGAGGGAGCACCTTGTAGACGAGCGAGGCCGCGTTGTCCACGAGCACGCCGCTCGGCGAGCCGTCGGCCCGGCGCACGATCCGTCCGCCGTCGGGATCCTTCGTCGAGGCGTCGATGCCCGCCGCCTTCAGCGCCGCCGTGCTCACCCAGATCGCGTGCCCGTCGACGCGCCGCGCGATCACGGCTCGGCCGGGCAGCGCCTCGTCCAGGATGCGCGCGTCGGGAAACTGAGTTCCGGGCCAGCGGTTCTGGTCCCAGCCCCGCGCCTCGACCCAGGATCCCGCCGGAAGCTCCGCCGCCGCACTCTGGATCCGTGCCGCGGCCTCCTCGGCGCTGGCCGCGCCCTGGAGCTTCACGATCTCGAGCGCCTTGCCCACGCCCGAGAGGTGCAGGTGTGCGTCCGCGAGACCCGGGAAGACGAAGCGTCCCTTCAGGTCGACCGCGCGGGCGTCCGGCGCGAGCGCGCGGGCCCGGGAGGGATCGCCGACGAAGAGGACCTTTCCCCCTCCCGCGACGATCGACGCCTTCGCCGGGGACGCCGAGGCCGACGCGTAGACGGTGGCGTTCTCGAGGAGGAGGTCGGCGGCCGGCCCCGGCGCGGCGAGCGTCAGCGCCAGCGCGAGGGGGCCGAGAAACGGCAGCACCGCGAGATTCTAGCGCGGTGGCGCGCCTCTACGTTCTGTGGACGAGGAGAAGCGTCTGGTCGTCGTACTGGGGCACGTCCGCGGCGAAGGCGCCGACCGCGTCGAACACGCGGCGGCAGATCTCGGCTGCCGGCCCGGCCTCGAGCAGGCGCGCCAGCCGGTGCATCCCGAACTCCTCGTCGGCCGCGTCCAGCGCCTCGGTGATCCCGTCGCTGTAGACGCAGAGCAGATCGCCCTTCGCCATCGGCAGCGTCTCCTCCCGCCACGACGCGTTCGGAAACATCCCGAGCGGCACGCCGGTGGCCTTGAGCTGCTCGACGCCGCCGCCGGAGCGGCGCAGCAGCGCGGGATTGTGGCCCGCGGAGACGTAACGCAGCTGCCCGGCCTCGGGCTCGAGCACCCCGAAGAAGGCGGTCAGGAATTTCCGCGTGACCGCGTAGCGCTGGAGGTGCCGGTCGATCCGCTGCACGAGGTCCGGCACCGTGCGCGCCTCGTCGATCTGGAGGTGCACGGCCGCGTGGACCGTCGACACGAGGAGCGCCGCGGGAACGCCCTTGCCCGAGACATCGGCCACGAGGAACGCCAGCCGCCCGCCGGAGAGCGGGAAGAAGTCGAAGTAGTCGCCCCCGACCTGACGCGTCGGAACGTTGCGCGCCGCGATGTCGAGCCCCGGCACGCTCGGGAGGTCGCGGGGCAGGATCTGACGCTGGATCGTGGCGGCGAGCTCGAGCTCGCGCTCGATGCGCTCCTTCTCGAGCGCCTCCTTGTGCAGGCGCGCCGTCTCGATCGCGGCGGCCGCCTGGTTCGCGAAGAGCGACAGGAGGCGCGCGTCGGTCGGCGTGAAGTCGAGGACCCGGCCGTCCCGCGACTCCTTGTCGGCGACCGCCAGCACCCCGAGCCGCCGCCCGGAGACCGAGATCTCGACCGCGAGCAGCTTCTCGCAGGAGAGCGCCGCTCCGGTCCCCCCGGCCGAGCAGGCGTTGTTGACCAGGCCGCCCTCGGGAAGCGTCCACGCCGCGGCGTCGCGCGCGGCCAGGACCTCCGCCCCGACGCTGCGCTCGAGGAGGACGGCGCCGGATTCCTCGAGCAGCACGAGGGTGCCGCGGCCGGCGTCGGTCAACGAGATCGAGCGGAAGAGGACCTCGTCCGCGAGCGAGGAGAGGTCGAGCTGGCCGCCGAGCGAGAGGCCCAGGTCGTAGAGGGATTCCAGCTCGAGGAGCCGCGCCTTGAGCTCGAACTCGGCGTCGCGCACCTGGCGCGCGAGACGGTGCGAGCCCACGAGCGCCCCGAAGAGGAACGCGAGAAGCGCGCCGCTCTCGAGCGGCTCCTCGCCGGGGACGCCGACGAGGCGAAGCAGCCCGTGGAGCTCTCCCTCGGTCGCGAGCGGCACCCAGAGGTGGCCCTCGCGGACGAAGGCCCCCTCCGGCAGCGGCTCGGGGATCTCCCCCGCCTCCACGCCGCCGCCGAGCTTCGGGCCCGAGCGGACCCAGGCGTCGCGCTCCCTCAGGTACAGCGTGGCGTCCTGCGCGCCGGTCGCGATCACCGCGGCCTCCGCGACCCGCGAGGGAAGGGGCTCCTCGGACGCGAGAACCCCCGAGATCTTCTTCCAGAGCTCCTCGAGGCGTGCGCCTCGAGGGAAGGAGACCGGGGCCGTCATGCTCGAGCGATCAGGCCGTCTTGGCCTCGACTCCGCGGAGAGCGTCTTCCTGCGTGGGGTAGATCTCGGCGTACTGCGCGAGCCCCATGATGCGGAACGTCTTGTCGATCGTGGGCGTGAGGCCGCAGAACGCGAGCACGCCCTTGCGGTCCATGACCTTCTCGAGGACTTCGATGAGGATCGAGATGCCGATCGAATTGACGATCCGCGTCTTCTCGAGGTTGAGCACGAGAGCGCGCACGCCCTGCTCGAGGCGCGCGTACGCTTCCTTCGCGATCTCCTCGCCCCCCTGGTTGTTGATGTAGCCGTCGGTCCAGAGGATGGCCACGTCCCCCTTGCGCTCCGAGGACACCTTGCAGGTCTCGCTCACTTGTATTTCCTCATCAGGATTCGAGTTCCCCACTCCCCCGAAGTGATTTCGACCTCGTCCATCAGGCTCTTGATGATCTGCAGGCCCCAGCCTCGCTTGCGGTGACTCACGAAGGTCTTCTGGAGGCTCGGCTCCTCGACGCGGTTCTGATCGAACCCCTTCCCCTTGTCCAGGACCTCCACCTCCAGAAACTCACGCCCCTTCGCCTGCGGCTCGCGTCCGAGCCGGAAGGTCAGATGGAGCTGCTCGTCGCGGCAGTCGGCGTGCTCGAAGGCGTTGATGCACGCCTCCACCAGCGCGAGCTTGACCTCGTCGATCTTATCGCGCGAGAGGCCGACGTATTCGCCGAGCGCCGCGGCCTGGGCGGTCGCGACGATCTCCATCTCCGGCGCCACCGGAATCGACATGGAAACCTCGCGCCCGCCTGACGTGGCGAGCCCTGGCGGAGCGGATCCTCCGTGCGACATGGGGCGCCTCGAGGCTCCTAGAAGCGAAGGAAGAGCTGCAGTGACCGGATCAAGACGTCCGGCAGTCTACCGGAGCCCGCCATCAGGAGGGACAGCGAGAGCTCGCCGGCGAGGAGGCCCCAAAGGAGGTTGGGCGCCTCGATGGCCTCCAGTCCGATTGCGATGGCTTTCTTCATCACTGCGAGCTCTCAGAAGGGCAAGACCCTTGCCATCTCCGGCCGGCCACGCAAACTCGAGGTAAACCGTTGCTTTCACGACTGTTAGCGCCTCATTGGGCCGGTCTGAAGCCGCTTCGAATATCGTAACATAATGACACATGGCTCGGCAATTGGAAGAATTGCTTCGATGTAAATGACTATCTATGCTCGGCTTATTTGAAAAACGGGACTTAGTGACACAGTATCCTATTGTCCCACCTGACGCTTCCGGTAGAGGGTCCGGCGGCTGATTCCGAGTAGCCGGGCCGCGCGGCTCTTGTTGCCGCCCGCGAGACGCAGCACGCGGCGGATGTGGCGCTCTTCGAGGGCCCGCAGGTCCGGGATCTCCTCCCCGTCCGACGCCGCGACCTCCTCGCCCGGCGCGCCGGACGCCGCGGGCAGCCACTGGAGGTCCTCCCGCCGGATCGCACCGCCCTGGGAGAGGGCGGCGGCGCCCTCGAGGAGGTTCTCGAGCTCGCGGATGTTGCCGGGAAAGTCGTGGGAGAGCAGCGCCGCGTAGGCGTCGCGGTCGAGCGCGGGCGCGTCCCGGCCCTCGCGCGCCGCGAAGCGGTCGAGGAAATAGCGCACCAGCCGCGGGATGTCCTCGCGCCGCTCCCGCAGGGGTGGCAGCGCGATCTCGACGACGCGCAGCCGGTAGTACAGGTCCTCGCGGAACTCCCCCCGCGCGATCCGCGCCGCGAGGTTCGCGTGCGTGGCCGCCAGGACCCGCACGTCGATCGGGACCCGCCGCCGGCCGCCGACGCGCTCGATCTCGCGCTCCTGGAGGACGCGCAGGAGCTTCGATTGCAGCGTCAGCGGCATGTCGCCGATCTCGTCCAGGAAGAGGGTGCCGCCCTGCGCGGCCTCGAACTTTCCCGCGCGGGCCTCGACGCCGGTCGCGACGCCGCGCTCGATGCCGAACAGCTCGGACTCGAGCAGCGACTCCGGAAGCGCGGCGCAGTTGATCGCGACGAAGGGCTTCTCCGCGCGCTCGCTCTTGGCGTGGATCATCCGCGCGACGAGCTCCTTGCCGGTCCCGCTCTCCCCCGTCACGAGCACGGAGATCTTCGACGACGCCACGCGCCCGACCAGGTCGAGCACGCGCCGCGCCGGAGGCGAGTCGCCGACGAAGAGCCGTCCCGCCGCCGAGCGCCCGGTCTCGTCCAGCAGGCGGCGGTTCTCCTCCTCGAGCCGCTCGCGGTCCCGCGTCAGCCGCTCGAGGTGGCGGCGGTTCTCGATCGCCATGCCGCACAGCCCCGCGAGCGAGACGAGGAAACGCCGGTCCTCCTCGTCGAACGCGCCCTGGCCGCCCCGCCGCGCCTCCTTGTCGGCCAGCACGAGCACCCCGATGGGGCGGCCGCCGCCCAGGATCCGAGCGCCCACGGCCGTCAGGACCGGGGTGCGGAGGAGCTTGAATCTCTCGCGGGTCGTGGCGCCCTCGGCCTGCAGCACCTCGCTCAGGAACTCGTCCTGCGCGACCACCGCCTCCGGGGGCCGCTTGGGAAAGCCGACCCGCGCCTCCGCCCGGCGTGGACCGCCGCCGTCGCCGTCCCCGAAGGTCGCGAGGTAGCCGCGCGACGCGTCGAGCACGCCGACCGCGCGGGAGAGCACGTCGTCCACGAGCGCCTGCTCGTTGGGCATCGCGCCCAGCGAGAGGCCCGCGTCGTAGAGGGTCTCGAGGAGGAGGAGCTTGTGCTGGGTCTCGAAACTGCGGGACCGTTCCATGGGATTCGCGGTCTGCTCGGTTCCCGTTATTTCGACGCGGCGAGCACCCTCGCCCGGCGGAGCTCCGCGACCGCCTCCTCGGAGTGCCGGCACGGACCCCAGCTCGGATTCCACTTGCGATTCTCGGCGATGAGCTTCTCGGCCTGGTCGAGATCTCCGCGGCGGGCCAGCAGCTCGGCGGCCTTGGCGCGACCCTCCATGATCCAGCGCCGGCTCTGGAACTCGGCGAACGGGTTCGGCGGGTTGGCGTTCGCCTCGTAGAACTCGAGGGCCTCGTCCGTCTTTCCCTGCAGCTCCAGGGCGCGGGCCATCATGAAGTTCCACTCGGGGAAGTGAGGCTTGCTGCCGGGCCGGATCTTGCCCGCCTTGCTGCTGTCGTCCCAGGCCTTGTCGAGCTGCGGCCGCATCTCCTTGAGCTTGCGCTCCGCCTCCGCGGGCCTGCCCTCGATGAGCTCCGACAGGGCGCCGAGGAACTGGACTCGCGCGTGCGAGTAGTCGTTCTTGGGATCGATCGGGATCTTGCCGATCTCCTCGATGAGCCGGCGCGCCTCGTCGCGGTCGCCGCCGATGTACGCGGCGCGCAGCGCATTCACGAGAGCGTCCCGCCGGTCGCCCTCGCCCCCGCTGTCCGCCAGCTCCGCCCACTTGCGATAGCTCTGCACCGCCTTCGCGTAGTCGCCCATGCCCTCGTACGCCACGCCGAGGTGCTGGTACGCCGGCCCGAAATCGGGCTTGATGGCGAGCGCCCGGTTCAGGTTCTCGATCGCCTCGTTGTAGTGGCCGGAGTAGGCCTGGTTCTCGCCCAGCGAGTCGAACGGGTTGGCGTTGTCGGGAGAGATGAACTGGTACTTCTTGAGGTTCTCGACGGCCTTGTCGTACTCGCCGTTGTACCCGTACTGATAGCCGATCTGGTTGTAGGCCTCCGCGTTGTTCGGGTCGACCGCGAGCAGGTCCTGGTAGTACTTGACGGCGTCCTCGGGCTTGCCCTTGACCATGGCGTCGCGGGCGAGCATGTTGACCCCGATGTAGTCGCCGGGATAGCGGGCGTGGAGCTGCCGCGCGAGCTCGTGGGAGACTTCCGGCTTGCCGTCCGCCTCGGCCTTGGCCATGTCGACGATGTAGCGCTCGCGCTCGGTCAGGTGGTCGCGCTCGCGCGCGGCGCGGCGGATCAGCGCGATCCTCTGGTCCCGCTCCGGCGCGAGCTGGGCGAGCCCCAGCATGGCCATCGCGAAATTGGGGTCGAGCTCGAGGGCCTTGGCGTAGCCGACCCGCGCCTCCTTGAAGTAGAAGCGCTTCATGTTGGCCTCCGCCTCCCGGTAGAGGTCGTAGGCGGCCCTGGAGCTCGTCGAGAGGTCCCGCTTGTTGGCGAGGTAGAGGGCGGCCGACACGCCGGCGCCGGCCAGCAGGAGAACCCCCAGGATCCATAAAACCCGGTGCTTTCTCATCCCTAACCCCTTCATACGGAGGGAGCAACCGGGGGTTTCGCCAAGAATCCCCCGAGATTCTCCCTAATCCACCCTCAAGAACAGGAAGGTCATGTCGTCATATTGCTCGGCCCCGGCCACGTGGTCCCGGATGTCGGCCAGGACCCCCTTGGCCAGTTCCTCCAGCCCGGCACCCTTCCTGGCCTCCATCGAGGCCATGAGCCGCTCCTCCCCGTACGGATTCATGGAGGCGTCCATGGCCTCGGTCAGGCCGTCCGTGTAGAAGAAGAGCAGGTCTCCCTTCTTCAGGAAGAGCTCCCGGGTGTCGTAGGCGACCTCCCGGAAGGCGCCCAGGGGCAGCCGGTTCTCGGGGGCCTCGATCAGCCGCGGGCCGCCGTCCCCGGATCGGAGCAGGATCGGCAGGGGCTGGCCGCCGATGGCGTAGCGGAGGGTCATCGAGCGCGCGTCGAGGAGGAAGAAGCCGAGGGAGACGAACATCCGGCGCTTGATCGAGTAGATGCGCCGGTTGGACTCCTGGAAGAGCTGGCCGGGGTCCGTCGTGGTCAGCGCCCGGGAGTACACGATCTCCTTCGAGGCGACCATCAGGAGCGACGCCGGCACCGACTTGCCCGAGACGTCCCCGATCACGACGCCGACGCGGTCCTCCTCGAAGGGGATGAAGTCGTAGAAGTCGCCGCCGACGACGCGCGCCGGAATGCTGCCGCCGAAGAACGAGAAGCCGGAGAGCTCGGGCAGGTTGCGCGGGAGGAGGCTCGTCTGGATGTCCCGCGCGATCTCGAGATCGCGCTTGAGCTCCGCCTGGCGCGTCATCTCGTCGTGGAGCAGCGCGGTCTCGATGGCGAGCGCGGACTGGTTGGCGAGCGTCGAGAGCAGCGACTGGTCGTCGCGGTCGAACCGCTCGCCCGAGAGCTTCTCCTTGAGCGCGAGCACGCCCATCAGCCGCTCGCGGTAGACGAGCGGGACGAGAAGCTGGAAGCCCTCCTCGAGCAACCGCTCGCGGAACGCCTCGCTCTCGTCGTCGGCGAAGTGCAGCGAGATCTCGCGCAGGTCGGACGGCTTGCCCTCCTGCCGCAGCACGCGGCGGATCGCGGCCGTGGGCGACAGCCGCTCGTCGCGGCGCCCGCGCCGCTCGAGCCAGCCGTCGCGGTCCCGCAGCCAGATCGACGCCTTCTCGAGGCGCATCGTCGCGGCGACCGAAGAGGTCAGGTAGTCGGCGATGCGGCCGAGGTCCAGCTCTCCCGTGATGGCCTCGCTCATCTCGAGGAGGGCCGCCTGGTAGTCGAACTTCTCGCGGAAGAAGAGCTTGTCGAGCGGCGCCTGGAGCCGCCGGCGGAGGACCTCGAAGAGCGAGATGCCGACGAGGAAGAACCCGAAGTTGAAGAGCGGCGAGGCGGACAGCCGCGAGCTCGCGAAGACCAGGTTCGCCAGGGCGACGACGAGCGCGTAGAGGCCCAGCAGCACCGCCGTGGTCGCCGCGTAGAGGAACGTGCGGCGCACGATCACGCGGACGTTCAGCATCTGGAAGCGCACGATCGCGTACGCGAACGTCAGCGGAATGAGGATCATCGGGATGATCCCGTAGAACGCGTACTCGTCGATCCCGAACGCCGACGGGAGGACGATGAAGAAGAGGACGAACGGGATCGTCCCGAGGATCGTGCCGACGAAGACGTGGAAGGCCTGCCGGCGCTCGCGCGGGTCCTCGAGCGTGAACGCGGAGTGCGCGAGGGCGACGAGCCCGAGCACGAGGTAGTCGCCGAGCAGGATCCAGGAGGACAGCGGCGCGCCGGAGAGCACCGTGACCTTCTCGCCCTGGACCTGCCGGAAGACGTCGTAGAGGAAGACGAAGGGCGGGATCGCGTACAGGAGATACAGCAGTCCCGGGCTCGCCGAGAGGAAATCCTGCAGGCGAATCCTCCACCGCGCGGGCGGCTCGCCGGTCCACTCGTCGGGGCGGGCGAACCGGAACCTCTTCGGGGACGGGAAGACCAGGAAGAAGTGCAGGAACACCGCGGGCAGAAGGAACAGGCTGACCGTCCCGGTGTTCTGGACGAACACGTCGATCCACCAGTAAGACGCCGGGCGCAGGCGGCAGACGAAGAAGATCAGGAACAGCACGCAGAGCAGGAAGAAGATCCGCGCGGAGCGCTCCTGCGGCACGCGGATGACGACGAAGAGCCCGATCAGGAAGAAGAGGAACCCGACGACGACCGCGTAGAGGTAGGTCTTCCCGCCCAGGCGCTCGGAAGAGAGCTGGACGCGGACCGTGCGGAGCTCGCCCTTCGGGGCCTCGAGCGCGGCGGGCTGGCTCGGGCAGGGGCCCTGCAGCACGAGGTAGTTGACGGCCTCGCCGATCTTGTGGCGCCGCAGCTCCGCGGAGGCGTCGGAGCTCATGTTGACCATCCGCATCCCGATGCCCTGCACGCACCAGCCGGGCTTGATCCCGGCCTTCTCCGCCGGGCTGCCGGGCACCGTGGCGCGGACCTCGATGCCGGTCCGGCCGTAGGGGACGGGCACGATGCCGTCGTAGGGGCGCGCCGAGAACATGTCGGCGATGGAGGCGAGCGCGATCGCGAGGCCGACGAAGCCGACCGCCAGCAGCCAGCCGGGCCGGGGTGCGGGCTGCGGCCCGCGGTCCTCACGCACTGCGCTCACTCCTCTCGACCGAAAAAAGAAACCCTCGAGAAGCCACCATGTTAACGGGAATCCGACTTCGGAAAACGCGCCACGCCGCTGGGCTATTCTTCCGGCCGTGCCGTTCATCAGCTTCGAGGGCGTCGAGGGCTGCGGGAAGTCGACGCAGATGCGCCTGCTCGCGGAGCGGCTCCGCGGCCGTGGCGGCGCGGTCACGGCGACGCGGGAGCCGGGAGGCACGCCGCTCGGCGAACGCCTTCGCGCGATCCTCCTCGAGTCGCGCTCGGCGCTCGATCCCCTCGCCGAGTGGCTCCTCTTCGAGGCGGACCGCCGGCAGCATCTCGCGGAGGTCGTCCGTCCGGCGCTCGCGGCGGGAGCCTGGGTCCTCTGCGACCGCTTCAGCGACTCGACGGAGGCCTACCAGGCGGCAGGACGGGGACTCGACGCGGCGCTGATCGCGGAGGTCGACGCGCGCGTCCGCGACGGCGTCTGCCCCGAGCTCACGCTCCTCTACGACCTCGACGTGGCGGAGGGACTCGCGCGCACGCGGCGCCGCGACGCGCGGGAGGGACGCTTCGAGTCGGAGGATCTCGCGTTCCACGAGCGCGTGCGCCGGCGCTTCCTCGAGATCGCCAGGCGGGAGCCCCTGCGGGTCGTGGTCGTCCCCGCGCAGGCCGACGCACCCGCCGTCTTCGAGGAGACGTGGCGCATCGTGTCGGAGCGGTTCGCGCCGTGAGCGCCGCCGTCGAACGTCTCCTCGAGTCGCTCGCCGACGCGCCCGAGCGCTTCCCGGCGTCCCTCCTCCTGACGGCGAGCTCGGAGGCGCGGCTCGAGCGCGAGTCCCGGCGCCTGGCGGCACGGCTCCTGTGTCCGGGCGAGAGTCCCGGCGAGCGCTGCTCGAGCTGCCGGCGCGTCGACGCCGGATTTCATCCCGACCTCCTCACCGTCGAGCCCGAGGGCGTGCAGATCCGCGTGGATCGGATCCGTGAGGCGCTCGCGTTCGCGGCCGGACGCCCGTACGAGAGCGCGCGCCGCGTCGCGCGCGTCCTGCGCGCCGACCTGCTGGGACTCGAGGCGGGAAACGCGCTGCTCAAGGCGCTCGAGGAGCCGGGCCAGCGCGTCCGCTGGATCCTGACTTCCACGCGGCCCGATTCGCTGCTCGCGACGATCCGTTCGCGCTGCACCCGCGTCGCGCTTCCCGAGCCCGGCGTCGCGGAGCGGCAGAAGGAGTGGGAGGCGCGAGGCTTCGCGGAGGAGGACGCGCGCGACCTCGTCCTCTTCGCCGAGGGAGAGGACGTCGGAGCGGAGGCCGCCGCGGCGGAGCTCGCCGAGGGCCGCGGCGCCAGGCAGCTCATCGTGGAAGCGCTCGAGGAGGGCCTCGCCGGGGGGCGGCTCGTCTCGCTCGTCCTGCTGGCGGAGCGCCTCGGGCCGCGCGGGGAGGCCGACGGGCGTCTCCTCGCCGAGCTCCTGGCCGACGCCGCGCTCGCCTCGGGGAATCCGGTCTCCGAGGCGATCCGCCACCACGCCGTCGCGGGGAGGCTCGCCGCGCTGTCCCGCCGCGTGAGCCCCTCCTCGCTGCGCGAGGCGGCGATGACCGCGGCCGATCCGCCGCCGGACACGCGCCGCGGCAACCGGCGGTATCACTACGAGAGCCTGCTCCTGAAGCTTTACGCGTCGCGCGTCGCGGGCTGAGCTTCGCTCAAAAAAAGAAAACCCGAAGGAATCGCGGGGAGCTTCCGGCCCGGTGGGCTCGGAAGGATCGGGAAGAGTGCGGACCTGGGAGCTTTAGAACTGACGGAAGGTGTGGCAAACTAGGATGACAGACGCCACCGGGTCTTCACGCCGCCCCAATCGATTCCTTCGAGTAGTTCCAGTATAGGACGAAACCCCGGTCAAGATGCCGGTGTCTTTACACCGTTCTTGCCCGGGGTTCCGCGGGGCTTCCCCCCGGCAGCACCGACCCGAGGTCTCAGTGCTGCTGGAGGGTGATCTCGACGCTCTCGGACTGACCCGCCGTCACTTCGACCTGGGTCGATTCCGGCGCAAATCCCGGCCGGGAGACCACGATCTTGTGCGTTCCCGGCGCGATCTGGAGCCCGCGAGTCAGGCTGGACAGCTCCTCGGCCGTTCCGGCGAAGCGGTCGTCGACGTAGATGGCCGCGTCGCCCGGCTGGACCTTGAACACGAGCCGGCCCCGGCCCGAGGTCGGAGCGGGGACCCTCTCGCTCTGCGCCGACGCGTTGTTCGGCGCCGGGTCGCTGTAGCTCTTGCCCGGAGGCGGCTGCATCGGCGGCGCCTCCTGGTCGTTCGGAGAGCCGCTCGAGCTCCCGCGATCGCGCCAATCCGGCTGCTCGGAGTTGCCGTTTCCGTATCCCTGCGGTCCGTTCTCGTATCCCTGGTTGCTGTCGGGCGAGACGGTGATGTCGCTCGTGTTGTCCTTGCCCTTGGCGAAGTAGCGCTGAATGCCACCCGGGAGGTCCGGCGTCGAGTACGAGCCGTACTGATGCGCGCCCGGGATCTTCATCAGCTGGTTCTTCGGATTGATTCGGGCGCCGGCGCGGGCGTCGATGTCGATGCCCTGCGTCTCGAAGCCCTCGAGCTGAAACTCCAGGTGGTACTTGCCCGGAGCGAGATAGAGGAAATCGGGATAGCCGTCGAAGTCGTCGGCCGTGCCGATGTACTTGCCGTCCATGTAGATCCGCGCCTCTTCCGGCGAGACGTCGGTCTTCACGATCGTCCAGTCACCCGGCTGGTAGGCCGCGTAGCCATAGCCGCCGGGGTAACCGTACGCGCCGTAGTAGTAGGGATAACCGGCGCCGTAGTAGGGCCAGCCCCATCCCCAACCCCAGCCCCATCCCCAACCCCAGCCCCAACCGCTCCACGCCCAGCCCCAGCCCCAGCCCCAGTGCCAGCCGTGGCCGCCGTGCCATCCGCCGTGCCAGCCGCCGCCGTGGAAAGTCGAAGCGTGCGCGCCGCCGTGCCAGCCGCTGCCGTGGCCGCCATGCCAGCCGCTGCCGTGGCCGCCATGCCAGGCGCCGCCGCCGCGCGGAGCCATGTGCGTGCCGCCGCGGCCCATCGAGCCGTGTCCCATTCCGCCGTGGCCGCCCATGTGGCCACCGCCCATATGACCGCCGCCACCCATATGACCGCCGCCACCCATGTGTCCGCCGCCCCCGCCGTGCGGATCCGCCGTTGCCTGCGAGGACGCGAGAAGGAGCGCCGCGGCAAACGCGGGAGCAAGAATTCTTTTCATAATCCCTAGGCCTCCGGGCAAATATAGAGCAATTCCGGGGCCACGAGGTTTACACCGACGCGGCCCGAATAACTCGAATCCCGTGTGTGGCTTGTGAGCGCGTGAGCGATTTGCGCGGTCGCGCGATTCTGACCTCCGGAAAGGTCAAGGCGTCATCTTCCGGGGATGGATCCGCCGTTCTCCTGCAGGCCCCGCCGGAGACCCCGCAGGTAATCCTCCCTGAGCACGCGGTCGAGAGCCCAGCGCGCGCCGGGAAGCTCCGAACGCTCGGCGAGCCCGGCCCACACCGAGAACAGCCGGCTCGAGAGGGACGCCCGGGGCGCGGGCGTGCGGGCGAGCGGCACGGCCAGGAAGTCGCCGAGCTCGGGGTGCTTGCGGTAAAAGATCGCCGCCGCCTCCCCCGCCTTCTCCTGGCGCCGCCGGAACGACGCGAAGGTGATCTCGTGGTGGTGGCGCGCCACCGCGTCCGAGCGGTACACCATCCGCATCCCGCGCTGCATGAGGCGGTACGCGACCTCGATGTCCTCCCACGCGGCGTGCGGGAAGCTCGTGTCGAACAGGCCGACCTCCAGAAGCAGCTCACGCGGCAGCGACACGTTGGAGGTGTAGAAGAAGTTGAACGGGACCTCCTCCGTGTCCCGGATCAGGCCGTAGCCGAACTGGAGCCCGTACTCGTTGATGTGGTGAAGGAACGGCGAGACGCGAAGGCCGCGCGGCCACGTCGTGTAGCCGAGTACGGCCACCGGATGCGGCCGCTTCTCCTCGTGGGTGCGCGCGTGGATCGACAGGAGCGGCGGCTCCGGAACGGTGTCGTCGCCGAGGAACACGACCACGGACCCGCGCGCCTCCCGGACGCCCCGGTTGCGCGCCGTCGCGGGACCCGCGTTCTCCTGGGTGAAGAAGCGGAACGGATACGGCGGCCGATAGGCGCGGAGCCGCGCGAGCGTGTCGTCTCCCGATCCGTCGTCGACGACGACGACCTCGAACTCGGGAGGACCCGTCTGCGCGGCCAGCGCGTCGAGGACCGGAAAGAGCGTCTCGGCGCGCCGGAACGTCGGGATCACGACCGAGTAGCTCACGCGTCGCCCTCGAAGATGTCGCGGAGCGTGCTCCGCACGAGCGGCGGAGCGCCCTCCCAGAACGGCGCGAAGAAATCGGAATCCAGCCGGTCGTCGCCGGGATACGTGGGCACGAGGCGCATCGGAAACTTCGCGAAGATCTCCGCGTCGCCGCGCCGCCGGCGCGCCTGGACCTCGCGCCTCTTGGCGGCCAGCGCGGCGTGGCTGCGATGGATCCACAGGAGCGCGCGCAGGTGCGCCACCGTGAGCGGGTCCTCGAGGCGGACGCCGGCTCCCGCGTCCTCCGCGATCCCGAGGAGCCGGCGCCACTCCGACCCGCCCGGCGCGGTCGGCGCGTACGGATCGCGCGAGAGCTCGGCGCCCCCCGGGTTGCGCGCGGACAGCATCTCGGCGACGCGCGTCAGGAACGTCATGACGACGGCCGGCATCAGCGCGTGGAAGCGCTCGGCGTCCAGGTTCTTGTAGACGGTGGCGAACGCGTTCTTCTCGAACAGGAACCCGCGCGAGAAGATCCCGAGCGCCTGCGCGGTCGCCCCGCCGCGGTGGCGCGCGACGGCGCCGGGCTCCGCGACGATGCGCCGGCCGAAGATCCACTGGCGCCAGCCGAAGTCGACGTCCTCGAGGTACGCGAAGTAGTCGGGGTCGAACCCGGATTCCAGGAAGTCCGCGCACCGCACGGCCATGAGCCCGCCGCACGCGAAGAGACGCTCCTCCCCCGCCGCGGCAGGGGGGAGCGCGCCCACGGGGCGCCCGACGTCGGCGGCGAAGGCGTGCCCGTCGAAGGTCAGGAAACCGTCCCAGAAGTCGTTGACGGCCCCGCTCGCGTCGGTGAGGCGCCCGCCCACGGCGACGACGTCCGGATCCGCCGCCGAGAGCGCCGCGACCAGGCGCCGCGGGGCGTCCGGCGCCACCGCCGCGTCGTCGTTGACGAAGACCGCCACGGGCGCGCGCGACGCGGCGACTCCCATCCGGCAGCCCTCCGCGAAGCCGACGTTGCGGGCCGAGGCGATCCGCCGCACGGTCGGGTGCCGGCGGAGGACCTCGTCCTGAGGCGTGTCCGAGCCGTTGTCCACGAGCAGGACCTCGGCCGTGAGCCCCTCGCGCCGCGCGGCCTCGAGGGCGTCCAGCGCCTCGAGCAGGTGCTCGAGGCCGCGGTGGTGGACGACCACGATCGAGGCTTCCGGGATGGGGCTCGCGCTGGGAACGGTCACGGGCGGGAGACTACTGGAAGAGCCGCCGCAGCCGGGAGCCCCGCGACGGGCCCGGGACGGCGTCCGGCATCCGGAGCCGGCCGGCGTCGACGGCGGCCTCGCGGCACCAGGCGGCGAGGGGCGCGGTCACGGCTCGCCAGGAATGGCCCGCGGCGAACCGGCGGGCCGCGTCGGCCGCCTTGCCGCGCGCGGCGGCGTCCGCCAGGAGCGCGGTGACCCGGGCGGCGATCTCCCCCGCGGAGCGGCCCGACTCGACCGCCGCGCCCGCCGCGGCCAGCTCGCGCGCGAGCGAGCCGCCGCCGACGGCCACGGAAGGGACGCCTCCCCAGGCCGCGTCGAGCAGCCGCGTCCGGTAGGCGAGCTCGGTCTCGAGGCCCTCGGTCGAGATCGAGACGAGGAGGTCCGCGGCCGCGTAGAGGTCCGCGCGCCCGCGGTACGGGAGCCAGGGGGAAAAGAAGATCGACCCGCCGGACGGATCGATCCGGCGGGCGAGCTCTCGCGCGCGCTCGAACACGCGCTGCGGCGTGGTCTCGGGGTTGGGGTTCTCGAAGAACAGCAGACGCGCCCGCGGCTCCTGCCGGAGGACCTCCGGCCACGCATCGAGGAGCGGCTCCGGGTCGTACCAGTCGTAGACGCCGCCGAAGAGGACGAGCGGGCCCTCCGCCGGGACTCCGGCCGCCGCCCGACCGGCGGCGCGGTCTCCGCGCGCCTCGGATTCCGGCACGCCGAAGGGGACGACGCCGAGGAGCCGAGCGAGCGCCGGGTCCTCGGGGAAGTTCTCGGAGCCGATGCGTCCGCACGCGAAGAGCGCGCCCGCGTAGAAGAGCCGCTGCTCGGGCGACGCGCACAGGAAGAAGTCCGCGCGGGAGAGCGCCCGCTCGAGCGTGCGCCGGTCGTGGAGCGCGGTCTCGGGGCCCAGGAGCCGCGCGTAGTGGAGGTTCTCGATCGGGAACGGGTCGTAGAGGTCGGCGGCCACCGGCATCTCCGGAACCTCGTGGAACCACGCGTTCGCGGCGTGGCCGGAGACGACGCCCGCCTGCGCGTCGCGCACCGCCGCCGCGAGGCCGCCGGCAGCCGCGGTGCGGACCGTGACGGCGCCCGCGAGCTCGCGCGCCTCGCCGGGATCGTTCGGCACGATCAGGCGCACGTCGAAGCTCCCCGCGAGCGCGCGCGCCAGCTCGAGCGCCCGGATCCCCATCCCCGCCATCCGCGGCCGGATCGGCTCCGGGGCGAGAACCGCGACGCGCTCGATCACGACGGCCTCGCAGCGGCGGTCAGCGCCGCGCTCGCAGCGGCGGTCGGCGCCGCGCTCGCGTCGGCTCTCACCGCCGACCGCGGAGGCTGTCGAGGAAGAGGTGCAGCTTCCAGGTCCGGGAGTCGTAGATCTGCTGGAGGATGCCGTTCAGTCGCTCGACCTCGACGTTGGCGTTGGCCAGGAGCTTGTCGTACTCGTCGTTGCGCGCATTCGACAACGCCAGCCGCGACTCGAGCTGCGCGATCTCCGAGGAGAGCTTCGCCTTCTCGTGCGTCAGGTCGTTCTCGCGCGTCTCGAGGCGGACCACCTTCGCGTCCAGCCGCCGGTGGCTCTCGCGCTGGTAGCGCAGCTCGCCCTGCGAGATGCCGTCGCGGTCGTACCAGTACGCGATCTGCGCCCGCATCCGGTCGAGCATGCGCGCGAGGCCGGCCTCCGTGCGCCGCGCCGCGTAGCGCTCGAAGATCTTCCGGCGCGCGTCCTGGAACGCGCCCGCCCCGGAGGCGACGTGGCCCGGGTTCGAGTCTCCGGACTGGGGCTCGAAGACCCGGTACTCGCAGGTCACCGCGCGGAGGTGCCGGAACGGCGTCTCGGCCGAGAGGCGGATGAGGAAGTCCCAGTCCTCCGAGTACTCGAGCCCCTCGTCGAAGCCTCCGACCTTGCGGTAGAGCTCGCGCGGCAGGAGCACGGTGTGCACCGGGATGTAGTTCGCGAGGAGGAGGAAGTCGGGGTCGTAGTCGAGCGAGTACTGGAGCGTCCGCACGCGCGGCTCCCAGCCCGACGCTCCATCGCCCTGGCCGTAGACCACGGTGGCGGCGTCCGAGTAGACGACGGGCTCGGGTCCCTGGCGGTGTCCCGCCACGAGGCGCTCGACGTGGTCCGGATAGCAGCGGTCGTCGTCGTCGAGGAAGGCCACGAGCGATTCGCGCGCGAGCGCCACGCCGCGGTTGGCGGCGGCGGAGCGTCCCAGGCGCTGCTTCGAGTCCTCGAGCTGCACGTCGAAGGCGTCGCGGAACGCGTCGGTGACCTCGCGCGGCGAGGCTCCCCCGTCGTTGACGATCACGACCTGCTTCGGCCGGACCGTCTGCTCGCGCAGGCTCTCGAGCGCCTCGCGCAGGAGCGCGGGCCGGTTGCGAGTCCGCACCACGACGGAGACCGGCGCGGGCCCGGGGTCGCCGTCGACGATCGCTCCGGGGCCGATCGCGCGCCGCAGCTGCTCGAAGGAGGTCGTCGACGCGTCGGCGTAGGTGACGAGGCGGAACGCCTCGACGGGGCCGCCGCCCGGCAGGGTCAGCCGGCGGTACGCGTTCAGGCCCTGCATCGCGCCCGCGTAGTCGCGGACGGCCTGCTGCGACGCGTACGCCGCGAGCGCCTCGCCCTTCCGCGCCGCGCCTCCCCCGATGTCGACGAGGAGGTTCGGCAGCATCGGGTGCGAGAGCTCGTAGAACGCCACGCGCAGGAAGCGGTATCGGTCGTGGTCCGGGTCTCCCGGCCGCGACGACGCGAGGAGCCCGAAGAGGCTCCGGGCGAGCGCCCGGTGGTCGGGATGGAGCTCGGCCGGAGAGGGGCAGAGGACGAGGTCGGGCGCGAATTCCTCGATCTCGGCGCGGACGGCGCCGTCGACGGCGTCCGTCCGGCGCGCCAGGCCGCCGTCCTCGAGGCCTCCGAACCGCGGCCGGTCGAGCCCGAGGATCTCCGCCGCCCGCTCCGCCTCCCCGCGCCGGCGCGCGCCGTAGGCCGCCCGCTCGTCGGGCGCGACGCCCTCCTGCCCCGTGCCGTCGGTCGCGATCCACACGCGGATCGCCTCGGCCTTCCCGGCGTTGAGGGCCAGGGTCCCGCCGGCTCCGAGCGACTCGTCGTCGGGATGCGCTGCGAGGACGAGGATCCGCGCTCCGGTCAGCTCGGTCGCCTCGAACGGGATCGCGGAGTCTTCACGCGGCATGAAGTGGGTGGAGTTTAGCAGCGCGCGGCGGCGAAACGCGTCGGATCGGTCAGACGAGGTCGTAAAGCGACGGGACGAGCTGGAGCCGCTCCGCGAACCGGCCCACGGCCGCCGCGTCGAACACGCGCGCGATCATCGGGAAGCCGGCGTCCCGGCTCTCTCCCGGCAGCGCCGCGATGACGGAGCGGCCCGGTCCGCCCGGCGTCTCCCAGAAGATCAGCCGCCGCGCTCCCAGGCGGCGCGCCTCCTCGCCCGCGCCCGCGAAGAGCCGCAGCAGGTCGCCGCCGTCGGGCTCGGAGGAGAGGAAATCGACGACCGTCGCGGCGTCGCCGTCGACGCAGAGCGCGGCCCAGGACACCATCGCGCCGGACTGGATGCGCCAGACCATGCGGTAGTAGCGCGTGGGCCGGCCGTGGAAACGCCAGTTGACGCGCGCGCGGTCGCGGACGGCCGCGTGCGAGAGCCGCGAACGCGCCGTCTCCCAGAACGGGTCGAAGCTCTCGGGCGGGAACTCGCCGGCCTCGACATCGGGCGGCGGAGGACCGAACGCGTCCGCCGCGACCTCGCGGAGTCTCACCGGGAAAAGCGTCCGCGACCCCACGATCCGCTCGCTGACGAGCCGGTGCCGCGCGCCCGGGAAGCCGAAGCAGAACGGCACGCTCTCCGCCACGCCGTCGAAGAAGGCCTCCGCCATCGCGCGGAAGACGCCCCGCCGGCCGCCGAGGGCGCGCGCCGAAGGATCCGTGGCGACGTCGCCGACCGAGTACAGGAGCGCCGGCTCGCCATCGAGGAGGAAGCGCAGGCCCCACCCGGCGTAGTTGCCGACGATGCGGCCGTCGGCGACGCCCACGACGCCGCGCCAGCCGTCGGGGTTCCGCTCGAACTTCCAGCGCCACTCCTCCTCCGGCATCGCCGCGCCGAACACGCGCCCGACGAGCTCGCGGATGCCCGCGGCGTCGGCCGGCGTGGCCTCCCGGATCTCGAAGCTCATCGCTTGTCCCAGACCCCGGTCTCGAGGATGCGGCCGTCGGGGGCGAACGCCCGGAGGTACACGGGTCCCGGCCGCAGCGACGCGAGGACGTCGGGCGGAAGGCGGAATTCCTCCGTGAGCGGTCCGCCCGCGAACGGAATCAGCGAGGGGTTCGTCGAGACCGCGACCCAGGCTCCGGCGCGCGCGGGAAGCGACGGGTCGGCGAGCGGCCGGGCCCGGAAGATCCGCCGGCGCGCCGGCCGCTCGAGGATCGCGCGGCCGAGCCGGCCGTAGCGTTGCTCGCGATAGAGCCGGCGCGACGCCGTGCGGCGTCGCTCGGTGTCGGGATTGCGCGACGCGCTCCGCGCGAAGAGGTGCCGCACCCGCGCCTCCGCGACGAAGCGCAGGCGCAGACCCGCGGCGCGGACGCGGTCCTCCCACTCGGTCTCCTCGTATTCGAACAGGAAGCGCTCGTCGAAGACGCCGACGCGCTCGACGACGTCGCGGCGCACCGCGAGCACCGCGCCCGCGAGGTGGGATGCGTCTCCGCCCTTCTCCCAGAGCGCGAGGCTCCGGCGCGCGAACGCCCCGAACCGGCGCGCGTCGAGCGATGGGAAGCGGCCGCCGTGGCGCTCGGCGAGCTCGCCCCAGAAGCCGGCTGGCGACTCCGGCGGCAGGCGCAGGCGCTCCCCGACGTCCCAGAGGCAGAGCGGCGCCGCGGCCCCGACGTCCGGCGCCTCGGCGGCCCGGAGGAGAGCGCCGGCCGCGCCGGGAAGGAACACGACGTCCGCGTTGCAGAGAAACAGGACGGAACCGCGGGCGCGCGCGATGCCGGCGTTGACCCCGCCCGAGTAGCCACGGTTCTCCTCCAGGAAGACGCGCGTGTCGGCGGGCATCGCCTCGAGGGCCGGCCGCTCGCCGGGGCCCGAGGCGGAGTCGACCAGGACGATCTCCCCGACGCCGTCCATCCCCTCCCGCGCGAAGGCCTCGCGCAGCGAGCGGACGCAATCCCCGGCCTCGGCGGCGGTGCGGTGGTTGACGACGATCGCGGAGAGACGCGGGGAGATCAAGGCGCGGACTTCTCCGCGAGGGCCTCGGCGGCGAGGGCCGCGCGGAACTCCTCCTCCAGCCGCCGCGCGACGCGCGCCGTGTCGTACCGCGCCGCGGCGGCCGGCCCGGCGACGCGGGCCCTCGCGCGCGCCTCCTCGGACAGGGCCCGCGGCAGCGCCTCGGCGAGGCTCTCCGGATTGCCGTCTTCGAAGTACCACGCCGCGTCGCCGCCGATCTCGCGCTGCCCGGGGACGTCCGAGAGCACGGCGGGCACGCCGCAGGCGAGCGCCTCGAGCGACGGCAGGCCGAATCCCTCCTCCACCCGCGAGGCGCCGATGAAGAGGTCGGCCGCGCGGTAGGCGAAGGGCATCCGCTCCGGCGGCACGCGGTGGTGGTACTCGTCGGCCAGATTCCACAGGCGCTCCGCGTTCGAGCACGGGAAGTACGACACGCGGCGCAGCCGGAAGCGCCCGCCCCGCCCGCGCCAGAGCGCGAGCCCCTCGAGCGCGATCGCGACGCCCTTGAAGTCGATCTCGAGCGGTCCCACCACGAGGACCTCGGGCGGATCGTTCGCGGGGCGCGGCGGCGCGGGGAAGAAGCTCTCCCCCTCGAACGCCTGGCCCACGTTCGCGACGGGGCCGAATCCGAGACGCGCGAGCCGCTGCGCCAGCGTGGCGGAGATCGCGAGCTTCCGCGTCGGCGCGCGGTAAACGCGCTCGATCGCGCCCCAGCGTTCCTCGTAGTAGCTGATCTCGCCCTCGTAGCCCTGGCAGAGGTGGAAGACCGGGCCGCGCGCGCCGGCGAGGGCCGGTTCCACCGTCTCCCAGAACGTCGCCACGCGCACCTGCGCGTCCACGAGGGCGGCGGAGTCCGAGAACGCCGAGCGCTCGAAGCGCGACCGCATCAGCGGGAACCACGCGGGCGGCGCGTCGGGCGAGACGACGGTCACGCGGTGCCCGCGCCGCGCGAGGGCCTCCGCCTGGAGAAGCGCCACCTTGACGCCGCCGAAGAGCTCGGTCGAGTCGAGCAGGTAGGCGATCGAGAGGGGGACGGCGGGCGCGTCGCTCACCGGGACGCCTCTCGCGTGGCCTCCGCGACCCACTGGTACGTCGCGAGGCTCTCGTCGTCCCGATCGGGCCACGCGCGGGCGATCTCGCGAAGCGGACCCGGGTCGGGCGAGGGCGCGCCCGGCTCGCCCTCGATCGCGGTCACGACCCAGCCCGACTCCTCGAGGGCGCCCGCGAGCGACTCGCGCGTGAACCACCGCAGGTGGCCGGCGTCGAGCAGCCCGGCCGGCACGGGGTCGAAGCGACCGCACAGGAGGTCGCGCACCACCGACAGGTTGCCCACGTTGGGAACGCTCACGAGAAGCCGGCATCCGGGCGCCGCGAGGCGCGCCGCGGCGCGCAGCGCGTCGAAGGGATCCTCGAGATGCTCGAGGACGTCGGCGAACACGATCGCGTCGAAGGTCTCCCCGTCCCGCGCGAGCCGCGGCAGGATCTCCCGCAAATCGCCCTCGAGCACGCGGTCGCAGCGCTCCCGGGCCTGCGCGGCGAGGCGTCCGTCCCTCTCGATGCCGGTGATCCGCCAGCCGGCATGGCGCCCGCGCGCGCCCGCGATCCCGCCCCCGGCCCCGCAGCCGACGTCCAGGATCCGCACGGGATTCCCCGCTCCGGACGGAAGCCGGCGCGTCAGCTCGGGCCGCTCGCGGGCCGAGGGGTCGTCGAAGCGCAGCACGCGGAAGGCGTCGTCGGTGGCATGCGCGTTCCCGCCGAGCGCGAGGAGTCTCGCGCAGAAGGCGGCGACGGTCTCCCCCGCCTTCGGCGGGTGATCCGAGGGCCAGAACGCGAACGCGCCGGCCGCCGTCGCGGCGCGGCCCGGGACGGTCCGGAGCGGCGTGAGCTCCAGCTCCCGCAGCGTGTGGACGTAGGAGGCGCCCTCCGGCACGCCGTCCCCCGCGAGGAGCACGCGGCCGTAGGGCGGCTCGGGAATGCGCGAGGCGGGCGCCGGAAGGGCCGTCGCGTCCCGCACGACCACCCACGACCCGGCCGCGCCGACCGCGCGCTCCGCCGGCTCCTCCGCCGTCCAGTCGGCCATCGCCCCGGCGCGCGCGGCGCGCCGCCAGCGGAGCCGCGAGAGGCGGGCGCCGTAGTCGAGGCCGGGCGGCGGCCCCGCGGCGTCGTGAACGAACGCGACGGACCGGGTCAAGAGGACGCCGCGCGATTCCGCGCCGCCGCCGCCGTCTCGACGCCCGAGGCCGCGTCCGCGTCGACGTCGGGGAAGGCCCACTCGTAGGCCGGCCGCAGCAGGCCCACCACGTAGTCGGAGGAGACCACGGAGAAGCCGGGCTTCAGGATGCGCGCGTCGTGAACGTGGAGCGCCTTCTCGTCGCCGAGGTAGACGAAGACCCGGAAGTCTCCCTGCGCGACCGGCAGCCGCGGGAAGATGAGGCGCAGGCGATACCGGGTGCGGCCCGTGAGGGGCGCCCAGGACTCCGGCCGGGTGTCGACGGCGAACGTCTGGACGCCGTCCTCGCGGTCGACGCCCACGCGCACGTGAAACGCGAGCTGCGGATCGCGCGTCTCGAAGGCGACGTCGACCGCCACGGTCTCGCCCGAGGCGAACTCGGTCCGCGGATAGCCCGAGCCGTCGTGCACGACGACGTCCGTCAGGCGCGCGGGCTTCTGTCCGTCGGTCGCGGCGGCCGCCGGCGCGTCGGCGGCCACGGCGGGCGCCTCCTCTCTTGCGGGAAGAGACATCTCGCCCGCCGCGAGCAGCGTCCGCTCGCGCTCCTGGAGGAACGCCTCGTAGCGGCGGACGACCGGCAGCGCCGGCCCGTGTCCCGCGACCGTCCCGTTGCGGAGCCAGAGCGCCTCGTCGCAAACCATCGCGACGTAGTAGAGCGCGTGCGAGCAGAAGAGGAGCGTGCCGCCCCTGCGGTGGAACTCGGTGATCCGGTCGATCGACTTCTTCTGGAAGTACCCGTCGCCGACGGCCAGCGCCTCGTCGACGATCAGGATCTCGGCGTCGGCATGGGTCGCGACGGCGAACGCCAGGCGCAGGACCATGCCCGACGAGTACGTGCGCACCGGCTGGTCGAAGAACTCGGAGAGCTCGGCGAAGTCGCGGATCAGCGGCAGGCGGGCGCGGATCTGCGCGCCCGAGAGGCCCAGGATCGCCGCGTTCATGCGCGCGTTCTCGCGGCCCGTGAAGTCGGGATGGAACCCCATCCCGAGCTCCAGGATCGAGGCGACCGCGCCCCGGCACTCGACGCGGCCCGACGTGGCGCGGGTCGTCCCCGCGATGATCTTGAGCAGCGTCGACTTCCCGGCGCCGTTCTCCCCGATGACGCCGAGCGCCCGTCCCCGAGGCAGCTCGAGCGAGATCTCCCGCAGGGCGTGGAACTCGCGGTGGCGGGGCGTCCGGAAGAGCAGCTCCCGGAGGCGGTCGCCGGCCGAGTCGTAGATTCGGTAGATCTTCGAGACGCGGTCCGCCGAGACGGCGGCGGCGGGCGAGCTCATGCGGCGATCGTTCGTCCTGAAGTCCATTCTATCGAGGCGCCTGCGGACGATACGGATGGCGACGGCCGCCGCGACGCAGGAAAACGAAGGGCCCCGCCGGAGCGGGGCCCGAGAGGACGATCGGAAGCGGGACCCTAGTCGTGCTGCTTGCCCTGCACGAAGACCGTGTCCGCCGAGATCTGGTCGACGGTGACGATGTACGCGCCGACCGACCCGCCGTTGATGGACTGCACCTTGATGGTCTCCGGGTTGCCGTCGATGCCGGCCAGGGCCGTCATCGGGACCTGGGCGAACGCGCCGGTGTGATCCGGGTCGTTGAGCGTGTAGTCGAACGTCGACGCGGTGGAGCCATCCTGCTTGACCGCCGTGATGCGCACGGTCGTCGGCAGGAGGCTCGTGGCGAAGATGCCGATGTTGGTCCGGAAGCGCAGGTTGGTCTGCGCGCCGGGCATGACCAGCGCGCCGCCGCCCGCGGCCACCGTCTGGGCGTCCGAGTACGTCGAGAGCTGCATGCCCGCGGTGCCCGTGGACAGGTCCGCGTAGATGCGTCCGCCCAGGATCAGCGGCGCCGAGGCGATGTCGGCCGGAGCGAGCGAGGAGATCAGGAGCACGCCAAGGGCGGTGCCCGTCGTGAGATCGACGTCCGACGCCTGATTCAGGAACGTCCCGACGAAGTCGTCGATCGAGACGCCCTGGCCCGGGAAGAGGTGCAGCGTGTTGAGCACGACGCGATCGGCCGTCTCGCCCGGCGCCGTGTAGTGGAACTGGAACGTCAGGTCGCGCGCCTGCGTGCTCGTGTTGAAGAAGCGCAGGTCCGTGCGCCAGTGCGTGTTGGAAGCGGCGTCCTCGATGCGGCCCACGCCCGCGATGTAGTAGTTCACGGTGTCGCCCGGGTTGACGGCCACGCGCGGCGTGTCGTCGGCGACCTGGACGAGGTCGTTGTTGCGGCGGTCGAGGACCGAGGCGAACGCCTGGAGGGCGCCCGACGAGCCGGAGACCTTGATCACGTAGCGCTTCTCCGGGTCCGGCGTGAAGAGGTCGGTGTCGTTGATGCCGGCCTGGTCGTACGCCGCGACCGAGAAATCTCGGCTGGCGACCGGCTCGCCCTGGTCGGTGAAGGCATCGAGGTGGAACTGTCCCGCCTGGCTCGAGGCGTTGAAGAGCGACACGTTGAAGCGATAGAGCGAGTCGTTGCGCAGGCCCACGAGGATCTGGTCGCCCGCGGCCTCGGTGCCCTGGAGACCCGGCGCCTGGCCGTACGGACCCACGACGTAGGACGGCAACGCCGTGCCGAACGAGGCGCCCTGCGCGGTGAAGTAGACGCGCGAGCTCACGATCGGGGCGGTCACGCCCGTGAACTTGAGGAGCAGGAGACCCTTGCCGGCGCCGTGACGGTTCAGGATCTGCGGATCGCCGACGACGTCGACGCCCGACCAGGACTGTCCCGCCAGCAGCATGAAGCTGTTGAGCGAGTCGAACGGCAGGGTCGAGAGGTCCATCGGGATGTCGTCGGTGAATGCCGCGAAGTACAGCGTCACCGTGGTCGCCGCGTTGCCCGGGTTGGTCACGCTGATGTCGGTCGCCCAGACGCCCGAGGGCGAGTCGATCGACCCGGCGCCCGGGATCATGACGGCCTGGAAGCTCGGCGGGCTGACGGAGAAGCGCACGGAGCCCGACGAGCTGCCGTTCGCGTTGGCCGCCGTCATCGACACCGTGAAGCTCCCGGCGGCGATGAAGGAGTGCGCGATGACGCGGTTGGCCGGAGCGGCCGCGACCGGCAGCGAGCCGTCGCCGAAGTCCCAGCCGAAGGACGTCGTCTGATCGGGCTCGGTCGCCGTGAACGTCACCGGGACGCCCGCGGAGGTGGTCCAGGTGTTGTTGAACGCGTTGAAGCTCGCGCCCGTCACGTTGAAGGTGTTGAGCGGAGGCGGAGGCCCGCCATTGGTGATCGAGATCGACTTCGTCGTCGTCCGCTGCGTGCTGCCGGAGGTCGCCTGAACGGTCACGGTGAACGTGCCGACCGAGGCGTACGTGTGCGTGTTCGTCGCCGGACCCGGCGTCAGCGCCTGGACGATCGGATCCGCCAGGACCAGGGAGTCGCAAAGCGGCGTGATCGGCGGGCACCCCCCGGGAGGTGGAGGGTTGTTTCCGCCGCCGCCACCGCCGCCGCCGCCATCGCCGAAGTCCCAGGCGTAGGTCACGGCGCCGGGGAAGTTGCTCGCCGTCGCGGTGAAGCTGACGGTCTGACCGACAACGCCCGACGCGGGGCCGGACAGCGTCAGCGTGGGAGTCGGAGGCGGCGGCGGATTACCGCCACCTCCACCGCTCGTCGCGACGTACTTGAACGCGCGCACGGTGCCTCCGGTCGCGGGCACCTCGACCTTGAAGTAGCAGCTGCCGCTGCAGGACGCCGCCGACCACGCCTGCGGCCCCGCGTTCGAGGTGTCGCCGATGTGGTGGTCGCCCGCGGTAATCGACTCGTTGTTGTCGGAGCTCGTGTAGAACCCGGCGCCCGGATGCGCCACTCCACCCGGCAGCGGCTCGTCGTCGAACAGGTAGTACTGCGTGCCCGCCGTGAGGTTGAAGCTCGGCGGGTTCCCCGGCGCCGGAAAGATCTTGTGGCTGTGCGCGGCATCGGTGTAGACGCCCAGCGCCGGCACGGGCTGGAAGTCGGTGACTCCGAACGGCAGCGCGACCTGCGCCGTCTTCTGCGCGCCCAGGTGATCCGTGTAGTGATAGGTCAGCGTGACCGTGTAGTTGCCGACGCTGCCCGGCGCCGTGACGCCGGCCGTGCCGTTGACCACGAGGAACGCGCCCGGAAGCGTGCCGCTGCCTCCGCTCGGCGTGATCGCGTAGTCGACCGAGTTCAGCGTCGCCGCCGCGGCCTTCTGCATCAGGTTCTTGAGCGTCAGGGTGCTCGACTTGAGGACCGGGTTCGGCGTGAGTGAGAAGTTCGGGACGAGGTCCACCTGCTGGATCGAGCCGCCGACGGTGGTGCCGTAGCCGCCCTTGTAGGTCACGAGCAGCGTGAACGAGGTCGCGGCGGTGGGGACGGTGACGACCTTGCACGGCTGCGTGCAGGATGGCGCGCCGCCCGGAGAGAAGTTCCAGTCGAAGGTCGCCTCGTTCGTGTTCCCCTGCGTCGCGCTGGCGTCGCCGTTGTTGGGATTGCCGGCCAGCACCTGGAGCGTGTTCCCGTCGAAGCCGACGATCGAGACCTGCGGCTGGCTCACCGTGACCGCGGGCGAGACGAACGTCGCGTTGTCCGGAGGATTGACGTTCTGCGCGCGCATCGCGAGCTGATAGCTGCCGACGATCGAGCCGAGACTGCCGTAGCAACCCACGCCGGTCGTGATGTTGCCGCCGGCCGACGTGTCGCAGGGCCAGTAGGCCGGCGAGTACGTGTAGCCGTGGAGGTCCGTTCCGGTCACGACCGTCTCGGGATTGAACGCGCCGGTGTAGTGGAAGTCCCAGGCGAGCTGCAGGATCGGCAGGAACGAGACCGAGGCGTCCGCGATCGACCACTGGTCGCCGAAGTAGTTCTTCGTGTTCTCGGGCGCGGGACGTCCCTGCGCCGACACGTTCGTCATGTTGGCGAACGGGATCGGCGGGGCGTCCGGGTCCGCCGCGATGCAGGAGATGTCGACCTTGTCGGTGTGGATCGGGCTCTGGACCTGCGGCAGTCCCGGCGGAGGCGGATTGACCTCGCGGTAGATGTGCGAGGTGACGGTGCCGCTCGAGGAGGTGACGAAGGAGCCGAAGCCGTTGCCCCGGTACGAGGCGTCCCCGGCCCCGAAGTGGTGGATCGAGCGGGCCCGGATCGGCTGGCTGCCGTTGAGCCACTTCGTGTCCCAGATGTCGACGTAGCTCTGTCCGCCGCCGGCGTCGCGGTAGATCGACATCGCCGGGAACGGCGCCGGTCCGTTGATGTCGACCTTCTTGATCGTGCCGGTGCTGATGGACGACGGGACGCTGACCTCGGACAGGAGGCTCGGAGGCGTGAACTTGTAGACCTTGAGGCCCGCGCCGCCGGACGCGGCGAAGATGAAGATCTCGTTGTTGACGACGGCGACGTCGAGCTGGTTACCCTGCGCGCTGCCGGTGATGCTCGTGATCTCCGTCGGGTGGCCGGTGCTCGTGTTGATCTCGGCGACGTGAATGACGTCGTCCGCGGGCGTGCTGCCGAGGAGGAGGTACTTGTCGTAGCTCGACGTGACCACGTGCGCGGCGCGAAGGCGCACGCCGGTGCCGGAGATCGAGCCCGAGGCCCAGCTGATCGCGGGCGACGGCTCGATCGGGGGCAACAGGTTGCCGGTCAGGTTCGTGACGTCGGCCATGTAGACGCCGGCGTTGACCACCGGGAAGTAGCCGTAGTAGCTGCCGGTCGTCGCGATGTAGATCGCGGCCACCTCCGCGCTCGGCGCCACCGCGTCGGGCAGGTCGATCTGGTTCCCGAAGCTCGGATTGCCGGTGCCCGCCGCCTTCGCGACGACCGCCGGGTAGCCGGATGAGACCCCGTCGCCCTGCGCGAAGGGCTGCCAGTCCGAGACCAGCCGGGCCGAGCCGTCCGGAGCCTCGGCGACGTCGAACGTATTCGAGCCCTGGTGGCAGTCGCACACGACCGGGATGGTGCCCGGGCTCGAGGTGCCCGGCTCGTGGCCCATGACGACGTACTGGTACGGACCGGGGTTGCTGCCGTCGCCGAGGGGCGCGCGCGCGAATCCCCACTGCGTCAGGACGTAGAGGTAGTTGTCCGAGTCGGCGAGCGTCATGTCGGCGGAGCCGGGGAGCGTCCCGGACCAGGCCGGAAGCGTCGTCGACGCCGTTCCCAGCGGCACGCCGCAATCGTTGCCCTGGGCCGTCAGGACGGCGGCCATCCCCACCAGAAGGCACAGCGCGGTCGCGACGAGACGGATGGATCGATTCTTGAGCACGAAAACCTCCGAAATGGGGTCGGCCGAGGCCGGTTGGGCCGTGTGCGGAAGGTCCGATTTCATCTTCCCCCTCGGAGACCCGAGGGTCGCTGCCGGAGAGAAATTGAAATCAGAGCTTCGGAGCACGACGGGACACCTGATTCCGTAGAGAAAAAAATAAGTGGGCGGAGCCTTTCGGCTCCGCCCACTCCATGGACAACTAGGAAGTAACTCCCGTACCAGCCACCGACGGAATGACCGGCGCGACCGGCTCGGTCAGACCCTGAATCGCGGAACCCTCCGGGTTGCAGGTCGACGGATCGAGCTGCGTGCCCGGGACGAGGATCGTCTCGAGAGCCAGAGCGCCCTCGAAGGAGTAGTCGACCCAGGACTGATCGAGGATCGTGCCGCCACCGGAGAGGTCGAGGAAGTCGAGCTGGACCCAGCCCGCGATCGCACCCGTCGGACGCGCAAAGTCAACGATGTTGCGCTGCTGCGTCTCGAGCGGGAAGTTGAAGGTCGGGTTGGTGCAGGGCGACGGGCAGCGTCCCTGGCCCGTCGTGTTCTCGTCTTCGTCGTAGAACCGCAGGGTGACGATGGCCTCTTCGACGTCGCAGTTGCCGTTGAACGCCGTGGAGGCGCGCCACACGCGGAAGTTCGTCGTCAGCGAAGCGCCGGCGTCGAACCAACGAGCGGCCCAACGCAGGCCCAGGGGCTCACGCTGGTCGCCGAAGCCGACATCCCAAGGAGCCCTCTGAAGGAGGTCGTTCTCGGGGTTGGCCTGGTTGCAGTTCGGGCAACCCGTCGGCGGGAACTCGTCGAGCGGATCCCAGTAACGGGCGTCGAAGGAGCGGACCGGCAGGGCGTCGAGCAGAGCGGCGTCGCCGATCGAGGCATCGGCCTCGATGTTGACCGTCGACATCGCGTAGGTCGGGATGCCCGTGCCGGATGTGAAGATGATCTCGCCCCAGAGGTTGTTCTCCATACCGATCGCGTCGTTGTAGTAGTAGTTCGGATCGGTCGGATCGGACAGATTGCAGTAGTTGGCGTGGTCGATGATGATGTAACCGATGGCGTTGTCATCCAGGCCGCCGTCGCAATTCGTCCGCAGCGCTTCGGGCAAGCCGAGGCCCGGGAACGGCGCGTTGTAATCCGTCGTCGCCTGGGTGTTGTCCTGACCGGTCGCCGGCACGAGCGGGCGAACGCGCAGGAAGCCATCCGGATCCGGGTAGACCGACGCGTTGACGTTGACCTGGCAGGCGTCCTCACCCGAACCGTTGACCGTGTCCGGCAGCGATCCAGCGAGGATGTCCGACATGCGCATCGCCTGGACGTCGAACGGCGTCAGGGCGATGTTGAAGTCGAGCACCAGCTGGGACTGACGATCGAACACGTTGACGTGCGCGATCATCGGCGCCGCGGAGGCGTTCGCGATCGTCACGATCGTGTCGTTGCCGCTGGGATTGAGATTTCCGTCCGCGTCGTACGAAACCTGGAAGTACGGAACGAGCAGCGTCGCGGCGGGCCGCTGATCGATCGTGCACGTGATGGCGAACGCCGGCGTCGCGACTGCGAGCACCGCGACGACCGCCAAGCACGCGAGAAGGGTTTTCTTCATTGAGATCTCCTCATAACTGTTGACTCTTCGAAAACACACGATTGAGATCACCTTCCCTCGAACGATCCCATCACCTCCCTACACTTCGATTTACTACACCCGCAAACCCTGAAGACTGTTTCGTTTGAAGCCCAGAGGGGCTCCAGCTGGTTTGGATGATCGCGCCCGGGTTATGCCGTGTCAAGCTAAAAATGGGAATTTTATGCTTCCGGATCATAAATAATCCGGTAAGCCCAGGCGCCCCCGGGGATTACTTGCGGTTGAGGTAGACGTCCCAGCCCCCCGGCTGCCTGGGGTCCGACGAGGCGACGGTTTTCGAGAGGACGATGTCCAGCCTCCCGTCCTTGTCCAGGTCGGCCAGCCGCACGCACTGGCCGGGCGAATCGAGCCCCGGCTCCTCGGCGTCGGCGACCTCGACGAAGCTCCCGTCCGGCTGCTGGAAGAGGATCCGGAGCTTCCCCGCCTCGTTGTCCGGGAAGACGACGTCGTCCAGGCCATCGCCGTCGAGGTCCCCCATCGCGAGCCCGAAGAGGTAGGCGCGTAGCTCTTTCTTCCTCCAGATGCGGTGCCGGGTCCACTCGCCGTTCTTGAAAACGTAGAGGGTGATGCCGCTGGCCCTCATGGGATCGGGCACGTTGGCCTGCATCGAGTAGCCGTCCGCGAAGGTGGCGGCGCGGTCCGCGCCGAAGGTCCCCGGCGCGGTCGCGAAGTGATACGCGTAGGGCTCGATGGCGTTGTCGAAGCGGACGGGCTGGAACGTCCCGTCGCCGGCATTGCGCCACAGGAGAGTCAGCGCGCCCGTCAGGTGGCTGCCGGTCAGAACGTCGACCTTCCCGTCGCGGTCGTAGTCCCAGGCGTGCAGGGTATTCGAGTAGAAGCCGCCGATGAGCGCGTCGCGCTTGACCTCCCAGCCCTTGTCGCGGCCCACGAAGCGGTAGAGGCGCACCTGGGTCTTGTCGACGGGATCGCCTTCCTTCGTCTCGCTCGAGTCGCGCGAGGCCACGAGGTCGAGTTTTCCGGCGCCGCCGGCGGCGAGCAGGGCCACGGCCTGCGAGGACATGTCCTTGGCGCCGAGGCCCGCGCGCACGACGTCGAAGTGTCCCTTCCCGTCGCCGAAGAGCGAGACGAGGCCGAATCCGTGTGACGCGGTGACGACGTCCAGGGAGCCGTCCCCGTCGATGTCGCCGACGGCCACGCCGCCGTAGTCGATCGAGAAGTGCTCGCTCGGTTTGCCGTTCTCCGAGTACGAGAGCTTCCACGGCGCAAAGGCGCCCTTCCCGTCGCCCAGCCACACGTGGAGCTTCCCGTCGCCGAGGCGATCGCTCGGGGCGACGATGTCGAGGATGCCGTCGCCGTTCATGTCGGCGAGCACGAAGGACGCGCGCCAGAGCCCCTTCTGAGGCAGCCCGGTCGGTGCGAGTTTCTGAAGGTGGATCCTCCCCGAGACGCGCGGCGGAAAGATGTCCGTGAAGTCCGCCGCGGTCACGAGCGTGGAGAGCGGGCGCGCCGCCTGATCCGCGGCCGAGGGGGCGCCGGGCTTCGGCGTGGGAGTCAGCCGCTTGAGCTCCGCCTCGCCGGGAATCGCCTTGGGCGAACTGACGTAGTAGTACTCCTCGTCTTCCTTGAAGAACTCGATCAGCGGCGTGGCGATCGGGCTTCGGATGTGGCGGTCGTCGACCTTGACGTACTGCTTCTTCGGAAGCCGGCGGATCACCTGGGTGTCCGTCTCTTCGATGACGGTCGGGTCGGTTCGCGAGAGGATCCCCGGCGTCGGCGTCCCCGGCGGCGCGGCCGCGGGAGGCGGCGCCACGGGCCGGCCCCCCGAGGAGCACGCCCACACCGCGCCAATCACGAGGGCCAGGACCGGGATCGCCCACAGCTGAATCCGAATCCGTCTCACGAAACCTCCTCGATCGGGGAAAGTGGCCGACCCCTCAACGGGCCGTCCGCTCGCTTTATTCTTCAAATCAGGTCGGCGAAATGGGGCCGCGCGCGCGCGAAGATCGCCGCTCCGGCGGCCGCGGCGAGCAGGCTGAAAACGGTCAGATAGGCCAGCGAGGCCGGGTCCGGGGCCGTGTGCAGCGTGAAGGCCCGCCGGTACAGGTCGACCAGAGGGGTCACGGGGTTCGCGGCCAGAAACGGCCTCAGGCGCGCCGGCACGAGCGAGGCGGGGTAGACGATCGGCGTCGCGTAGAAGCCGATCGTCAGGACGATCCCGACCGCGTGGGCGGTGTCGCGCACGAAGGCGGTCAGGGTTGCCGCGATGCAGCCGAGACCGAAGGTCAGGAGGATCTGGAGCGCCAGCGCCGGCAGAAGGAGCAGCAGCCATCCGGCCCGGAGATGCCCGATCAGCGCGACGTAGACGCCGAACACCGCGAAGGCGATGAGCTCGTTGACCACGGCGGCCACGACGATCGAGAGCACGAGGGTCTCGAGAGGGAAGACGGTCTTCTTGACCATCGAGGCGTTGTCGACCAGGACCGACGCCGAGCGCGCGAGGCCCTCCTGGATCGCGATCCACGGAAGGAGCCCGGCCATCAGGAACTCCGGGAAGCTCGCGTAGCCCGGCTCGACCGGCACCCGCAGCACCAGGGAGAAGACTCCCGTGTAGAGCAGCATCCAGAGGATCGGGTGGGCGAACGCCCAGGCCACCCCGAGGCCCGAACCGGCATACCGCGCCCGGATGTCCCTGAGCACCATCTCCTTGAGGAGAAAGAGCTTAGAGGCGAGCGCTCCGTTCTTTCTTGACATCCCCACGAGAGGGCGCATTATAGAGCCTTCCCTATGTTTTAATAGCATTTCTGGAACTAGCCATGTCGTCCCATCCTCCTCGCAAAATCGCGCTGGTCGGCTCCCGGATACGGGAGCTGCGCAAAGGCCGGCACCTCACTCAGACCGAGTTGTCCGAGAAGATCGGCGTCGCGCAGTCCGACCTCTCCCGCATGGAACAGGGGGAGTACAAGGTCGGACTCGACACGCTCTTCAAGATCCTGCAAGTCTTCGATCTGAAGATGGGCGAGTTCTTCGGCGAGACGGAGACGGAGGCGGAGCGGGAGGCTCGCGATCTCATGAGCGAGTACCGCAACCTCTCCGACGAGGCGCGGCAGGAGATCCGCGATTTCGTGCGCTTCAAGAAGCTTCAGGAGTCCGGTGATCCGGAACACGCCGACTCCGACGAAGCCGAAGAAAAGCCTTGAGTCGTCGTTTCGGAAGCCTAGAATGGCCGAATATGCCCCTCCGGGTGAGCGCGTGAGCGACCGGCACAAGCATCTCGAATTCCTCCGAAAGACCGCCAAAGAGGCGCTCTGGAAGGGCGACTACGACCGCGCGCTGACGCTGTACGAGGATGGCCTCGCCCTCGCCCGTTCCTGGAAGGACCGCGAGCTCGAGGACCTGTTCACGTGCAACCGCGCGACGACGCTGCTCGAGATCGACCGCTTCGACTTCGACCTCGCCCGGCTCAAGGAGATCTTCCTCCGGAGCCCGCGCAGCTACAACGGCGTGCTGGCGGCGTACGTCTCGTCGCACGCGCACGAGAAGCGCGGCGAGTACGAGCGCGCGGTCTTCTACGCCCGCACGGCGCTGCAGCGCAGCCAGGAGCAGGGCTTCGAGGAGCTCGTGAGCGGCTCGCTCAACTCGCTCGCGAACCTCGAGCTCCACGAGAGCCGCTTCGAATCGGCGCGCGGGCTCTTCCAGCAGGCGCTCGATCGGCTCGAGTCGTCCGGTGAGTCCGACTCGCACCTCGCGCATCTCTATTCCGACAACCTGGGCTACTGCCACATCGCGCTCGACCAGGTCGACGTCGGCATGTCGCTCGTCCACCGCGGCCTCTCCGGGTTCGAGCGGCTCGGCGCGCGCCAGGCGCTCGACTATCCCTGCCTCGACCTCTGCTTCGGCTATCTCAAGCTCGGTCAGCCCGACGCCGCCGAGCCGTGCGGCCTGCGCGCCCTCGCCCTCGGCGAGGAGTTCCACCGCGACGACGTCGTGAAGAACTCGCACTATCTGCTGGCCGAGACCTACTCGGAGCTGGGCCGGGACGACGCGGCCGATGTGCACTACGACGCGCTCGCGAACTACTATCCCGATTTCCCGGCGCTCAAGAACTATCTCCACCAGATCAGCCTGATGGGCATGATCAACCTGAGGGCCTGATGCGTCACGGATGGCTGCGGCTGAGCCTTCTCCTCGCGGCGCTGATCGCGCTGCCGGGGCTCGCTTTCGCCTTCGAGGAGCAGTCGCTCCTGACGCCGGACGGCTCCCTCCACACCGTGCGCGCCGGAAAGGCCGTCGACCTCGGGATCGCGGGCCTGACGCCCTCGCCCGACAGCTTCGTTATCGACTGGACCTCCCTGACCCAGGACGGCACGATCCAGACCGCGATCATCCCGGGCACGGTCTCCTACCAGGAGAAGCGCGGCCTTCAGCTGACCTACGACGAGAACACCGGAAAGCTCGTCCTCATCTGGATCGAGGAGATCTCGGCGTACTCGCACGTCCGCGTCGGCGTCCTGCAGAACGGCGTCTGGACCAACTCGCCGCTCATGCCGACGCAGGGCATCTCGCGCGCCTACAACCCGCAGGTCACCCTCATGCACCTGCCGGTGACGTGGCTCGACGACAAGGACAAGCCCGTCAGCGCGACGTCGTCGATCCTGTCGGTGATCTGGTGGGAGGAATCCACCGCCGTCGAGGCGCGCTACGCGACGCTCTTCCTGGACGAGAACGCGACCGACCCGGGCAGCCTCGACGTGTACGAGATGCCGAACCTCATCGGCGGCTCGACCCAGTCGAGCTATGCCGCCGACATCCCGCCGGGCGCCTATCTCTATCCGAGCCTGCAGGTCGACGGCTTCTCCGGGGCCGTGCTCGCGAGCTTCGCGGACCTCCACGACGACACCGAGAAGGTCGTCCGCGTCGCGTTCCCGACCGACCGGGGCAAGCCCTCCGAGTACGGGAACCTCAAGTGGAACCGCCGGCACGCGCCCATCGTCTCGATCCAGCTGACCGGCCCCGTGGCCCGCATGACGCCGGTGCTCGCCAACCGGACCGATCCCGAGATTCCCGTCGGCACCTCGATCGGCGCCGGCTACCGGCCGACGTTCTACTGGCTCGACGGATCGGCGCTCAAGTTCTCGCGGCTCGACGGCCCCGACTGGTCGCCCGTGCGCTCGATCGCGATCGACGACACGATGACCTACGAGAAGGCTCGCGACCTCGTCGTGAGCATGGGTCAGGGCAAGTAGCTCTCCTCAGTTCTCAGTTCTCAGTTCTCAGTTCTCAGTTCTCAGTTCTCAGTTCTCAGTTCTCGCTGACTGATAACTGACGACTGAAAACTGATAACTCAGTTCTCAGTTCTCGCTGACTGATAACTGACGACTGAAAACTGATAACTTCCTCGCCATGCCACTTCTCTCCGTGGGCGACAAGGCGCCGAAGTTCGAGACCACCGACCAGAACGGCGACACGGTCTCGCTCTCCGACTTTCAGGGACGGAAGGTCGTCCTCTACTTCTATCCGAAGGACGACACGCCCGGCTGCACGAAGGAAGCCTGCTCCTTCCGCGACGCGTGGTCGCAGTTCCGACGGCGAAAGGTCGCGGTGCTCGGCGTCTCGGTGGACGACGAGAAGTCGCACAAGAAGTTCGCCGACAAGTTCTCGCTGCCGTTCACGCTCCTCGCGGATCCCGACAAGAAGATCGTCCGCGATTACGGCGTGTGGGGCCAGAAGTCGATGTACGGGCGGAAGTACATGGGCACCCTCCGCGTCACGTACCTGATCGACGAGAAGGGAAAGATCGCGGCGGTGTGGCCGAAGGTGAAGCCGGACGAGCACGCGGAAGAAGTGCTCGCGGCGCTCTAGGGTCAGAGTCCCTTCGGCAGATCCGCCCTGACGTCTCCCTCGTAGAGCGAATCGAGGAGCGTCGCCGCGTCGGCGCCCGCGGGCGTCTGCGACTTCGGCACCATGACTCGCACCGTGTAGAGGTGGTCGCCGATCTCTCCGGTCCGCGGATCGCGAACGCCCTTGCCCCGCAGCCGGAAGCGCTGCCGGCCCTGCGTGCCCGCGGGGATCTTCGCGCGCACGGTGCCGTGGATGGTGGGCACGCCGATCTCGGCGCCGGCGTACGCCTCCTTCACGGTGATCGGCACGACGCCGTGGATGTCGTTGCCCTGGCGCTCGAAGTACGCGTGCGGCGTCACGCGGACGCCGACGTAGAGGTCTCCCGCCGGCCCGCCGCGCTGGCCGGGACCGCCCTTGCCCGGAACGCGGATCGTTCCGCCGTCCAGAGTGCCCTCCGGGATCTTGATGCGCACGTGCTCGGATTCCGCGACCGCGCCCTCGCCGCGGCACGTCGGG